>CAVALA010000030.1:0-33328 GCA_963589615.1 Prevotellamassilia timonensis
GAAATGTCGATAATTCGCCATTGGTGGTGCTGAGCCTACAGCCCAGCATTTCCGCGCTCTACGTTACCCACGGTTGACACCGTGGGCTATTTACGTGTCGTGCCTACAGCACGATTTCCGCTCAGATTTCAACGCAAAACCTAAATCCGAAACTTGAGTAACTTATACGCACAAACAAAAGCTCCTCAAAAGATTTGCCCAAAAGCAAATCCCTTGAGGAGCTTTTAATATTTAACAATGGGCGCCAGAAGCGTTACTCCCATTCTATTGTTGAAGGCGGTTTTGAGGAGATGTCGTAGCAAACGCGGTTAACTCCCTTGACGTGATTAATGATATCGTTGGACACCTTAGCCATAAAGTCGTAGGGAAGATGAGCCCAGTCCGCCGTCATGGCGTCCGTACTCGTCACGGCACGCAATGCAACGGGATGTTCGTAAGTACGTTCATCACCCATCACACCCACACTGCGTACTGTAGAAAGCAGCACCGTGCCGGCTTGCCAAATCTGGTCGTAAAGACTTACTTCTATCTCACCGTTTTTCATATCGGCAGGCACACCGGCAGCCAACACACGGCGTGCTTCTTCGCCAGAAAGTTTCACCTTATAATTGCGCAAGCCGCGAATGTAGATGTCGTCTGCGTCCTGAAGGATGCGCACCTTCTCGGGAGTGATGTCGCCAAGGATGCGGACTGCAAGACCAGGTCCGGGGAAGGGATGACGCGTAATAAGATGCTCGGGCATACCCAAAGAACGGCCCACACGGCGCACCTCATCCTTGAACAACCATTTCAAAGGCTCACAAAGCTGAAGATTCATTTCCTTAGGAAGACCGCCAACATTGTGGTGGCTCTTAATGACCTTACCCGTGATGTTGAGGCTTTCGATGCGGTCGGGATAGATGGTGCCTTGTGCAAGCCACTTGGCACCAGTTTGCTTCTTTGCTTCGGCATTGAAAACTTCCACGAAGTCGCGACCAATTATCTTACGCTTCTGCTCGGGATCGGTCACACCCTTAAGGTCCGTAAAGAACTTTTCGCTAGCATCTACGCCAATAACGTTGAGACCAAGACACTTATAGTCGTTCATCACGTCGGTAAACTCGTTCTTGCGAAGCATGCCGTGGTCTACAAAGATACACGTGAGGCGGTCGCCAATGGCACGGTGAAGAAGTACGGCTGCCACCGAACTGTCCACACCACCGGAAAGACCAAGGATTACCTTGTCGTCGCCCAACTGCGCTTTGAGTTCTCCAACCGTGGTATCTACAAACGATGCCGGACTCCAATCCTGACGGCTTCCGCAAATGTCCACTACAAAGTTGCGCAGCAATTGCGTTCCCTGCAGAGAATGGAACACTTCAGGATGGAACTGAACACCCCAAAGCGGTTCATTGTCGGCCT
The DNA here is from genome assembly GCA_963589615.1 of Prevotellamassilia timonensis. Lineage (GTDB taxonomy): Bacteria > Bacteroidota > Bacteroidia > Bacteroidales > Bacteroidaceae > Alloprevotella > Alloprevotella timonensis_A. Next base: position 1,402 of record CAVALA010000030.1, read on the forward strand.
GATAAGCTGCATATTTCACTTTCGACGTTGACGCAATGCAATGGAAGCCTTCGGGTATTGCTGTAATGGTATCGCCGTGGCTCATCCAAACCTGTGAGTTGGCTTCGAAACCATGGAACAAGGGATTGGCCGTGTCGAAATGTTCAAGATTGGCACGTCCATACTCACGACTGCCGGCCGGTTCAACCTTGCCGCCATAGAGCTGCGCCATATACTGGGCGCCATAGCAGATGCCAAGAATAGGATACTTGCCGCGAATGGCACTCAAGTCTACCTTAAAGGCTTCCGGATCGTAAACGCTGTAAGGCGAACCGGAAAGAATGACGCCAATAACAGACGGATCGTCGTGCGGAAACTTGTTGTAAGGAAGAATTTCACAAAACGTGTCGAGTTCGCGCAAACGGCGGCCAATGAGCTGCGTAGTTTGCGAACCGAAATCGAGAATAATGATTTTCTGTTGCATACGGAAAGATACGTAACGGTTTATAGGTGCAAAGTTAGTGCATGACGAGTGAAGCGTAAAGAAAAGCCGGAGGTTTTTCTTCTGAGAAGTGCAGTTCTACGTAAATGAAGTTTCGGATTTAGAAATAGACGGTGCCTTGAATGCGTTAGCGTATGGAGGGCAACACATTCAAATCTCAATAACCCCGCTTTGAAAGACGTCGCTTCCATCAGCAAATGGAAAACTATAAGGCACGCCGTAAAAACTCCAAGGCACGCCGTAAAAACTCCAAGGCATCCCGTAAAAATTCCAAGGCATCTCAACACATTGAGCTGCCTTGGAGTTGTTACGTTTTCTTCACATTGCGACATCGTCCGGCTGTTGGAAGAATTCTTCATACCACATTAACAATGGTAGTACCTACACACAGAAGACACAACGTCCTTAGACATACACGCACGCGCACGCGCATACACAGAAGTTTGTGCAAACTACCTTCAGCCTTCAGCCCACGAAAAATTCGTCATTCGAGCAGAAAAATTCGTCACCGACGAAGCCCATAGGATTTAAACGAATTACGTCTTTCAGCAAAGACGGCTGAAGGATGAAGGTAGTTTGCACAAACTTAGGTGTATACGCGCACGCGCGCATAAGACCATATTTAGCGATAGTGGCTTCCTAAAAAAGGAAGCACTGTTATTTCTTTAGTGAGTCACGAATTTCGCGCAAAAGTTTCACTTCTTCTGAAGGTTCGGGAGGAGTTGTGGGAGCTTCAGACTCCTTTTCTTTCGTGCGCGAAAGCTTCGTCAACAAGCGTACAAGCATAAACACGCAGAAAGCGATGATAATGAAATCAAGACACGTCTGAAGAAAATTACCGTAAGCTATGGCCACGGGCTCGGCACCTTCGTCGAGCGGATTGACTGGGAGCACATACTTCAAATCCTTGAAATCGATGCCACCAATCAGCCAACCGATAGGAGGCATAATGATGTCGTCCACAATAGACGACACTATCTTACCAAAAGCCGCACCGATAATCACACCGACGGCCATATCAATGGCATTACCCTTCACTGCAAATGCCTTAAACTCCTGGAGAAACTTGGAATTCTTCATTTTCAAAAAATTAATAATTAAACCTGGTGCAAAAATAAAAAGGAATTTGTATTTTTGCGGTGGAAAAAGGGAAGAACTTACAGGCTAAGCACCTAAAAAGTTCAGCCTTGGACCACATCCGAGATAATCAACACGAATACAAACCTCTAACAGTTAATTCATAACTTTAAAATCATGATCAAAGTAGGTATCAACGGTTTCGGTCGTATCGGCCGTTTCGTTTTCCGTGCTGCTCAGACTCGCAGCGACATCCAGATTGTAGGTATCAACGACCTCTGCCCCGTAGATTACTTGGCATACATGCTCAAGTACGACACGATGCACGGCCACTTCGAAGGCACAATCGAAGCTGACGTTGAAAAGAGCGAGCTCATCGTAAACGGCAACCACATCCGTGTAACCGCTGAACGTAACCCGGCTGACCTCAAGTGGGACGCTGTTGGCGCAGAATACGTAGTTGAATCAACCGGTCTCTTCCTCACTAAGGAGAAGGCTCAGGCTCACATCGAAGCTGGTGCCAAGTACGTGGTTATGTCCGCTCCCTCAAAGGACGACACCCCCATGTTCGTTTGCGGCGTAAACTTCGACAAGTACGTTAAGGGTACTCAGTTCGTTTCTAACGCTTCCTGCACCACCAACTGCCTCGCCCCCATCGCTAAGGTCCTCAACGACAAGTTCGGCATCACCGACGGTCTCATGACCACCGTTCACTCTACTACCGCTACTCAGAAGACCGTAGACGGTCCCTCTCTTAAGGACTGGCGCGGCGGACGTGCTGCCAGCGGCAACATCATCCCCTCTTCCACTGGCGCTGCCAAGGCTGTAGGTAAGGTTATCCCCGAACTCAACGGCAAGCTCACCGGTATGTCTATGCGTGTCCCCACTCTCGACGTATCTGTTGTTGACCTCACCGTAAACCTCGCTAAGCCCGCTACCTACGCAGAAATCTGCGCAGCTATGAAGGAAGCTTCCGAAGGTGAACTCGCTGGCGTGCTCGGCTACACTGAAGACGCAGTCGTTTCTAGCGACTTCCTCGGTGACACCCGCACCTCTATCTTCGACGCTAAGGCTGGTATCGCTCTTACCGACACCTTCGTTAAGGTTGTTTCTTGGTACGACAACGAAATCGGCTACTCTAACAAGGTGCTCGAACTCATCGCTCACATGGCTAAGGTAAACGGCTAATCGTTTAGTCCATATCTTTAACCACACACTACACTTACCGCTGCAACGCACACATGCGTGTTGCAGCGGTATTTTTTTATTACCTTTGCAACTTATAGAGCCAACGCGCCAATACGCAAATCCCCAACAGCGCACAGAAACCGCGTTCGCCATTCCATCCTTACCCCAACAAGACAAAACAAAAACCGATGACCATGCAAACCGACATCATCACCATACTTGGACCTACTGCCAGCGGAAAAACCCGTGTGGCCGTAAGCCTTGCACGCCGAATCGGCGCCGAAATCATCAGCGCCGACAGCAGACAAGTGTACCGCCGTATGGACATCGGCACAGGGAAAGACCTCACGGACTATACCGAGGGAGGCACAACCGTGGCATGCCATCTCATTGACATTGCCGAACCGGGAACTAAATATGACCTATTCCAATACCAACGCGACTTTCTCACAGCCTACAACGACATACGCTCTAGAGGGCACCGGGTAATTCTTTGTGGAGGCACAGGACTTTACCTTGAAAGCATCCTCAAAAGCTACCGTCTCTCCCCCGTCCCCCAAAATCCCGAACTTCGGAAAAGCCTTCAAGGTAAAAGCCTTGAAGAACTTACACAGATACTCTCGACCTACAAGACCCTTCACAACAAGACCGACGTCGACTCCCCGCAACGTGCCATCAGAGCCATAGAAATAGCCCATCACTACCAGACAGAACCTCTTGAAGACCGTCCTTTTCCACCAATCTCGTCCTACACGATTGGCATTGACGTAGATCGCGAAACACGCCGAGAGCGCATCACCCGCCGTCTGCACGAAAGACTAAAGGAAGGTATGCTCAACGAAGTGAAGGCACTGCTCAAGGAAGGCATCGCGCCCGAAGACCTCATTTATTACGGACTGGAATATAAATACCTCACTCTTCATGCCACAGGGCAACTCTCTTACGAAGAGATGGTCCGCCAGCTCGAAATAGCCATCCACCAATTTGCCAAACGACAAATGACATGGTTCCGCGGCATGGAGCGGAGAGGCATCGAGATACACTGGATGAAAGCAGAAGATGTCGCAAAATTCAATCCCGAAGAAGTCTGAACAAAGGAACAGCACAATGGCAACAAAACCATGGGGCATCATTTACTGCCCGAAAGAAGGAAGCGCAAGCAACCGCAAACGTTGGAAAAAAATCAGCGAACACCTCCACAACGAAGGCGTAAAGTTCGACTACGTACAAAGCGAAGCTCCCGGCTCCGTGGAACGTTTGGCGGCCATGTATACCCGCACGGGATATACCACAATCATCGTAGTCGGCGGCGATTCGGCCCTATCGCATGCGCTATGTGGCATCATTCAAGCCGCTGCCGAAACGGGATGCCATCTGCCCACGCTTGGAGTAATCCCCAACGGATTCGGAAACGACTTTGCAAAATACTGGGAACTCGACCCCGACAATTACAAGCAGACGATTGCCATCTTGCAACGTCACCATACCCGCAAAGTAGACATCGGACAACTCACCATACATCCTACGTCCTTCCCCCAACAGCAGGAAGGCATACTCTCCAAGGGAAAAACTATGCTTTCTCCTTTATCTAAAAGAGATAAAGAAGAAAAGGAAACTGTTGACGAAAACTACTTCTTTCTCAACTGCATAAACTTAGGCGTGGGCGCTTCCATCACCAATCTGCGACGAAAAACACGAAGTTTGTTTTCCATCAACGCGTTGTCATACGCATTCTCAGCCCTCCTCCTTCTGTTTCACAAAATGAAATACACCATTGAGCTGCACGTGGATGGAGTAACAACGCGCCGCAGAGCGTTTACCCTTTGCATCGGGTCAGCAAGAGGATACGGTCAAACCCCAAGCGCCGTACCTTACAACGGCATGTTCGACGTCACACTTGTCCGCAACCCGAAAGCCGCGCAAATCATACACGGACTGTGGCTCTTGTTTTCTGGACGGTTCCTCAGCCACAAAGCTATAGAGGTTTGGCGCACGCCCCGTCTTCAAATCAACAACGTGTCCCATGCCCCCCTAAGCATAGACGGACGCATGATTCATACAAAATCGACATCTTTGGAAATAACCATCCACCCCGAAGCCATAGACTTCATCATACCATAGGCAAAACATGCTGAACTATAAATAGAGGCGTTTTTACTTTTCTATTTTCATAGGGTCATATAATTGTAACGTTCATTCAAAAACACGAGATTATGAAACCTATGAAGATTTTCAAAACAGCATTACTCATCAGCATAATGGCATTGATGAGCACAACTAGCTTTGCAGCACAGCGCAGACATCCCGCACGTCACCATAGCCACTATCGCCCCGCCATTGTATCAGTGGTTGCACGCCCCATAGTCATTTCACATGTAAGCAACCGACTGAACAAGAATGACCGACTAAACATGGCATTGACATATTTGAGGAATAACAAAACGCTCAGCATTTCCAAATATAGCAAGATAACGGGCTTAACACGCGCCACTGCTGAAGCAGAACTGGATGCGTTTGCCGTCAGCAAAACAAATCCCATCAAGTTGATTTTCAACGGAAAAAAGAAGCTGTATGTTATCCGTTGACGAGATTACTTTGCAAGACAAAAGAAGTTCCGCAGTTTTATAATATGACAAACTGCGGAACTTCTTTTATGGGTGGTTCTATTAATTAGCTTTGTCAGATTTCGGCGCTATTTTTTGTCCATTTTGTTTGTGAGCAAAGGAGCATAGCGGGCTATGCGACTGAGCGAACAAGCAAAAGGGGCAAAAAAGAGCCCGAAAGATGACAAAACGACACATGGGCGGTTTTACATATAATTCGGTGGTAATTAATAGAACCACCCTTATATGAAGGTTTCGTCAGCCTTGCTCCGAAACCATGGTCAGTTTATCCACGTCGAGCAGACGAATCTTGCGCCCATCAACGGCAACAAGCCCTTCCTTTGCAAAACTCATCAGCGTGCGAATGGCATTGCTGGTAGTCATGTTTGAAAAACTGGCCATATTCTCGCGAGTAATCAGCGAATTGAGCGTTTCGCCGTCCTCGGCAAAACCATAAATATCACAAAGTGTAAGCAATGTCTCAGCCAAGCGTGCACGCACATGTTTCTGCGTGAGACTTACCATACGTTTGTCAGCCAAACCCAAGTCAATGGACAAAGCGCGGATAAAAAAGGCACAAAGTTGGTTGTTGGTCGACATGGCACGATAAACCACGTTCATCGGCACCCATGCCACCATGCTGTCCTCAAAAGCGGCTGCAGCAGTCACATAGGGTTCTCCTGCCATAGAGGCACGGTAGCCAAAGTACTGCACCGGACGAAGCACACGATTTATGATAGAACGACCACCATAGCCGTCACGGTAGATTTTCACCTTACCAGAAAGCAAGCACAACAAGTAATCCGGACTTTCGCCCTCATGGTAAATCATCTCATTGCGGCGGTAACGATAGACCGACATATGAGTAAGAAACAAGGTTTGCTCTTCTTCCGTAAGCAACGACCACAATTCATTCATCGCTTCGCAAACCGAAGCCTTATCGTATTTGTCTAACTTAGTCATGGTTTTATTCAAAGATCGGTAGATTCAAAGGAAACAAATTCCTCTATACATTTTCTATATTTACAATCTCGATGTTCAAGTTTCAGATTTGGGTGATGACGGACAAAAAGCTCAAGGTTAAAATCAGAGAAAAAGGCTATACCTTTTTGCTTCGTCCTTTATTCTTGCAAATGTATAAAAAACGCGAGATTGCCCCAAACCACATTGCTAAAAAACATACTTTCGCTCTGCCCGACCACAAAAATGAAACATTTTTTTTCTTGTTCTTTTTGCACTCCCGAATTTTTTATACTTTTGAGAGCAAATAAGCTACGTGTGGTCATAAGCTCACTTATCCATTAAGCGAGTGCGGCATGAGAGCAATAGAAACACTCAACACACGGCTTCCTTTAAAGACTAACAACAAGGCATCCAAAAGACCTTATAATCAACCATCTTACCATGTGCTACTTAAGATTTGACAAGGCGCAGATGACCAACTTACAGGACTCCCTGTACAAAGAAATGCTCATCACCAACCGCAGCGGAGCCTATTGCTCCACCACGCTGGTGGGCTGCAACATCCGTAAATACGACGGACTCCTTGTCATCCCCGTACCCGAAATTGACGACGAAAACCACGTCCTTCTCTCCTCACTCGACGAAACCGTCATACAACATGGTGCAGAGTTCAACCTCGGCCTCCACAAATACCAAGGCGAGAACTACAGTCCTAAAGGACACAAATACATAACAAGCTTCGAGTGGGAACAAGTGCCAACGTGGACCTACCGCGTGGGAGGCGTAATTCTTAAAAAGGAACTGGCTTTCGACACTTCCATCCACCGCCTCTACATTCGCTACACGCTCCTTGAAGCACATTCCGAAACTACACTCCGCCTGCGTCCCTTCTTGGCTTTCCGCAGCGTCCGTCAGTGGACGCACGAAAACGGCGTGGCTAACCGCAGCTACGACAACGTGGAAAACGGCATACGCATGTGCCTCTACCAAGGCTACCCCGACCTCTTCATGCAAACGAGCAAAGAAGCGCAATGGTGCTACTGCCCCGACTGGTACCGCGGTTTGGAATATCCCAAGGAAAGCGAACGCGGATACTACGCCTCAGAGGACTTGCTCGTGCCAGGCTACTTTGAGATGGACATCAAGAAAGGTGAGTCCATCGTGTTCAGCGCTGGCATTGAACCTATGAAGCCTCAAGAGATAGAGGCACACATGAAAAAAGAGATTGAAAGCCTTGACCACCGCGACACGTTCTACCACTGTCTTGTAAATGCTGCGCACCAGTTCAGAGTAAGCCGCGACGGAGAGTCGTATATCCTTGCCGGCTACCCTTGGTTCAAGCCCCGTGCTAGAGACACGTTCATTTCTATGCCCGGACTTACCCTTGCCATAGGCGAAACCGAACGTTTCGAGACCTACATGGCAACGGCACAAAAAGCAATTTATAATTTCATCCGTAAAGAGCCTATCTCTGTAGGCATCTACGAAATAGAGCAACCCGACACGTTGCTTTGGCTCACTTGGTGCCTGCAACAATATGCTAAATACACCTCACGCACGCAGTGTTACGAAAAATATGGTGACCTGCTCAAGGACGTGATGAACTACATACTTGAAGGAAAGCACCCCAACCTTTTCGTTCACGAGAACGGACTCGTCTATGCCAACGGACGCGACCATGCCATCACTTGGATGAACTCGCAAAGCAACGGACGCCCCGTCATTCCCCGCTCTGGCTACATTGTAGAGTTCAACGCATTGTGGTACAATGCACTCAAATTCTTTGAACAAATCCTTTCCGAAAACGAAGGCGCAGACAACGAAGCGCTCGCCCACCAGGCTGCCATAGAGTCTGAGAAATTCAAAGCCTCGTTCAAGCCTACGTTCCTCAACGAATATGGCTACCTGCTCGACTACGTTGACGGACAAATGATGGATTGGAGCGTACGCCCCAACCAAATTTTCGCCATTGCCCTCGATTTCTCACCGCTCGACATGAAGGAACGGAAGGGCGTGCTCGACATCTGCACACGTGAACTCCTCACTCCCAAAGGCATCCGTTCGCTTTCGCCAAAGAGCGGAGGTTACAATCCCATGTATATCGGACCTCAGTCGCAGCGCGACATTGCCTACCATCAAGGCACAGCTTGGCCCTGGCTCACCGGTTTCTATCTTGAAGCATATCTTCGCGTATACCGCATGAGCGGCGTAAACTACATTGAGCGCCAACTCATCGGCTTCGAAGAAGAACTCTTCTACCACTGTGTGGGAACCATTCCCGAACTCTTCGATGGAAACCCGCCATTCAGCGGACGAGGTGCCATATCTTTTGCCATGAACGTCAGCGGCATCCTGCGTGCTCTGCGACAACTCGAGAAATACAACAATTCAATGGAGTAAAAACTCCCGACCTATAGTTCTTCAAACGCTCCACGCTAACCTGTAGCACACTCATTATTATTATATATATGACAAGCCTTATGAACAAGGTCCGCACTACAGCCTCAGCAAAGAGTTTCTAAAGGAACGAAAAGAAATACCGCACTATGAAAGTACTAATGTTCGGATGGGAATTTCCTCCGCATATTCTCGGTGGTCTCGGCACAGCAAGTTACGGCATCACCAAAGGGCTCTCCCTTCAGCCCAACATGCACATTACCTTCTGCCTTCCGCGCCCATGGGGCGATGAGGACAAAAGCTTCATGAACATCATCGGCATGAGCGAAACGCCGATTGTCTGGCGCGACGTAAACTACGATTATGTCAAAAGCCGCATTGGCAACAAGATGGACCCGCAGCTCTACTACGACCTGCGCGACCACATCTATGCCGACTTCAACTACCGCTTGACCGACGACCTCGGCTGCATTGAATTTTCCGGTCGTTACCCCGATAACCTTCAAGACGAAATTAACAACTACTCCATCGTGGCCGGTGTCATAGCCCGCCAGCAAGAGTACGACATTATCCATGCCCACGACTGGCTCACCTACCCTGCCGGCATACATGCAAAGAACGTAAGCGGCAAACCGCTTGTCATCCACGTTCATGCCACAGATTTCGACCGCTCACGCGGCAACGTGAATCCTACGGTCTATGGCATAGAGAAAGATGGCATGGACCACGCAGACTGCATCATGTGTGTCAGCGAACTTACCCGCCAAACGGTAATCAACCACTACCATCAGGACCCGGCAAAAGTCGTGACCATGCACAACGCAGTATATCCTCTATCCGACAGCATACTGCAGATGGTACACGAACGACGCGAAAGCCACAAGGACCGCAAAGAGAAAGTAGTGACTTTCCTCGGACGCATCACCATGCAGAAAGGTCCGGAATATTTTGTGGAAGCTGCCTCACAAGTGCTTCAGCGCACACGCAACATTCGCTTCTGCATGGCAGGTTCTGGCGATATGATGAACGCCATGATAGAAATGGTGGCACAACGCGGCATTGCCGACCGTTTCCACTTCCCCGGCTTCATGAAAGGCAAGCAGGTGTACGAAGCTTTGGCCGACAGTGACGTCTACGTCATGCCTTCCGTCAGCGAGCCGTTCGGTATCTCACCCCTTGAAGCCATGCAATGCGGAGTACCGTCCATCATCAGCAAACAAAGCGGATGCGCCGAAATCTTGGACAAGTGCATCAAGACGGACTATTGGGACATCAACGCCATGTCCGACGCTATGTATTCGCTCTGCACCAACCCCTCACTCCACACCTACCTCAAAGAAGAAGGTAAGAAGGAAGTGGACCAAATAACTTGGGAAAAAGTAGGCAAACGCATTTACGATATCTACAACTCCCTGCTACATTAAGCAAAACCATCACCCCCTCACACATAAGAATCGAATCATGAAAACAGTTTGTCTCTATTTCGAAATACACCAGAATATCCACCTGAAGCGCTACCGCTTCTTCGACATCGGCACGGACCACTACTACTACGACGAGTACGAAAACTCCCGTTCCATCACTGAAACGGCTGAACGCTCCTACATTCCTGCTCTCGAAGCCCTCATAGAAATGGCTAAGGCCAATCCCGGCTATTTCAAGTGCGCCATTTCCCTTTCTGGTTGCTCCATTGAACTGCTTGAACAACACGCACCACGCGTCATAGAACTACTCAGCGAACTCAACGAAACGGGTTGCGTAGAATTCCTCGCAGAAACTTACTCCCACGGTTTCTCCAGCTTGAAAAACGAGGAATGGTTCCGCAACGAAGTGGAGCGTCTTTGCAAGAAGGTAAAGTCGCTCTTCGGACAGACGCCTACCATCTTCCGCAACTCCTGCCTTATCTACTCCGACCAAATTGGCGAACTTGTTGCCGACATGGGCTTCAAGGGTATGCTTGCCGAAGGTGCCAAGAATGTGCTCGGATGGAAGAGTCCCCACTTCGTCTACAACTGCAGCTACAACCCGAACCTCAAGCTCCTTCTCCGCGACTACTCGCTCTCAGAGGACATCTCATACCGCTTTAACGACTCCTCATGGAGCGAATACCCCCTCTTTGCCGACACTTATGCCGATTGGATAGCCCGTTTGCCGGAAGAAGAACAGGTAATCAACATCTTTATGGAACTCTGCGCTTTGGGCATTTTCCAACCGCTTTCATCGAACATCCTTGAGTTCATGAAAGCGCTCCCCGCTCAGTTCAAGCAGCGCGGCATCACCTTCAGCACTCCTTCTGAAATCTGCGCTAAGGTAAAGTCCGCCGGCGATCTCATTGTCAGCTACCCCACCTCTTGGGTCGACGAAGAAAGAGACCTCTCACCCTGGCTCGGAAACTGCATGCAACGCGAAGCCATTGAGAAGCTCTACAGCGTGGCCGACCGCGTACGCATCTGCCGCGACAAGCGCCTCATGCAAGACTTCGACTACCTCCAGGCTTCCAACAACCTCCGCTTCATGAGCACGAAGGCGAACAGTTACGGTGGATACCGCGGCATCTACGACTCCCCCTACGATGCGTTCACGAACTACATGAACATCTTGGGCGATTTCATCACTCGCGTTAACGACCGTTACCCGCTCGACATCGACAACGAAGAACTCAATTCGTTGCTTACGACCATCAAGAACCAAGGCGATGAACTGGAATTGAAAAACAAGGAAATCAGCAAATTGCAGAATATGCTCGCCCAGTTCGAAAAGCAAGAAGGCCCGCAAGTAGAAGCTACGACAGAAGAAGCTAAAACTGAAGTAGTGGATACGCCCGCTCCAGAAGAGCCAAAAGTTGCGCCCCAAAAGCCTGCAGCAACTAAAAAGAAAACACCTGCAGCCGCAAAGAAAGCAACAGCCTCAGCCGCAAAGAAAGCCCCCGCTAAGAAAACTGTAGTAAAGAAGACTGCAACAGCGAAGGCTACAGCAGAAGAAACGAAGTAAACCTGCACAAGGCGCGCTTCCCACAAATACAAAACTATTTTTCGGATTTACATATTACGTAGTTACAAAGCTATGCAATTTGTAAATCCGAAATTCTAATTTACAAGATATGGCATATCGTAAAACGACACTTATGCTCGCTGCCGCCTTAACATTGGCAGCACCTTTGCTTTCATCTTGCACCAAAGCCAATGCAGAGGAAGATCAGGGTGGAAAGGTAAAAAGCGTAGAACTGCTCAAGACTTCACAAAGTTGGGACGGCGCTGAACTTCCCGACTATCTACAAGGCAAGCCCGAGCTACGCGTACTGAAAGTTGTGGTTCCACCCCATTGTTCTTTGCCAAAGCATCATCATGACGTGATGTCGTACGGCGTAGTCAACAAAGGAGCGCTCACACTCGTCCGCGAATCCGATAAAAAAGAAATCACGATACAAACGGGAGGAGCCGTGGTTGAAACTGTCGGCACCGTACATCACGGTGAGAACAGAGGCAACGATACGGTTGAAGTCATCGTGTTTTATCTCTCACAAGAAGGGAAGCCACTTTCGGTGAGCGATGAATAACAAACTGCTTACGTCAAAGCATGATAGCGGGAGAGTCCGTCCATCGGAGCTTTAATCACTTGTCCCATTTTCAGCCCTTGAGCATTCACCACTTGCGCAAGTAAATTCTGGAAGCAATAGGCCACTCCTCCCACAAAGCAAACGGGCAAATGGGGACTACCATACGCCATGAGGTTACGATGAACGAAGCGCGTGAATTCTTCCTTCAAAAGTCGCGTAACTGAAGGTTCGGACATATGGGCTGCGAGGAAAGGAACAAACGAAGCGAGGAAACGATTGGGAAGTGGTTCTTTGTAGACACGACGGACCGCTTCATCAATCGTCAGCCCGTATTCCTTCTGAAAAGCTTCTATTAAAGGCTCGGGCAACTGACGTTTGAACACATCGCCCAACAATCTTTTTCCAAGTACGGCACCGCTGCCTTCATCGCCAAGTATGAAGCCAAGGGGTGAAACGTTGGCTACGATTTCACCGCTTTTGTACAAGCAGCTATTGCTCCCCGTGCCGAGAATACATACTATAGAATCGTCATTTCCGCTTACGGCACGTGCTGCACCAAGCATATCGGAATGGACATTTGCTGGCGACGCCAATTTTAGCGCACGCCCTAAAGCATCGGCCATTACTGCCACTTGATTGCCACGGCAACCGGCACCATAGAAATGGACTTCATCGAATGTTGCATTATTGGAAAAAGCACCATTCACTTCACGTACTATTTCGTCTGAAGACATTACATAGGGATTCAAGCCTAATGTCTTTTTCGCTATGGGGGCACAGCCGGTTTCAAGAATCAACCAATCCGTTTTTGTACTGCCACTGTCGGCTATAAGTATTCTTTTGTGCATGTTCTTAAATTTATGGTGTTGCAAAGTTAATTCAAAAAAGATTGGAAACACGGACAGCAACACGTCAAAAACACACTTCTGCAGAGAAGTAACAAAGCATTGAGAGAATGTATTTCACAAAAATGCTTAACTTTGCATCATAGCGACAACAAACCGCTGCTATCCATTTGGAAGCAAAGGATTTCCCTTCTTCAGAGTCTGTACCTTACACGGTAAATTCTTCTCGGCAAATCCCTACTTCATCCTCCCAACAGATTTATTCTCTCAATGAAAGCAAAAGCCATCATAGCCTTTATCATATGCTCCTTTGCGAGCCTTTGCAGCTCAGCCCAAACTGCGTCCGCACCCCAACGTACACTCCGCATTGACTACCAATTTGCTGGCAATGCACAAAAGCAAGAAATCGCCGTAAGCGAACTGAGCAGTTTCAGCGGTTGGGCGGGCAGAACAGTACACACAGACAGCGTACCTCTTCGCGGAAACGGCGAAATAAGGCTCTGCGATGCTCGCACCCATAGCGTGCTCTACCGCCAAACGTTCTCCACGCTTTTTCAGGAATGGCTCACTACAGAAGAAGCCACGCAGACGCGCCGATCGTTTGAAAACGTGTTTCTTCTCCCTATGCCGTCCGACTCCGCCTACGTCACCATAAGCCTGTTTGCCGACAAAGCCGGTGCGAAGGACGTGACGCTTACCCACAAGATTGACCCGAAGGACATTCTCATCCGCAACCTCGACAATCTACCCGTCCAGCTCCATCGTTACCTCCACAAATCGGGCAACCCGAAAGAGAAAATCGACGTGGCCATCGTGGCTGAAGGCTATACCGCCGCACAAGCCGACGCTTTTTACCGCGACGCACAAACTGCCGTTGAGTCCATACTTGCCCACGAGCCTTTCAAAAGCCTTGCCGACCGTTTCAACTTCGTGGCCGTGGCAGCCGCCTCGCAGGACTCCGATGTGAGCATTCCCCTTGAGGGACTCTGGCGCAACACCGCCGTCAAGTCCAACTTCTCCACGTTCTACTCCGACCGCTACCTCACCACGCTTCACCTTACCGACCTCCATAATCTTCTTGTCGGCATACCCTACGAGCACATCATCATCCTTGCCAACACCTACACTTACGGCGGCGGGGGCATCTACAACTCCTACATGCTCACCACCACGCACCACTCGGCATTCCGCCCCGTAGTGGTTCACGAATTCGGACATAGTTTTGCGGGACTTGCCGACGAATACTACTACGACGACCAGTACGAAAACTTCTACTCCTCCGACGTTGAACCTTGGGAACAGAATCTGACCACGCTCAAGAACTTCGCCTCCAAATGGCAAGACTTGCTCCCTACAGGAACAAAGGTCCCTACCCCACCCGATGCCAAACACCCCGACCGCATCGGTTGCTACGAAGGCGGCGGCTACATGTCGCGCGGAGTGTTCCGAGCCTTCCAGGACTGCCGCATGAAAACCAACGAATGCAAGGCTTTCTGCCCGGTATGTCAACGAGCCATACACCGCATTGTTGATTTCTACACTAAATAAAAACGCGTAAGACTCCATTGTCCCCCCTACTTTCAATACGTTTTCCATGGCATCAAAAAAGACCGACAAAACAAAAATAAAAAGCAAGAACCCGGGCACAACGCCAAAGCGCTTGAGTTTCTTTGCCCGCCTAAAACAAATGGACAATACCGAGCTTAACGAGCTCTTGAAACGCGAAAGCATACGATTCCTCGCAGGCTTTTGCGGCATGGTGTGTAGCCTCTTCATTCTCGTAAGCATCATATCCAATTTCTTCACAGGGAAAGACGACTGGAGCGGTGTTCAAGCGCACAACCTCGAGCATGCCAACAACTATTGCGGAAAGCTCGGCGCCTATGTATCGTATTTCTTTATGGACCACTGCTTCGGCGTTTTCTCGTTCCTCATTCCCTTGTTTCTTCTCGTAGCAAGCATGAAACTGATGAACGCCTACAAAGTGCGTTTGTGGAAATGGTTTCTCAATTGTTCCATCCTTATGATATGGGGTTCCGTCATGCTCAGCCTCACGAGTGAAATACTTCCACAAAGTGTTGTGGGCGACATGAGTTTCCGTCTTGGCGGTGGCCACGGCGACTTCATCCGCTTGTGGCTGACCGACAACATCGGCACGCTCGGAGCATGGATTGTGGTCATCACTGCTGCCGTGTTCTACCTCACCTATCTTACAGGAGAAACCATGCGCTTCATCCGCAAACTGCTCCATCCGCAGGACTACTTGCAAAAGATGAAAGCGAAGGGCGAAGCTACCAAAGACAAAAGCGAAAATGCTTCTTCACCCGAAACGGCGAATTTGCTTGAAGACAACGCGGAAGAGGAAGACTTGGACACTAACAATGGAACTGACGACGCCTCCGACGACGCCGACAACACGCCAAGCGAACAAGTAACGCTCGACCTTGACAACATACCCTCTTCCACGTCTGTCGAAGACGCCAGCGAGGAAGACACAAACGACGACTACAGCAAGCCTACGCCCGCAACCGCAACCGATACGGAACTAACCATCGAAAAAACCGAGAAAGACGACGAGGCCGAGGGCAAAACCGTTGAAGAGCAAACCGAGGACAATGAGCCTTACGACCCGCGAAAAGACTTGGAGTACTACAAGTTTCCCACCATTCCTCTGCTCAAGCACTACACCGACAACGGACCTGAGATAGACATGGCGGAACAGACCTCCAACAAGGACCGCATCATCACCGTGCTACGGAGTTTCGGCGTAGAAATATCCAGTATCAAAGCCACCATTGGTCCTACCATCACGCTCTACGAAGTGACCCCCGCAGCCGGCGTGCGCATCAACAAAATACGTAACCTAGAAGACGACATAGCCCTCTCGCTCTCCGCCCTCGGCATCCGCATCATCGCCCCTATACCAGGCAAAGGTACCATCGGTATAGAAGTGCCGAACAAGAACCCGCGCATCGTGTCGATGGAAAGCATCATCAACACACGCAAGTTCCAAGAGTCAACCTTCGAGCTCCCCATAGCCCTAGGAAAAACCATCACGAACGAAGTGTTCATGGTTGATTTGGCAAAAATGCCCCACCTCCTTGTTGCCGGTGCCACCGGGCAAGGTAAGTCCGTGGGCCTGAATGCCATCATCACCTCGCTTCTCTACAAGAAGCACCCTGCCGAACTCAAGTTCGTCATGGTGGACCCAAAGAAGGTGGAATTTTCCATCTATGCCCCCATTGAGCGTCACTTCCTTGCCAAGATTCCCGACGAGAACGAGGATCCCATCATCACAGACGTGACAAAAGTGGTGCAGACGCTCAAGAGTCTCTGCCAACTAATGGACCACCGCTACGACCTGCTCAAGAAAGCCAAGGTGCGCAACATCAAGGAATACAACGCCAAGTTCAAAGCCCGCCAACTCAATCCCGAGAACGGACATGAGTTCATGCCTTACATCGTAGTCATCATCGACGAGTTCGGCGACCTCATCATGACCGCCGGAAAGGAAGTGGAGCTTCCCATTGCCCGCATCGCCCAACTTGCACGTGCCGTCGGCATGCACATGGTCATCGCTACACAACGCCCTACGACGAACATCATCACGGGTACAATCAAGGCCAACTTCCCTGCCCGCATGGCTTTCAAGGTGATGTCGCAGATAGACAGCCGCACCATCCTCGACCAAGGCGGCGCCAACCAACTCATAGGCAAGGGCGATATGCTCTTCCTCGCCGGCAACATGCCTGTTCGTGTGCAATGTGCCTTCGTCGATACACCCGAGGTGGAAAAGATCAACGAGTTCATCAGTGAACAACAAGGCTACATCTCCGCCTTTGAACTGCCCGAACCGGAAATGGACGGCGAAGAAGGCGGAAAGAGCAACGACCTCGACACCTCAAGCCTCGACCCCATCTTCGAAGAAGCCGCACGCCTCATCGTCGTGCACCAGTCAGGGTCCACGTCGCTCATCCAACGCAAGTTCTCCATCGGCTACAACCGTGCCGGCCGCCTTATGGACCAACTCGAACGCGCCGGCATTGTAGGCCCCACAAAAGGCTCCAAGCCACGCGAAGTACTCGTACCTGACGAGATTACGCTGGACAGCCTCATCGCCAACCTTCATGCCGGCCTGACGCCAAACTAAAGCGTTCACCTACCAAAAGCAAACATCGAAAAAAAGCAAGCGACCCGAACTTTCGGACCGCTTGCTTTTTTTTCGATGTTTGGAAACGCTGTAGGTTAGTTCTATTTGCACAATATCACGATGCTTCCCGCCGTAAAGAGTAAGCCTTTGTATATCAAGCAAGTGCAGTTTCAAATCAAATACCCTCTTTTGAAACAAAAATTCCAAGGCTTGGAATTTAAATTTCAAGGCTTGGAATTTTAATTTCAAGCCTTGGAATTTTGGCGGAATGCCTATTACGGAGAAGTCAAAATCACAGAACGGAAAAACATGCCGTGCCGAGTGGAAGAAAAAGCGCGAAAGTTTTGTATTTCAGTAAAGAAGTGGTAATTTTGCTGATAACAATTAACAACCATATCCCCCATATTAAACTAACAACAACATGAGAGTAATCATTGAACCTGACTATGAGAAACTGTCACAGTGGGCAGCAGACTACGTGGTAAACAAAATCAACGCCGCCAACCCCACGGCCGAAAAGCCCTTCGTGCTCGGTTTGCCCACAGGTTCTTCACCCATCGGCATGTACAAAGCCCTCGTCAAGGCCAACAAAGAAGGCCGCGTAAGCTTCAAGCACGTGCTTACGTTCAACATGGACGAATACGTAGGTCTGCCCGAATCGCACCCCGAGAGCTACCACTCCTTCATGGCCACTAACCTCTTCAACCACATTGACTGCCCCAAGGAAAACATCCACATCCTCAACGGCAACGCCGAAGACCTCGCAGCCGAATGTGCCCACTACGAGCAAATGATTGAAGAAGCCGGAGGCATTGACCTCTTCATCGGCGGCATCGGCCCCGACGGACACATTGCCTTCAACGAACCGGGCAGCGCACTCACTAGCCGCACTCGCCAAAAGACCCTCACCACCGACACCCGCGTGGCCAACTCACGCTTCTTCGGCGGCAAACCCGAGGACGTTCCCGCCACTGCACTCACCGTTGGTGTAGGCACCGTTATGAGCGCCAAGGAAGTACTCATCCTCTGCAACGGCCACAACAAAGCACGCGCACTCCAGGCTGCCATCGAAGGCCCCGTCACTCAGATGTGGACCATTTCCGTACTCCAGATGCACCAGCACGGCATCATCGTCTGCGACGAAGCTGCTTGCGAAAACATCACCCACGGAACATACAAGTACTTCAAGGACATCGAGAAGAACAACCTCTAATTTCTCTCGTCTGAAACATAAACTTACTTGCGGAAGCACCGCTTCCCCATAGTAAATACATCCATGTGCAAACCCGCAAGCGGGCACACTCAGCAAAGCCCTCGCGCAATACCTGAGTACTTGTCCCACACTTGCCGGTTTGCACATTGTTATAATAATGCGCATTTGCTCAGCATCCCACATTTGCACATCGGCGAAGCCACATTTGCACATTCGCACATTGGCCTCGCGCCACATTTGCACATTAAGTGCACCCCTCTATGGACTATCCCCTAACCTCCCCCACCTACGTCATGGCTAAGCCCGCAGGGCCGCTCTGCAACCTCGCCTGCAGCTACTGCTACTACCTTGAAAAGCAGAATCTCTACAAGCAGCAACAGGGCAAGACCATGAGCGACGAAACGCTTGAGACCTTCGTGCGCGACTACATAGCCGCACAATCCACACCCTCCGTACTCTTCACCTGGCACGGCGGCGAACCCCTCATGCGCCCACTCACCTTCTACCGCCGTGTACTCGAACTACAACGGAAATATGCCGCGGGACGAGCCATAGACAACTGCATACAAACCAACGGCACACTCATCACTCCAGAATGGGCACAGTTTTTCCACGACAACCAATTTCTCGTGGGCATCTCCATAGACGGGCCGCAGGACATGCACGACCACTACCGCAAAAGCCGGCTTGGACGCCCATCGTGGCGTCAGGTGATGAAAGGCATAGACCTCCTCAACCGCTACGGCGTGGAATGGAACGCCATGGCCGTAGCCAATGCCACCACGGCCGAAGACCCGCTGCGTTTCTACCATTTCTTCAAAGAAATCAACTGCCACTACCTGCAGTTCACCCCCGTTGTGGAACGCTACTATCGCCATCCCGACGGACGTCGCCTTGCCACGCCCCTTGACGGCGCCACTGCCGAACTCACCGACTTCAGCATCACCCCCGAAGCTTGGGGCGACTTCTGTTGCACCATCTTCGACGAATGGGTAAAAAACGACGTGGGCGAATACTTCGTACAACTCTTCGACGCCACTCTAGCCGGATGGGCCGGCGTGATGCCATCCGTGTGTTCCATGGCCGAAACCTGCGGCCACGCCACCGTATTGGAGTTCAACGGCGACCTATACGCCTGCGACCACTTCGTGTTTCCCGAATACCGTCTCGGCAACATCCTTGAAACGCCCCTCGCCACTCTTACCGCCCGCCCCGAACTAAAAAAATTCGGACAAGCCAAGCGCGACGCACTTACGCGCCAATGTCGCGAATGCGAGTACCTCTTCGCCTGTCACGGCGAATGTCCCAAAAACCGTTTCGGCTTCTCCGCCGACGGCGAACCCGGTCACAACTACCTCTGCAAAGGCTATCACCTGTTCTTCTCGCACGTAGCACCCTACATGGACTTCATGAAGCGCTGCCTGCAAAAGGGCCTGCCCCCATCGCTCGTCATGAAAGAGCAGTTCTGACTCCCATCTTCTCCCCTACATATTTCCCCCCTTCTTCATATGCAAGACTTCGTACACCTCCACGTCCACACCCAATACTCCATCCTCGACGGACAGGCTTCCGTGCCCAAACTCGTGGACAAAGCCATACGCGACGGCATGCGCGGCATGGCCATCACTGACCACGGCAATATGATGGGCATCAAGGAATTCTTCAACTACACCAACAAAGTGTGCGGCAAAGCCAAAGGCATCGTAAAAGACGCCGAGGCAAAAATTGCCGCACTAAAGGACGGCACCTACGAAGCCAAACCCGACAAGGACGGAAAGAACCCCGATGCGGGAAAGACGACCGACGAACTCATTGCCGAAGCCGAAGCCACCATTGCCAAGAACCACACTGCCGCCAATTTCAAACCCATCTTCGGCTGCGAGATGTACGTGGCCCGACGCGGCGACAAAAGCCTCAAAGAGCAGAAAGTGGACCAAAGCGGTTGGCACCTCATCGTCCTGGCCAAGAACGAACACGGATATCACAACCTCATCAAACTCGTTTCGCGCTCGTGGGTTGATGGTTTCTACATGCGTCCCCGTACCGACCACAAGGACCTCGAAGCCTTTCACGAAGACCTCATCATTTGCTCCGCCTGCCTCGGTGGCGAGATTCAGCAGAAGATTCTCGCCGGACAGACCGAAGAAGCTGAACAAACCGCACAGTGGTTCAAAAGCATCTTCGGCGACGACTACTACATCGAACTCCAGCGACACGAAGTGAAGGACCCTTCCATCCGCGCCAACCGAGAGACCTATCCGCTGCAGGTAAAAGTAAACGAGGAGTTGTTACGCATAGCCGCAAAATACAACATCAAATGCATCTGCAGCAACGACTCCCACTTCGTTGACGAAGAAAATGCCGAAGCACACGACCGACTCATCTGCCTTTCCACAGGCCGCGACCTCGACGACCCCAAGCGCATGCTCTACACCAAGCAAGAGTGGTTCAAAACGCGCGCCGAGATGAACGCCGTCTTCGCCGACCTTCCCGAAACGCTCACCAATACGTGCGAGATATGCGACAAAGTGGAGACCTACTCCATTGACCATGCGCCCATCATGCCAAACTTCGCCATACCCGAAGAGTTCGGCACGGAAGAGGAGTACCGTCAACGCCTCACCGAAGAAGACCTCTTCAACGAATTCACACGCGACGAGAACGGCAACGTGGTCATGAGCGAAGAAGACGGACTGAAGAAGATAAAGAAACTCGGCGGTTACGACAAGCTCTACCGCATCAAACTTGAAGCAGACTACCTCGCCAAGCTCGCCTACGAAGGCGCACGCAAACGCTACGGCGACCCGCTCAACGAAGAAACAGCCGAACGCATCAAGTTCGAGCTCCACATCATGAAGACCATGGGTTTCCCCGGCTACTTTCTCATTGTGCAGGACTACATCCGCGCCGCACGCGAAGAACTCGGTGTGAGCGTAGGCCCTGGACGTGGTTCGGCCGCAGGTAGCGCCGTAGCCTACTGCCTCGGCATCACCCAAGTGGACCCCATCAAGTACGACCTCCTTTTCGAACGTTTTCTCAACCCCGACCGTATCTCTCTCCCCGATATCGACGTCGACTTCGACGACGACGGACGCGGACGCGTGCTCAACTGGGTCACGCAGAAATATGGCGCCGACAACGTGGCGCACATCATCACCTACGGCACCATGGCCACCAAACTGGCCATCAAGGATGTGGCACGCGTGCAGAAACTCCCCCTTGACATCAGCAACCGTCTCTGCAAACTCATCCCCGACAAACTTCCCGAAGGCCCCGACGGCAAGTCGCCCAAAATGAACCTACCCAACGCCATCGCCGCCATACCCGAACTGCGCGAGGCCGAAACATCTCCCGACCCGCTCCTGCGCGACACCATTCGCTATGCAAAAATGCTCGAAGGAAACGTCCGCAACACAGGCGTCCATGCCTGCGGATTCATCATCTGCCGCGACAACATATCAGACTGGGTGCCCGTATCCACCGCAAAGGACAAGGAGACCAACGAAGAACTCCACTGCACGCAGTACGAAGGTAAGGTCATCGAGGAAACGGGACTCATCAAGATGGACTTCCTCGGACTCAAAACGCTCTCCATCATCAAAGAAGCCCTTGAGAACATAAAACTCTCGCTCGGCATAGACCTCAACATCGACGAGATAAGCATAGAAGATCCCGCCACCTACCAGCTCTACTGCGACGGACGCACCATCGGTACGTTCCAGTTTGAGTCGCCGGGTATGCAGAAATATCTCCGCGAACTACAGCCCTCCACCTTCGAGGACCTCATTGCCATGAACGCCCTCTATCGTCCGGGTCCTATGCAGTACATCCCGTCGTTCATTGCCCGTAAACACGGCGATGAACCCATCACGTACGACCTTCCGTGTATGGAAAAGTACCTCAAGGACACCTACGGCATCACCGTCTATCAAGAACAGGTCATGCTCCTCTCGCGAGAGATTGCCGACTTCACTCGCGGCGAGAGCGACGCCCTTCGTAAGGCCATGGGTAAAAAGCTCATCGAGAAGCTGAACCACATGTACCCGAAGTTCATCAAAGGTGGAACAGCCAACGGCCACGACCCCAAGAAACTGGAAAAGATATGGGAAGACTGGCGAGCGTTCGCATCATACGCCTTCAACAAGAGCCACGCCACGTGCTACTCATGGGTGGCCTACCAAACGGCATACCTCAAAGCCAACTACCCCTCGCAGTACATGGCCGGCGTCATGAGCCGAAGTCTTGCCGATATCTCCACCGTGTCGAAACTCATGGACGAATGCAAGTCGATGGGCATACGTACTCTCGGTCCCGACATCAACGAGAGCCTCCTCAAGTTCAGCGTGAACCACACTGGCGACATCCGCTTCGGCATGGGTGCCATAAAAGGCGTGGGCGAAGGGGCAGTACTCGAAATACTCCGTGAACGCAACGCCAACGGACCTTTCAAGTCGCCCTACGACCTCGTGGAACGCATCAACCTCTCTACCTGCAACAAGAAAAACCTTGAGAATCTTGCCCTTGCCGGTGCTTTCGACAGTTTCGGCACGTTCACACGCGAACAGTTCGTAGTGCCCACAGGCGACAAGAAAGAAACCTTCCTTGACACACTCGTACGCTACGGCCTACGCTATCAGATGGACAAGGCCACAAGCCAAGCTTCGCTCTTTGGGCCAGAGGACATGGTGGAAATTGCCAAACCGCAGCCGCCCAGCGACTGCGAGCGATGGAGCGACCTCGAACGCCTGAACCGTGAGCGCGACCTCATTGGCATCTACATCTCCGGACATCCGCTCGACGAGTACCGAATCATCCTCGAAAACGTCTGCAGCACACAAACCACGCAACTCGCAGAACTCGAGCCTATGGCGAACCAGGAAATCACATTCGGCGGCATCGTCTCGTCCATCAAGGAAGGACAAACCCGCACAGGAAAGCCCTACGGCATCGTAAAACTCGAGGACTACAGCGGCGCCGGCGAACTCCCCCTCTTTGGCGAAGATTGGGCCCGCATGAGAGGATATTTCCAAGTGGGAAATTCGCTTTTCATCAATGCGAAAGTGGAGCAACGCCGATACAAAGAAGGCGTTTACGACCTCAAAATAGGCAAAGTGAACTTCCTGCAAGACATCAAGGACGACAAAATAAAGACCATCACCATCAGCATCAACCTCGAAACCCTCAACGAACGCACAGCCGCCGAACTTTGTACCATCATGAAGAACAACAGCGGCCCTACGCAAGTGTTCTTCAGCGTGCTCGATGCCGAAAAGCAGATGCACGTCATGTTGCAAAGTCCCGAATGCCACGTAAATGTCAGCACGGAACTCCTCCATTACCTCAAGACGAACGAAGCGCTGAGTTTCAAAATAAACTGACGCGCCACTCCTTATTATATATAGGAGAGAGCGAAGAAAATTTTGAGATTTTCTTCGCTCTTCGCTCACCTTGCACTACTTTGCTTCGCCAAGATAGGCGGCGGTTCGGAAGAGCGAAGAAAATTTTGGGATTTTCTTCGCTCTTCGCTCACCTTGCACTATCTTTGCATTCCAACCATAGACAATATAGAATCACAATGGAAAAGATCATCACCGACCAAAACTTTGCAGAACTCGAAGCTGCAGGTCTCCCCTACGTATTGGATTTCTCCGCCACATGGTGCGGCCCCTGCAAAAAGCTCGCCCCCACAATAAAAGAACTTGCCGAAGAATATGACGGAAAAGTAAATGTCGGCATGTGCGACGTTGACGAATGCGAAGAACTCAGTTCAAAGTTCGGCATCCGCAACGTACCCACCGTGCTTTTCATCAAGAACGGCGAAGTAGTAAACAAGCACGTAGGCGCAGCTCCCAAAAAAGATTTGCAGCCCCTCTTTGAAGCACTTCTTTAAACCCCACTCATCTCCATCATCCTAAAAGTCCAAGCCATGGCCTCAATAGACGACGAACTCCTTCAGGACGCACAAGACGATGCACGCACCATCGCCTATATACACTCCCATCTGCCACAAGAGCTCCAGGAACGATTCGACGACGACACGCTCTACTATTTCCTTGACCTCATCATCGAATACTACGTAGAAAGCGGCATTCTCGACACACCCGCCGACAAAGACGGATGCATAGAAATAGACGAAGAAGCCATCGCCGACTACCTGGCCCAAAAAGCCAAGAAGGAAAAGATGGGAAACTTCACCGCAGAAGAACTCCTCTTCTTCGTACAAGCACAAATGGACTACGAAGACGAATTCGGCGAAGAATAAGCCGCGAAACGCCTCCAGTTCCACCAAACACAAGCCGGACAGCAAAGCACAAAATGCAACCGTTGTCCGGCCTTTTTTGTATCTAAAAGCAACACTGACAAGCTCAAAAACAGCACATAACGCGCAAAAAAGAAGTAACAACGCTTGCCAAACCGCTGAAAAGTAGTACTTTTGCACGCCGATTATTATCTGGCGGCCTCAAAACCGCCAACTCCGCAGCTTAATAGTCGCGCCTGATTCATTGGCCAAGACGCGATGGTTAGGTAAATGCTACGGGGAAAGATAAACATTAGTAGTTACACACATTTTCAAAAACAAACAAAAGTGGACACTTTAAGTTACAAGACCATTTCTGCTAACAAAGAGACCGCACAGAAAGAATGGGTCGTAGTAGACGCTACCGACCAGGTTCTGGGTCGCCTCTGCACCAAGGTTGCCAAACTGCTTCGCGGCAAGTACAAGCCCAACTTCACTCCGCACGTAGACTGTGGCGACAACGTTATCATCATCAATGCCGACAAGGTACGTCTCACTGGTAAGAAGTGGACGGATCGTGTTTACCTCACCTACACCGGCTATCCCGGCGGTCAGCGCGAACACACTCCCGCTTCCATCATGGCAAAGCCCAACGGTGCCGACAAGCTCCTCCATCGCGTAGTAAAAGGCATGCTTCCCAAGAATCGTCTTGGTGCCAAGCTCCTCACCAACCTCTACGTATACGAAGGTGCAGAGCACAACCACGAGGCTCAGTCACCCAAGGCAATTGATATTAACCTCCTCAAATAAGCTTAGCAGTAATGGAAATGATTAATGCATTAGGCCGTCGCAAAAGCGCCATCGCCCGCATCTTCCTCACTGAAGGTACTGGCAAAATAACCATTAACAAGAGAGACCTCACCGAGTACTTCCCCTCTCCCATCCTGCAGTACGTTGTAAAGCAGCCCCTCACCCTCCTCGACGTGGCTGAAAAATACGACATCAAGGTTAACCTCTGCGGTGGTGGTTTCACCGGACAGAGCCAGGCCCTCCGCCTCGCCATTGCCCGCGCACTCGTGAAAATCAACGCCGACGACAAGAAGGCTCTTCGTGCTGAAGGCTTCATGACACGCGATCCCCGTGCCGTTGAACGTAAGAAGCCGGGACGTCCCAAGGCTCGCCGTCGCTTCCAGTTCAGCAAACGTTAATTCTCGGCCGTTGCTGCTGGATAAACGTTTAGTATCTAAACCGGCAGGACTTGCAGCACGCATCGCGTAAACAACTGCGACTACCCGCCGGCTGGTTGACGCTCCCATTCCTCATCAACTGGAAGGAAAAACAAAAGGAGCTCACAACAACTCACAAGAAAGTAAACGAACAAAAAACATCACACTAGAAATGTCTAGAACATCATTCGACACCCTTCTCGAAGCTGGTTGCCACTTCGGTCACCTCAAGCGCAAGTGGAACCCCGCCATGGCTCCCTACATCTTCATGGAGCGCAACGGCATCCACATCATCGACCTCCACAAGACTGTGGCTAAGGTAGACGAATGTGCAGAAGCACTCAAGGCAATCGCCAAGCAGGGCAAGCGTGTCCTCTTCGTAGCTACTAAGAAACAAGCAAAGCAGGTCGTAGCCGACAAGGCTTCGTCCGTTAACATGCCTTTCGTAACGGAACGCTGGCCGGGCGGTATGCTCACCAACTTCCCCACCATCCGTAAGGCTGTTAAGAAAATGGCCAATATCGACAAACTGATGAACGACGGAACTTACTCCAACCTCTCCAAGCGCGAGATCCTTCAGATCACTCGCCAGCGTGCCAAGTTGGAGAAGAACCTCGGTTCCATCGCTGACCTCACCCGCCTTCCCGCAGCCCTCTTCGTTGTTGACGTATGCAAGGAACACATCGCAGTGAAGGAAGCTCAGCGCCTCGGAATCCCCGTATTCGGTATCGTCGACACCAACTCTGACCCCAACTCGGTTGACTATGTCATCCCCGCCAACGACGACTCAAACAAGAGCATCGAAGTAATCCTCGACGCACTCTGCGGCGCTATCGCCGAAGGCATCGAAGAACGCAAGGCCGAAAAGGTTGACACTGAAGCCGCCGGCGAAGGCGAGGCAAAGCCCCGCAACAAGCGCACTTCCAAAGCTCGCGTAGAGAAGGAAGAAGCTCCCGCCGCTGAGGCAGAAGCCGCTGCTGAATAATCACAGCAAAACCGAGAGTTCTTGGCTTTTAGTTCTACGTCAACGTTCAACGCTCCATTATCCAACATTTGAATAACAGGAAACTGAAACGTACGGGATTAAAAGCCCGGAACTCTTCTTCTTTTTAACAAACACTAGAAACATCCATCTCAAAAACAATTCCACAACAATGGGAGTAGGATTAGAAGATATCAAAAAGCTCCGCGCCATGACCGGCGCTGGTCTCGGTGACTGCAAGAAGGCACTCGCCGAATCTAACGGCAACATCGAAGAAGCCATCGAAATCATCCGCAAGAAGGGACAGGCTGTAGCCGCCAAGCGTTCCGACCGCGAAGCAGCCGAAGGTGCTGTCCTCGTAAAGAAGGAAAACGGCTTTGCCGCCATCATCGCCCTCAAGTGCGAAACTGACTTCGTTGCAAAGAACGCAGACTTCATCAAGCTCGCTCAGGACATCCTCGACGCTGCTGTTGCAGCTAAGTGCAAGAGCCTCGACGAAGTTAAGGCTCTCCCCATGGGCGCACACACCGTAGCCGACGCAGTTACCGACCGCAGCGGTATCACCGGTGAGAAAATGGAACTCGACGGTTACTGCTACCTCGAAGGTGACAACGTATCCGTTTACGACCACATGGGCCGTCACATGCTCTGCACCATGGTTCAGACCAACAAGGAAGCTGAAGAGCAGGCTCACAACGTAGCCATGCAGGTAGCTGCCATGAACCCCGTTGCACTCAACGAAGCTAGCGTTCCCGAAGAAGTAAAGGCTGAAGAGCTCAAGGTTGCCATCGAAAAGACCAAAGAAGAGCAGGTTAAGAAGGCCGTTGAAGCAGCCCTCAAGAAGGCTGGTTACAACCTCTACATCGCCGAAAGCGAAGAGCACCTCGAAGAAGGCATCCGCAAGGGTAACATCACCGCTGAAGACGCCGACAAGATTCGCGAGTTGAAGAAGACCGTAGGCGAAGAGAAGGCAGCAAACCTTCCCGAGCAGATGATTCAGAACATCGCCAACGGACGTATGAACAAGTTCTACAAGGAATCTTGCCTCCTCAACCAGGAATACATCCAGGACAGCAAGATGTCCGTTGCAGACTACCTCAAGTCAACCGACAAGGAACTCACCGTAGTTGCCTTCAAGCGTTTCACACTCCGCGCTGAATAATCTCGGACAACAAAGAAATACCCAATCAAAAGGGCATGTACCACACGCAAAGTGCGGTGCATGTCCTTTTTTCTTAATAATAAGGTATCCATCGTAGGTTTTTAGCCCAGAGAGCACATCCATCTGCAAAAAAAGACCTATCTTCGCAAAGGATGAAGCGCAGCTTCACCACATTACGAAAGAAAAACGAAGAACAATCTAATTCCAACAAAGCAATGAAAAAGTACAATTTCGGTGCGGGACCGTCCATTCTCCCGCAAGAAGCAATGAAAGCAACGGCTGAAGCCTGCATCGAATTCGGTGGCATGGGACTCTCCCTTATGGAAATTAGCCACCGCACCAAGCAGTTCCAAGCCGTCATGGACGAAGCCCAGGCACTTTTCAAGGAACTGCTCAACATTCCCGAAGGCTACTCCGTACTCTTCCTCGGAGGCGGTGCCAGCATGGAATTCTGCATGGTCCCATTCAACCTTCTCGAAAAGAAGGCCGCCTACCTCAACACCGGCGTTTGGGCAAAGAAAGCCATGAAAGAAGCCAAACTCTTCGGCGAAGTAGTTGAAGTGGCTTCGTCAGCCGACGCCAACTACACCTTCATTCCCAAAGACTACACCGTTCCCGCTGACGCAGACTATTTCCACGTCACCACAAACAATACAATCTACGGAACAGAACTCCACACCGATCTCGACAGCCCCATCCCCATGGTAGCCGACATGTCGAGCGACATCTTCTCCCGCCCCATTGACGTAAGCAAATACAACCTCATCTACGGCGGTGCACAGAAGAATCTTTCCATGGCAGGTGTGACCTTCGTCATCGTTAAAGACGAATGCCTCGGCCACGTAAGCCGCGCCATCCCCACAATGCTCGACTACCGCACTCACGTAGAGAAAGGTTCCATGTTCAACACGCCCCCCGTTGTCCCCATCTACTGCGCACTGCAAACACTCCGTTGGATCAAAGCACAAGGCGGTGTAAAGGAAATGGAGCGCCGCGCCCACGAGCGTGCCAACCTGCTCTATGCCGAAATAGACCGTAACCCGCTGTTCAAAGGAACGGCAGTCAAGGAAGACCGCTCGCTGATGAACATCTGCTTCGTCATGGCCGACGAATACAAAGAACTCGAAGCCGAATTCCTTGAATTTGCCACAAGCAAAGGTTGCCACGGCATCAAGGGCCACCGCTCTGTTGGCGGCTTCCGCGCTTCGTGCTACAACGCCATGCCCCTCGAAGGCGTACAGACGCTCGTTGCTTGCATGCAAGAGTTTGAACAGGCTCATAAATAAACAACAGGTGGATTGGAATAACTATCCACCATAAAACGTCTGAATATGAAAGTATTGATTGCAACGGAGAAACCCTTTGCACCGGTTGCAGTAAACGGCATAAAGGAAATCGTTTCCGAAGCCGGCTACGAGCTCGCGCTTTTGGAAAAATACACCGAACGGCAAGAATTGCTCAATGCCGTAAAAGACATTGACGCACTCATCATACGTTCCGACAAAATAGACGCTGAAGTCATGGACGCTGCACCACAACTCAAAGTGGTAGTACGCGCAGGCGCCGGATACGACAATGTGGATCTCGAAGCCGCTACAGCCCATAACATTGTGGTGATGAACACCCCCGGCCAAAACGCCAACGCTGTAGCCGAACTCGTCATTGGCATGTTGCTCTACACCATCCGCAACCGCTTCAACGGAACGTCCGGTACAGAACTGATGGGCAAGAAAATCGGTTTGATGGCCTTTGGAGCCGTAGCCCAAAACGTGGCACGCATAGCCCATGGCTTAGGTATGGACATCTCCGCCTATTCCCCCATGGGACGTCCGCAGAAAATCATCGACGCAGGCTACCACGTACACGAAGAACTTACCGACCTGTTCAAGTACAACAACATCGTAAGTCTCCACATCCCCTCCACACCGCAGACCCGCGGAAGCATCGGCTACGACTTGATTTCAAGCATGCGAAAGGATGCCATTTTGGTAAACACGGCACGCCAAGACATCATCGACGAAGAAGGACTCCTCCGCGCCATGACGGAACGTACCGACCTTCGTTACGTGACCGACCTGAAGCTCAAAGACCACGACCACGCTGTTGACCTCCTCGGCGACCGTTACCTCTTCACGCCCAAAAAGATGGGTGCCCAAACCAAAGAGGCCAACATCAACGCCGGACTCGCCGCCGCTCGCCAAATTGTGGAATTCTTCCAAAACGGCGACAAGCGTTTCCAAGTCAACAAGTGAGACGGGCCTGCCGCAGCAAGCCTATTCCGACTAAAGACTGACCTATGATATGCGAATTTGGAAATATGAGAAAGCATACGTAACGCATAAGAGGGCACAACAATCTGCCCTTTGCATTACATCGTGATGACATCACAACTCATATTGCCAAATTCGCTTTTTTCTTCCACATCATCCCAAAAGGCGAAGATGCCTAACGCGTCAAAAGCCCATTCTAACCTCAAAACCCAAATTCCATGCCTAAGATAAAGCCATTCAAAGGCCTTCGTCCACCAAAAGCCTTGGTAGAAAAGATTGAGAGCCGCCCCTACGACGTGCTCTCTTCCGAAGAGGCACGTGCCGAAGCCGGCGACAACGAAATGTCACTCTACCACATCATCAAGCCGGAAATAAATTTCGATGCCGACACGAGCGAATACGACCCTCGCGTTTACGAAAGCGGTGCCGAACAGTTCAAGAAGTTCCAAGACAAATATTGGCTCATTCAAGACCCCAAAGACTGCTACTACCTCTACGCCCAGACCATGAACGGCAAAACGCAATATGGTTGGGTAGTATGTGCCAGCGTAGCCGACTACATGCAAGGGGTCATCAAGAAGCACGAACTCACACGCTCCGACAAGGAAGAAGACCGCATGAAACACGTGCGCAGCACACAGGCGCACATGGAACCCGTATTCCTTGCCTTCCATCCGCGCGAAGCACTTTTGGAACTGAGAAAGAAATACGCCGCCAAAGAACCCGAATACGACTTTGTAGCTCCCATCGACGGTTTCCGCCATCAGTTGTGGATTGTTACCGATCCCGCCGACCAAGATGTGATTACAAAGGAATTTGCCGCAATGGAAAGCCTCTACATTGCCGACGGTCATCACCGTTCTGCCGCAGCAGCTCTTGTCGGCGACGAAATGGCGCGCGCAAAGACCTACACCACGGGCGACGAGGAGTTCAACTACTACATGGCCGTGTGCTTCCCCGCCGACGAACTTACCATTCTCGACTACA
Source organism: Prevotellamassilia timonensis (assembly GCA_963589615.1). Lineage (GTDB taxonomy): Bacteria > Bacteroidota > Bacteroidia > Bacteroidales > Bacteroidaceae > Alloprevotella > Alloprevotella timonensis_A. Next base: position 32,740 of record CAVALA010000030.1, read on the forward strand.
ACCGCGTGGTAAAAGACCTCAACGGCATGACGGACGAAGAGTTCCTCCACGCTTTGGAAAAGGACTTCACCGTAGAAAAGAAAGGCGCCGCCCCCTACCGCCCCGCGCGCCAACACGAATTCTCGCTCTACCTAGGCGGAAGCTGGTACGCTCTCACGGCAAAGGACGGAACGTTCAATGCCGAAGACCCCATAGGTGTGCTTGACGTGGACATCTCTTCCCGTCTTATCCTCAACGAACTGCTGAACATCACCGACCTGCGCAAAGACAAACGCATCGACTTCGTTGGCGGGCTTCGCGGTTTGGAAGAACTCCAGCGCCGCGTCGACTCTGGCGAAATGCGCATGGCCTTGGCACTCCACCCCGTCAGCATGGACCAAATTATGGACATTGCCGACTCCGGCAACATCATGCCGCCCAAAGCCACCTGGTTCGAGCCCAAGCTCCGCAGCGGACTTGTCATCCACAAGTTCGGCGAGGATTAAGCACGAAAGTTCCTGATTCATCCTTTGCACCACATCTATGGATATTATAGCTCAAGTTTCGGATTTAGGTTTTGCGTTGAAATCTGAGCGGAAATCGTGCTGTA
>CAVALA010000031.1:0-33091 GCA_963589615.1 Prevotellamassilia timonensis
GGTATACCCAGGGTGCCGCTTCGCTTGCCCTGGGCTATAGGCTTGTTGGGCTTTTAGCCCGCTCCGCGCTTGCAAATTCTACGGAAGTTATTTTTTGAACATTACACATCCTATTAATTTGCTTCAATCTAAGGCGCGACATCCACACTGCCCAACGAAGGGGGAACAGGGCGAAAAGGCATTGTTTGTTGAACACCTGCCAGCGGAACATCCGCTTGAACGAACGCCTGTGGAGTTGTTGCAACTTGAGGTCTGCCATGTATTGTGAAAGAGAGGCGTAGTAAGGATCTTCAGAAAGCGTGCGAAGCGTCCATACGTACATCATCACGCTATAGTAGCGGTAGTGACTGATCAAAAGGCGCTCTTCAGCCTGTTCTGAAAGTTCAGCATACTCGTCACACATAGCGAAACTCCCCGCTATGGCTTTCGGATGACCTTGGTTGGAAATGCTGGTAGAAAGTTTGCGGTAGGCATAGAATCGCACCTCGGGCACATAGACGCAACGCCACGGATGCACGAGCAAGCGGGCATAGAGATCTATATCTTCCCCAAACACACGTCCCTCGTCAAAGCGCAGACGGGCAAAACATTCTCGACGGAAGAGGGATAGTACCGTGAAGTTTTCGCCGTGAATGGCATACTTGGCAAATTCGCCTGAAGTGAGCAAACGATTTGCATAAGGCTGCGACTCACGGGGCACGGGACGGCAGAACAAGTCGTTGCCCAAGCTGTCCACGGCTTTGTATTCGCCTCGGACCACATCGGCTTTATACGTTTCTGCAGCACGGAGCAAACGTTCCAATACGTCGCACTCGTACCAATAATCGTCTGCGTCGAGAAACATGACGTAGGTTCCTTGCGCCCTGTCCAATCCCGTGTTGCGAGCGGCAGAACTTCCGGCATTGGGTTGATGGATGGCAACAATTCGGCTATCGGTGGCAGCATAGTTGTCGCACAATATGGGTGAGGCGTCTGTGCTGCCGTCGTCAACAAGGATGAGCTGCCAGTCGGCAAATGTCTGGCGGCACACGCTGCCAACACATTCGTCAAGCCAACGGGCCACGTTGTAGACGGGAACTATAATGGATATGGTCATCTCTATTCTATTGAAGCGGAAGATTCTTTAAACGATACGGCGCAAGGCATTAATGCAGCGATGAGACATCAGCCAATAGTTGAGCCGATAGATCAAGGGGAAAAGATGCTTCACCTTTTGATAGATGTTCTTCACCTCGGGAGCGCTGAACCAAGCCTGCGGATTTTGATAAATTGCCGTTTGGCAAAGGCGCTTCATCATGAGGAAATAAGTGCGCTCCAAATCTTCGTTTTTCACGCCTAAATTCCAAAAGGCATCAAACATCTTTGCCATCGTTGTTACGGATTCTTCTACAGGCATGGCGTATTTCTCGTAAAAGTCCACGCCCGGATTGAAGTAACGGTAAAAGACCTTGGCACCGTTGTAACGGAAAGCTTTGGTACGGTTCAAGAACTGAAGGTTGAATACGAAGTCCTCGCCGAAACGTATCGACGTGTCGAAACGCAGTTTGCCGAGTGCGCTGCGCCGATAGAATTTCGACCAAGGAGCGCGCAAAATGGTAGTGCAAACGAAGGGTGCAAAATCGCAACAACTATCCTCGTTGTCAAGACGCGTTTCTTCACCGTTTTCTTCTAGCACAAGAGGCGGATATGCCACCATGTCTTCACTGTATTCGGCGAGGTCTATTTCGCCAAAAGTGGGGAGCAACTCATCATCGGCATCCACAAACATCACCCACTCGCCCTGTGCTTTGTCCAACCCTAAATTACGGGCTGAGCTTACACCGCCGTTTTCTTTGTTATATACGCGTATACGTGAGTCGCGGGCGGCATAGTCGGCACATATCGCTGCAGACGCGTCTTTGCTACCATCGTCCACAAGGAGCAGTTCAAAATCGGTGATGCCGCTTTGAGCAAGTATGCTGTCGAGGCAACGGGGAAGAGTTGTTGCTGCGTTATAAACAGGAATGATGATGGAAAGGAGCATAGAAGTCAAGCATTGTAGAAGAAAAGAAGTTTACGCCAGCGCCCGTTTCAAGAACTCCAACGACTCTTGGCGGAGTTTTGAAAGCTTGGCATAAACTGCATCGTAGTTGATGGATTTTTCGGGTAAAGTCAACGCTGCGGCGTCAACTTTTCGGTCTTCTAATCCAAACATTGAAAGCAGAGAGTCTATGCGAGCATTGCCGCGCAAGGAGTTTGCCACAACGACGAACTGTTTGCGGAAGAGTATGCTGAACACACAGGCGTGGAAGGAGTCGGTCACAACATACTCGGCATCGTTGAAGCCACGCAGCCATTGCTCTACGGGGGGCTGGATGCGCTCTCGTAAAGGCGCTGCAGAGTCTTCGTAACGTGAATTGGTACAGAAGACTTTCAAGCCTAGCTGTTTGGAAACATACAGAACAAGGCGTTGCGTTTCGGGGGCATCGTCGAGAATGTATGTCATGAGCCTACCATCGCTCCTCGGTGTGTGAACTTCAAGATAGAGTTTGCGATAGTCATCGGCATCGAGCAACATGGTGGGATCGAGTACCCACTGCACATCTGTGCGCCCGAGATGTTGCCGACAAAGGTCTATGGCGGAAGATTCACGTACGGACACCGCGTCGAACTGTTGAAGCAAACTGCGACATTCTTTGGTTTCGCATTCGCTGTACTCCCAATTGTCCACACCGAAAGAGGGTGCGTAAGCTATTCGCTTTACAGTTTTATGTTCGGCAAACTTTAGAAAAGCATTCGCTATACCCTCCGAAAAATACAACGGCCGCCAAACCTGGTCGCTACCTACCACATAAGCGTCAAAGCAGTCAGTTTCGGCTAACGAGGCATAGTCCTTTATGCGAAATGTGTGGATATGCTTTTTTATGAACTTCGCAGTGTGACGTAGAATTTTCCGTATTTGACGCTCCTCAAACACCTTAATGTCTTGATGGAACACATATTTCCTTAGTGTTCGCTTTGCTATGACAAAAGGTGCCAACTTCCAAGGCAAAGATGTCCTACTCCACCTAGCTGTTCTGATGAGCGAAGCACGATGACCTAAACGTTCAAGGGTGGTCTGCAGTGCATAGGCTTGAAGTATGCCGCCATAATTGGCATGGAGCGGAAGGGTGACGATGCCTATGTGTTTGCGAGAAAAAGTGTCTGACATCAAGGTTTCTTTAGCGGTGTGATAACTTTGAGCAAAGCTCGCTTCACGAAGTGCTTGGTCTGAGCTAAGCACTCGCGTAGTTGCTCTTGGCGAGAGGGCTGAGTGAAACGTTCCATTAAAGCAATTGCGCTTTTGCTGTCGTTGAGCTTTGCGAAAAACTGGCTGCGACGAGGATTTTGCACTACGGGCTGATAGCAAGCGGGATTGAGCGGCTTGACCTTTTCGTAGTCGGTGAGGCGCAAGCGCACTTTTGAAGAAGAAAACGAAGCAACGCCTTTGGCTGTATTGAGGAATACCATGCCCGTTCCTTTGTCGTCGTCCATGTCGGGGAAGAGGGTGTCAACGCCCCAAAAGTCGGCTATGGTGATGTCGCTATGGCTACGACCGGCCTTTGCCTTACAAGCATAGCACGACGGACGAAGACTCAGTTCCTGCAAGAAGACCTTCATGTAAGGATTGTCGGCAAAAGGCGACTGGTAAGAAGCTAAGGTGCCGGCATCAAGATAGTCAAGTTTGAAACTGTAGTTTTTCCACCCTTGCGCTTTGTTTCGGAAATTCACATTCGTTGCGTAACGGCCACCGCGCAACAATTCTTTTAAGTACAGACGCCACACTTTTGGACTGGGCGTACCGTGGCAAACGAAGTCAACGGCAAGAAGGTTGTCGTAGTCTTTTCGAAGGAAATGGCGCAAAGCGGCAATCTGGCAAGGTGTGCCGGAAAAGAGGACCTTTCGTCCGTTCTGCAAAAAGCATTTTGCATCGCGAAATGCCGTTTCCGTGCGAGCCTGAACGTATTTGCTTCCCATAAAAGCCTTTATACCTTCAGCAGTTTCGGCATAGTCGATGACCACCTGCCAATCGTCGTCAAAACGTGCGCCGAAAACCACACCGCCCTCTGCAATCGTCTGCGAAGCAAGGAGGTGAAAGATGCCGCCCGACGAACTCTTCAGACGAACGGACTCATCGGGATTGACGGCTGCAAAGACTTGCAGCGGGGCTTGCTCAGCATAGGGATGCAACTCATGGCACACCTTTTCGCACAGTCCGCAGTTGATACACGTCTGCTCATCCACACGGGGATAGAGGAAGCCTTCTGTGTCCTCGTGCATGGCGATGCAATGTTTGGGACACACTTGTGCACACGCGGCGCAACCGCAACAATATTTTTTGTCTGTAAGGGTGATCACGGAGAGAAGGAACTATTTTGCTGTCAGTCTTGCGAAAGCCATTCGCACTTTCTCGCGCACAAATACTTTTTCGCCTGCTGTTAATCCAATGACATAAACCACGCTGGACACCGACACTACACTTACCACACACACCGTGAAGAAACGCAACACACCATCGGGCATTGCCACAAAAATTCCGACAGGGGCTAGGGCTGAGATTGCCACCACGGCAAATATATAAAGATATATGCTTCGGAAATAGTCGCGCACACGCAGTCCGATGAGCGGACGAAGCATGACCATACGTGCCAACTGGCAAATGCACTCCATGACAAAATGCACAATGAATACAGCATAGGCAGGTGCACCTAGTTTCAGTACGACGTACGAAACGGGAAGGATGAGCAGAAGTATAGTTCCGCAAACAGTTTGATATCTCTTCACCTTGCCCGTAGCCTTATTGGCTATTATCAATGGGTTTGCACAAGTATAGATAAGCGATGTACAGATGATGATGCGGAGAAACGTCACCGTATTTTCAGGAACGGTCTTCAGCCAAACGGTCAGTACGAAGTCTGCTTCCAATATGACCGGAAGGGATATGAAGAAAAGCAAGTAGAACGAGAAACGGGCACAACGGAACATGAGGTTATGCATCGCGTCCATCTCGCCTTTGGCGTAAGTCTTGGTGATTTGCGGATTGACCGCCATTTGAAAGTTGTTCACAAAGCCCATTATTGTGCCTTGAACCTGTGTGGCCACGCCGCGTGCTGCATTAACAATGGGACCAAAGAAGACGTTGAGCAACATGTTAAGTCCAGCAGTAAAGAGCGTCATTGACAAATCGCCGAAAAGGCTCCAACTGGCAAACGACAACATTTCGCGAAATAGCGGTTTGTCCCACACGCGGTTGTATTTCGACTCTGCGAAATGGTGGTTACAATAGATGCTGTAAATGAACCGGCTCGTAATCTGAACAACTACAAGCATTGCGGCATAAAACACCAAGCGGTCAAAAGGCGTGACAACGAGCAGATAGACGATGAGCAGTTTTGCCACGGCGTCGTAAATGGACATCCATGCAAAGGCTGACATACGTTCATGCGCCACAATGGCAGCATTGTACGGTACGCTCATCACGGCAAACACGCTGTCGACGATACAGAGCTGCAACACCCAAAACGCAGCATCTAAGCGTTCGGGCGGAATCTGCATTTTGTGATAAAAGAACCACAAGCCTATGGTTTCCGAAAGGACTACAATGACAAAGGCTATGAGTGCATGAATTTGCAGTGCAGTAGAAAATATCGTTTTCAGCCTTTTTTCATCGCCCTGCCCCAATGCGAAAGTAATATATCGCGTGGTGGAGGAAGTCATTGCTCCATTGAGAAAACTGAACATGCTCACCACGGTGCCTACCACGCTGAAGATGCCAAAGTCCACCACGCCAAGTGTGTTCAAGACAACGCGACTGGTATAGAGCGATATGGCCATCATGAAGAGCATGCGGCAATAAAGCACTATGGTGTTCTTCGCTATTCGCTTGTTGTTCTCTTGAGAGGAAGACATTTAGGAGCGGGAGTAAGTTGGAGTATTAAGGGGGGCTATAATTAACGTTTTCAGTTCCCCACTTCCTTCACCCACTCGGTGGGCAAACTGACGAGGGCTACAGAAACGACGCCGGGGAGGGAGATGACCACGCGACGGTCGCGCGAACCGGTCACTCGCATGAAGGTGCCTTCCATGCCGGCAAAGTCGCCGTCGGTTATGCGCACACGGGTGCCACGGCTGAGGTTGAGTTCTTCGGGACTAAAGTAGCGCAGACGCTCGTCGCACGTACTGCTCACGGCAATGAAGTTGTTCATCTGCACCTCGGGCACTACGATCTTCGAACCGTCGGCACGCGAAATCATGTACTGCAAATAAGGCATGGTCTGCTTCACGCGCTGCAGCTCTGCACCTTGGGCCTGAACAAAAATGAGGTTACGGACAACGGGCTCCATCTCAATGGCATGCGAACCTTTCTTGCGCGAACGAATACCGCGCATAGGCACATAGGTGGTGATGCCCAAAGCGTCGAGTTCGCGCTTCGCCAGCATGTTGCGGTTGAACGTGGCACGCATGGCAAACCATTGTTTCTGAGTATCGTTGTTCATAAGAATAAGGGGATGGATTAGGGGCGTTTTTTCACTTCTGGATATACTCTCGGGGCTTCGACTCCGGCGTTAGCTGCTGGCTATCAAACAGTTAAGAATCATCTCTACACTTTATCCCTATTTCCTAGAAAAGATTCTGCCGATATGTACATCTTCCCGTTGCGCTCGTGGCTTGCGCAACGCTTCTCTCTCATTTTAATACAGCAAAATTAGGGAAATGACAATATACCTCCATCGTTTTTCACCCACAAAGTGCGTTTTACGGAAAAGACTACAACAGTGCACGTACAAATGCGAAAAACGCCACGCGTTTTCGTGGTAAAAAGCGCGTGGCGTTGGAGGGGGTACCCCATGAGAGTGTAACGCATGGAAGTGTAACGCATGGAGGTCACGTCTCTGACGTGATGCTCTACGCGGTCATCGAGAATGCTGCGATGTGTGTGTAAGCGGCCTGTTTCTACGCGCTCACCTGTCACGTCAGAGACGTGACCCCCATGCGCTTACGCATTCAAAAGACCGCACAGACAAAAGGATGGTTCTGTACTTACTCATCCTTACAAACCACCATGGCATTGGCCTGATGGGTGGCAAGTACCAACACCTCGGCAATTTGCACATGTTCCGGCGCACTCGCGGCATAGTAGGCCACATCGGCCACATCGTCGCCCGTGAGCGGCTCGATGCCACGATACAACTTTGCAGCACGCTCATCGTCGCCACGGAAACGTACATTGGAGAAATGCACGACTGCAAAATTAAACAGGACCAGAATGAAGGGGCAACAAATCTCAGAGAAAAATAAAGCACAGCCCCATACTTTGCCAAGGCCACAAATTCAAATTATCTCCCAACTCAACGTGTTGAGCTAGGAGAAAGTTGTTTGCATACATTCACACGAATCTCACCCTACCTACCTGAGTAGTTCTCTCCCACAGATTTCCACAGATTTCCACAGATTGGGCTAACGCCCGCAACCATATTATCTGTGCAAGCTACATTCGTCTAAAAAATCTGTGTAAATCTGTGAGATCTGTGGGAGACTTTCTGCGCCGTTTAGGCGTATCATCAGTCACGTCGGAGACGTGACCTCCATGCGCTTTCGCCTGCAAATTCCAAGGCAGGGAATTTGAATTCCCTCCTAGCCCAACACGTTGGGACCGCAGCCCAAATTTTATAAATATTCACAAGTCATTTTCCGTAATATTTCGGTACAAAAATCGTGGTCAACTCTCTTGTCGCGCGCACGCGCACGCGCGCATTCACCGAAGTTTATACATTCTACCTTCATCTGTCATCGCATGACTCTTTTTTGAATGTTAGTTTCAGATAATCAAGCGTTTGGCAAAATGCTAGGGTGACAGCAACTTTTGGATAGGGGGTAATAATTCGTCAACACATAGAAATTTCGGTACATGCGCATGTACCGAAATTTGGTGACGACAAAGGTTTAATAAAGCAAAACATTTGTGAGCGATCATTATTGCCGTCACCGTTGCGGACGACTTTGCGTGGCTTCGCCTTATGCGCCGTGTAGAGCTGTCAACTCGGAGAGTTGACCCCCATGCGCTAACGCCCCATATGCAGCGAATCACGCAAAGCCCCCAGCGGGGGTGACGGGTGACAGCAGGTTGCACAAACTTCGGTGTATACGCGCGTGCGTAATAGGAACAGGAAGAAAAGTCACCACCGAACCACACATTCTGAGCGCGAGCAAAACATATCTCATAAGGAATTAGTATCTTTGCCGCGCATTGTGCGCTGGTGGTACACACCCTTAAGACAAGCGCCACGCCTACATTCACACAAAAATGAAACGACTCCTGCACATACTCCTGCTTCTGCTCCTGTGCTGCACCACCGCTGCTGCACAGAGCGTACGCACCGACTCCACCGCCACAACCGCAAAGGAGACGGACTCGCTGAGCATCAGCCTACTCACATGTTCGCCAGGCAGCGCAGTATATGAGCTCTACGGACACTTCGCCTTGCGCGTGAAGGATATGCGCGGCAACGGCATGCAGGACTGGGTGTTCAACTATGGTATGTTCTCCTTCAAGCGTCCCCACTTCATGTGGCACTTCGTGCTTGGAGAGACCGACTACCAACTCGGCGTGGTTCCCTTCTCGCTCTTCTACGAGGAATATGCCCGCGAGGGACGAGGCATCACCGAACAGCACGTCAACCTCACACAAGCCGAAGCACAAAAACTCGTCGACGCACTCAGCGAAAACCTCCAGCCGGAGAATGCCACCTACCGCTACAACTTCTTCTACGACAACTGCACCACACGCGCGCTGAGGATGGTAGAAAAAGCCATAGACGGCACCGTGGTTTGGCCCGCCGGTAAGGCAGAAACGAGTCTGCGCGACATCGTTCATGAGTACTCCGCCCGTACGCCGTGGAACAGCTTTGGTCAGGACCTCCTGCTCGGTGCAGAGGCCGACCGCGATGCCGACGTGCAAAAGCAGATGTTCGCACCACTCTACGCCGAAAGTTTTGCAGAAAAGGCCGTCATCCGCGACCGTTCCGGACATACGCGTCCCTTGGTCGGCAAGACATTCAACGCGCTCCCCGCACAACCCACAATAACAGAAAAGACGTACTATCCTTCGCCCACATGGACCTTTGGCATACTCTTTGCTTTAGCCGTTGCCATAGCCACCTATGAATGGCGCAAGAAAAAACGCTGCTGGAAATTCGATGCGTTGCTGTTCCTTGCCCAAGGACTCACGGGATGCATCATCGCCTTCCTTTTCTTCTTCTCGGCCCACCCCGCCGTGGGAAGCAACTGGCTCGTAGCGCTGTTCAATCCGCTGCCACTTCTCTACCTCCCTTGGTTCATGAAGCGCGCCGTCAACCGCCAAAGCCAACGCACAGCAGCCATCGCCCAACTCCTCATGTGCGCCATCTGTGCCATTGCCGGCATTGCCGGTCTGCAGACCTTCGCACCCGCCACATGGTTCATCATCGCATTGCTCGCCTCACGAGGCGCCATGATGCTGAGAAAATAACAGATCCCGAATGACTCACCACCAGCCACCCACCTCGCGCAAAGCCTCCATGGCCCGTCTGCCGCTGCTCGTGTCGTTGCTCACCGCAATGACCGTCTTGTCGGCTCCCGACGCGATGGGTGCCACCGCCAATGGCGTGCCCCGCGTGGTGGTAAGCATACTCGTGGACCAGCTCCGCACCGACTACATGAACGCCTTCATGCCCCTTTACGGACAGGAAGGCTTTGTGCGTTTACTCAAGGAAGGCCGCGTATACTCCCATGCCGAATATCCGCAGTACCGTCCGGACCGCGCCTCGGCAGCTGCCACCCTTGCCACGGGCACAACGCCCTATAACCACGGCATAGTGGGCATGAAGTGGCTCGACCGCGAAACGCTGCGTCCCGTGTTCTGCGTGGACGACACAAAATATGCCGGCATACAGACCAAGGATGCCACAGCGCCCACCTACCTCGGCGTGTCCACACTCGGCGACGAACTGAAGGTGGCTACGGAAGGAAAGGCATTGGTCTACGCCATCTCGCCCTTCCGCGACGCAGCCGTAATTAGTGCGGGTCATGCCGCCGACGGCGCCGTATGGATTGACGACCGCACGGGCCAGTGGTGCACCACGAACTACTACGGTCCTACCCTACCCTCATGGGCTGCCGTGCTCAACACGAACTCGCTCGACCAGAAGCTCAAAAGCCTCACGTGGAAGCCCTCCAGCGACCTCGTGGGCAACTTCAGTTACTTCCTCTCGGGCGGCATGAAGAAGCCCTTCGCCCACAAATTCAAAGGCGACAGCCGTTTTGCCTCGTTCAAGACGTGCGGACTCGTCAACGAAGAAGTGGCGCAGGCTGCCGAGAAGTGCTTGAACGGCACGATGATCGGTTCGGACGACGTGACGGACTACCTTGCCGTGACGCTCTACGCCGGCAACCTCGACCATCGCACCGTTTCGGAAGCTCCCATGGAGATGCAGGACACTTACGTGCGCCTGGACCGCGCCCTCGGCCAACTCATAAAGGCCGTGGAACACAAAGTGGGTGCCGGCAACGCGCTTTTCGTTCTGACCTCTACGGGCTATGCCGACGAAGAGACGGCAGACCTCTCAAAATACCGTATACCCACAGGCACTTTCGACGTGGAACGAGCCGCCTCGCTCCTCAACATGTATCTCGTGGCGGTCTACGGACAGGGACAATACGTAGAAGCGTCGTTCGGCACGCAACTGTATCTGAACCACAAACTGGTGGAGCAGAAGCAGATTAACCTCGCCGAAATGCTCGAACGCACGCAGGACTTCCTCCTGCAACTCTCGGGCGTGAAAGACGTCTACACCTCGGCACGTCTCATGCAAGGCGCATGGACACCGGGCATCAGCCGCATGCGCGGAGCCTACAACCCGCGTTTCTCGGGCGACGTGATGATAGAGGTGGCTCCCGGTTGGCACTACGTAAACAACACAATGCACGAGAACCAACTCGTGCGCGAATCGTACATTCCATTCCCCATCATATTCATGGGCACGGGGTTCAAAGCCGAAACGCTCTCCACTCCCGTTACCATCGACTACGTGGCCCCGACGCTCTCGAAGGCCATACGCATCCGAGCACCGAACAGTTGTAGCACCGCTCCGCTCTAAAGCGGACACGACATCATTGATGCAGCCGTTTCTGCACCAATGGACAAGCAAACCTACAACTCAATTCAACACCGCAAAAAAACAACATCCTTTATGGACTTCAACAGCATACTCAGCAAACTTTTCGGCAACAAGTCGACCCGCGACATGAAACTCATCCAGCCGTGGGTGGAAAAAGTAAAGGCGGCCTATCCCGCCATTCAAGAACTCGACAACGATGGTCTCCGCGCCAAGACGCGTGAAATTCAGCAGACCATTCAGCACTCCGCCGACGACATCAAGGCCAAAATAGACGAAATCAAGGCCAAAGTGGAGGAAACTCCCATCGAAGACCGCGAAGTGCTCTTCACGCAGATTGACAAACTCGAGACGCAGGTGCTCGACAAAATGGAAGAGGCGCTCACCGAGGCTCTCCCCGAGGTGTTTGCCATCGTAAAGGACACCGCACGCCGCTTTGCTGAAAACGAAACCATCGAAGTGACCGCTACGGACTTCGACCGCGAACTCGCCACTTGCCACGACTTCGTAAGCATCGAAGGCGACAAGGCCATCTACCAGAACCACTGGATTGCCGGTGGCAACGACCTGAAGTGGAACATGGTACACTACGATGTGCAGCTTTTCGGCGGCGTCGTGCTGCACCAAGGCAAGATTGCCGAAATGGCGACGGGTGAAGGTAAAACCCTCGTGGCCACGCTCCCCGTGTTCCTCAACGCCCTCACGGGCAACGGCGTTCACGTGGTGACGGTCAACGACTACCTCGCCAAGCGTGACTCCGAATGGATGGGCCCGCTCTACATGTTCCACGGTCTCTCCGTTGACTGCATCGACAAGCACCAGCCCAACTCCGAAAGCCGCCGCCGCGCCTACCAGGCCGACATTACTTTCGGTACGAACAACGAATTCGGTTTCGACTACCTCCGCGACAACATGGCCATGAGCCCGAAGGACCTCGTGCAGCGCCGCCACAACTATGCCATTGTCGATGAGGTCGACTCCGTGCTCATCGACGATGCCCGTACGCCGCTCATCATTTCCGGTCCCGTGCCCAAGGGCGACGACCAACTCTTCGAGCAGTACCAGCCGCTCGTGGAACGTCTCGTCGAAGTGCAGCGCAAACTCGCCACAAAACTCCTCGCCGAAGCCAAGCAGCTCATCGGTTCGGGCGACAAGAAGAAGGAGGAGGAAGGTTTCCTCCAACTCTACCGTAGCCACAAGGCACTCCCCAAGAACAATCCGCTCATCAAGTTCCTCTCCGAAACCGGCGTCAAGGCTGGTATGCTCAAGACGGAGGAAATCTACATGGAAAACAACAACCGCCGCATGCCGGAGGCTGTTGAACCCCTCTACTTCGTGGTAGACGAGAAGATGCACAGCGTGGACCTCACGGACAAGGGCAACAAGTGGTTGGCCGACACCGTGCAAGACGACCAGCTCTTCGTGCTCCCCGACATCACCAGCGAACTCTCTGCCCTTGAGAACGAACATCTCAGCGATGCAGAACGCGTGGAGAAGAAAGATGCCCTGCTTCAGGACTATGCCATCAAGAGTGAACGCGTTCACACCATTCTCCAGTTGCTCAAAGCCTACACCATGTTCCGCATCAACGAGGAATATGTCGTCATGGACGGACAGGTGAAGATTGTAGATGAGCAGACGGGCCGTATCATGGAAGGACGCCGCTGGAGCGACGGTCTCCACCAGGCTGTGGAAGCCAAGGAACACGTGAAGGTGGAAGCTGCCACGCAGACCTTCGCCACCATCACGCTCCAGAACTACTTCCGTATGTACCACAAACTCTCCGGTATGACGGGTACGGCAAGCACGGAAGCCGGCGAATTCTGGAGCATCTACAAACTCGACGTGGTGGAAATCCCCACCAACCGCCCCATTCAGCGCGTCGACATGAACGACCGCGTATACAAAACGAAGCGCGAGAAGTATGCCGCCGTCATTCAGGAAATCGAGAAGATGCGTCTTGCCGGCCGTCCCGTACTCGTGGGTACAACGAGCGTAGACGTCAGCGAACTCCTCAGCCGCATGCTCCAGCTCCGCCACATTCCCCATCAGGTGCTCAACGCGAAACTCCACCAGAAGGAAGCCGACATCGTGGCACTCGCCGGTCAGAGCACAATGGGCAAAGTGGTAATGACCGACGCCGAAGGCAACAAACACGAAGAGGAACGCATGCTGGGTGCCGTCACCATCGCCACCAACATGGCAGGTCGTGGTACGGACATCAAGCTTTCCGACGAAGTGAAGGCCGCAGGCGGTCTCGCCATCATCGGTACGGAACGCCACGAAAGCCGCCGTGTGGACCGCCAGCTCCGCGGTCGTGCCGGACGTCAGGGCGACCCGGGTTCTTCCGTCTTCTTCGTTTCGCTCGAAGACAACCTCATGCGTCTCTTTGCCAGTGAGCGCATTGCCCGCGTCATGGACAAGCTCGGTTTCAAGGACGGCGAGATGATTGAGGCCAAGATGATCAACAACAGCATTGAACGCGCACAGCGCAAGGTGGAAGAGAACAACTTCGGCATCCGTAAGCGCCTCCTCGAATACGACGACGTGATGAACAAGCAGCGTACCGTCATCTACGAGAAGCGCCGCCACGCCCTCATGGGTGAACGCGTGGAGATGGACATTGCCAACATGCTTTGGGACCGCGTGATCAACGTGATCGACAACAACGACTACGAAGGCTGCCGCGACGGCTTCATCGAAATCTTCGCTACGGAAGTACCCTTCACGCAAGAAGAGTTTGAAGGCATGAAGCGCGACGACCTCTACGAAAAGGCTTACCAGGGTGTGATCAACGGTTTCGAGCGCAAGACGGACCGCCTTGCACAAGTGGCTATGCCTGTCATCAAGCAGGTTTACGAGAACCAGGGTCAGATGTACGAGAACATCCTCGTGCCCATCACCGACGGCAAACTCGTCTACAACATCCGCACGAACCTCAAGAAGGCTTACGAAACGGAGTCGAAAGAAGTGGTGAAGGACTTTGAAAAGGCCATTTTGCTCCACAACATCGACGATGCTTGGAAGGAGAACCTCCGCGAACTGGACGACCTCAAGAAGTCTGTACAGAACGCCAGCTACGAACAGAAGGATCCGCTCCTCGTCTTCAAACTCGAGAGCGTACAGCTCTTCGACAAGATGGTGAACCGCATCAACAACGAAACGGTGGCCACCCTTATGCGCGGACAGATTCCCGTACAGGCTCCCGAAGAAGTTCAGGAAGCCGCTCCCGAAGAAAGCGCTCCGCAGCAGGGCCTCACCACCTCGCACGAAACGCTCGACGAAGCCGGCGACCCCGAAGCACGCGAAGCCCTCAACCAGGACACGCGCGAACAGAACCGCCAGCCCATCGTAAAGGACAAGGTGCCCGGACGCAACGAACCCTGTCCCTGCGGCAGCGGAAAGAAGTTCAAAGACTGCCACGGCAAAGGACTCTAAATGACTAGCTAATACGCTCTTTGCTGAGCGTCAAACACACAACACTTCACGAAGTTTCGGAGGAAACGGGAAAGGCGATGCGACCCCCGACCTGCGAAACTTCGTTTTTTATATCATAACGAAACAAACATGGAAAAGAATCCCGTAATAGAAGCAATGCTCACCCGCCGCAGCATCCGCAAATTCACCAATCAGGCTGTTCCCCAAGAACTCATTGACCAGATAGTAGAAGCCGGAACCTATGCCGCCTCTGGCCACGGCTACCAGCCTTGGCTCGTGGTAGAAGTGACCGACCCCGAAACACGCGACCGCATGCGCCGCGACAACGCCCGCTTCATGGGTGCCTCTGAAGATGCCGACCCGTTCTACGGTGCCCCCGTGTGGCTCGTGGTGCTTGCCGACCGTAGCAATGCCAACCATGTATACGACGGCACACTGATGATGGGCAACATGATGCTGGCCGCCCACGCCCTCGGCCTCGGTTCGTGCTGGATAAACCGTGCACGCGAAGAGTTTGAAACGCCCGAGTGGAAAGAGTGGCTCAAAAAACTCGGCGTGGAAGGCGACTACGAAGGCATTGGCCACCTCGCCATTGGTTACCCCGCCGGCGAACCGCGCCCCGCAAAGCCCCGCAAGCCCTGCTTCATCAAGGCATAGTCTATGAAGGCGTTAGCGTATGGGGGTCACGTCTCTGACGTGACGCTCTACACGGCATCACAGATGCTTTTGCGTGCTACGCTTTATATTCTTCGCACTCATCTGTCACGTCAGAGACGTGACCTCCATGCGCTACGCCCTCATTCATCCCTCATTTGCACATTCGCATATTTGCACATTTGCACATTCGCATATTTGCACATTTGCACATTTCTCTAATGTCCACCGAACACGACCATTTCACTTCCATGCTTGAGGCGCGGGAAATAAAGCCCACCGCCAACCGCCTGCTTGTGCTCCGCACGCTGGAGGAAGACAATTGCGCCCTCTCGCTCACCGACATCGAAGCCCGCATAGGCACAATGGACAAGTCGAGCGTGTTTCGCACCCTTACGCTCTTTCTTGAGCACCACCTCGTGCACGGAGTGGACGACGGAACGGGCATGATGAAATATGCCCTCTGCGAACCATCGTGCCACTGTGGCGAAAACGGACACAACGACGTTTCAGACTACCACACCCACTTCCGCTGCGAACGCTGCGGAAGAACGTTCTGTCTGCGCGGACTCCCCGTGCCCAGTGTGCCACTGCCCAAAGGCTTCGTGCTCAGTTCCGCAAACTACGTGCTCGTAGGCCTTTGTCCGCACTGCTCACACGTGAGGGAATAAAGAACGACAACGGCACTTCGTTGGAATATTTGCTATATTTGCAGTCGACACCCTTCCAACACTTCACACCTATGGCCACAAAGCTTTATCCCATCGGCATTCAGACATTCTCCGAAATACGCCGGTTGGACAACCTCTACATAGACAAGACGGAATACGTCTACCGCCTTACGCACACAAGCGGAAAGTTTTTCTTTCTGAGCCGCCCACGACGGTTCGGGAAGTCGCTTCTCGTATCTACGCTTCAAAGCTACTTTGAGGGTAAACGGGAACTTTTCAAAAACTTGGCCATAGAAGAACTTGAAAAGGAATGGAAGGAATATCCGGTGCTACACTTTGACATGAGCACCGCAAAACATTGCTCTGTGGAACGCCTTGAGTCGGAAATCAGTTTAAAACTCTCACGATATGAAGCGTTCTACGGAATAACTTCACCTGAAAAGCAACTCAACCAACGACTTCAATGTCTTATCCGCAGCATAGCAGAAAAAACGCAGTGCCAAGTGGTGGTACTCGTGGACGAATACGATGCTCCGTTGCTCGACGTCGTACACGAAGAATATGTGCTTCCAGCCTTGCGCCAAGTGATGCGCAACTTCTACAGTCCACTAAAAGACTGCGAACCGATGCTGCGTTTTGTGTTCCTTACAGGCATCACAAAGTTCTCGCAGATGAGCATCTTCAGCGAACTTAACAGCATCCGCAACATCAGCATGGACACACGCTATGCCGGCATCTGCGGTATCACCGAAGAGGAACTACTTACCCAAATGGACGAAGACATACGTTCGCTATCGACCCGCATAGGAACGACTCCCGAAGAAACCGTCAAGCAACTTAAGGAAAACTACGACGGCTACCACTTCACCTGGCCTTCGCCCGACGTGTACAACCCCTTTAGTCTGCTATCTTGCTTGGATGAGGGAAAGTTTGACGCCTACTGGTTCTCCACAGGCACGCCCACATTCCTCATTGAACTCATGCGGAAATTCCACATGCAGCCAACAGCGATAGGAGAATGCATTGAAACACCTCAAATCGCATTTGACGCTCCTACGGAGAACCTCACGTCGCCCGTACCTTTACTTTACCAAAGCGGATACGTCACTATAAAGACTTACGATGCCGAGCTTGACCTCTACACGCTCAGCGTGCCCAACCGTGAAATACGCACAGGGCTTTTCCGGAGTCTCATTCCCCAATATCTTACTACCGCATCGGATGCCAGTTGGAGTACCATTGCCCATATGTCCACCCACATCAAACAGGGCGACATGGACAGTGCCTTACATCTGCTCCAAACGTTTCTCGCTACCGTACCCTATTGCCAGGGTGCAAAAGGAGAAGGCCACTACCAGCAGATGCTCTATGTCATCTTCACATTGCTCACGCCATACCGCATCAGTGTGGAGCAACACACAGCGAAAGGGCGAACGGACATGACGATTGAAACGACGGACCGCATTTTCGTCATGGAACTCAAGTTCGGCAATACGGCGGCAGAAGCTATGCGACAAATAGAAACAAAGGAATATGCTCGAGCCTTTTCCCTTAAGGGCAAACCCGTCACGAAGGTCGGACTCGCATTTGATGCAGAAGGCGAACATAACCTCACCGAATGGATCGTCAAGGACGAAGCCTGCAAGGATTAAGTAAAAGATGATGGGCAAGACAGAAAAAGACAACGCACTTGTTACGCTACGTTATGGCTCCGACTATTGCATAAATATACAACAAGTTTCTTCCTTTATGCAACAATAAAAAATCCGTTTGTCAAATACTCCGTTCAAACAAAGCATAGAGTATAGTATTTTATTCGCATTTTCATATCTTTGCAGCCTACATTTATTTATAAAACAACACAACAAAATTAGACTTATGAAGAAAATCTTTACCCTTTCCAGCCTTTTCCTTGCTGCGGCTTTGAGCCTCAACGCACAGGACTTGAAGACTATTGACGGAGATGCCGATGCCGGTGAACTTGAAGTGCTCGCCGTTTCCAACAACGGACAGTTTGTTTGCGGCACAACGATGACGGCATCGTATTTCATCTACGACACCGCCACGAAGTCGTTCAAATGGCAAGCCGGTCCCGAAGACGCATCGGGCGACCCCGCCGACTCTCAGCTCCGTCATATCACCGACAACGGCTACGCAGTGGGGTATGCTGGCGACTACCCCATTTCTATGGATAAAGACGGCAACGTCACTCAGCTCGACACGCTCGCCGGCGATGAAGAGCACGCCACCACAAGTGCCTTTGCCGTGACCAACGACGGAAAGACCATCGTGGGTTGTGCATTCACCACCTACAGTGTGCCCCTCATCTGGCAAGACGGCAAACTCTCACAGCTTCCCATGCCTACTGAAGAAGAAGCTGGCTACACCGTGAACGGTGCCGTAGCCAAGTACATCAGCGCTGATGGTTCCATCATCGTGGGTTACATCGAAGACGACCTTGCCACCTATCCTGCCATGATTTGGACTCGTCAGGACGACGGATCTTACGCCTACGAGATTATCAGCGCAGACTACTATGAGCCAGGACTTGGCGACAAACCTTACTGGTCATTCAGCCCCGAATGCATTAGCGCCAACGGCCGTTACATCGGCATTTCTGCAGAACGTAACATTCAGGACAAATGGGACGAAGGTGATTACGATGCGATGACCACCGGACAGTTCTGCCTCTACGACACAAAGGAAAAGAAAATGACCGAAATCAGCATTGACGGTGAGCACGGCATTGAAGCCGAAGCTTCAATCTCCCCCTGTGGCATTGCCGACGACGGTACCGTGGTAGGCTTTACAGGTTCTACATGGGAGGGCGATGCCCAAGGCTTCATCAAGCGCGCCGCCGATGCACAGCCTTTATTGCTTACCACAGTATTCAGCGGTGTTACCGCATTTGCCGACTACGCAAAGAATGGCGTAGGCCTTTGCACCGGAATCTCTGCCGACGGCAACATCCTCGTTGGCTACGGTCCCAACGAACTCCGCTACGAGGGTTGGGTGCTCAACTGCAGCGTTCCCACCGGCATCGGTTCTGCTACGACCGACAACGCTTCCGATGCTGTGCTCTACCGCTACACGCTCGACGGCAAGCGTACTTCCATGCCCACACGCGGCATCAACATCGTGAAACGTGCCAACGGCCGCGTTGAAAAGATTTTCGTGAAGTAAGCGCTGCGCTGCGCGAATGAGGCGCTTCGCGATTGTGCGAATGTGCAAATATGAAAATGTGCAAATGAGAGAATGATATGTTCGTGTCATTCTTTCATTTGCACATTTGTCATACACACCTCTGCCACTCTGTCAGAAAAGAGAAACGAATGTTATATTTTTCGCTTTGGCTTCTCGTTTGCCAAACGAGAGATCGAACGGACGCTCCTCAAAGGAGAGTCCGCAAGAGCAACAAACAAATTACCAACGACAACAAAACAACAACAAATATGACATTCGACAACTTCACCATCAAAGCACAGCAAGCCGTGCAAAATGCGGCTGAACGCGCTACGCAAGCTGGACAACAGGCCATATCGCCTGTACACCTGCTCAGCGGCGTTATGGCCGTGGGAGAGAACGTCACAAAGTTCCTCTTTGGCAAACTCGGCGTAAACGAACGTGCTTTGCAAGCAACCGTAGAGAGCGAACTTCAGCACCAACCCAAAGTGAGCGGCAGCGGAAGTCCGTATCTCGACCAAGAAGCCAACCAAGTGGTTCTCAAAGCTGCAGAGACGGCCAAGAAAGACGGCGACACCTACGTAGGTCTTGAGCCCTTACTCCTTGCCATTCTCGAGATTAAAAGCATGGCTTCACAAATTCTCAAAGATGCCGGTGTGAGCGAGAGCGCGCTACGCGAAGCCATCAAAGAACTGCGAGGCGGACAGAAAGCAACTTCGCAAAGCAGCGAAGACACTTACCAAGCACTCTCTAAGTATGCCCGCGACCTCGTAGAAGAGGCTCGCAGTGGCAAACTCGACCCTGTGATTGGCCGTGACGAAGAGATTCGGCGCGTGCTGCAGATTCTTTCACGAAGAACGAAAAACAACCCCATACTCATCGGTGAACCGGGTACGGGTAAAACGGCCATCGTTGAAGGTCTAGCACAACGCATTGTACGCGGCGACGTTCCCGAAAACCTCAAAAACAAAAAGCTCTTCTCGCTTGACATGGGTGCCCTCGTAGCCGGTGCCAAGTACAAAGGCGAATTTGAAGAACGCCTCAAGAGTGTTATCAACGAGGTGACGAAGGCCGAAGGCGACATCATCCTCTTCATCGACGAAATTCACACCCTTGTGGGCGCCGGTAAAAGCGAAGGTGCCATGGATGCCGCCAACATTCTCAAACCGGCTCTTGCCCGTGGCGAGTTGCGCAGCATCGGCGCCACGACTCTTGAGGAGTACCAAAAATACTTCGAGAAGGACAAGGCGCTTGAACGCCGTTTCCAAACGGTCATGGTGGACGAGCCTTCTCCCGAAGATGCCATCAGCATTCTCCGCGGCTTGAAGGAACGCTACGAGAACCACCACAAGGTTCGTATCCAAGACGATGCCCTCATTGCTGCCGTGCAACTTTCGCACCGCTACATTTCCGACCGTTTCCTGCCAGACAAGGCTATTGACCTCATGGACGAGGCCGCTGCCAAGCTCCGCATGGAACGCGACTCTCAGCCTGAACAACTCGACGAGATTACGCGCCGTCTGCGTCAACTCGAAATTGAGCGCGAAGCCATTAAGCGTGAAGGCGACCAACCGAAACTCGACACGCTCAACAAAGAGATTGCCGAACTTCAGGAACAAGAGAAAAACTTCCGCGCAAAATGGGAAGGCGAGAAAGAAGTGCTGACAAAGATTCAGCAGGACAAGCAACAGATGGAGCAACTCAAGTTTGAGGCCGAACGTGCCGAACGCGAAGGCAACTACGGACGTGTGGCTGAAATACGCTACGGAAAACTCCAACAACTGCAAAAGGACATTGACGAACAACAGCAACAACTCAAAAACCGCCAGGGCGCAGAGGCCATGGTGAAGGAAGAGGTTACGCCCGACGACATTGCCGATGTGGTGGCTCGCTGGACGGGAATTCCCGTAACGCGAATGCTGCAGAGCGAACGCGAGAAGTTGCTACATCTTGAGGAGGAACTCCACAAACGTGTAGTTGGCCAAGACGAGGCTATCGAGGCCGTAGCCGATGCCGTACGCCGTTCACGTGCGGGACTTCAGGACCCGAAGCGACCGATCGGTTCGTTCATCTTCCTCGGCACAACGGGTGTGGGCAAGACTGAACTTGCCAAGGCGCTTGCCGACTATCTCTTCAACGACGAGAACATGATGACGCGAATAGACATGAGCGAATATCAGGAGAAGTTCAGCGTGAGCCGCCTTGTCGGTGCACCTCCGGGCTACGTCGGTTACGAAGAGGGCGGACAGCTCACAGAAGCCGTGCGCCGCAAACCTTACAGCGTGGTACTCTTCGACGAAATTGAGAAGGCTCACCCCGACGTGTTCAACATTCTCCTTCAGGTGCTTGACGACGGCCGTCTCACGGACAACAAGGGACGTACGGTAAACTTCAAGAACACCATCATCATTATGACGTCCAACATGGGCTCGCAACTTATACAGCAAAAGTTCGAAGCCATTGCGAACAAAAACAGCGAAGAGCGCACACGCATCATCGACGAAACGAAGACCGCTGTGCTCGACATGTTGAAGAAGACCATCCGTCCGGAGTTCTTGAACCGTATAGATGACATCATCATGTTCGAGCCTCTAACGCAGTCCCAGATTGAACAGATTGTCCGCCTCCAGGTCAACGGCATAAGCCGTCTGCTTGCAGAGCAGGACGTTCATCTCACGGTAGACGACGAGGCCATACGCCTTGTGGCCCGTGCTGGATTTGATCCTGAATTCGGTGCCCGTCCTGTGAAACGTGCACTCCAGCGTCTGTTGCTCAACGACCTGAGCCGCGCACTCCTTGCAGGAACGGTGGACAAGACGAAGCCCATCCGTGTCAGCGCTGAAGGCGAAACGCTTCGTTTCAGTAACACACAAGGATAGTTTGAACTTTGTAGAATAAGCAACACTAAAGAGAACCGTCACTCCCCAATGCTGGAAGTTTCCGCAAAAAGGGTGTGACGGTTCTTTTGTGTATCAAAACAGAAGTAAAAGAGAAGAAAATTGCCGACAATACGACATTTGTTGTGGAAAATGGCTATATTCGCAACTGAACCCTTGGAAACGGATTCCCATTCCGTTCCTTAAGGTACATTCCAAACGTAAGTTTTTAAGCTTGCCACACTTTGTTAACCCTACATCCCATGATACAACGCATTGTACTTTTTCTCAGCATATTTCTTTTCACAACAGGCCTTGACGCACAAACTATCCGTCAGAAGAACCGCTACGGAGACGCTGTCTATTATGTGGACGGCAACACGCTACGCTCAAAAAGCCGCTACGGCGATGCGATCTACGTGTTCGACGGCACTTACATTCGCAACAAGTCGGCCTACGGCACGCAACTTTACCACATTGATGCCCGAAGCATACGCGCCCGCAATGCTTATGGCGCGGTTCTTTACGTATTGGACGGGAACGTGCTGCGCGAACATAGTTCCTTTGGCGATGCCATCTACTACATTGACGGACAAAGCATACGTTTGAAATCGGCCTATGGCGAGCAAGTTTATTATTTTGACGGCATCACGCCCAAACTCTGGATGCTGGCTTGCTTACTTCCCTGAGCTGAGACAACATTGTTTGCACATATTTTTTCAATCAAAATGGGGCGATGTATGTTCATACGTCGCCCCATTTTGTTCATTGTTGGCTCAAGCCCTTATTGTAACTCATACTGTTTACTTCAGCAAGCGGCGGACGTTGTTGTCCTCGCCCACAATCCACATGGCGTCGCCCCGAAGAATGACACGGTCGGCCGTAGCCGTCACAATGTTGCCATCGGTATCTTCAAAACCGACCACCATGCAGTGGTAATCGGAACGGATGCCGCTCTCGCTAAGCGTTTGACCGATAAAAGGAAAACTCTCACGAATTATCAGGCGGCGAAGCTGCAAACGTTGCGATGCTTCGGCAAGATCGGTGCGTAGCTCACTCTGCATGCGAGCGGCAAAGGCCTCCATGCTCTCGTCGCTACCAATTACCTCTAGCGTGTCGGAAGGGAAGAGTACGGTTTCGCCATCGGGAATGTTGATGCGGTGCTCGCCGCGCACAACGGCAGCAATCATCACGCCATCGGAATGGCCAAAAGCTAGTTCGCTGAGTTTGTGACCTGCCCAAGCGGAACATTCGGGGAGTTCGAGTTCGGCAAGATGCACGTTGCGGCTCGTAAGACGACCTGCGTAGGCTGGTTCCCCACCCGACTCCTGACGGGCTTTCACCTCACGCGAACGAAGGTTTTGGAGGAACGTGCGCTCCAATTTTATGCTCGTCCACTTCACGGTTCGCGAAGCTAGCATAACAGCAACGAGCAACAAGGCAACGCCTACGTGCCACACCCACCAAAAAGGCGACAGGAAGTCGAGCACATAATAAACAAGAGCCGCTGCTACGGCATAACGCACGCAGAAGGTGAGCCACAGTCCTGCACGATTTGCAGAACTACGCCGACGGAGCGTTTTCCACTCTTCGGAACGATTCTTACGCATGACGATGGCGCGCAAGAAAGGTGCGGCTGCAAGGAGCGTAAGCAATCCACACACGGCATTGCCCGGCCAATGGCCAAAAGTGGCACGCGAGAGCGGAAGCAACAAGGCGAACGATAGAAGTATGACGGCAACGCTCAACGTGAGATAGGCTCCCATCTGCGTAAGCAGTGCGCGAAGCAGACTCTTCCAAAGACTTCGAGTTGTTCCATTTTCCGCTTCGCTGCGGTTATGGAGCACAGCACCGCTTTCTGCATGGTCGATGCGACGTAACACCGGCGCAGGAACCACACGTTCCAAGAGGGCGTAAGCGGGACGGGCAGCACGAATCATGTAGGGCGTGAGGAACGTGGTGATGATGCTCACAGCCACTACAACAGGATAGAGGAAGTCGCTCGTCACATGGAGCGACACACCCATAGATGCGATGATGAAGGCAAACTCGCCAATCTGCGCCAAAGAGAAGCCTCCTTGAATAGCAATACTTAGCGGTTGGCCAGAGAGGAGAAAACTTGCAGTTCCGAACACGGCTTGCCCAACAATGATTGCTACGCAGATGACGAGTATCGGTAACCAATACTGCACGAGGATAGCCGGGTCTACAAGCATGCCGACGGACACAAAGAAGACGGCGCCAAAAAGATCTTTTACTGGCGACACCACACGTTCTATGCTTTCAGCCTGAACCGTTTCGGCAAGAATACTTCCCATCATAAAAGCTCCGAAAGCGGAACTGTAGCCGGCTTTCGTGGCACAGACAACGAGCAAGAAACAAAAGCCTATGCTCACAATGAGGAGGGTTTCGCGGTTCATCCACCGCTGCACTTTCTTTAGGAAAAGTGGAACGACATAGACACCTACCACAAAGCAGAGAATAAGGAAAAATGCGAGTTGCAGCAAACTGACCACCAGCGCTCCACCTTCAAATTTGCGGCTTGCGGCAAGTGCCGAGAGGACTACCATGAGGAGGATACCGAGAATATCCTCTAGGATGAGCACGGAGAGCACTTCGCCAGCAAACTTCTGCTGACGGATGCCGAGATCGTCAAAAGCTTTGTAAATAATGGTGGTACTGGACATGGCAAGCATGCCGCCAAGGAAGAGGCTGTTCATGTTGGACCACCCGAAGAGGTGGCCTACTGCCGTGCCCACGCTAATCATGCAGAACATTACGCAGCAAGCGGCAATGACGGGTCCCATGCCCATCTTCACTATTTTCTTGAAAGAGAATTCAAGACCAAGGGTAAACATAAGGAAGATGACACCTATGTCGGCCCAGGTATGTATGCTGCTCATGTCGGTTACCGACGGTGTGTAGGGCATGTGCGGACCGGCAAGGAATCCGGCCACAATATAGCCTAGCACCAAGGGTTGCTTCAAGCGCTTGAAGAGCAACGTCACCACACCGGCAAGGATGAGTATGAGCGCGAGGTCGGAGATGAGACTTTCCATAAAGTTTCAGTTTTTTTGATTTTTGGGCAAAAGAGAAAAGGACGCGCAGAGCATATGACTGTGCTGCGTGTCCTTCCTCATTTTATGAGTTTCCGGCCGACGCTCAGCGACGTGCCGTAAGTTCTACGATTTTCACCACGAGTTCGGAGGCTTTCTCCATTGACGGAATTGGGAGGAACTCGTGAGGACCGTGGAAGTTCAAGCCACCGGCAAAGATGTTGGGACACGGAAGTCCCATAAAGGAAAGTTGTGCACCATCGGTACCGCCGCGAATGGCACGCACACGGGCGGGTATGTTGCATTCCTTCATGGCTTCAAGCACAATGTCCACCACATGAGGCACGGGTTCTATTTGCTGGCGCATGTTGTAGTATTGGTCGGAAATGGTGGCGGTAACCACTCCTGAACCATAACGGAGGTTCATCCACTCGGCAGCTTTCTCAAAGAGAGCTTTACGTTCTTCAAAGCGCGTGCGGTTATGGTCGCGGATGATGTAGGAAAGCGAAGCGTGCTCCACGTTGCCTTCCATGCCGAGAAGATGGAAGAAGCCTTCGAACTCAACGGTTTGCTCAGGCGTTTCGGTGGCAGGGAGAAGGGAAGCGAACTCACAGGCCACGCGGGCTGCATTGATCATCTTGCCTTTAGCATAGCCCGGATGTACGCTCACGCCTTTCACTTCAATCTTTGCAGAAGCTGCGTTGAAGTTCTCGTATTCCAGTTCACCGAGTTCACCACCGTCCATGGTGTAGGCCCAGTCGCACGCAAACTTCTTCACGTCGAACTTGTGTGCGCCGAGGCCAATCTCTTCGTCGGGATTGAAGCCCACACGCACTTTACCATGCTTCACTTCGGGATGGGCTAGGAGGAAAACCATAGCCTGGACTATTTCGGCAATGCCGGCTTTGTCATCAGCACCGAGAAGCGTGTGGCCGTCGGTTACGATGATGTCCTCGCCCACATGGTCAAGGAGTTCGGGAAATTTCTTGGGTGAGGTGACGAGTCCGTCCTTTTCGTCCAACACAATGTCACCGCCGTCATAGTTCTTCACGATGCGGGGCTTGATGTCGGCTCCAGAACAGTCGGGACTGGTGTCCATGTGGGATATGAAGCCGATGGTGGGCACAGGTTTGTCGGTGTTGGCGGGAAGAGTGGCATAGACGTATCCGTTAGCATCCATTTCCACTTCTGTAAGGCCGATGCTTTCAAGTTCGGCCTTGAGGTATTCGGCGAGTTTGAGCTGTTTGTCGGTGCTGGGAGTCTTTCCGGCGTCTTCGGCAGACTGTGTATCGAAACTTACGTACTTGAGAAATCTTTCTACAATGTCCATAGTGTGTATAAAGTATTTGATGTTGATGTTCTACTTATCGTGTTGTCTTTGTGGTTTAGAGCAAGCCGTCAATTTCAGATGCTGAAAGCCCCGTTGTTTTAGTTATTAAATCTATCGTCAAACCAGATTTTAATAAGTTACGGGCAATTTCTATTTTTTCTTGCTTACGACCTTGTTCTATGCCTTGCTTCAGTCCTTTTTCAAGTCCGTTCTTTTCTCCTTCCTCGCGTGCCGTGACGATAGAGTTCTTTACGTCGCGATAGGACTTCAGACTATCTTCGTATTCGTGAAGTTCAGAGGGAGTAAATTTGGCAATTTCCGCTTCGGCAAAGAGTTTGCTAAAGACTTTTTCTTTCAGCGAAGCAGGCTGTCGGTCAAGTCGGGAGAGGTTTTTGAGGACATAGAGCCACTTGTCGTACAGCGTTTCAAGTTCATTTTCAGTTTTGTTGAACTTGGCTATTTCTACATACTTGAACGTGAGTTTATCGTTAAACACTTTGCTGGTTTTCTTGTCAAGGAGTCCAACGTCGTGGCTAATGTCATTGGGATCGAACGCTTCCTCCTGAAGGTTGAAGTTGAGAAGAGCCACGGTGTAGACATGGTCCAAACGGAAGTCCCAATCTGACCCTTTCGGAGCCTGTTCACGAATGGGGAACGTGGAATAAAATAGCGAGCGGTCTTTGAAATGCTTTTGGTAAGCGTTCTGCATTTCCACAATGAACTTTTCACCGCGCTCGTTTTCACAATAAACATCAAAGATGGCCTTACGCTCAGCAAAGACATCACCCACGTGTTCGTTGTTTGGGTATTTCACGTCTGTAACGACCTGAAATCCTTCAAACAACGAATTCAGAAAATTTATAAGAAGGTCTTTGTTGGGCTTTGTACCGAATATTCTCTTAAAGCCGAAGTCGGTAAGCAAACTGATATATTTGTCTTCTGTCAGTCTCATGTAGTATGTCTTGGCGTATGTTTTGTGGCAAATTTAACCAATATAGTTCAGCACTGCAAACATTTCGCCCGCCATTAACGATTTTGCCCCAAAGCCTAAATGACCTTGGGGCAAAAAACGGATTGAAAGAAGAGGCTTTTATTTGCCAAGCAGACGCAACACGTCTTCTACGAGTTGCGGAATGGTGAGGCGGTTTACCTTGAGAAGTTCGCCAAGGTCGTAGCGGTCCTCAAATTGCTTGCGTTCGCCACGTACCATCACCTTTATGGGCGTTTCACCAAAGTGATGAGCTATTTTTTCGCCCCATCCGCCTTCAGCTTGTCCGCTCTCAAGCGTAACGATGAGTTCGTGGTCGGCTTCAAGCGACCGAAGCGTATCCATGTCGAGCGAAGAGATGATGCGCGGATTGACGAGCGTTGGTTGCAACCCGTTTTCAGCAAGTGCATCGCACAGTTGTTCTCCCAACTGGAAATAGGAACCGAGTCCGAGTACCGCAACACGTTTGCCCGTGCGGACCACTTCATAGTGTGGTTGGGACCAGTCTGCAACATCGGCCTTTGTCTCCGAACGGGAAACGACGCCATTTACAGGCACGCGTATGGCTACGGGATGCTCGCGATACGACAATCCCCAGCGGAGCATAGCAAAATATTCCTCACGGCAAGTGGGGGCAAGATAGATGAGATTGGGAATACTGCCGAGAAGGGGTATATCGTAAAAGCACGTATGTGTCACGTCGTTCATGCTTTCTATTCCGCCCCAGAATACGAGAAGCAGCGCGGGATTGTCGTTTACACAAAGATCTTGCGAAAGCTGGTCATAGGTGCGCTGTACAAAGGTGCTGTACACGCCCCACACGGGTTTGCCGCCACATTTGGCTATGCCGGACGACATGGCTACAGCAGTTTCTTCTGCAATGCCCACGTCTACAAACTGCGTTCCGGCTTGCGCACGGCGGTCTGCCGTAAAGCCCATAACGGTAGGTGTGCCAGCGGTCATTGCCACTAGGTCGGGACGTTGGGGCATTAGTTCAAGAAGCATACGTGCGGTAAGGTCGCTATAGTCTTCTCCTGTAAAAGAATTCTTCTTACTGCCTGTTGCAAGATCAAATGGCACACTCCAGTGCCATTTTTCCTTTTCTTCCTCAGCATACTTAAGACCTTTGCCTTTTAATGTGTTGATGTGCACAACTATGGGATGATCTATATCCTTCACCTTTTGGAAGGCTTCTATGAGAGAGGCTACGTCGTTACCTTTGTCCACATAGACATAGTCAAGTCCCATGGCACGGAAAATGTTGAGTTCGGCCTCACCTTTTGTTTCGCGCAAGAGTTGCAGGTTGCGATAGAGTCCGCCGTGGTTTTCGGCAATGGACATTTGGTTGTCGTTGACAACGATGATGAGATTCGAGCCCAATTCGGAACCTGCCACATTGAATCCCTCAAGGGCTTCTCCGCCGCTGAGCGAACCGTCGCCGATGACGGCTATCACGTTTTCCTTACCTCCCAAAAGGTCTCGTCCTTTTGCCATGCCGCAGGCCAAGCTCACGGAAGTAGAGGTGTGACCTATGACGAAATGGTCGTGGGCACTTTCCGCAGGTTCGCTATATCCCGAAACGTCGTCGTAGCACTCGGGATTCATAAAGGCTTCCTTGCGGCCAGTGAGTATTTTGTGGGGATAGCTTTGGTGGGAAACGTCGAAGACTATTTTGTCGTCGGGCGAATTGAACACATAGTGCAAAGCCACTGTGGCTTCAACCATGCCGAGATTAGGACCTACGTGGCCACCATGGGCACTCACTTTCTGAAGGAACCAATGGCGAGTCTCGTCTGCAAGTACATTGAGTTGGTCTAGGGTAAGCT
This sequence comes from Prevotellamassilia timonensis, assembly GCA_963589615.1. Taxonomy (GTDB): domain Bacteria; phylum Bacteroidota; class Bacteroidia; order Bacteroidales; family Bacteroidaceae; genus Alloprevotella; species Alloprevotella timonensis_A. Next base: position 29,194 of record CAVALA010000031.1, read on the forward strand.
TTTTAATGTCGGCCGGGCCGTTTACTTTTTCCAAATACATAAGTCGTAGGGTTTTGATGTTTTTACGGAGCGAAATTATACAATTATCGTGTTTTCAGCAAGGGATGGATTGCAAGGTCGGTAATTGTGGTTGGAGTATCCGTAATTGTTTGAAAGTTATAGAGCGTTTTCAGGGTGCAACGCATGAAGGTGTAACGCATGGGGGTCACGTCTCCGACGTGACGCTCTACACGGGCATCACGGATGCTTTTTCGTGCTTCGCATAGTTCCATCGCGCTCTACGTCACGTCGGAGACGTGACCTCCATACGCTAGCGCATTCAAAACTCCCTCTATTACTAAATCCAGAACTTTATTTTGGGATTTCCTTTTGCTCTTCTCTCGCCTTGCACTAACTACTTTTGCTGCGCCAAAGTAGGCGGCGGCTCGGAATAGCAAAAGGAAATTTTGGGATTTCCTTTTGCTCTTCTCTCGCCTTGCACTACTTTTGTACCTAAATCAAGAAAAACAGAAACTATTGTGAATAAAAAAAGAAAACCAAACGGAGCAAGCCCCAACGGCACGTCTAAAATGGGGGCCACACATGCCACACCACGCCCCACCCGCTCGAAAAGCGCTTTCTTTACCATGCGCACCGGAACGGCGAAGTGGGTAACCTACATTTTGGGATTTCTCCTTATCTACGGGTTCTTCACCCTCGTCTACGGCGACGTCATCGAACGTGCCGAACAAGACATGTACATTTCCTCCGCACCAGAGTCGTTGATTTATTTGCTCACGCAGCCCTTAGGGCATCTCTTCTATGCCTCGCGTTGGGTGATGCTCCTTTGCAAATGGGCCGCACTGGGCGGTGCTTTCCTCGCCCTCGTTATGACAATCACCGCCGTAGCCGTAGACTACGCCTTTTGCCTGCCACGCAAACTGCACGGACTCGGTTTCGTTGTCCCCATAGCAGAAATAGCCTGGATGGTTTGGCGCGGCACGAACCTCTACTACAAGAACGAGCCGTCTATGGTGGTACTCGTTCCGCTCACGGCTATGGCCGTTGCACTCATTCTGGCCTTACTCGTAGCGCTCGTCCGTCACTTTGCCAAGAGCACGAAGAAGCCCGTTCCCGAACGGTTGCGCCCATGGGGTGCTCTCATCATGGTGTTAGCGCTCGTTGCTACGGGAGTTGCCACACGGAAGATTAACGAGAACGTAATCCTTACGGCTCGTTTCCAAAACCTTACCGCTGTGCAGGACTGGGACACCATCATTGAAGAAGCGCACAAGGCCAAGCGTCCCACACGTGCCGTAGCGGCTTACTATGCCATTGCACTCGAAGAGACGGACCAACTGCTCGACCACATCTTCGACATTCCTTTTGATTTTCCCAAGCTCCACCTCGACAAGTTCGACGGCAACGAGGAGTACGGACTTTTTATGAGCGACTGCAACTACCACGCCGGCTTGCTCAACAGCGGTTACCGCACTGCCATGGACTACATCGTAGTGGCTGGTCCACGTCTGGTCTCGTACAAACGCATGGCAGTCTGCGCACTTGCCAACGGCGAAATAGCACTCTGCCGCAAATATCTCGCTCTCATCAAGCAGATGCCTTTTGAAGAAGACTTCGTAGAACGCTACGAGGCTTTAGCTAACAATCCGGACAAATTGACAGACAACGATGCCGAAATCAAACATGTGCTGTCGCTCTACCCCCAGGAGGACCACTACGAGCAGAACTACATGCCGCCCGCATTCCTCGGCTACAACGTTGGCCTCAGCCGCGGTTCGGACAATACGCTCATCACCTCTGCCACAGCATGCCTCTACTCCAAAGACCTTCGGGCTTTTATGGTTCGTGCACAGATTATGAAGCAGAAAGGCATGCGCTTCACCGAAGCCATGCAGCAAGCCGTGGCCATCTTCGCACTGAACAACCCCGATGCGCTCAAGGCATTCCCGGAAGTTGGGCAATTCGTCCCCGACCAGCTGCGTTCCTTCCTTCTCGATGCGAAACCCTACATCGACGACCGCGAAGCGCTCCGGCGCGAACTTAAGGAAGCTTGGCTCGGCACGTACTTCTATTATTACTACACGGAGAACAACGATCCCAGCCAGACCGTCAAGAGCTACGACAACGAACAGAAAGACAGCAAGGCCGGTGTAAACTAACGCTTCAGAATCTCTCCCCAACAAATTTTCCTTTTTACGAAATGAAACATTTCATCAGCATATTCTCCCTCTCGCTCCTTGCGCTCTTCAGCGCATGCTCTTCAGCGCCCGAAGCCGTTGTGCCTGCACAAAGCACCGCTGTGAGCGAGACGGCAAAAATCTATCCCGACTACCGCGACATCATTGTGCCGCCCAACATCGCTCCGCTCAACATTGAAGTGAAGTCCAGCGGCGACGCGTTCGTCGGCCATATCAGCGGAGGAGGCAAAGAAGCCATTGCCGCTGCTGGCGCGGACGGAAAGTTGGAGTTCGACTCCATTCAATGGCGCGACATGCTCGCTGCCGCCAAAGGCAAGGACCTCGAAGTGACGCTCTATGCCGAACGCGAAGGCGCATGGGTGAAGTTTCCCTCCTATAAGATTAGCATAGCCACCGATTCCATCGACCGCTACCTTTCCTACCGTCTCATTGAACCATCCTACGAACTTTACCGACAGGTCGGACTCTACCAGCGCGACATGGAAACGTTCAACGTGCAGACCATTTACGAAAACAACCGCACGTTCACCCCCGACGAAAACCACTGTGTGAACTGCCACAACTACCGCAACTACAGCACGCGCGACATGCTCTTCCACGTCCGCGCCAAACACGGCGGCACAGTGGTCATCAAAGACGGAAAGGCCGAGAAGGTCAACATGAAGTGCGACTCCATCCTTTCGGGCTGCACCTATCCCTCTTGGCATCCCAACCACAACTGGGTGGCGTTCTCCTCAAACCTCACGGGACAGACGTTCCACATACGCAACCACCAAAAGATTGAAGTAGTCGATTTCGGTTCCGACCTCGTGCTCTACGACGCCGACAACCACACGCTCTCCAACATTCTCAAAACGGACCTCGACATGGAAACGTTCCCCTGCTGGAGTCCGGACGGCAAGAAACTTTTCTATTGCACGGCCCACATTCCCCAATTTGCAGGAAAGACCAAAGAAGAGCGTCAGGACATCATTCCGAAGATTGCCACCAGCGTTCGTTACAATCTCATGTCCATATCATTTGACGAACAAACACGGAAATTCTCCGCTCCCATGCTTGAATACTACGCCGAGGGCGACAGCATGAGCGTGGCCGTGCCCCGCGTGAGCCCCGACGGCCGCTACGTGCTCTTCACGTTGGCCGACTACGGACAGTTCCACATCTGGCACAAAAGCTCCGACCTTTATGTAAAAGATCTTCAGACGGGGAAAATCTATCCGCTCACCGAAACGAACAGTCCCGATGCCGACTCCTACCACACTTGGAGCAGCAATGGCCGTTGGATAGTGTTAGTGTCGCGCCGCGACGACGGTTCCTACTCCCGTCCCTACATTGCCTACTTCGACCGCAACGGAAAAGGCCACAAGGCTTTTGCCCTTCCGCAGCAGGACCCCGAGTACAGCACACTTCTCAACAAGAGTTACAACGTGCCCGAACTCAGCCGCGACGCCGTGCCTCTCTCGGCTGAAGAAATCAAACAGTGTGTGTATGCCGACGACAAAGCCATCGGTGTAACCTACCGGAAGTAACTTCCGCTATAAGCACACCTCCATACATTATTCCAGCATAGCGCCACACCGCTTTCCTAAGCGGTGTGGCGCTTCTTTTTTTTAGCCGAGCAAGCCAGCCATACGATGAGTACACAGTAACCATCCGAAACAAGCCGACTCACACCGAACAAAAAAATCTCGCAAAGTTAT
>CAVALA010000032.1:0-32878 GCA_963589615.1 Prevotellamassilia timonensis
GTGACAGCAAGATGTACAAACTTCGGTGAAATGCGCGCGTGCGCGCGCACGCGAGAGGGCGGTAATACCGAAATGTTCGGGTGGGGAAATATGTAAAGTTCTGTGAATTTTGAGATGGGCGCTCAACGTGTTGAGTTGGGAGGAAATTTTGATTTGAGGGCCTCGTGGAATTTTTTGCGTGCTGCGCATTGGGGGTGCTAACGCATGCGGGTCACGTCTCCGACGTGACTGATGAGCGTGAAGAAGCGAGGTGCCAGCACGCAAAAGCGTCCGTGACGGCGCCAGCACGCCGTGTAGAGCGTCACGTCGGAGACGTGACCCCCATGCGTTGCACTCTCATGCGCTAGCGCACCCATAAGCTTCATTAGATTGTGAATGTTTCTGAAGAACTTTCTGCGGGCCCAACGTATTGGGCTGGGAGATAATTTTGATTTGCTGCCTTGCCGTCACGAGACTTATGCGCGCCGCGCCTTCCATGGGACTTGCGTTTTTGAAGATCGTTTTCATAGCGACATACAAATGGAGTCATACAATCGCTCGCATATGAAAGGTACATTGTATAGTTCAAAGGAATTAAAAAGCAGGCTTTTGTGTATCTTTGCAAAGAAATCGCGGTGCATCACTACACTGATGCGAAGTTTGCAACACAAAAACAACACAAAAAGGAACTTACAACAACCATCAACATGCAATCTGTAATACACTTGAATATGCTTCAATCGGCCGGAATTGGTGCAGCGGCACTGATTGTTGGCATCGGCTTAACCCATAAAATCAAGCTCCTACAAAAGTTCTGTATCCCTTCACCTGTTTCCGGAGGACTGCTCTTTTCTATTATTGCGCTACTCTTCTATTCCATGCTTAATATGGATTTTGAGTTTGACGACACGTTGCAGAACGTGTTTATGTTGGCATTCTACACCTCTGTGGGTTTTCAAACGGATCTTAAAGCACTGCGGAAAGGCGGAAAACCTTTGATTTGTCTTTTGGTGGTGCTTGCAGTGCTTATGTCACTACAAAATCTTTTGCCTATAGGCATTGCAAAGATGTGCGGAACCAATCCTCTTGTCGGTATGGCAGCAGGTTCTATATCAATGGCCGGCGGCCATGGTACGGCCGGTGGTTTCAGTCCGCTGTTGGAAGGAATGGGATTTAAAAGTGCACTGACCGCTTCGATGGCTTGTGCTACGTTCGGACTGATTGCCGGCTCTGTGATTGGAGGGCCGATAAGTGCCCAACTGATACGTAAGCGACTGAAAGGTGTCAGCTCTCCTACCCCACTTGCCAACACCAATGCAGATGCAGATTTGCTGCAATCCTCTCCACTGCCCGCTGAAGGAGAGCAAGACAAGGGGGACGAACTGAAAAAGTATGCTCATGCAAGTTATGCCATTATCATTGTGATGGCCTTGGGAGTCGTCACGAGCCACTTGTTGCAAACGACTGGGATTACGACTCCAACCTATTTCGGTGCGCTCATCACCGCTGCGTGCTTGAGGATTGTGTGTGATGCTACTCCTTGCCGTAAATATCTCGAAATTGAAAAGATAGTAAACCTCGGCTATATCAGTTTGTCCGTATTTCTTGCCATGGCGATGGTTTCTCTCAAACTTTGGCAATTGGAGGATCTTGCAATTCCCTTAGTAGTGATGCTCTTTTCGCAAGTGGTCATGATGGCACTGTTCATATGGTTCGTTGCATTCCCTATGTTGGAAAAAAACTACGACTCGGCCGTTCTCTGCTCCGGCATATGCGGTTTTGGCCTGGGTGCGACGCCCAATGCCATGGCCAATATGAGTGCGGTTTGCGACAAATTCGGTTATACGGTCAAACCTTTTCTTATTGTGCCTATTGTCGGGGCGATGTTTGTTGACATGATGAACACTGGCATCATCTCGCTTTTCTTGAGCTGGCTCAAGTAAAATCGCCTACGAAACGAAAAAGCATGCGCCGTAAATTCCTAGCTTTCGTTGCAAGAGAATTTACGGCACATGTTTTTATAATGTGTGAGTAAAGAACCGCGTCCGACACGTGACTAGAAGTCGATTTCAAGTCCGATGCCAAACACGTCGTTGGTGCGATGGAAATTGTCCTTTCCGTAAGTGCTAATGGTAGAAACGCCCTGGGATATGTTTCCGAGTGCACCAAGTTCGGTGCTAACCACAGTAAGTTTCTGCTGATAGGCAGCACGTTGCTCTTCGGTTAGCTGCGGATTAGCAACAGCTTGTTCAAGTTGAGCTTTACCTGCGGAGAGCTGCTGCTGAATGGGACCGAGCATTGAAGCGAACTTCTCCTTGTTGCTATAGAAGTCTTGCTGTTCGCGACTATAGTGCTTGTAGATGGTCTTGAAGTATGCCAAATTGAGTGCCACTTTCTTGCGGAGCTGAAAACGGGCACCAAAGCCTACGGAGTTAGAGTTTGTCACGAAGCTCATATCGCTAATGAAACGGCTGTCCTTGCCAAGTCCATAATGGGTGGTCTGCCAACCGGCACTGACCGTCCAACGCTTTGCCACGTCCCATTCGGCACCTGCCAAGACTTCCCATCCGCCATTATGAAGATAGTTGTGACGGTTTTCGTGCTGAGTGGCCTGTTTGTCGAAATAGTAGTGGAAGCCGCCGTTGAGACGTACGTTGTCGAGCACTTCGTATTGTGCACCGATGGCAAGGATTGCGGGAATGTCGGCCTTTACTTTCTTTCCATCGTCGTATTCGTCCAATCCGCTCGTATTGACACCGGCACGGTTCTTCAAACGCAAACGCGTCTTGAATTCATAACGGGCAGAAAGGTTCAGTCGGCCGGCTTTGTAGTCCACACTGACGATGGGCGTGAAGCCAAAACCTGTTTGGTCGCAATTGAGTTCTTTATCCTCAACGAGTGCAGAGAAGTCGGACATTCCCTGACTTTCGAAGAACTTCGTTGCAGGAACTGTTGTGGCTCCCTGGACTTGCACGCCAATGTTGCGCACATAACCATAGTAGTTACAGTCGGCATAAATTACACGTCCGCCCACGCTTATATTGAGGTTGGGAAGAATTTTATAGCCTACACCAAACTGTCCGCCGAAATAGTATTGGCGACCTTGCATATGAGTGTCCATGCTGTAGCCGGTCACAGTATTGGGCGCTATGGCTCCTATCAAAGTGGGCAAAAGAGCCACTTGGCTTTCAAAGGAAGGGAGGCCGTCGGAGAAGTTGCATTTTCCACCGCCGCCGGTTATGCCGAAATGGAACGAAGCGAACCACTTCTCTCCCACGCGAGCGAGGTCGAACGAAGGTATTACGGGGGCCTTTGCCTTGCCGTTGAACTTCTTATAACCATCTGCAGGGTTTTGCACACCGTTCACAGAACCTTTTGCGAAATAAGGAAAGTAGGTGGCATCGGAACGGGTCTGATAGGCACTCTGCAAATCAAAGCCAAAGTGCCAGCCTTGTGTCATGAAGCCGAGACCTGCGGGATTGCTGTATGCTCCGTCAATGGCGATAACGCCGTCGCGTGCAGGATTGCGCAAGAAGGCTACGCTTTGGTTGGTATTCGTTAAATAACCACCAGCTTGAGCCGAGGTTGCAACACACAGCAACAGGGCTGCGCTGAAGAGATATTTGTTCATTTTTCTTGTTTGTTGGTAAAAACGGCGGCAAAAGTACGTCTTGATTGCACACAATCCAAGCGTTTTGTGCAAAAAGTGACGTTTACAACTTAAGATTTACGGGAAAACATGCGCAAATGATTGGTAAAGTGTGCAAAACTAGCAGTAACAATAACGTATGGTGGAATTGATGTATAGGCAACAAATAGGCAACAAAAAAAGGGCTTCCGCCCTTTAATGGAAGTGGTGCGAAGCACTTTTGCTCGCCCACCGGCTCTCGCATGAGCCTTTCATCTAACAATTACCTTTCTACAAATCTTTTTTACCTAAAAGTCTAAGATAACCTAACCGTTTATCCTTACAATCTTTTTTACCGGAAAGGTTTCACTTCATTTCTGAAACCTGCTACAAGGACTCAAAACCTTGTATGGTCTAGCTTTTGTGTTGTCTATCTATTAATCTTAACGAGTGCAAAGTTAGGAAGGCTTCTTTCGCCATGCAAGCATTAGCGAATGTTTCAATGAATGATTTGCAAAGTTTTTACGGTTGTTCGCCTTTTTGCAAAGCGCTCTGCGCAATGGAACCCATGTCAATGTGCCTTTTACACAATAACAGCTTTGTCCAAGATCATGCACAGCAGTAATATTCTAGACCAAATCTATTATACGCTGCAAAGATTCTGTCCACATTAATGAACAGATTCTTTGCAGTTTTAGACACAGATATTTAAATCTGACTACTTCCAAGAAGTATACTTAAGCATATTACCCTCTTTCCATATTTTATATTTCGTATATTTCGTACGCGACGAAAGCGGGTTGGCATAAGGAGCATCATCATTTCCATAGTTGTTCGTCTTCCAATCTAGTTCCTCTATGAATTCCATAGAAAAATTTGGTGATGCCGAGTATTTAAATGACATTGCTGGACGGTCAAAGACGACTCTAGCCTGATTATCCTTAACAACAACTATAATCATTTCCGGAGCCTCGGAATCGCCATCGAATAACACACCACCAAATATCAAGGCAAACATATCGTTGTCTAATGGCACCTTAATATACCGTACATCACAATAAGGCTGCATATTCTGCCCCTCAACACTACGCAAGGGATTATACCCCCAACGTTCAAGAATCTTACGGCCATCTTTTGTAAAAATGCGTATTGCGTCATACGTTCCATCAACATCCGTTTTTGACGTACCTACAAAAGATATTGTTATCGGGTCATTAACGGGCGAAACAAAGCCCTCAACAACTTTTTTATGCACATAAACCTCTGCGGAATTGCCAAATGGCGCAGATTCTTTCGCCAGCGGACTAAAGAACTCGCGTTTGGGGATGATATCCCCATTTTCATAAGCGAATAAATCCTTTGTTTGTGCAATCAACATAATTGGAAGCTGAAACAAGAATACCGCAAGAACTAAGATACTATTAGCTTTCATTTTCTATAATAATAAAAATATACATACCGTTTCAACCTTGAACTAAATCCCCGGCTAAGTAGTTTTATACACGCAAGAGAACAAACGAGTTTTTCTTGACTTATATGGACTAATGTTCACACTGCTGTGTATATCTACACTCAAGTTTCGGATTTAGGTTTTGCGTTGAAATCTGAGCGGAAATCGAAGAAAAAACTTTCTTATCTACCACAAATGCATTAATTTTGCAGTGCAATATGTATACACGCATACTTGCTGACATACAAAGAACAAGAATTTCATCCGCAAGAGAAATGAAAGTTAAGGACGTCGTTAGGACCCTTGAACGATTTGCCCCTCTGCCACTGCAGGAAAGCTATGATAATGCTGGCTTGCAGATAGGATTAACAGAAGAGCAAGATGTGTCAGGGGTCTTGTTGTGTCTTGACGTGACGGAAGACATACTCTACGAAGCAACAGAGACCGGCTGCAATATGGTGATTTCCCATCACCCACTCTTCTTTCGTCCCATCCGCAAAATTGCGGACGACAGCATGGTGGGAAGATGCGCCCAAATAGCCATCAGAAACAACATTGCAATCTATTCGGCTCATACCAATTTGGACAACGCGAAAGGTGGAGTCAATTATGAAATAGCCCGAAAACTAGATTTGGAGGACGTGAAGTTTCTCAAACCCATGGACGGCAACGATGGTGGAAGTGGCGCCATTGGTAATCTTCCCGAAACGATGCAATGTCAAGAACTATTGGACTTGCTGGCCAATACATTCAAGGTAAAAGCCATCATGCACAATAACTACTCATGCGATTGGCACCCGGCAAACGGCATTAAAAGAGTTGCTGTATGCGGTGGAGCCGGAGAGTTCCTATTGGAAGAAGCAATCAAGCAAGGTGCACAAGTGTTCATCACAGGCGAAATGGGCTACCACCGCTATTTTGGCCACGAAAAAGACCTCTTAATCGCCGTATTGGGGCACTACCAAAGCGAACAATTCACCATGGACTTACTAGAACGCATACTATTGAGCGACAATCCTACGCTACGCATACTAAAGACAAAGGGTTCCACAAACCCCATTCTCTACGAATTGAACAATTTTTCATCCTACTAAATATGGCAAAAAAAGACGCAGCGGAAATGTCCGTTGAACAGAAGCTGAAAAACTTGTACCAGCTCCAAACGATGCTCTCTGAAATAGACCGCATCAAGATTCTCCGTGGCGAGCTTCCCCTTGAAGTTCAAGACCTTGAAGACGAGATAGAGGGACTCACCCACCGCCTTTGCAAATATGACGAAGAAGTGGAAGGACTCCGCACCGACATCGCCGCAAAGAAGGCCAAAATCAACGAGGCCCAAAAGATGGTGGCACGCTACAACGAGCAACTCAAGGACGTGAAGAACAACCGCGAGTACGACATGCTCTCAAAGGAGATTGAATTCCAGAACCTCGACATAGAGCTTCAAAACAAGAGAATCAACGAAGCACAACGTGCCATCGATTCACGCCGTGCCGACGTTGAACAGGCTAGGAAAACACTCGATGATCGCCGTGCCGACTTGGACATGAAGAAGTCTGAGTTGGAAGAAATCGTTTCCGAAACAAAGGCAGAAGAGGAAAAACTCCGCGAAAAAGCCCATTCGCTTGAACTTTGCATCGAGCCCCGTCTGCTCACAGCATTCAAGCGCATCCGCAAGAATTCACGCAACGGACTTGGCGTAGTATACGTACAGCGCGATGCATGTGGCGGTTGCTTCAACAAGATTCCGCCCCAGCGTCAACTTGACATCCGCATGCGCAAGAAAATCATCGTATGTGAATACTGCGGCCGAATTATGATTGACCCCGAACTCGCTGGCGTAAAGATTGAAAAGCCCGTTGAAGAAAAGCCCAAGCGCCGCACACGCCGCACTGTAAAGAAAGAGGAGGAATAAACAACCTCAAGACATATGTGTCAATCTTCTACTACTACAGATTGACAGTTCTAACGCAATCTACGGACGCAAGTTTTTTGTGCCCGTAGATTGTTTTTACAAGAACGCAGTTATGAAAAAACACATATACTACAGCAAATCTTGATAAGAAGGAATTTCCGGTAAATAGTCCACACGCCTGTTTACATAGTCAACATGACAGCAATAGTGTTTCAAACCATTGCTCACAATCAGATAATCAGCACGCAACACGCTATTGTAGGAATATATTTGCTGAAAAACAGACTGAGTAATAGAAACGTGCGGTGCCTTGTATTCAATAACAACCCGCGGCCGTCCACCTACCTTGTGGTAAAGCACACTGTCGCAACGGCGTGACACCCCTCCAACCAAAAGCGACACTTCGTTGCCCAACAAAGCGGCTGGATAGCCCTTATGGTCGACCAAATAGTGCGTAAAGTGCTGTCGCACCCACTCTTCTGGCGTCAAACGCACATAACGGGAACGGAGAAAATCAAATACATACGTTTGACCGTTTTCGACTTTTGATTTAATAGGGAACGGAGGAAGATTGATTGGAATCATTTTGCTACATTTGCAGAAATTGCCATTTCTGCACCGCCCAAATAGAAGCCCTGCAGAAATGTTATAATACCCGCTATCATTTGTCTTCCACTTACCGTTGATAAGCCAAACGATTAAACCATGCGGACAACGTGAATTCAAAAGTACAAAAATATCTATGACCACCAAAGAAGAAATAACCGGCAATTGGCTCGTACGCTATACAAAGATGCAGTTGAAGGACTTCGGGAAACTTATACTGCTAACGAATTTCAACAACTATGTAGACATATTCTGCAAATTCTACGACGTAACACCCGTAGGGTTTGAAGCCAACATGAGAGCTGCCACCGCAGAGGACATCACCATCATCAATTTCGGCATGGGGAGTCCCAACGCTGCGTTAATAATGGATCTTCTCAGCGCTATACAACCCAAAGCCTGCCTGTTTTTAGGAAAATGTGGAGGCATCTCCGATAAAACAAAGATAGGCGACTACATTCTTCCCCTTGCTGGCATAAGAGGAGAAGGTACATCCAACGACTATTTTCCTCCCGAAGTACCCGCCCTACCCGCCTTTACGCTTCAGCGCGCCGTTTCAACAGCTCTCCGCGACAACAACCATGACTATTGGACTGGTACTGTCTATACTACAAACAGACGCGTATGGGAACACGACGAGCGCTTCAAAAACTACCTGCGCGAAACACGAGCCATGGCCGTCGACATGGAAACCGCTACACTTTTTTCATGCGGATTCTTCAACCATATCCCCACCGGCGCACTCCTCCTCGTTTCTGACAATCCAATGATTCCCGAAGGTGTAAAAACTGAAGAAAGCGACAATGCCGTGACAAAGAATTTTGCTGAAACGCACGTCAAAATTGGCATTGAAAGCATGAACCTCATCAAGGACGAGAAGAAGACCGTCAGACATCTCAAATACGAATGGTAGAACTTCCGGCATTATCATTGTCAACATGGCATACACATCATATCCCCGAAAACAAGCTTCAGGCATTACTTACGACCAAATAGTGCGCGAAGTGCATAGTGGCGTCATCAAACCCATTTACTATCTAATGGGCGAAGAGAGCTACTACATTGACCACGTGGCAGACTACATAGTAAGTTCTATTCTCAAGCCTGAAGAGCGCGACTTCAACCTAACCACGCTCTTCGGTTCTGAAGCTGACATAGACGGAATCATGGCTGCTGCACAGGGCTTTCCTATGGGAGCCGAAAAACAAGTCATACTCGTCAAGGAAGCACAAGCGCTAAAGCACATCGAACGCCTTTCTAACTATCTAAAGCACATCCAACCCACTACGGTTCTCATCTTTTGCCACAAGAACGGAACACTCGACAAGCGCCTCAAAGAACTGAACACGCTAATAAGCAAATTAGGCATACTATTTGAGTCAAAAAAATTGCGCGACCGAGAACTACCCAGATTCGTCAACAACTACTTAAAGCGCAAACAAGTGGCCGCAGAACCTGGAGTTGCGGAAATGCTTTCGGAATATATCGGTTCCGATTTAAACCGTATGGCCAGCGAAATTGACAAACTCCTGTTGGCTTTACCCAAAGGCGCGAGAATGGTCACGACAGAACTTGTAAGAGCAAATATCGGCATATCAAAAGACTTTAGCATCTTTGAACTATTGGATGCTCTTGCCATAAAAGACAAGGTCAAGACTTATCGCATAGCAAAGTATTTCGACAGCAATCCGAAAGAGTTCCCCATCCAACTGATACTTCCCAACCTCTTCCGGTTCTTCTCCAACCTACTCATGGCTTACTTCGCACCCGACAAGACAGAAGCTGGCATCGCTGCATGGCTAGGACAGTCGGAATGGCAAGTAAAGAAGAATGTAATACCTCCTATGAGGGTCTATGCACCGATAAAAGTGATGTATATCATTTCCGAAATTCGGAACACTGATGCACGTTCAAAAGGTGTAGGTATTCACAACGGTTTTGCAACCAACGGAGAACTCATGAAAGAGCTTCTATTTTACATCATGCACTAAAGCACAGATCAAAGAAACATATCAATCAACACGGGGCAAATTCCAATAGAATTTGGCCCGTTTACTTTTCACATCGATTGGAAATAGCATGCTGTATATGCCAGAGAAAAAGGCGCAATCCATGGACCTAGGACGGTAAACATTATACGAGGAAGATCAAAGCTGACAAGTTCATACAAAACCTACAACTTGTTCCATTTTACTTATTTGTCTAAATCCTATTTGGTTAGAGTCTAATACAGAAATAAGCCCCAACAACATTATCATTACGAAAGCAAGGAAAGCTATCATACGATGCGAGTATATAAATGAGCCACCCACCTAGAACCCGACAGGACCTTCTATCCGACCATAAAGAAGTGGAATAATGTAAATTTTAGCCCTTTTCGTAGCTTTTGCTGATCGAATTAGCTCCCAAAACAGAGAAAGAAGTGCTCCAAAAGTTCTAAAATCAAGGCAAAACCCACGATTCTGAACTTTTTAGAGAAATCCTAGAATAAGTAGAAAACGCATTCAATTAACTGACATTCTGACATTTAGCTTCAAAACTAGCTTCTGAGAATCGCGTATAACGAACCAGGCTCAACCTTTGATCGAAACATCAAAATAAACACTGATTCTTGGTACATGACAAACGAATCAATTCACATTAAGCCTTCGTTAACTATTCACCCGATTTAGGTTTATACATTACACAGAATTTCTATATTCACATTTCTATATTTCAAGATTGCAATTTACACAAACGGCGGATATTTACATTTTAAAACTTCGCAGTACAAAATCACATATTCGTATTCACAATTGCATAGTGCGGATATATACACATCTTTTCGCTTGTTCTATCACGCTAACAATCAGCGGTTTTTAAGTTCTTTGTATAGCATCACTATAATCTCTTACGATAACCCATGCGTATTCTATGCGAAAGCAAGCCAAATACGCACAAGTCTCCGTTAATTCTCTCCTATTATTCAGGCTACTAGCTGATTTTCTTACATTATTACTTCAATTATCAATACACTGATGCGCACCTCTGATATTTACATTTACAAAATTCGAACAGTGCAGCCGATTCACTTCCGTAAATCCATCTTTCAAATGTAAACTTCACATCGGGTTTGTTTTTAAATTCACATCTGCATATTACATTCGGTTTTTTATATTTACCTTTGTACAACAAATCAGCACACAGTTCGTACCTGACGCTGCATAACAACCTCGTGTTCCCGATTGAAGTTCACAACAAACCACAGCGAACGCCCCTCGGTAATCAATTACCTCTGCAATCAAAGAATACAAAATGCGGCACCAGAGCACAAAGAAGAGAGGCTATAAATCTCCCCTCTTGTACAAATGCCTGTTCAGCAATGCCATCTAGATTCAAGACGGTCTCTGCAACGCCTGATCAACAAAAGCAACTAAAGTTGTCCTATTTTTCCAGCTATACTTCATAGCCCTTACTCGATAAATCCAAGGACATAACAAGCACGCCACACAACATATTAAAGACATGGAAGAAAGAATTCGCCAAGTAATGGAATACATGCAAATGAAGCAGAAAGATTTTGCCGCAAAAATTGGTATCTCCGAAGCTTCACTTTCTGGAGTATTCAATGGCCGTACAAGAGCCAACAACCGTCACGTAGAAGGAATCCATAAAGCCTTTCCTCAAATCAATCTCAACTGGCTTATGTTCGGTACAGGAGATATGCTAACACCCCAACAAATAGAACAATCTCCTACCCTATCAGAAAACGCAGAAACAAACGAAGAATCTATCCATACGGCAAACACACCATACAACCCGAGCGACATAACAGAAAGCAACCAATCACTATTCGTCTCATCCCCCAACATCGCGCCACAACCCACAATAAGCAACACGCCAAGCAGTAGCCTCAGCAATGAGCTTATGCAAGAACTAATCTATTTGAGAGAACTCAAGAACAAGAATCTACTTGACAAAAAAGTGCGTAAGGTTTTGGAGATTCGCGTATTCTTCGACGACGGCACATACGAGTCCTTTTCCCCTTCCTCCAAATAAACAAGCCTTAGCAAGGCACAAAAAAGTTCCGCAAATATTCGGCTTAGCGAATTGCGGAACTTATTTTTTATGCGCAGCCTTGTTGCTGAGCTGGGCAAAATAAAAAGCCAAACAGATTTACAAAGAGCTCAGTCTCTCCGACTATGTCTTGCAGGCGTAATTGAATCAAGCACAAACTATTTTTTCTCCTTACTATCTACGTCTGAGTCATAGAGTTTAAGAGCCTCCTCTAGTTTATCACGCATATACATCACCGCATTGCGGGGATATATAATCTTGACGCCTGGACCATAGCTCATAAAAACGGAATACATTTCAAAGTTTATCACCACATCAATCCTAAAGACACAACTCCCATCTTCAGGATTTTCTTGAACCAGTCGCTGCGATGGGTGAAGGGGTTTTGTCTTGATATACTTACTCTGCTCTGGCGAAGCCCAGAATTTTACTAGGCGCGGTGTGTTTCTAATATTCTTGCTCACGCCAATCACGTCATCAAAGAAATGTTCCGAATCGAAATCGGGATTCTCCCTAAAAGGAACATCAGAAGGCTCCACGCTTATAATTCGATCAAGAGCAAGATTGTACAACAACAAATCGCTCGCCTTTGAACCGAAGAGGAACCAACGATTCCTAAACTCTTTCAAGAGATATGGGCAAAGCACAAATTCCATAGGCCGTCGGGCAGAAAAGGACTGATACATTATGCGAAGTGTCTGTTTGTGAGCAATGTAATTATAAAGAGGATTGAGGAATTTGAGTCCTTTTAGGTTAGGAACACTGTCAAAATGTATAATCGGTTTGCGATTGTTGCGCGAGATGGCGAGTTTGTCCTGAAGACGACTGACAACGTCGCTCATTTCGGTGAATTGCTCAAAGCCTTCTAACTGACGGAGCATATCTACAGCCTCTTGCATGACATCGTAGTCGTTTTGCGACATAGGCATATCCATAATAGAATACCCGTCCACGGAATACCGATAGTATTTATGTTCATAAACTTCAATGGGCGCATTATATCCAAGTTTGTCAGAACGCATCATCTGAATGTCACCCTGCACGGTACGTACAGACACACCCTTACTGATGCCCTCCATATCATAAAGCGCGTCGCAGCATGCATTCACGAGATCTTCCAACGTCCAACGGCGATAGCGGTTACGGAGGCAATTATCTATAGTTTTGTAGCGAATGAGAGCATTCTTGTTAGCCGGCATATATTTTCAGTTTTCTGATTCAACAACGCAAATATAAAGACATTTACGCGACCTATTTGCGCAGAACTCAGTTTTTATATTTTTCTTTGCCATTTTTCCTCAAATTTCTTTGACTACGCAAAAAGGATGCGCAGTCCGCTCATTACTTTGCACTCGCAATCCAACAAAACGAGCGGATGCATTCGAGAAACCTGGTAACGGTTCCAACCACATATATTAATGTACAACATTTAAGACTATGAGAGTAAAGACCATAAACAACCGTCTGGTAAAAATCTGGACGGACACCGTAGAAGATTCAGCTATGCGTCAGATTGAAAATCTGACCACCCTTCCCTTCCTTCATCACCACCTTGCCATCATGCCAGATGTTCATGCGGGTATGGGAATGCCCATCGGCGGCGTATTGGCTTGCGACGGTGCTGTTATCCCCAACGCAGTTGGTGTAGACATCGGCTGTGGCATGTGCGCAGTAAAGACAAACTGGGAAGTAAGCGAAATTCCGCAGTCCCTTCTCAGAAAAGTAATCATGAAAGACATCCGCGAACGCATTCCCCTCGGGATGGATCACCACCAAGAGAAGCAGGATGCCCATTTCCTTCCGGAAGGTCATGAAATAGGAAAGATGACAATTGTAAAAGCCCGACAAGAATCAATACTCCATGAAGTCGGTACGCTCGGCGGTGGTAACCACTTCATCGAATTGCAGAAGGACGAAGATGATTTGCTGTGGATTATGATACACTCTGGTTCAAGAAATCTTGGTGCTAGGGTCGGCGCTTACTACAATGAGATGGCAAAAACATTGAATTCAAGATGGCACTCCGAAGTTTCTCCTGAAATCAATCTTGCCTTTCTTCCGCAAGGTTCACGTGAATTCGGTATGTACTGGGAAGAGATGAAGTATTGCATCGACTTTGCTCTCTGCAACCGTAAACTGATGATGTGCAGAATCGAAGAAGTATTGGCCAATGCATTAAAGGGCATTGAATTTGAGCCAATGATAAACATTGCCCACAACTACGCCGCATGCGAAAAGCATTTTGGCAAAAATGTCTTCGTACACCGTAAGGGGGCTACATTGGCACAAAAGGGCGTAATTGGCATTATTCCCGGTTCACAAGGCACAGCATCCTACATTGTAGAAGGTTTGGGAAATCCCGATTCATTCTGTTCATGCTCGCACGGTGCCGGACGTGTACTATCTCGTAAAGCTGCCATACGGAAGCTAAACATGGAAGAAGAAGTTGCACGGCTTGAAGCTAAAGGTATTGTACATGCCATACGTTACCAGAACGATATGCAAGAAGCCTCCGGTGCCTACAAGAACATCGAAGAGGTTATTGCAAACGAACTCGACCTCGTAAAAGTTCGTACAAGACTGCTTCCTGTGGCAGTGATTAAGGGATAATACACCTGTCGTTGCACCGCAAAGGTCACTGCCGGAATTACCCACGCCATAGAAAATTACGCCCTAAAAGAGAAGGACAAGAACTGCTTACTTCTAAAATCAATTATGCTAAAGAGGCTCCATATAGCTGCTCCATTACCTCTCTTTTACTTGCTGCGATAGCTCAGTTGGTAGAGCATTAGTTTGATTGTGACGGATTTTCCTTTCCTAGGACCAACCACCACATACTTCGTATGGTACTAGGTGTCGCAGGTTCGAGTCCTGCTCGCAGCACAGACAAAGAGGTCAAAGAGAAACTTACTCCAATGAATAATAGTCCGGGTAGCTTCCGAGCTATGGCTGGATAGTCAGTTTCTCAATTAACTCTTATTGCACAACGAGGTCAAGGAAGACATACTTCTCGCTTTCGAGCAACAATCTCATAAAATTTCCTTGTCTGCCAATTACCTCTTAATCACAAATAGGTCTAAGAGTGGTTTACTTCTATAGAATTTGGCTTTTGCCGCTTGGCTCATAACCAAGAACCAACAACCACTCAATTACCTTTTAAAATCAGTAAAAGTTATGAACAAGACTTTGACAAAGGTAGCTTTGCGCTATCGCGCTGTGTACCTCAACATCAACCGCGAGAATATCGACATGAACTCCATGACGACTGCACCGGTGATGGCTTTTGTAGCACGGCTTAAAGAGAATGGGTTCTGCGTGAGCGAAGAGCTTCTTCACGCACTCAACATCGTTTCGACTGACGAACTCGCCGGGATTACGGAATGTATCAACGATGTAATGGGCGTGAATCTCAATTGGGCATCGCTTGTTAAAGGTTGGAACATACCTACGGGGGAATCATGCGCGGACCATATTGTCACCTTGATTGCCAACATCCTTGGTGGCGAAAAGATTGGATTCAAAGGCACGACTCTTCAATGCGGTCACTTCATTCCCGAAGGAACGTTTCCCCTTGAGCGATACAATGGTTGTCCATTCTGTGGTACTCCCTTCAAGACTGCCAACTTTGTTTACAAAGGTCAAGGAAGCAAGCTGAAGGAGCTCCGTCTGTTCACAGAAAAGGACATGATGAATATTTTCTCATCCCTTCTTTCTTCAACAACACCTCTTGACGGAACACAAAAGGACTCGCTTGAACAAATGCTCCGAGCATACCCCTTGCCTGATGATGCCATTGTCACCATGAAAGAAACTGCAATGCTTGTAGTCAAGCTATTGGTAGAAATGGACAAAGCCGAAGAAGCTGGCAAGTTCATGAAAACTCCTACCGATGTACTCCGTTATCTCTGGGACGAGAAGAGCGGATATGTGCAGATTATCGAGCCTAAGACTCTTGTTGCCCATGCACGAAAACTCTATCGCCACATGTTCGGTCCATTAGACAAAGGAACGAACGCAGCTAAGGCAATGAAACAGAAGCTCATGCTAAAGTACGACCGCAAGACTTGTCTGCGCGTGGCCAAATGGTTGAACGCTATGCCGATGTCTGCCAGGCAGGCAGCAGAGGACATGAATCCCAAGCGCGGCATGTGGGTGCGTATGATTCGCGCTCTCCGTTTGGGAGAATACTCTCGCAAGAAAGGTATGGCGCATTTGGCGGAAATTCTTGATGTATTCTATAATCAGGATTACTCTACATGGCAAGGACGTGTTGACAAAGCCCAAATTAGCAATGACACGGACAAGACCTTGACATTGCTAAAAGAGCGTCCAGGACTCTTTGCACGAAGCCTGTTTGCCACGATGCTACGATTCGGCAGCGACAAAACCATTGCAGCATTCAACGAAGTTGCCGACAAATTGCCTGCACGTCTACTTCTTTCTCTCGGCAATGCTGCAGAATCGTACTTCGATACGCAAGCGGTACGTATGGCACATCCTATCACGGGAGGCACTCATCGCATAGAGCACAACAAACTGCTTGTACTCTACGATGAAGACGCACGCAATGAAATGGTCAAGAAAGTGGCGGACGTCTACCAAACGTCAATGTTTCGCCGTTTTGCAGCACAAATGACTGAGACTAAGACAATTTACATAGATTCGTCACTTTATAACATACCAATCAGCGTAGGCGACCGTTCATCTACTACACAAGACACGTCATGTGCCTTGATGGGAACACGCTTCAAGGTGGAAGGAGATGCCGTACGTCTCTTCCTACAGTGGGGTAAAGGCTTGCATGCCCAGCCTCTTGATATGGATTTGAGTTGCCGAATCGTTCTGTCTGACAACAAAACAGAAGATTGCGCATTCTACAGCCTGACATGTGTGGGTGCAAAACACTCAGGCGACATCCGCAGCATTCCGGAGATGGTAGGTACTGCGGAATACATAGAGTTGTCGCTACCCGAACTAGACGCAGCAAAGGCACAATATGTAATCTTCACTTGTAATGCATATACTGTGGGGGCACTATGCCCAAACCTCGTCGTAGGTTGGATGGATTCGTCCTATCCAATGACTATTTCGGAGTCAACGGGAGTCGCTTACGACCCATCATGTGTTCAACATATGATACGTATCAGCGAGGGCAATCTTTCCAAAGGGCTGGTTTTCGGCGTTCTCGAGGTTGAGAAACGTGAAATCATTTGGTTAGAAATGCCATTCATGTCCCAAACGTTGCGTGGAACTAATGTAAAGTCCATTGAGTCATTGCTTCACAAACTTCAAACGAAATTATCTATCGGACAACTTGCTGAATTAAAAGCCAAAGCACAGAACCTTAAACTGACTGACAACGCAGAAGAAGCAGACGAGTCATACACCTATGAGTGGGCACTCAATTCTGCAGACGTTACAAAGTTGCTCGAACAGTAACATTCAGTGTTCGTATAATCGAGTAGGAGGTAAATGCTAATCATAAAAGGCATTTGCCTCCTACTTTCACATTTACCGACCTCTCACACCACCGTACGTGCCGTTCGGCATACGGCGGTTCCTTTTTTGGGTGCCATTCGAGATATTCACCCGTTAATGTGACATACCCGGCCTTACATAGGTTCTCATTGGTGATTGCTCTATGTAATATATAACTATCAGCTATGCGCCAATAGCCCTTGCGAGTATTACCCCATTCGTATGCTTTATACTTATTGATTCCGCATTTAATGAGATTGGTCACTTTCGTCTTGACTTTCTTCCAAGATTTCCATATACACGCACGTATTCTACGTCTTAACCATTCGTCTGTTCCAAGAAGAAAACGTCGCATTTCAGCAAGGTGATAATAGCCTATCCACCCTCTTATGTACTCTTTCAGTTTTTGCTTTCTCTTGGCATAACCCCAACCATTGCTACGACTTGTCAAGGTCTTTAATCTTGATTTCATCTTCTGCTTTGATTTGGGGTGAACCATGAGTTTGCATTTTCCTTTCAGCACATAAAAGGAGTAGCCTAAGTATTTTACACCACGAATATAAGACACTATGGTCTTCTCCGTGTTCACCTTCAAATGCAGTTTACGCTCTATAAAACGAGTGATTGTCGTTTTCACACGCGTTGCTGCGCGTTTCGATTTGCAGAATATCATCGCATCATCGGCATAGCGTACAAAGGGGAGTCCTCTGTGTTCGAGTTCTTTATCCATTTCATTGAGCATGATATTGCTTAATAAAGGACTTAGCGGACCTCCTTGCGGGGTGCCTACTTCATTCACTTCGAACACGCCATGATTTATTACACCACTACGAAGATATTTGTGTATAAGGCTGATTACTCGACCATCTTTTATCGTACGGCTGAGTATTTCTATAAGCTTACTATGGCTTACCATATCAAAGAAGCGTTCAAGGTCTAGATCTACCACGTAGGTATATCCCTCGTCTACTATCTTCTGTGCTTTACGGAGAGCATCATGACAACTCTTGCGAGGACGAAAGCCGAAGCTTGTTCTCGAAAATTTGCGCTCATAGTGGGGCATCAGCACTTGGTTGATGGCTTGTTGAACCAAGCGGTCTACCACGGTGGGTATACCTAATTGGCGTTTCTTGCCATTGTCTTTGGGTATCTCTACCCTCTTGACGGGATTCGGACGGTAGGAACCGTCAAGCAAGGAACTTATTAGCATCTCCTTGTTGGCCAAAAGCCACGGGAGCAACTGCTCACATGACATTTTGTCGATACCGCCACACCCTTTATTCCTCATCACGCTTTTGTAAGCACGGTTAAGATTGTTGGGATTAAGGATTTGCTCCAATAAATGTTCCTTGTCGAATGGTACTTCCACGATGTTGTCTTCACGTATCCACATGAAAGTCTGCACTCCCTCATACCATTCGGTTTCCGACCTATCTCTTTGAGGGCAGTCACCAGCTTGAGCTAATGTTTTCTGCATTCTACCTTTCATTTGGTACGTTTCAATTACTATCGTTTGATTATTAGGTTCAGCCCTTCATGCGGCATTATCGATTGCAGCATTACTATGGCTTCGGCTGACTTCTTACGGCAAGCTTTACTCCATGACTTTCGTAAAAAAAACTATTTATCATGTCCGTAAGACCTCCTCGGATAAGGGCATTATCTTTCCATCTTATGCCTACTTCATTTACACCAACCATTCCGAATAGCTATAGGACTTTGATTTGTTTGGCAATCTTATCCATGGTCAAATGCCTTGTATGAAGTTTCTGTTCGTTAGGCCAGATGTTTGCCGCAAGCTTCCTTCAGATTTCATCTCACGATGAACACCCTTGCTCTTGACTAAGTAATTCCCGCTATTAGGGCTTACTCGGGACTTTCACCCGTTAGATAATGCTCATGCCGAGCGTACCAAAAAATCCGCACACAACGCTGAGGGCGTTATGTGCGGATTGTTTTGATTTAGATCTTAAGAGACTATTGCTTTTAAGTTTATTACCTTTTAGCGGATGAAAAGCAGTTCACGATACTTAGGAAGCGTCCACATTTCATCTTCAACGATGAGTTCAAGTTTGTCAATGTGGTAACGAATAGCGTCGAAGTAAGGAGCAATCTCATCGTGGTAAGCGACAGCGAGTTCGCGTACGTTCTCAATCTTGTTAACCACCTTACGCTTCTCTACCATGGCTTCTACGTTCTCGGCCACGAAACTTACGTGCTTGTTAATCTTCTCAATAAGGTCGATGTTGTAAGCCGTAAGTTCCTTAACCTTTGCCGTATCAGCGAAAGCAAGCTGAATCTTGTGAACATTGTCAACAAGTTCGCTCTGGTACTTCGTAGCAACGGGAATGATGTGGTTCATGCAGATATCTCCAAGCACACGAGCTTCAATCTGGATTTTCTTCATGTAGGTTTCCCACTTGATTTCGTTGCGAGCTTCTAGTTCGTGGCGGTTCATCACGTTCATAGACTCAAACATCTTCACACTTGCCTCGTCGAGATAACGATCGAAGACAACGGGACATGAAGTTTCGCAGTCAAGACCACGACGAGCAGCTTCTTCCTTCCATTCTTCGCTATAACCGTTTCCGTCGAAATGGATGGGGCGGCAAGTCTTGATGTCCTCACGAACTACGTCGAGGATAGCTGCAATCTTATTCTGACCACTAGCAATCTTGGCATCTACGCGAGTCTTGAAGTCTGCAAGCGCTTCTGCCACAGCTGTATTGAGAGCAATCATTGCGCTAGCGCAGTTAGCGACAGAACCTACAGCGCGGAACTCAAAGCGGTTACCCGTGAAAGCGAAGGGTGAGGTACGGTTACGGTCCGTGTTGTCAACCATAAGTTCGGGGATCTGGGGCACGTCGAGTTTCACTCCATGCTTACCCTCAACAGTGAAGAGTTCATCAGAAGTAGACTTCTCTACCTTGTCGAGCAATTCGCTTACCTGCTTGCCGAGGAAGCTGGAGATAATTGCGGGAGGTGCTTCGTTAGCGCCAAGTCGATGAGCATTCGTTGCGCTCATGATGGAAGCCTTGAGCAGACCATTGTGACGGTAAACGCCCATGAGCGTTTCCACGATGAATACTACAAAACGGAGGTTGTCCTCAGGCGTCTTTCCGGGGCCATGGAGGAGCGCACCAGTATTCGTTGTAAGACTCCAGTTGTTGTGCTTACCGGAACCATTGATGCCTGCGAAGGGCTTTTCGTGTAGCAGACAGCGGAAACCGTGCTTGCGGGCAATTTTACGCATGAGGCCCATGAGGAGCATGTTGTGATCAACGGCGAGGTTGCACTCCTCAAAGATAGGAGCCAACTCAAATTGGTTGGGGGCTACTTCATTGTGACGGGTCTTGCAGGGAATACCGAGTTCAAGTGCTTGAATTTCAAGGTCGCGCATAAATTCTTGCACGCGTTCGGGGATAGCACCAAAGTAGTGGTCGTCCATCTGCTGATTCTTAGCAGAGTCGTGGCCCATTAGCGTACGACCTGTGAGCAAGAGGTCGGGACGAGCAGCGTAGAGACCTTCGTCAACGAGGAAATATTCTTGTTCCCAACCGAGGTTAGCGGTTACGCGGGTCACGTTCTCGTCGAAATACTGGCAAACGGCTGTGGCGGCCTTGTCAACAGCGGCAAGGGCCTTCTTGAGCGGTGCCTTGTAGTCGAGAGCTTCGCCGGTGTAGCTGACGAAGATGGTAGGAATCATGAGCGTGTCGCCAATAATGAACACGGGCGATGCGGGATCCCAAGCAGAGTAACCGCGGGCCTCAAAGGTAGAACGGATACCACCGTTGGGGAAGGAAGAAGCATCGGGCTCCTGCTGAACAAGTTCTTTGCCGGAGAATTCTTCTACCATGCCGCCCTTAAAGTTATGCTCTACGAAGGCGTCGTGCTTCTCGGCAGTACCTTCAGTAAGGGGCTGAAACCAGTGGGTGCAGTGTGTTACGCCCATCTCCATGGCCCAGGTCTTCATGCCTTGTGCCACTTCGTTGGCTACGCTAAGGGGCAGGGGAGCGCCCTTTTCAATCACTTCGCGAAGTTGCTTGTAAACTTTGATCGGGAGATACTTGAACATTTTCTCCTGATTGAACACGTACTTGCCAAAGTAGTCAGAGGGACGCTCTGCGGGCGCCTTCACTTCGACCGGGCGCTTCTTGAACGCCTCTTCTACGACTTTAAAACGAAGGTTACTCATAAGTTAAGTTGTATGTATGAAATGGGTGTAAAGTTTTGTGTAGTTCTTTTATGGGGAAAGGGAATGGCATAACACTTTAATGCATTGCCATCAGCATCCTTTATTGCTTCATCCATGCTTTTAGGCGTTCCATAGCTTCTTCGCAGTCCTCGCGCTTGCCGAAAGCCGTGAGACGAATAAATCCTTCACCAGCAGGACCGAAGCCCACACCCGGTGTGCTGACCACGTTGATTTCGGTGAGGAGCTGTTCGAAGAATTGCCATGAGCCTACGCCCTCGGGAGTCTTGAGCCAGATGTAAGGGGCATCAACGCCGCCATAAACCTTGAGGCCCACCTCGGTAAGGGCTTCGCGCATGATGCGGGCGTTGGTCATGTAGTAGTCGATGGTCTCGCGAACCTGACGTTTACCTTCTTCGGTATAAATAGCAGCTGCAGCGCGCTGTACGACATAAGCAGTACCATTGAATTTTGTGCACTGACGACGGTTCCAAAGTTGATTGAGCTGAACGTCCTCACCATTGGAGGCACGTACCACAAGTTCTTTGGGTACTACAGTGTAGCCACAGCGAAGTCCTGTAAAACCTGCAGTCTTGGAATAAGAGTGGAACTCTACAGCGCACTTCTTCGCTCCTTCAATCTCATAAATAGAGTGAGGCACGCCTTCGCGGGTGATGTATGCCTCGTATGCTGCATCGTAGAGCAGGATGCTCTTGTTCTTGAGCGCATAGTCTACCCATTTCTCCAACTCTTCACGGCAAAGTGTAGTGCCAGTAGGGTTGTTGGGGTAGCAAAGGTAAATCATGTCCGTGGGATGGTCGGGCAGAGAGGGGATAAAGTTGTTCTCCGCAGTGCAGGGGCAGTAAGTAATCTTACTCCAGGCGCCATCAGTAAACTCTCCTGCGCGTCCGCCCATGACATTGGAGTCAATATAAACGGGGTAGATGGGGTCGGTCACACAAATGCTATTGTCGTGGCCAAGAATATCACCGAAGTTGCCCGTGTCGCTCTTGGCACCATCGTTGACGAAAATTTCATCAGCATCAATCTCCACGCCTCTAGGGGCGAAATCGTTCTCAACAATGGCCTGACGGAGAAAGTCGTAGCCATGTTCGGGACCATAGCCACGGAATGTGGCGGCTGAAGCCATTTCGTCTACAGCTTCGTGAAGGGCTTTGATGACGGCAGGCGCGAGGGGACGCGTCACGTCGCCAATACCAAGACGTATGATTTTTGCTTCGGGGTGTGCTTCTTTGTAAGCTGCCACTTTCTGGGCAATGTCTGCAAAGAGATAGTTCTTTTGAAGTTTGAGGAAATTTTCGTTTATGGTTGCCATTGCAATTCTATGGTTCTTAAAAGTTACCGTTAGTTTGTTTTGTTTACGGTACAAAGTTAGTCTATATTCTTGAGAAATACACAACCTTGCGCAAGAGGACAAGCGCAGAAAAACAAAAATGCAGACTGGCGCTCGTGGTGATGTCGTCAATCTGCATGTTTTATCTTAGGGTCGTTGCGTTTCTATTTCTATTTCGCCGTCGAACACTCGGGTCGCGGGACCCGTCATGAGTACACGGTTGTCCGCTTCACACCATTCAATATGGAGCGTACCACCGTCCATAACGATATCGCTCTCACGACCCGCGCGATGGGTAAGCGCTGCTGCAACGGCAGTGGCGCAAGCGCCTGTACCGCAAGCCATCGTGATACCCGAGCCTCGTTCCCATACGCGCATACGAATGCTACCATCGGGACGCACGGTGGCAAACTCTATGTTGCATCGTTCAGGGAAGATGGAGGCAAACTCAAGCGTAGGACCAATTGCGGCCACGTCAAACGTTTCTGCATTGTCCACAAAAATGACAAAGTGAGGATTACCCATAGACACGAACGTACCTATAAATTCTTTTCCTTCTGTACTGATGACCGTTCCTTCGGTCATACTTCCATCTGCCGTTGCCAACTGTGAGGGTACAGCAAGACGCGGTTCATCCATATCAACCGTAACGGAATCCACATGGTTCGTTGCGTCTACATGCAGTTTCAGCACTTTGATGCCAGAGAGCGTTGAGAGCTTAATTTCGCGTTTGTCCGTCAGTCCGTATTCGTAAAGATATTTACCAATGCAACGCGAAGCGTTGCCGCACATGCGTGCTTCTGATCCGTCGTTATTGAATATGCGCATAGAGAAATCTCCGTCTGTTGACGGACCGATGAGCACCAAGCCATCACCACCTATACCCTTGTGGCGGTCGCTCCAAAGGCGCGACAAACTTTCGGGATCTGCGATGGGATACTTGAGGGTATTGACATAAATATAGTCATTACCCGCACCGTGCATCTTGGTGAACTGAATTTTGGAGAGCATATTCTTTTGTATGGAACGTATGTTATGGGTGATACTTCACTCGTGCTTAGGTCCGTTTAGCGGATAACGATTGATACACTTTGCGTGCGCTGCATTCGTTATGGTTGCAAAGATAGTGTTTTAGGAAAGAAATGTGCAAGCGTAAGGCTAGAAAACTTGCAATTTGATCACAACTTTGGCTGAAAAAATATCCTTTTGGTTTTTCAATCGCCCATTTTCATTCTTAAATGAAAGGCCGACGTGACAAAACTGGGCTTTTATCGCCAACGCGTTGCTGATTAATTGGCAGAAACGCTGTCTGTGCTGTTCCCACCTTGAATCGCAACATAAGGTGCGTGTTCACTTATTTGCAGAATGCGCACTTCCGCGTTCGCCATAGGAGAAATGTCGCGAATGGTTAACCCTTTCAATGCCGCCTGCAGAACGCGATTGAAGAGTCCGTGCCCCACGGCAATGACACGTTGTCCGGCATAATTTTCTCCGACCCATTCCAGAAAGAGACGAGCACGACAGAACATATCCTCAACGCTTTCCGCATCGGAAGGGATGTCAACGTGACAATCGGGAAGTACAATCGCCCCCGTCAGCGTGCCCCAATCTCTCTCACGGAGAAGTTGTGTGGGATGCAAAGATAGAGCAAGCGGAGCGTTGACTATTACAGCCGTGTGTACCGCACGCCTTAGGTCGCTGCAAACAAGCGCATCGAAATGAACACCGCACGAAAGGAGTTCGTCGCGTAGTGTTTCAGCTTGCGCAATGCCACGTACGGTGAGTGTTCCAGGAAGATGCCCTTGAAGAATGTGCCGCACGTTCTCTTCCGTCTCGCCATGGCGCACAAGATAAAGTTCAGTCATAGAAGTACTATATATAATAATGGGTGTGGAGACTTTAGCATACAAAAATACAAGCTTCTGTTGATATTCGAGAACAAAACGAAGGGAAGAGTCTGCTCCAAAATGCAACTATGCAAGAATTTCCAAACTTTCAAGCAACTCGAAGAAAGTTGTTTGCAAACTATTAAACACGATGTGCCTCGTCGGCTTCGGCAAACATTTCGCGGTCGCCGCGACTGTCACCATAAGCGATGAGCATATACATCGCACGCTGAGGCTCTACCAGGAGCAACCGCCTCACTTTTTCAGCGCCGTAGCAATTGGGAGAAGCGAAACGGCCGGTCAGAAGCCCTTTCCCATCCACTTCCACTTTGGTGCCACATACCATAGACGCACCATTTGCCTCGCACCATGGTCGCACCCATTCCTCCATACTTGCACTGATGACCACCACACGGCTACCATCTTTTGCATAATCGTGCATACGTTCAACTACGAATGCGTTTTCCCGACTCTTTACGACGTCTGCGAAGCGCTTTCCCCACGTCTCAAACTCAGCATAGGACATACGGCGGAAGAAATGTCCGAACAACCGTTCTTTTGCCTTGGAATTAGAGTAGAGACGCAGTTTATAAAGAACTATCCAAGGCAAGTTGACGGCAATTCCCCATAAGAGGCGACGTATTCCGAAGACAAAACGAATAAACAGGGGCAGCGTATCGGCTGTTGTCAACGTTCCGTCAAAATCGAAGACAACGACCTTGCGCTTATCTTTTATAGAAGATTGCATAGTTATGTTATAAGTAGATAAGAACTAGGAATGAAATGCCCCACCCCACTATGCAAGCTTGTATGAAATGGTCGTGCATCAGCACTTTTGTTGGACTACCGCTTTTCACGTCTACAATGGTCAACTGCATATAACGCAGAATGCCCATTAGTACAAAGATGGCAGTCACGTAGATTCTGTGCGAACCCAAGCGCTCCATCACTTCGTCCGAAACCGTATACATCATATAGGCAACAAGCGTGATGCTTGCTATCACTGCGATGGTCTGGTTCATAAACTGCAAATTGTAGCGATTGACATTTCTGCGAGGAAGTACTCCCGTGTTTTCGTAGAGCACTACGTCGTCACGCCTCTTTGCGAAAGCTAGAAATAGGGCAAGAAGGAATGTCATTACCACGATCCAATGTGAAAGCACAATACCCGTGACAGTACCGCCTAGCGCCACACGCAGTACAAAGCCTACAGCGATGATGACCACATCAACGAGTGCTATCTGCTTGAGACGAATACAGTAGGCAAGATTCATCACATAATAGAAACCAATGATGAAGCAGGCTTCGCGCCATGCTATGAGTCCGGAAAAGGCCACGAGCAACGAAAGAAACAGTGTAAAAAGCATCAATACGTATGCCTTTGCTACGGAAACGGCTCCTGAAGCTACTGGACGCAGGCGTTTCTTCGGATGAAGGCGGTCAGCTTCGCGGTCATAGATATCGTTGAAGCAATATACACTACTGGATGCAAGGCTGTAGGCTAAAAATGCGACGAATGCTTGCAACAACATGCTGGTGTTGCAGAGATTTCCGCTAAAAAACATTGGGAGAAAAACGAAACCGTTTTTCATCCATTGTTGCGGACGGAGAAGAAGAAATATGTTTTTCATTGTGCTTCAGAATATATCGGGGTTATAGCTTTTACCGCCAATTTGTAGGCTCCTTGAACCACGTTCAAGACCTCACCTTGGCGTATGTGGTCTCTCATGCCGCCACCTGTCCATGAGCTAAAACCAACAAAAAGCATTATCAGCACAAGGCGGAAACGCGTAGGACGGAAATGGCAGTCCGTCAAGCTGAGAAGTCGTTCAGCTTTCAGCACCATACGTTTCGGAAAAAGGCTTCGTATTTCCTCTGAGGGGAGGATTAGCGTTAGCGCGTAAGTTGTCAGCGCGATGCACGAAAAGGTGCGGGCATAATCTGTTGATAGTACGGTGAACATTGGCAACGAACAAACGAAAAGACTGAAAACGACAAGCAGACGCACTGCGCGCAGGTCTTCACCAGTTCCTTGGCTACGAAACACATGGGGAGCGTTTACGCTATAGAAAACCATACAAAGCATGCACGGCCAGATGTACAGCACATTAGGAATAAGTTTACCCGTAAGGCTGCAAAAATTGTTGTGAAGATGAAACACCACGACGTCTGCCGTTGCCCGACCGAGAAAATTCGTAATTCCCGTATTGGCGAGAAACCCCGATGTAGATTCTTTCACTGCAAGAAAAACATTCTCGCTGCCTGAACAAATACAAGATATACAGAACACGACAAATGGTAATATCCATACCCCGATGGACTTCATCCACGAAAGGCCGCGCACCCTTGTAAGCGCAACAAGAACTGGCATGGCAAAAAAGGCGAAAGGTTCATAACAAAGGATTGTGATGCAGGAGAGGACATTTGCGGCAGCAATCCATGTCTTCAAACCGATTCGTTTGGAAAGCCAAATGATGAAAATGAGCATGGCCACTATGAGATAATCTCTCCTTATGTATTGGAGTCCGTATATACAGCCTCCACCCAAAATGTAGCACGGAAAAAGCCAAAAGGCTTCGCCACCATTCTTACGGAAGCCCCGGACAAAGAATACGATGAGAACAACATATGCCGACACAGCCAGCATAATTCCCGCATAAAGAGGATTCACACCCAACTGCTGCGTTTGCAGCAAAATTTCCCCAAGGAGTCCCCGACGCACAAAGCCGCCTTCGTAGTTGATGAATAGGTCGGCAAAGTCGCCACCGGAAAATTTACCCTTGCGCAATCCCGCCAAGAAGCGCACTATCCCTGAAAGGAACAGCAATACAGTCCAACAGACCAACACACGGCGGTCTGTCAGAAACGTCTTGATACGTTGTGACATAAAAGAAGAATAGTTTTTACTGAAGTGTTCATGGTGTGCAAAAGCCATTCTGTCCTAAACGAAATCTCCTGCAAATACACAAAAACGCGGACTTCTCATCTCATCCACGTTCAAGGTACTTGCAGGAAACCTAATATAACAGACGAGAGAGGAGCCCACGCATATGCATGGGCACCCACCATTCATTCTGTTATATTGTTCTTCTACCTGCAAGTTTCTGAACGTTATAGAATAAACAGCAAATGCTTAAGTTGCTATTGGAAATATGTCTTGCTTCAAATACGGACACAAACCGCATTTCAGCGATGCAAAGATAATAGTTTTTTGTATTTTATGCAATTGTGTGCAACAGAAAGTATGCATTTCACTTTGTTCTCATGCACAAAAACGGCACGCAACGCGTGGATAAAACCATACGTTGTGTGCCGTTAATGGTGGTGCTATAGCGACCGTGCGCAATTTATTTCACGAGCGTTTTCTTTCCGTTCACGATGTAAAGACCGGGCTGGAGACCTTGCAGAGACTTGACATTGCTACGAATGCGTACACCGCTCAAGGTGTAGACAGTCAAAGGTTCGTCAACAGAAACCGTCTGCGTCTGATGGATACCCGTGGTGGCATCGTCTTCGCTCAACGTGCCATAGAATTTGAGACCAAGGTAACCGAAAGCGCACCAGCCGGAAGTAACTTCCGTATTGTTACGAATGCCTACTGTAAGGCTGCCGCCCGTGGTGGCTACTTTCGTCACCACTTTGTTCGTATAGAGCGAATCTGCAAAGTATTTTACTGCTGAAGCCAGGTTAGAAGGAACGTAGAGCGACGGATTGGTAGCAACTCGCGTGTCCTTGCTTGCCCGTTTCTCGGTTTGTGCTCCTGCACCTTGTGCCATGAGTTCATTGGACTTCGTACCGGCATAGATGGTGGCTGTAATGCCTGCCTCGCCACTCACATAGTTTGTGTAAGCGGTCTTGGCATCACCCACACGCTGGAAAGCTTGAGCCGTAAAGGCATAAGTTCCAGCAGGAAGTTTGGTGGCAGTTTGGTAGAAATTGAATGTAGAAGAGAACGATGCACAACCATCGCTCGTTTCTTCAGGCGTGTCCTTCCAGGCTGAAAGGTCTGAAAGGTCAGCACTATTAAGAAGGAACGTCACATCGAACGGTTGCTTTGCATCAACGGGAGTAGCTGCTGCCAAGAACGAAACGGCACTGCTGCGAAGAGCGTCTACACCATCAGCATACGTGTTGGATGTCGATTTTTCGTCAACGAGTATGGTTTCTGCAGAACTGATGGCGTCAGCCAAAGCTACGTCTGCGCCAGCAGAGAGTTCCTTGTGGGGAACACTGGGGAGTTTCTTCACTGCATTGAGAAGACTTTGCAGTTGTTGTTTGTTTTCAGCAGCTATGGTACTTTCCAGCGCATTAACATCATCGGCTGTAAGAATGAGCCAACGCTGTGCAGTGGCTGTATTCTTAAGGTCGAACATTGTGGCAAGCACACGGCCCTTCGTCATGGTTCCCATCGTATGGGGATTCAACGCCTTTTCGGGATGCACAATCCAATAGCCACGGAACGCTTCAGGCGCTTTGCCGATGGTGACATCCACACGACCGCGCATGAGGTGGAAGTTCTGGGCATCGGTGGGTGTCGTCGCTTCTTCCGTACAGAACTTCAGGCTCTTTGCCTCATCGTAAGTAAGGTAGTGTCCCGTGCCGACATTGCGGAGCTGATAGTAGCAAGTAGAGGGATTGAACGTGATGGTCCAAGCAGCCTCATCGTGTTGGGTCACATCGCCCGTACTGATTTCCGTCCATGCCAACGTGCCACTTTCAGAAGTGGTGAGGAACGAAGTGAGCAAACCTCGATCTTCGTCTTCGTTCTTAAGATAATATTTCACTCCGTCTGTCTGGTCGAAGCTATAAGTCGGTGTTCCGAATCCGCCTGCAGGAGGAAGGCCGTCTTCGCCGAGTGCCTGTACAATCTGTCCGTTAGCTGTGTAGAGCACCTCCGAGCCGTCGTCTTCGTGCGCTCCGTTCACACCATAAGGCCACATGTGGGTGCCGTCGCCGGTGAGTACGGCTGTGTCGTCGTTCTTCCAGAACTTAACCACTTCGTTAGCTCTCTCGCCAAGCCAGTTGCCTGTGCCCGATCCGGCACGCATGGGAGAGTCGGTGGCTGTCCATACGCTGTGCGTACCCACGCCGATGCCGTGAGCCATTTCGTGCATGACGGTACCCGTCTGCTGGTTACCCTCGTTGGGACCAATGCGCATCCAACCGCCGTAGGAGCAGTCGGCAGTCGGTGTGTTTGCGCCGTAGTGGACCGAAGTGCTGAAACCTTGAATGCTGGTCTGTTCGTTCCAAGCCTCAACGGCCGATTTCACAGCAGCTTCAATGCGGTTGTTGACTTCTTCGGTAGGAGCATTTCTTTCGTAAGTGTAGGTGATACCGCCTCGAGGAAGGGTGATTACTTTCAAAACGTCGCCATAGCCCACTGCATAGTCGGTGGTAATGGCATAGGCACGTATATAATATATTGTAGCCTGTGAAAGGCCTGATATTTTATATACTGTACCGTTGCTTTCGAGGTAATCCGTAGTGCGGTTGTCAAAAACGGTGGGATTGCTTTCCGTGCTCCAGCAGTAGCCTTGTTCTAGAATTTTGGACGTGGCCACTCCGCTCACCTGCGAACGTGCATAGATATTGCTGACGCCACGTGTAAAACGCTTTTCAGACACTACAGTCGGTACAGTGCCTTTGCTGTTGGCAATGCGGAAGTTGAGAACGGCTTGAGTCAGCGCCTTTGCAACGGCGGCAAGATTGTCGGCGGTCGTAGCGGCAAGTTCACTCTTTGCTTCGTCTATGGCACTTTGCAATTCATCGGCTTTATTTCCGGACGGATTGGCGCTGAGAACGTTTTGCGCTTCGTCTATGCGACTTTGGAGTTCGGCATGGAGCGCCGACAATTCTTGGCCAACAAAGGTCAGACGGAAATTGTCGCAGCATACCCAGTTACCAGTGCAACTCGTCACTTCGAAACCGATTTCAGCTTCGCCATCAATGACGGTGAAATCCACGCTATAGTCGCCAGCCTCACCAACGGAGGTTGTTTTTCCACCGGCTGTAAGGACTGCACCTTTTGCAGCACTACTGTTTTGGGTGTTTTGAGCCGCAGCGGTGAGTTTGTAAGTACCTGCGGGGAGTCCATGCAAAGTTTGCTTTACGTAGGCGTTGCTCACCTTGTTGCCTGCGCTGACCCATTGTTCAATATAGGTGTTGCCGTCTTTGGGTGCAAAGGACGTATTCGTTTGGGTCTTTAGATTGGAACTGCTCCAACCAGTGAGTCCGTTTTCGAAACTGGGATTGGTGATATACTGACTTGTGACGTCGTCTTGCGCCAAAGCCTGAAGGGGAAGGGTTCCTGCCATTGCGGCAAGAAGAAGTGGTGTGTAGAGATTTTTCATGATGTGTGGATTCTAGCAGGATGCTGAGAGATTTATCATTATGACGCAAAAGTACGGATTTTAATCCGTCACAGGATAGAAAAAATGTTCATCGCACCATCAAAAAATCGTCAAACGCGCTTCTTGCAACGAAAAAGGAGCGAGTTCCACGCAATGCAGAACTTCGCTCCTCTTGAAACTTATACAAATAGGGGCCTACCTAACGGTTTTCTTTCCGTTTATGATATAGATGCCCTTTGGCAAATTCGCTCCGTCACAGCGCTTACCGGAAAGGGTGTATACGGACGGGGTCTGTGTTTTATTTTCCATTACTGGATGTATTGCGGAAGTTCCATCGTTAGCGGATGGCAGCGCAAAGCCTCTAATTGACACAGAACTTGCGCGCGGCAATGCAAGATAGGCTTTATTGGCCCCATTGGTGAATGTGCCGCCTTGTTCTGCTCCCCAAAAGAAGCCAAGTTGCTTTTGTCCCTCGTTGAGTTTGGTGACATAGTACATTTGATAGAAATAGTAGTCGTCTGCACTTGCTTCTCCTGGCGCTGTAGTAACCTCATCCGTAACGCTTCCGCGGAGCAGATTCGTCTCTTCAGTCGTTGAACGTGCCGAAACGCTAGCTGCTTCGGTTGGAGCTTCGAGCGTGTAGGTAGTACCTTTCGTTCCGTAAACGAGCAGAGCGGTGTTTGCCGGCACAGTTAAACCAGCCGTATACTTCCAATCGATGCTCAGTTCACCACTTGTTTCGTTTGCATCCGAAACGGTGGCGCCCTTAAGCCCGTCGGGCATCACGAAGTCTTTGTCCAAGTAATAGGTGCCGTAGCCTTCGTCGGTCAAGATGGTTATGCTTCCCACTGTATTAGCCTCATCGTATTCGTAGAGATAGGCGATGGGATAGCTCGATGAGGAATAGAATTTAAATAGTGCAGCGTCGCTGTTATAGGCTATATTAAATTCCCCAAGGTTGTCATAACTTACACAAAAGCCATCGGTTTTCTCGTTAAAGTAAAACGTTTCTGACCAATTTCCTTTCGCACTTCCATATTTAAGGGAATTATTGGAAGACGAAGCATTTTCATTATTTATTAAGTTCGTTCCATTTCCGCAATTTTTAATAGAAGCAGTTTTTTTGCTCGTGTTAATAGCGGAAAACTGGAAAAGATTTGATTCCGAAAAGCTTTCTGGCGAATCCGTCAGACATAGCGCCTCAATGCTATTTGAACTCTTTACCGTTGCAGTCAAGGTATAAAGTTTCCCCTCGTAAGTACTAACGAAGGCGTACTTCTTGTCTTTTGAGATGTCCGACAAACTGCTCACCTTTTTTAAGCGAGCTACATCCAACGTTTGTGCACAAAGCACAGTATGAACAGAAAAGATTAGGACTAATGCGCAAACGAGCGAATATGCAACGGATGCGTAATTTCTTCGTAAATTCTTCTTCATATACAAGTTCTTTTAGAACGAAAGTTCGTGTTCTTCGTAATAGTCCTTATAAATATTCTTAGGAGGCTCATAATGGTCCTGGCTACTGTTGTCCAACATCTGTTGGCAACCGATTTCAATGGAGCGCAACATGGGCGAAGAATACTTTTTCTTGTTTTGAATGTTCATGAAAGTGAGGTCTTTGGGGATTTACAGATGGTACTAAATTTTTGCTTTAAGATCAGCTCGTTATGCGTTGCATATCAGCCATATGAGTTTCTTATCTAGCGATAACAAATCGACGAGTAACAGAAACAAATGCCCTCTGCATCATCTATTTGTTTTGGTTGCAAAGATACAGCTTTGGCGCCTAAATAGCGAGGATATTTCACTATTTTTCTCATTTACAACCTACATTTCTATCTTTACCCTACACGAGTGACATCGGACATATGGCATCAAGGTCGTAGAACTTTGTAGGGTGTACAATTTCGTGTTTCTTTTTTTAGCTTGACTCAAGTTTCGGATTTAGAAAAGAACCTAAATTTATGCGGTAATCTGGCTGTAT
>CAVALA010000033.1:0-32581 GCA_963589615.1 Prevotellamassilia timonensis
CGCTTGCCCTGGGCTATAGGCTTGCTGGGCTTTCAGCCCGCTCTACGCCCATACCATCGTTTGAAGCCGTACGCAAGTTCTATTTGAACATTAGCCTTGTAGAGCGTCACGTCGGAGACGTGACCCCCATGCGCTAGCGCCTTCATAAGGTGCGCAGCCGCGCAGAACCGTCCGTGACGGTTAGAACAGATAGTTGAAGCCGAGGCTGCCGTAGATGGGGTAGAGGGCGAAGGTGACGGCGTGGAAGTCGGAGGGGAAGATGCCGTTGAGACCCCAAGCGAGGTTGGCAGAGACGCTGAGGTGTTTGTAAGCCTTGAATTCGCCGCCGAGCTGGATGCCCCACTGGAAGCGGCGCAGGTCGTTGGAGAAGTCGTAGGAGGCGGAGGTCACGTCGGTCTTGTTGCCCGTAGGGTCGAGGTCGCGGATGTAGCTGTCGCCCTCTTCGCACTTGTCGCCGTGGGGATCGTAGGCTTCGCCCGTGAACGTGCCGTTGAGGAGATAGGAGAAGTAAGGACCGGCCTTCACCATCCAACGGTCGTTGAAGGAATAGGTGGCGAGGACGGGGAAGGTGAGGTAACGGTTGTTGACCTCTGTCTTCACGCGGCCCGTGTAAGCACCGACCACCGTGCCGGAACCGTCGTTGTTGACAGCTTCCATGTGGTAGTTCTTCACGCGGGCATCGGTCTTCATTCCCTTGTTTTCAAAGCGCACGCCAATCATCGTGCCCCAGTGGGGTGTGAACTGACGCTGCACAGCACCTTCGAGGTAGAAGCAGAGCGTGGGGTTGTAGCTCTCTATGCTGCGAATCTCGGCAGGAAGAGGAAGGGGCGACGTGCCACCCATAGCGAGACCGGCGCCCACGCGCACGTGCCAGCCACGGAGTGCGGCTTTGATGAGGTTGTCCTTGGTCTCCTGCGCCAGCGCGACTTCGCGCTGGGCAGAAGCACCGCAGATTGACAAGAGAAAGAGTATGAGGAGTGATATTCGTTTCATTGGAGTTATAGTGTATCGGCTATTTCAGGCCGAACTGTTTAAAGTATTCGTCTATATCGTCGATAGGATGAACTCTGCCAGCTTTAATATCTTCAAGAGCCTCGTCTATTCCTTTTTTCTTTGAACGTGAATCCGACAACGAGAATATTTCCTTCTTGGTGGATAAATTACTGGCCATGACATCTTCAAGCGCTTGCTCGGAGGAAGTCTTCTTGTGGCTCTCTACCTTCATTTTTATTCTCCCTCCCAAACGACTTTGAATTCGTCAATCCAGAGTGTGGAACCGACGGCGCCTTCGAAGTAGGCACCTTGGCGGCTGGAGGTTGCTACCACGGTGATGGCGTAGCCGTCCTTGTTGAGACGTTCTTCGCTCCATTCTTTACCGGGCATAAGCACGAAAGGTTGGCTGAAGTGTAGCCACTCGGCGGGCTGGCCGGGGTCGGCAATGCGTGCCATGTAGACGATGCGGTCGGAGGAGAGCACGTTGTCGCCGTTGAGTTTGTCGGCGTCGTCCAGACGTGCCACGACCTCACCGGTCTCGAGCGTATCGAAGGGCACTTCGTAGACCACGGCGTAGATGTCGGCCGTGTCGTGACGCTCGGGACACACTTTTTTGTTTTTGTCGGTGAAGGTCTCGCCTTCGGTATATTTATAGTAGCCTTCGAGCGCCTTGGGCTTGCCGCTGACAAGCTGCAAACCGAAGCAGGTGGCTTCGCGCGGACGCTTCATGGCTATTTTGGTATCGAACGTACCGAGGAAGATGGAACCTGCGGCGATGGGCATGCCAACGGTCGTACCGAACGAACCTGTGGCGCAGGTGGTGAGCTTCACGCAGTTGCCGCTCACGCCGAGGGGATCGTTGCAAGTGGGGAAACGACCGGGGTCCTTGCCGCCCATACCCGTGATGGCGAAGCCGGGATTGCCGGTAGACCAGTAGTCGCGGCGCGGGCTGGTGGTGTCGTCTTCGTCCACCTCGTACCACACGTGGTAGCGCTTGGTGGAAGCGTCGATCTCGTAGTGCTCAAAACTGAGGTCGGAAATCATCTTGGGATAGTTGAAGGACA
Organism: Prevotellamassilia timonensis; assembly: GCA_963589615.1. GTDB lineage: Bacteria > Bacteroidota > Bacteroidia > Bacteroidales > Bacteroidaceae > Alloprevotella > Alloprevotella timonensis_A. The sequence goes on from CAVALA010000033.1 coordinate 2,058, forward strand.
CGTTGTAGTCCTTTGTCCAGTTTCCGTCCTGCGAATGGGTGGTGTAGGTCTGGGGAGACGAGAAGTCGCGTACGGCGCCATTGCCTTCAATCTCCGTACCGTCGTCGGCCTTTACGGTGAGTCGCGCACCCTCGGTAAGGGTAAACTTGGGGTCGAGGGTTGTGCGGTCTGCTCCTTTTTGGATGGTGAGGCTAACGCTGTTGTTTGTCACGTTGGGCATGCCTTTGATAATGCTGCGGTGGCTTTCAATCCACGAGGCATCCACACCGGTGATGTCGCATTCGGCATTGAGCGGCTCGTCCTTGATGCATGAATTAAAGGAGAGGAGCGCGGCGCAAAGGGGTAAGAGGTATGGGGAAAGTTTCATTTCGGGAAAATTCGGGAAAAGGGAATAAGGAGTAAGGGGTTCAAGGCTTCTCGCACCTTGGTTTTCAGGCTGCAAAGTTAAGAATTTTTTTTCGCGGTTTACAATTTTATATTGGTAGGGAGGCGGGAAAAGACCGGCGATTTTGGTAGAACTTTTCGGTAAGTACCGAAAAATAGCGGCTTTGGGCCGCTATTTGGAAGGGGTTTATGGGGAGAGTGGGCAAGTGTGGGCAGGATGGGCAATTATGGGCTTCGTGGGCAGAATGGGCTTCGTGGGCAGGATGGGCACTATGGGCACTATGGGCACTTTGGGCAATATGGGCTGGGTGGGCAACGTGGGCTGGCCCGCTCCATTTATTTTTCCTTTAGGTAGCAGACCATGGGGAAGTGGTCGGAGAAGGGGACGGTCTGGAGGACTTCGCAGCCATAGGGTTTCCAGTGGGAGGAACAGAAGATGTTGTCGATGCGCACGTAGATGCCGTCGCGGTTGAAGGAACGGCCTATGCCGTTGGCGGTGGCGCGGTAGGCGTCGGTGAGTCGGTCGCAGACGATGTGGTGGGTGTAGGAGACGGGGGTGTCGTTGAAGTCGCCCATGAGGATGATGCGTTCGCCGGCGTGGGCATCGAGCCAGGCGGCGAGGGTGTCGGCCATGAGGGCGCGCTCGCGGGTGGCGTTGGCAATCTTCTTGACGATGGTGCGTTTGCCTTTTACTTCTTCCACGTCTTCGGGCTTTTGGATCATCTGGTGGAAATTGCCGCGGTCCTCAGGGGTGAGTCCCATGCTTTGGAGGTGAGCGCAGACCACGCGGATGGAATCGCGAGCGGAGGTACGCACGGTGAAGACTGCCACGGCGTTGGAGGCGGTGTGGCAGATGAGGCGGTTGTCGACGATGGGGAAGCGCGAGGCGATGGCAAGGGGGGTGTGGCCGTTGAAGGCGGTCTGATATTCGTAGCCGCCACGGCGGAACATGCGGGTGATGTCGTCTTTCATCTCGTCGTTGCCGCAAGTGGCTTCTTGCATACACACGATGTCGGGGCGTGCGGTGATGAGATAGCGGGGTATGACGTAGTCGTGGCCGTCTTTCTTGGAACTGCCGAAGGCCATGGTGTTGTAGGTCATCACCTTGAGGCAGCCTTTAGGCACGGGGGAGGTGAGGTTTACGGGAGAGTAGTCGCGAATGGTGCCTATGCAGCCCAGAAGTCCGACAACGCAGATCCATGCGGTGCGCTTCCAGCACACCACGCTGATGCCGAACATGACGAGGACGAAGGCCACGCAGAAGGGGAAGCCGAGTCCGACCACACCGATGTAGCGCCCCCACTCGGCGGGGTTGACAAACACCGTGGCGGCGCAGCCCCAGAGGAGGAGCACAGCTATCCAACAGAAGAAACTGAGGATGCGAGTGAAGAGGGAGGGCGATTTGGTTTTGGGCATTGGCTTTGGTGGGCAAGATGGGCATTAATGGGCAAGGTGGGCAAAGTGGGCAAAGAGGCTCGGGGTGCTACTTTGTTGCTGTTAGCGGTGGCTGATGCGGAAGAGCTCGTTTTTTTCTTCGGTGGTGAGGCTACCGTAGCCGGACTTGCGGACCTTGTCGAGAATTTCGTCCATGCGGGCTTCTTCGTTGCGGCGACGCTCGTTGTACTCGTAGTCGGTTTCGGGACGGTGGGGTGCGTGGTGGGCATTGCCTACGGACGATGGACGACGCTTGAAGAGGGCCTTGAGGCGGTCGAGGAAGGAGGGACGTGCGGTGCGCGCGTTCCACTGCTGCCAGGGATTGGCCTGAGCCTGACGGGCATGGCGACGCCAGTAGATGAAGAGAAACCAGCAGAAGAGCATGCCGCCGAGGTGGGCGAAGTGGGCCACGTTGTCGTTGGTGCCGAAGGCGGAGAAGGCTTCGATGACGATGTAGACGGCCACGAAGTACTTGGCCTTCATGGGGATGGGCGGGAAGAGCATCATGAGTCGCTCGTTGGGATGGAGCATGCCGAAGGCGAGGAGTATGCCGTAGCAGGCGCCGGAAGCGCCGATGGTGGTCCAGAGGTCGAGGAAGGAGCTCATGGGGATGAGGGAGGCGCCGGTGTTGACCATATCGTAGGCGTTCATGCCTTCAATGAAGTACTGGGCGGTTTGCCAGAGTTCCTGACAGATGCCGGCACCGATGCCGCAGACCATATAGAGGAGTATGAAGCGCTTTTGTCCGAGGTTGGACTCGACGATGGAACCGAACATGTAGAGGGAGAACATGTTCATGAAGAGGTGCCACATGCCGCCGTGGAGGAACATGTAGGTGACGAGTTGCCACACGCCGAAGTTGTCGGCGAGCACGAAGTGGAGGCCGAGCCAGTTGGTGAGGTCTATGTGGAAGAGGGTGCCACAGAGCCATTGGAGAACGTAGCAGACTACGTTGGCAATGAGGAGGGTGTAGGTGACGGGGAGGATTCGTTGCATGGGAGGGGAGGGGGAAATGTGGCCTCACGGAGGCTTTTGCGCGCTGCGCTTAGTGGGCATTAATGGGCATTAATGGGCTTAATGGGCATTATGGGCAAAGTGGGCACTTTGGCCCTTTGGCCTTGCTAATCGTTGATGTAGTGGAGGATGGTGGAGCCGAAGGCTGTTTCGGCGGTGAGGGCGATGCCGGCAGGCATACGCGGCTCGGGCACTCCGCTGCCGAGCGTCACGCTGGAGAGTTCCACCCAGGCTTCGTTCCACAGTCCGCGGTCGATGAAGCTTTGAAGCGTTTGCTGGCCGCCTTCCACGAGGAGCGACTGTACGCCGTGGCGGGGAAGGTCCTGGAGCATGGTGTCGATGTCGGCATAGGCTTGATAGCCCGAGGGGAGTTCGCCCTCGCCTACTCTGCCGAGCACCACACGCAGCGGACTCTGGCCTGCCCAATGGCGCACATCGAGACGGGGACGGTCGAGCGTGAGGGTGGCGTGACCCACGAGGATGGCCTGGTGCAAGGCACGCAAATGGTGGACGCGCATGAGGGACTGGGGCGTGGAGAGGTGTGCCGGTGCTTCGTCGGCCGACTCGCGCCAAGCGTCGAGGAAGCCGTCGGCAGAGCGTGCCCACTTGAGCGTGACGAAGGGGCGGCCGGTGGTCTGCGCGGTGATGAAGCGACGGTTGAGGCGGCGGCACTCTTCTTCGAGCACGCCCACGGTGACTTCTATGCCGGCGTCGCGCAGGATTTGTATGCCGCGACCTTGCACCTTTGCAAAGGGGTCTACGCAACCGACCACTACACGGGGTATGCCGGTGCGCACGATGAGCAGGGCGCAGGGCGGCGTGCGGCCATAGTGGGCACAAGGCTCGAGGCTGACGTAGAGTGTGGCGTCCTTGAGAAGCGGACGGTCCTCGGGGCGGACGGAGTTGATGGCGTTGACCTCGGCATGGGGTTTTCCACAACAGGTGTGGAAGCCTTCGCCGATGATGCGGCCAGCACTGACAATGACGGCTCCGACCATGGGATTGGGGGCGGCGTGCATCTGCCCTTGCTGGGCGAGTTGGATGCAACGGCGCATATAGTCTTCGTGAAGCATGGTTCTGCAGATAGGAGAAAAGGGCGCGGCAAGACGTTTTTTCGTATCTTTGTACGCTACGGGGGAATGCATCATTCCACGAGTCCTAAAGAAATTTTAGTTTATGACAGAAGAATTCGTGCTGCTGCGCGACAGCCTTGTTCCGCTTTATGGCGAAGGCGAGGCGCGTGCCGTGGCTTTCCTTGTGATGGAAGAGTTGGCGGGCTTGTCGCGCACGGACATTTATGCGGGCAAAGGTAGCCAATTTTCAGAAGAAATGCGCACGCGCTTTGCCAATATATGCAAAGCGCTGGTGAGTGGTGTGCCGGTGCAGTATGCGCTGGGTACGGCGTGGTTTTGCGGAGCGCGTTTCCGCGTGACGCCGGATGTGCTCATTCCGCGCCCCGAGACGGAAGAACTGGTGGCGTGGGCTGTGGACGTGTGCAGCGGCCGTACGGCTCCGCTGCGCATTCTCGATGTGGGCACGGGTTCGGGCTGCATTGCGGTGAGTTTGAAACGTGCGTTGCCCGATGCCTACGTGGAGGCTTGGGACGTGAGCTGCGCTGCGCTTTCGGTGGCGAAGGGCAATGCCGATGCGCTCGGCGCGGAGGTACACTTTGCCGAACGCGACGCGTTGCTGCCGTGGCCAGAAGGCGAGGGGTTTGACCTGATTGTGAGTAATCCGCCTTATATCTGCGAGCGCGAACGGGCGGAGATGGAGCGCCACGTGCTGGACCACGAGCCTTCGCTGGCGCTCTTTGTGCCGGACGACGACCCGCTGCGCTTTTACCGTGCCTTGGCCGAAGGGGCGGTGCGCTGCCTGAGGCCGGGCGGCGCCCTGCTGGTGGAGACGAACCGCGCCTATGCGGCGGAGACGGCGGCGCTCTTTACGGCCACGGGGCTGAAAAGGGCGGAAGTGCGGAAGGATGCTTTCGGCAATTTGCGGATGTGCGGAGGGGAGGTATGACAATGTGGCCTCACGGAGGCTTTTGCGTGCTGCGCTTGATGGGCATAGTGGGCAAGGTGGGCACTATGGGCAAGGTGGGCACTATGGGCAAGATGGGCACTTTGGGCAAGATGGGCAAGGTGGGCATATCGAAAAAGCGCGCATGGAACTTTCCATGCGCGCTTTGCTTTATAGAAGCTTAGTGCTTATTTCTTGGCTGCGTCGGCAGTTTTTACCTTGATGATCTCTACCTTGAAGATGAGAGTAGAGTTTCCGGGGATGTTCTGTCCTGCACCACGTTCGCCGTAACCGAGGTCGGAGGGGATGTAGAGGTTCCAAACGGAGCCTTCAGGCATCATGGTGAGGGCTTCCTTCCAACCCTTGATGACCTGGTTGGGACGGAAGGTGGCGGGAGTGCCGCGCTTGTAGGAAGAGTCGAAGACGGTGCCGTCGATGAGTGAACCTTCGTAGTGTACTTCTACTTCGGTGGAGTCGGTGGCGATGGGGCCTTTGCCTTCGGTGAGCACACGGTACTGAAGACCGCTGGGAAGCGTCTTCACGCCCTTGAGCTTCTTGTTGTTCTCAAGCCACTGGGTGTTGAGGTTTTTGTAGACGGTCTGCTGGTACTGGAACTGCTGTTCGACGACCTTCATGGCGCTGTCGGCGGTGATGGTGGTCGACTGGCCGAGGGCAGCGGCTGCAAGGGCCTGCTGGAAGGTGGCGAGGTCGACGTAGGCAGAGTCCTGCTTGCCGACGGCCTGCTTATTGAACATGGCGAGGTTGCGCTGGTTCATCTCGCCAATGCGGAGACCGGCGGCATAGGCTACCTTCTGCTTGCGTTCGCTGTCGCTGAGGTTGGCGTTCATGCCTTCCATAGCGTCTTTGACATAAGCGGAGTCGACGCCTTCGCGCTGAATGAGGTACTGCTTGAGGCTCTGTCCCTGTGCCACACCGAGGGCGTAGCTGAACGTTTTGCCGTCGACAGACTTGAGGGCGGGGGTGAGTGTGGCAGCTGCTACGGCTTTCTTGCCTTTGGCAGCTTTCTTGGCCTTCTTCTGGGCCATGGCAGGCACGCAGAGGAGTGCGGCCATTGCCACTACGAGAACTGATTTGAGTTGCATGATGGGTTGTATAATATCATGTGCAAACGAGCCCGCTACGCATGGGTAGCCGGCCCGTCTGTACGGATGTGTATGTTTACTTGCTTACGCTAACGAGTGTGATTCGGAACACGAGGGCTGAGTAGGGAGGAATGGGACCTGTGCCGTTCTCGCCATAGGCTGCTGCGTAGGGTACGTAGATTTCCCACGTTGCGCCCACGGGCATCTGGGGAATGGCTACCTGCCAACCCTTGATGACGTTCTTGAGGGAGAGTTTGGCGGTGCCGCCTTCCTGACTTGCTGAGGAATCGAAGACGGTGCCGTTGGGGAGTTTGCCTTCGTACTTCACTACTACTGCAGAGTCGTTGATGGAAGCGTGCTCGGTGCTGGTGCTCGGAGTGATGACCTTGTAGAGGACGCCTTCGGCGAGTTTCTGCACGCCGGCTTCCTTGGCTTTGTCGGCCATGAACTTCTCGGACTCGGTGCGCTGCTTGCTGAACATGTAGTCCATGATGTGCTTGTTGGCAGCCTGCTTGTCGACGATTTGTCCGTCGCGTTCGAGGGCGGTCTTGTTCTTGATGGTAGCTACGTAGCCAGACACGAAGTTCTTGAGGCTTACCTTCTTGGTGGTGTCGGACGAGAATACCTGCTGTTCGAGCTGGGGCATCTGCATCTTGGTCTGAAGACCTTGCATCACACCCATGTAGTAGGCCATCTTCTTCTTGTCGGCGCCAGCCTTGACGCCTTCGGTGAAGCCTTTGATGTATTCATCTACGTAGGAGGAGTCGCTGCCGGCCTGTGCGAGGTAGCTGGTGACCTGGTCGCCCGGCGACATGAGCATACCCATTTCGTAGCTGATGGTGTCGACGTCGGTCTTCATGTTGGCCTTCGGCGCACCGTTGTTGCACGAGCTCAGAAGAGCCGTGAAGGCAACTGCTGTTGCCAAGAAAATCTTTTTCATATGATGATGATTGTTTTGTTCCGAATTAGTCCTCGATGCTGATGAGTTCCACGTCGAATACGAGTGCGGCGTAGGGGGGAATGGCCTGTCCGGCACCGCGCTCACCGTAGGCGAGGTTGTAGGGGATGAAGAAGCGGTACTTTGCGCCTTCGCTCATGAGCTGCACACCTTCGGTCCATCCGGCAATGACGCCGTTGAGGGGGAACACGGCGGGTTCGCCGCGGCGGTAGGAGGAGTCGAAGACGGTGCCGTTGGGGAGTGTGCCTTCGTAGTGACACTTCACGCGGTCGGTGGCTTTGGGCTTGCGGCCTTCGCCTTCTTTGATGACGGTGTACTGGAGTCCGCTGGGGAGTACGGTGACGCCTTCTTTCTGTGCGTTTTCGGCAAGGAACTTCTCGCCGTCTTCGCGAACGGCCTTTCCGGCTTCTTCCTGCTGCTTCTGGAGGAAGTTGCCTACGAGTTGCTGTGCTTCCTGGTCGGTCATCTTGGGTGTTTCGCCGTTGAGCACGTCGTTGACGGCCTGTGCGAAATCGGTTCCGAGCGTGTTGACGCCCATGCCTTTGAGGTTGTGGCCGATGACCATACCGAGAGCGTAGCTAAGCTTTTCCATAAGGTGTGTGAGTCTGAATGTGGTTTTGAGATAGTTCTATTTTTACTTTCAAGTGGCAAAAGTACAATTATTTTTTGCTTTGCAACGTGTAGTGTCTGCAAAAGGTTCTAAAGACCCCCGCTTTACGCGCGCGCGTATACACCAATGTTTGTGCAAGTTGCTGTCACCCGTCACCGTCACGCTTCGCAAATGTGCAAATATGCGAAGCTAATGTGCAAATATGCGAAGCTAATGTGCAAATGAAGGAGTGATAAATAGGCTTTAATTGCGGTGACAGCATTAAGGTGCAATCACAACAGTTTTGCTTTATTAAACCTTTTCCTTCAGAAATTTCGGTAGATGCGCATGACCGAAATTTTCAGAGGCTGACGAATTTTTATACCCTCGTGAGAATTTGCTGTCACCCCTGCCGAAAAACGTATCTTTCTCTCTTTCTTTCATTTACAACAAATCGTGAAGCATAGGGTGACAGATGAAAGTAGAAAGTACAAACTTCGGTGAAGCGCGCACATGCGCGCACGCGCGAAACGACGGATTTGTACCGAAATGTACGGGGAAGAGAAAATGTGAAGTCCTGTGAATTTTTGGGCTGCAGGCCCAACGTGTTGGGCTGGGAGGGAATTTCAATTTGCTGCCTTGGAATTTGAATTCCATGCCATGCCGTCGCGGACGCTTTTGCGTGCTTGCGGCGTCACGGACACTTTTGCGTGCTGCGCTTTGTGGGTGCAACGCATGCGTTAAACACAAAAACCATTGTGAGGCTGATTGTAAACAAGTGCAAAGAACTTTCTCCTAGCTCAACGCTTTGAGCTGGGAGATAATTTGATTTTGCTCCTTGCTAAATTTGCGCACGAGCGCACGCAAAGACTCTAATTTCTCCGTATCGCCCCCGCGCACGGCGCAAGTTTCAAAAAACTTCTTACCTTTGCACATTCGGGAGAATGGACACTGCCCGCAAAGGCGGCTTCCAACACGTTCCTCGCCCCACACAAAACCCTCCTATCCGGTAACGCCAAAGTTCAATGGGCCACACACACCGCACCACATTGCCACAACGCATCGGCACGGGACTCGTTCTCGCGCTGCTCCTCTTGTGTGCCCTACCCTTCGCGGCCCTCGCGCAGCAAGACCCGGCCTTCGCCCATTACTGGCAACTCGAAACGCAGTTCAATCCCGCCGCCGCCGGACGCTCGCCGCAACTCAACATCCGCGCCGCCATGCAGACCCACGCCGCCGGCTACGAAAACGGAGGAAGCACCATGTTTGCCGGAGCCGACATGGCATTCCAGATTGGCCGCACACGCCACGGCGTAGGTGCCATATTCCAAAACGACGAGTTCGGCCTCTTCTCCCACAAGCGCTTCACCGTGCAATATGCCTACCACCTCAAACTCTGGGGCGGCACGCTCAGCATAGGTGCCGAAGCCGACATGCTCAACGAGAGCGTGAACGGTTCGAAAGCCGACCTCGGCGACGCCAACGACCCCGCCTTCCCCACCACCGACGTGAGCGGATCGAAGTTCGACGCCTCCGCCGGACTCTTCTACGCCCACCGCCGCTGGTACGTGGGCATAGGCGCACAACACCTCACCTCACCCACCGTGCTACTGGGCGAAACAAACGAATATCGCGTAAAAGCACTCTATAATTTTACGGCCGGATACAATATCCGCACAAAAAATCCGTTCTTCACTATAGTACCCTCTGCCATGGTGCGCTACAGCGGCTCCGACTTCCGGGCCGACATCACCGCACGCCTTGAATACGCCCACGGCAAACGTCGCCTCTACGGCGGCCTCTCCTACAGTCCGCAAAACAGCGTGACAGGATTCGTCGGAGGCACCTTCCACGGCGTGAACCTCAGCTACTCCTACGAGGCAAACACCGCCGGCATAGGGCTTGGGGCCGGGCAACACGAGATTACACTCGGGTACAGCCTCGACCTCAACCTCGGCAAGAAGGGCAAGAACATTCACCGCAGCGTACGCTACCTCTAAGCGGGCCAAACACATCGCCCCAAAAGCCAGACCAAGCCGAACGAAAACCTCTGCAAGAAACGAAAACCGACAATACTCCCAAAATGAAATACCCACTACTGACCATCGTCGCCCTCCTCGCCACCTGTGCCATGCTCCACTCGTGCATGGGCAGCAGCCGTGCCATGCAGAACGGCGGCGAAGTGACCGGATCGAGAGCTTCGGCCTTCAACGAACCCACCCCCTACGGCATGGTGGAAGTGAAGCGCGGATACCTCAAAGTAGGACTTGAGAACAACGACTCCCTCTGGGGCACCGTCACCCCCTCCAAAGACATCTCCGTGGACGGATTCTGGATGGACCAGACCGAAGTGACGAACTCCATGTACCGACAGTTCGTAGAATGGGTGCGCGACTCCATCATCCGCGAACGCCTCGCTGACCCCGCATACGGCGGCGACGAGACCTACAAGATTGAAGTGGACCGCAACGGCGACCCCGTCAAACCCCACCTCAACTGGAACAAAGCCATACCCTGGCGCAAACCCAACGAGGACCAGGAACGCGCCATCAACAGCGTATACTACACCCACCCCATCGACGGCACACGAATGCTCGACGCCCGTCAGCTCATCTACCGCTACGAGATTTTCGACTACGAGAAAGCCGCACTCCGCAAGTACCGCCTCGACCCCAAAGAGCGCTCCCTCGACACCGACCACCCCGCCGACCCCGACGAAGTGGTCATGATATCGAAAGACACCGCCTACGTCGACGACGGCGGCAACATTGTGCGCCAAACCATCGAACGCCCACTGAGCAGTCTCTACGACTTCCTCAACACCTACATCGTGGCCGTCTACCCCGACACCACCTGCTGGGTGAACGACTTCCCCAACGCGCAGAACGAGCAGTACATGAAGCTCTACTTCTCCTCGGCCGCCTACAACGACTACCCCGTGGTGGGCGTCACCTGGGAACAGGCCGAAGCCTTCTGCGCCTGGCGCACCAACTACCTCATGCGCGGACTCGGCGCACAGGCACGCTACATTCAGCGCTACCGCCTCCCGACCGAGATTGAATGGGAATATGCCGCACGCGGTAAGGAAGGCAACCCCTACCCCTGGGAGGGCATAGAGTCGAAGAGCAAGGACGGATGTTTCTACGCCAACTTCAAACCCGACAAGGGTAACTACACCGACGACGGCAACCTCATCACCTCACGCGTGGGCATCTACGGAGCCAACTCCAACGGACTCTTCGACATGGCCGGCAACGCCGCCGAGTGGACCAGCACCGTCTACACCGAAGCCGGCGTGGATGCCATGGCAGACCTCAACCCGCAGCTCTCCTACAACGCCGCAAAAGAAGACCCCTACCTCCTCAAGCGCAAAAGCGTGCGCGGAGGTTCGTGGAAAGACCCCCTCTCCTACATACGCTCCGCATGGCGCACGTGGGAATACGAAAACCAGCCCCGATCCTACATAGGCTTCCGCTGCGTACGCTCCAAAGCCACCACAAGCAGCGCCACAAGCAGCGGAAAAAAGAAAAAGAAATAAGGGTCAAAGCCCCACAAACAGAGAAACAGACAGAAAATGGCCAGTAAAATAAACCTCGTGGTACGCCTGCAGCACTGGATGGACAGCGTGCCCGGACAAACCTTCCTCAACTACGCCTACTCCTGGGGCGCATCCATCGTCATTCTCGGTGCACTCTTCAAACTCACCCACCTCCCGGGCGGCAACATCATGCTCTTCATTGGTATGGGCACCGAAACCGTCGTGTTCTTCCTCTCCGCCTTCGACCGCCCCTTCGACAAGGACGAAATAGGCAAGGAACTCCCCCGCGAAGTGGAGACCGACGAGGAAATAGCCGCACGACTCGGACTCACCGACGACGAGGACGAGGAGGAAGAAAACGCTGCAACCGTCCAAACACCGGCTCCCGCAGCTGCCGCCGCTCCAGCCGCAGCCCCCGCTGCCGCAGCAGCACAAGGCGGAGGAACCATCGTGATTGGCGGATTCGGCGCACCCGCTCCCCAGCAGGCCGCCGCAGCACCTGCCGCTACAACGGCCGCTGCCGCTGAAGCCCCGAAGACCGACGCCGCCGCAGCCGCACAGGCCGCCATTGCCGCCCTCACTCCCGAAGGCGCCGCGCCCTTCGAAGCTGAAGCACAGCGCCTGGCAGAGATTATACGCATGGCCAACGACGAACTCCTCCACCGCGCACAGGCCGCCCTCTCGCCCGAGATGGAAGAGGCCACGCAGCAGTACATCGCCAAACTCCAAACGCTCGCCGAGACTTTCCAGAAAGTCGACGAACAGAGCGCACGACTCACGCGCGACAGCGAAGAGATGGCCAACCTCAACCGCACGCTCACGGCCATCAACAAGACCTACGACCTCCACTTCAAGAGCATCAGCCAGCAGGTGGGCACCATCGAACAAATCAACGAGCAGACCCACCGCCTCGCACAGCAAATCGAAGAACTCAACGGCGTGTACGGCCGCATGATTCAGGCACTCACCGTGAACATGCGCATGCAACAACCCGCAACCGCCGCACAACCGCAGCAGCCGCAGCAAGGCTACGCCGCACAACCCCAGCAAGGCTATGCCGCACCGCAGCAGCCTTTCGCTCCCGGTCAGCAAGGCTATGCCGCACCGCAGCAGCCCGGCTATCCGCAGCAGTAAATCCACGCTCCAAAAGCTCCTGAACATTTTACGGGGAACGTTCTACATCGCCACCCCGAAACCACACAACGGGCCGCCACGGCCCAACCCCACAAGCAACATATGTCCTCATCCATAAAGAAACGTCCGGTATCGCCACGCCAAAAGATGATCAACCTCATGTACATCGTCTTAATGGCCATGTTGGCACTCAACGTGTCGAGCGACGTGCTCAAAGGCTTCACCCTCATCGGCGACAGCCTCAACCGCACCATCGACAACGCCATGAAGGAAAACCAGGACCTCTACACCGACTTTGCCGAGCAATACAAGAGCAACCCCGCCAAAGTGAAGCCCTGGTACGACAAAGCCATGAAGGTGAAGCAGATGAGCGACTCGCTCTACAACTACGCCGGACAGCTCCGCTGGGCCATTGCCCGCGAGTGTGACGGGAGCGACGGCAACCCCGACAACCTCCGCGACAAGGAAAACCTCGAAGCCGCTAGCCACGTGATGCTCGCTCCCTCACGCGGACAAGGACAGAAACTCTGCAACGCCATCGTTTCATTCCGCAACCGCATACTCGCCCTCGTGCCCGACCCCAAGCAGCGTGCCATCATCGCCTCAAACCTCTCCACCGACGTGCCGCGCACCGAAGACAACGTGGGGAAGAACTGGCAGCAGTATATGTTTGAGGAAATGCCCTCCGTGGCCGCCGTCACCATGCTCGCCAAACTCCAAAGCGACGTGCGTAAGGCCGAGAACGAAGTGCTCCACTCGCTCCGCGCCAACATTGACCTCAAAGACATCCGCGTAAACGAAATCAACGCCTACGTCTCGGCCGAAGCCACCACACTCTACCCCGGCGAAACCTTCCGCTCACGCATCTTCATGGCGGCAGTCGACACCACACAACGCCCCGAAATCTACGTCAACGGACGACGCATCGCTGCCGACGGCAACTACAACTTCACTGTAGGCGCACCCGGCCAGTACTCCTTCTCGGGCTACATCCTCATGCCCAACGCCGACGGCGACATCGTGCGCCGACAGTTCACACAGAAATACAACGTCATCGCTCCCCCGCAAGGCGCCACCGTGGCTGCCGACCTCATGAACGTGCTCTATGCCGGTTACAACAACCCCGTGAGCGTCACGGCAGCCGGCATTCCCGCCTCGCAAGTCCACCTCACCATGAGCGGCGGCACACTCACCTCCACCGGTCCCGGCAAGTACACCGCACGCCCCTCACAAGTGGGACAGGACGTCACGTTCACCGTAAGCGGCACCGTCAACGGGAAAGCCCAAAACATGGGCACCTTCACCTTCCAGGTGCGCAAGCTCCCCGACCCCACCGCCTACATCCAAGTGGGCACGAACCGCTTCCGCAGCGGCAAACTCGCCAAAGCTTCGCTCATAGCCACCACGAAACTCTGTGCCGCCATCGACGACGGACTCCTCAACATTCCCTTCCGCGTGGTAAGTTTCGAAACGGTCTTCGCCGACCGCATGGGCAACCTACGTCCCGAACCCTCCAACGGTGACAACTTCACCGAAAACCAGCGAAACCTCATGCGCGAACTCCGACGCGGACAACGCTTCTACATCTCCAACGTGCGCGCCATCGGTCCCGACGGAATAACACGCACGCTCAACGGAGCCATGGAAGTCATCGTAAACTAACTCCACACACAAGCAAACAAACAAAGTCACCCTCACATGACTACATTCCGCATAGCCCTACTTGCCCTGAGCCTCACGCTCTGCGGCACCATCGTGGCACAGCCCCCGCGCCGACGTGCCGAGCAGCAGCAAAGCCAGACGCAAAACGCGGCAAAAGGTTCGGCCTACCGCGAGTTTCCCACGGCACAAAACATGCCGCAGGACGCTGCTTGGCGCCGCGACCTCTACCGCACGCTCGACCTCACTAAGAGCGCCAACGCCGTGCTCTACTACCCCACCACTCCGCAAGACGGACGCATGAACCTCTTCACCTACCTCTTCCGACTCATCCTGCGCGGACAGGTGAAGGCCTACGACTACAAACTCGACGGCAACGAAAACTTCTCCGAGAAAAACCAGGTCAAGGCCAAGGAAATCATGGACCGCTACCACATCTTCTACGAGTCGAAGGACGGAAAAATGCGCGTCAACGATGCCGACCTCCCCTCCGACGAGGTGAAAGCCTACTTCATCAAAGAAAGCACCTACTACGACCAGCACACCGCCTCGTTCCGCACACAGGTCACCGCACTCTGCCCCGTGCTCAAGCGCGGCGACTCCGACTTCGGCGGCGACTTGGCACAGTACCCGATGTTTTGGGTGAAGATGTCCGACGTGGCTCCCTATCTCGGCAAACTCATGCTCATGGGGAGTTCGCTCAACAACGCCGCCACCATGTCGGCCGACGACTTCTTCACCATGAAGTGTTACGAAGGCGACATCTACAAGGCCGTGAACCTTCAGGACCGTTTGCTCTCCAACTACTGCGAGGACGACTCGGCCATGAAACGCGAACAAAAACGCATTGAGAAGCAGCTCACCGACGTGCAGGAACACGTGTGGGGACGCGACAGCGCCTACTACGCCAAACTCCACGCCGACTCGCTGGCCCAAGCCGAAGCCGACTCCATTGCCGCTGCCGGGAAAGCCGCACGCACATCGCGCCGCACCTCCTCCCCCACGCGCCGCACCTCCTCCGTGCGCAGCAGTTCGTCGTCCAAGTCCAGCAGATCAAGCAGTTCCAAGACAAAAACTTCTGCACCCAAAAAGCAGAAAGCCACAAAGCCCAAGAGCAGTTCCAGCAAGAGCGGCGGCCTCAGCGTGCGCCGCCAGCGCCACTAAAAAAGAACACAGCACGCTCTTCGACCAAGACGTCTAAAACACATAAAACCTACCGCCCGCAAAGCGCACCGTTTTATTTGTTTTAGGCGTTTTATTTAAGCCCACTATGCCCATAAAAGCCCATAGTGCCCATTAAGCCCATACACCCAAAGCGCAGCACGCAAAAGCCTCCGCGAGGCCACATTCGCACATTTGCACATTAATCACATGCCCATAGCCATCTCCCTCCTCCTCATCGTCCTCTCCCTCGCCGCCGGCTACGCCATCGGCACACTCCGCACACGTTCCGCCGCCCAGGCCGACACCGAACGTGAGCGCCAACGCGCCGCCCAGGCCGAAGCCGACGCCCAAGCCGCCCGCGTGGCAACAGCCGAGGCACGCGCCCGCCTTCAAGCTGAGACCAAACACGCCGAAGACGCCATGCGCCAACAGGCACAAGCCCTGCGCTCCGAATTTCGCGCCATGACCGCCGAAATGGTGCGCACACAAAGCGACACCCTACGCACCGAACACCTCCACTCCCTCGAAGCCATACTCAAACCCCTCGGGAAAGACATACAGGACTTCCGCACACAGTTCGTCACCGGCCACGCCTCACTCGACCAGTACATCAAGCAACTCGTGGAACAGACCACCTCACTCGGACAAGAGGCCGAAGACCTCGCCAAAGCCCTCAAAGGCAACAGCAAACTCCAAGGCAACTGGGGCGAAGCTGTCCTCGCCAACCTGCTCGAAGCCTCAGGGCTCACCGAAGGCCGCGACTTCACCCTGCAAGCACGCACCAAGGACGACGAAGGACGCGACCTCATCCCCGACGTCGTGGTCCATCTCCCCGCCGGCCGCAACATGGTCATCGATTCCAAGGTGTCGCTCACTGCATTTACCGCCTACGTGGCAGCCGACGACGCTACAGAACAGGAACGCCTACTCAAAGAACACGTGCGCAGCGTGCGTCAGCACATCAAGGAACTTGCCGCAAAAAACTACGACAAAGTGGTGGAAGGAAACATCGGCTACGTGCTCATGTTCATCCCCGGCGAAGGTGCCTATGTGGCCGCCGTCACCGCCGACCCCACCCTACCCACCGAAGCCTACGCTCAGCACGTCATACTCATCAACCCCACCAACCTCCTCATGGCCCTACAGCTCGCTTACAACCTCTGGCAGAGCGAACTCCAAAGCCGCTCCGTGCACGAAATCTACGCTTCGGCCGAAAAGCTCTACAAGAAATTCTCCACCTTCGCCCAAAACTTCGTGAAAATAGGCAACGGCATCCAGCAACTCCAGCGCACCTACGACGACGCCCAAAAACAGCTCTCCACAGGTCGCGGCAACATTGTCAGCCAACTTGAAGGCTGGAAGAAAAAAGGCCTCAACGCTTCCTCCGACCTTCCCCCCTCGCTCACCGAAGAAACGGAGTAGTCCGACCCCGCAATAGTGCTTATATTTGCCCAAAAGTCAAAATAAAAACCACTTTTGGACAAATATAAGCATGTTTGGCTATCTTTGCAAGCAATAAAAAAGTAGACATCTATGTTGATAGGAAGAGCTAAAGAGCAAGGATGGCTTCGCGAAGCCTACAAGTCGGACGAGTCGCAATTTGTCGCTGTATATGGACGAAGGCGTGTGGGCAAGACATACCTTGTAAGGGAATGTTTCAATAACAAATTCGTCTTTCAACATTCGGGCGTGGCGAAGGCAAGCACCAAGCTACAACTGCGATATTTCAAGGAATCACTTGTAAAGAGTGGAGCTTCCAATGTTCGTATTCCTAAAGATTGGATAGAAGCCTTCTCTTATCTGGAAGGACTGATAGAGCAGTCGTCAGAAAAGAAGAAGGTTGTGTTCATTGATGAGATTCCATGGATGGATACTGCCCGTTCCAACTTTGTCACAGCTTTGGAATTCTTTTGGAATACTTTCGCCTCTGCCAGAAAGGACGTTCTGTTAATTATCTGCGGCTCTGCAACTTCATGGATTATCAACAAGGTGCTCAAAAACCATGGAGGTCTGCACAATCGTGTAAACCTGCGGATTTCACTTCAGCCTTTTACGCTCCATGAGTGTGAACTCTACGCCAAGTCAAAAGGCATGCGCGCCACTCGCTATGATTTATTGGAATATTACATGGTGTTAGGCGGTGTGGCGTTTTATTGGTCGCTATTGGACAAGGGGAAAAGTGTGGCGCAGAACATCGACGACATTTTCTTTGCAAGAGCAGGACAGTTGCACAACGAATTTAATGAACTCTACGACTCGTTGTTCGGCAATCCCGAACCATATCTGAAAATTATCAATGTCCTGGGAAGTAAAAAAGTGGGAATGCCACGCACGGAGCTATTGGAGAGTCTGAATTTGTCGAGTGGCGCCTATGTCACTCGTATGCTGGAATATCTTGAAGAATGTGGCTTCATCCGAAAATACAACGCGTTTGGCAAAAAGCGAAATGATGCAATCTACCAGCTGATAGACAATTTCACCTTGTTCTACTTTAAATTTATGAAGGACAACAAAGGAAATGACGAACATTTCTGGTCGCACAGCTATCTTTCGGCCGTAAGATATTCCTGGGCTGGTTTGGCTTTTGAACGAGTATGCATGCAGCATGTTGACCAAATAAAGTTTAAACTGGGGATTAGCGGCGTCTTGACCAGCGTATCTTCATGGTCGGTAAAGTCTGACACGGTATACGGAGCCGGCGCGCAGATTGACCTGCTCATCGAAAGGGCAGACAACGTGGTGAATGTCTGCGAAATGAAATTCTCCAAGGGCGAATATGTGATAGACCGGGAATATAGCTTGAATTTGGCACACAAAATAGAAAGGCTTCTACAGACCACCCAAACCCGCAAAACCCTACACCTCACGATGATAACAGTGGACGGCGTGGCCCACAACGAATATTGGGGTGAAGTGCAGAGCGAAGTGGCGGCAGACGATTTATTCAGAGAGTAAGGGTCTGTACAAAATGTACAAAAAGCGACTTTTCACCCTCACAAACACCACCCGCAAATCTTCTCTGCCAACAAAGATACTGCCCGAAAAGCCACCAACGCCCTTGCGCCATCTGCAAGAAGTTCGTACATTTGCCTTATCTTGCAGCAGTTAGCTACAGACCACACACTAATCCACACTCATACACGCAAGAACATGACTCAGATAAAAGCAAGCTGGAAAGAAAAAGGCTACGCAGACGAACCCATACCTCAAGGCATAGACCTCAAGGCCGAAATAAGGAAAATGTGCGAAGAGAAAAACGCCATCATCCTCGCACACTACTACACCGAAGGCGTGCTGCAGGACATTGCCGACTTCGTGGGCGACAGCCTCGGACTTGCACAGCAAGCCGCTAAAACCGATGCCGACATCATCGTCATGTGTGGCGTGCATTTCATGGGCGAGACGAACAAGATTCTTTGTCCCCAAAAGAAAGTTCTCGTACCCGACCTCAACGCCACTTGCTCGCTCGCCGAAAGTTGTCCCGCCAACGACTTCAAAGCCTTCGTCGAAGCTCACCCCGGCTATCAGGTCGTATCGTACGTCAACACCACCGCCGCCGTCAAAGCACTCACCGACGTGGTGGTCACCTCAAGCAACGCACGCAAGATTGTAGACTCCTTCCCCAAAGATGCCAAACTCATCTTCGGCCCCGACTACAACCTCGGCAACTACATCAACTCGCAGACCGGACGCAACATGCTCCTCTGGAACGGCGGATGTCACGTACACGAACGCTTCTCCGTGGAAAAACTCGTGGAACTCAAGAAAGAATACCCCGAAGCAAAGGTGCTCGTCCATCCCGAATGTCGCGGTGCCGTGGTGAAGCTCGCCGACGTGGTAGGTTCTACCGCTGCGCTGCTCAAGTACTCCATTGACTCGCCCGCCGACACCTTCCTCGTTGTCACCGAGAGCGGCATTCTCCACGAAATGCAGAAACACTGTCCCGAGAAGCATTTCATCCCCGTTCCCCCCGACGACAGCACCTGCGGCTGCAACGAGTGTAACTACATGCGCCTCTGCACCCTCGAAAAAGTATACAACGCTCTCCGCTACGAGTGGCCCACCATAGAAGTGCCCGAGGACGTGGCACGCAAGGCCGTTCGCCCCATTGAACGTATGCTCGAACTGAGCAAATAAAAAAACGGCAAAACTTCAAAAGCGGACGGAGCTCACGCGGCCCCGTCCGCTTTCCGAAAAGTTCCACACCATGACAACAAACGAAAAAGTCCAGGCGCTACGCCAGTGGATGAAAGCCCATACCGAAAAAGCTACGGCACACGACAAAGCATTTCCCGTCACCGCCTACCTCGTTCCCACTGCCGACCCGCACAACGACGAGTACATCCCCGACCACTGGAAATGCCGCGAATGGCTCACCGGATTCACCGGTTCGGCAGGAACAGCCGTCGTAACCCCCACAGAAGCCTTCCTCTGGACCGACTCACGCTACTGGCTCCAAGCCGAAGAACAACTCAAAGGTACGCCTTTCCGCCTCATGCGCGACGGACAGGAAGGTGTGCCTTCCCCCGAAGAGTGGATTGCGCAAAACGCAGAAGCCAAGGAGGGACTCGTGGCATGTCCTGCCGATATGCTCAGCGACGAACAAGCCAACAAGCTCATGAAACGCGGAGCCGAACTCTTCGTCGAAGCCGATGCCTTCAACGACATCTGGGCAGAACGTCCCGCCTTGCCCCACAGCGAAGTGGTCGTATTCCCCGAAAAATATGCCGGCGAAAGTGCCACCGCCAAACTCGCCCGGTTGCGTTCTGCCGTGATGAGTCACGTCGAAGCCGGCCACCTCTCCATCTTCAACGCGCAGCAAGCAGGACTCGACGACGCTCGGAAGCGCCTCCACTCCGCCGGATACCTCGTCAACGACCTCAGCGAGATTGCCTGGCTACTGAACCTGCGCGGAAGCGACGTGGAATGCAATCCCGTGTTCCTCGCCTACCTTTGGGTAGACCTCGCAGCAGAAAAAGCCTACCTCTTTGCCCAAGAAGAGAACTTCACACCTGAAGCACGCCAGGCTCTTGCCGAAGCACACGTGGAAATACACCCTTATGCCGAAGCCTCAGCCTACGTCTTAGCCCACGACACGCTCATGGACCACTCCGCTCCCGTGCTCTTCGACAACACCGTCATGACGAGCCTCGGCATGAGCACCGCCATCAAGGACTACATCCCTTCCGTCGTGCCCGAAATGCGCATGACGAAAAATGCCAGCGAACTCTGCGGCATGCGCGAAGCAATGCTCCGCGACGGCGTGGCGCTCGTGAAGTTCCACCGCTGGCTCGACGAGAGCATAGAACGCGGCGACAAACTCACGGAAATCTCCGTGGACGAACGACTCACCGCACTGCGCGCCGAACAACCTGGCTTCAGGGAACGCAGTTTTGCCACCATTGCCGGCTACGGTGCCCACGGCGCCGTGGTCCACTACGAAGCGACCCCCGAAACCGACATTCCCCTTGAGCCGAAGAGCCTCCTTCTCCTCGACAGCGGCGCACAGTACGACTGCGGCACGACGGACATCACACGCACCGTGGCACTCGGTCCGCTCACCGACGAAGAGCGCCTCGTCTACACCCTCGTGCTCAAAGGACATCTCGCCCTGGCCCGCCAGCAATTCCCCGACGGATCCACAGGCCTGCAACTCGACCTTGCCGCCCGCCAATATATGTGGAACGCGGGCTACGACTTCGGCCACGGCACAGGCCACGGCGTAGGCACGCATCTCTGCGTGCACGAAGGTCCGCAGCAAATCCGTAAAGACGTGCGTCCCTGCACCGCAGTGCGTTTCCGCCCGGGCATGACCATCACGGACGAACCCGGACTCTACGTGGAAGGCCGCTTCGGCGTGCGCATAGAGAATGTGCTCGTCTGCGAAGAAAGTTGCACAAACGCTTTCGGCCGCTTTGACCGCTTCGAAACGCTCACGCTCTGCCCCTACGACCTCCGTCCCGTGGACCGCACCATGCTCACCGCCACAGAAGTGGAGCAAATCAACGCCTACCACGCCACCGTGCGCGAGCGCATCCTTCCCCTCCTCACCGACGAAGCCGACCGCCAGTGGCTCTGCAATGCCACGGAGCGCATCTGACTTCACCTTTTTATCATCTTCTTTATATGGAAACTACAAGACAACAGAAAATCTCACGCCTCATCCAAAAGGAACTGAGCGACATATTCCAAAAACAAACCCAGGCCACCCACGGCGTGCTCGTCTCCGTAAGCGCCGTGCGCATCAGCCCCGACCTGAGCATAGCCCGCGGCTATCTCAGCATTTTCCCCTCCGAACGCGCCGAAGAAATCCTGACCAACATCAACGGCAACACGCGACAAATCCGTTACGAACTCGGCACGCGTGTGCGTCACCAGCTGCGCATCATACCCGAACTGAAATTCTTCATTGACGACTCGCTCGACTATCTCGACCACATCGACCAACTCCTCGGCCACGGACCAAACGGCGAGGGCGAAGCGCCACAAAAAACCGACGAAGAATAACGGAACATGGGCAGTTTGGCTAAATGGTGGCGCGGTATGCGCCTTCCGCTGTTCATGGCCGTGCGCTACCTCTTCTCACGCCGCCGCGTGGGAGCGGCAAACATCATCTCGGCCATCTCCGTGCTGGGCGTAGCCTTCGGCACGGCAGCGTTGCTCTGTACCCTCTCGGTCTTCAACGGATTCCACGACCTCATCGGCGGACTCTTCACCAACTTCGACCCGCAAATCATGGTGCAGCCCGCAAAAGGGAAGTTCGCCGCAGCCGACGACCCCGTGCTCACACGCATCGCCCACCTGCCACAAGTGGAGTCGGCCTCAGCCTGCTTTGAAGACAACGCACTGATTCTCTTCCGCGGACGCCCCGTAGTCATTGTGCTCAAAGGAGTGGACAACAACTACGACCACGTCACCAACATCCGCTCCATCCTCTACGGCACGGGCAGCTACCGCCTTGAGCAAGCCGGCATTTCGTACGGCATTCCCGGCATAGGTCTGGCAAGTGCCATGGGTGGCATGGACTACGGCACACTTCAGATTTGTGCACCACGCAAAGGCGCACAGGTCAACCTGCTCAATCCCGCAGAGAGTTTCAACGCCGACGACCTCACCTCTGCAGGCATCTGCTTCGACGTGAGCCAGAAGAAATACAACGAGAACTACATGCTCTGCCCGCTGTCCTTCGCCCAAAACCTCTTTGAGCAACCGGGACTCGTCACCTCGCTGGAGCTCAAACTCAAAGACGGCGTCGATGCCGACCGCGTACAGCAAGAGATGCAGCAGATTGCCGGAAAAGACTTTTCGGTGAAAAACCGCATAGAGCAACAACCGGACGTCTTCAACGTGATGAAAATAGAAAAGCTCATGGCTTACCTCTTCCTCACGTTCATCCTTCTCGTGGCGTGCTTCAACATCATCGGTTCCGTGTCTATGCTCATCATAGACAAGCGCTCCGACATGCGAACCATGTATAACCTCGGTGCCACGCCGCGCCTCACGTTCCGCATCTTCCTCTACGAAAGCCGCGCCATTGCCGTAGTAGGCGCTGTGGCAGGCATGCTCCTCGGACTCCTGCTCTGCTGGCTCCAACAGACCTTCGGCATCATAAGCCTCGGCGGCTCTGCCGGCGACTTCATCGTTGATGCCTACCCCGTCAGCGTTCACGCTTCCGACGTAGCGATTGTCTTCTTCACCGTCATCGTTGTGAGCTTCGCTTCCGTCTGGCTCCCCGTCCGCTACCTCATGAAGCGGCTCGGATAAAGACCGTCGCCGCTACTTCTCGAAAACAATTACTCTCCATACAAATGCGTAAACTTCTACTTACCCTTTTACTCGCAGCACCTGCCGCCATGCTCTCTGCCCAAACGGCCGAAGGCGGCATCTCGTCCGACATGCTGCAGCAAATCCGCAAGGCAAACCCCGCCTCCGCAAGCGACCGCGCACTCCGCAACGCTCTTGCCGGAACAAGCATCAACCAGCTCGCCACTACGGCCGACAACCCCGATGCCACCGACACTTACTTCTCCAACGAAGTGCCCTCAAAAGGTATCACCGACCAGAAAAGCTCCGGCCGTTGCTGGCTCTTCACCGGCCTCAACGTGATGCGTGCCGGCATGATCAAGAAATACAATCTCGGCGAATTCCAATTCTCGCAGAGCTACTGCTTCTTCTACGACCAACTCGAGAAGAGCAACCTCTTCCTCCAGGCTGTCATTGACAACGCCAAGAAGCCCATGGACGACAAACTCGTGGACTGGCTCTTCCAGAACCCGCTCTCCGACGGCGGCACGTTCTGCGGCGTCATCGATGCTGTGAGCAAATACGGCCTTGTGCCCTCCGACGTGATGCCCGAGAGTTTCAACGCAAACAATACCTCGCGCATGGCAGGTATCATCTCCCTCAAGCTTCGCGAATACGGTCTCACGCTGCGTAAGGCCGTAGCCAACGGCGAGAAGAAGGCACAGCTCCAGAAGCGCAAGACGGAGATGCTCTCCACCATCTACCACATCCTCACCATTAGCCTCGGCGAACCTCCCACGGAGTTCACCTGGACCATGAAGGACGCTTCCGGCAAACCGCTCAGCACGAAGAAATACACGCCGAAGTCGTTCTACGACGAGTATGTTGGCAAAGACCTCAAAACGTCGTACGTGATGCTTATGAACGACCCCTCGCGTCCTTACCACAAGACCTACACCATCAACATGGACCGCCACTCCTACGACGGCATGCAGTGGACTTACATCAACCTCCCCATGGACGAAATCAAGCCGCTGGCCATCGCTTCCATCAAGGACTCTACGATGATGTATTTCAGCTGCGACGTGGGCAAATACTACGACTCCAAGACGGGCGTGCTCTCTCTCCGCAACTACGACTACGCTTCGCTCTTCAACACAACCTTCCCCATGACGAAGGCAGAGCGCATCGCTTCGCACGCCTCCGCTTCGAGCCACGCCATGACGCTTATGGCCGTCGACCTCGACGAGAACGGCAATGCCAAGAAGTGGATGGTGGAAAACTCTTGGGGCGCCGCTTCAGGCTACAAGGGTCACCTCGTCATGACAGACGAATGGTTCAACGAATACATGTTCCGCGTAGTAGTGGATAAGAAATATGTTCCCGCTTCCGTCCTTGACTATCTCAAGCAGAAGCCCACAGAACTCCCTGCCTGGGATCCCCTCTTCGCTCCCGAGCAGTAACACCTCCGGGCATCACGTTATGCCCAGCATAGCACCATATAATACAACACAGAAAAGAGTGTGAACCGTTCTTGCAGCGGCTCACACTCTTTTTTATTGAATTGCAACTGATTAGAGTTCCTTACAACCAGGAGAAGTGGATTATATCTTTGACTTTTGTCAAAAAACAACGATTTAAATGTCTGACTTTTGTCAAAAACCAGCCGTTTATTTCTTTGACTTTTAGCAATTTCACCAACTAACTTCCTGTACATCAAAAGCTTAAAACATGAGTAAGGCGACAACAAAACCTTCTCAGATCTTGCCGCCGCCTTTACTGGTTACTTCTATTTCGTCGTCGACGCTACCAGTGCTTACCAGTTTCTTGACCTTAACCAATGAATTGTCGTCAAGCTTGAGTTCGCAAATGTCTGTGCCGTTCTTGTCCTTGAGCGTGAGTTTCCAATCGCTGAAATTGCCTACTTCAGGATTCTCAATCTTTAGTTCCTTGGTGAGCACGAGCTTGACGTTCATGCTGAGGACACAATCTTTCTTTTCGACAAATCCCCCCCAATCCTCCAAATAAATTCAAAAGAAATTTCGCTTCTTTGTTCGTTTTTTGGGGAGATTGGTGGGCAGATAGTGGAAAATCCAGCAGAACAGTACGTAGGTTCAATTAAAATCTGCGGTAAAATCCTGAAATCTCATCGCAGAATTACTATATTAGAGGTGTGAAATCAAAACGAACAACAGACATGAGAAACTTGGTTATCAAAAAGCGCTTTTCGAACAGCGTAACAGAGAAGCAGAGAATGGTGGTCCGATATTTCGAAGCTTGGCAGAAATGAAGGACCTTAGACCGGCCTGTTGGGAATACGCGCAGCTTCACGAAGAACACGGCGTCAACTTCTGCGAAGCCTTCCATTGGTTCACCGACGTTAATTGCCTTTTCCCGTTAGAAGACATCATGCTTCTGCAACCCGACAACTTCAAAAGCAACATAGAAATAAACATTTAGTCCCTCTCGTACATGAATAAAGATTACCGCCCATTATTTAAAGCGGCCCACGCTGCCGCCACTTGCAACCGCGAACAGATTGAACAATCGGAGAGATGCGGTTGCTTCTGCTGTTGCCGCATTTTTCCCGCCTGGGAAGTCTCAAGTTATGTATCTGCAGAAGAGCCCACAGCAGAGTGTCCCTATTGCTTCACCGACTCCGTCATTGGCGATGCTTCCGGCCTTCCTCTGACAAAAGAATTTCTCGAAGCCATGCGCAAGCGATGGTTTTGATTTGGCAAATAGGGCGTAAAAGTTTCGTATACCTTTTAGTTTATAGGGTGTGCAGTTTTGCGTGCTTGTATTTAACGAGCACACAAAACTGCACACCCTTTTGATAGCCACAATGTGAATGAAATGATGGAGGTAGAAGGTGGAAAAACCAGCAGAATTACGTACTGTGCAAGTTCAGATAAAGTGTGTTGTCAGGATATCTTCGTGAATAGCATTTTGCCGATAGCTCCGCCTTAAGTGGGGCAAAACGCATAGTTAAGGCGGCGTTATCAGCGATACCTCCGCCTTAAGTGGGTAAAAAGTATAGTTAAGGCGGCGTTATACGCTATTAGTTCCGGATTTTGTCCTTATATGAAAGCGGCAAGGCGATAGCGTGTATCAGCGGTACCAAAACACCGATATAGGTGGTACCAAATCGCCGATATTATCAGATTGACAAGCCCAGCCACGCACCAACTAACACAACAATGGCTGGCAAAGTTCCTCCCTAACGGGAAACCTTGCCAGCCACTTGTCGGTACCAACTATCTTCTGTGTTGAGGAGATATTGGGGATGCATTGTTAGAGCTTGCTGAACGCTAACTTGAACTTAGCTATCTTTGGCAGACCCTTTTCGTTGTCGCACTCTTTGTTATACTTTGGCGAAGTTCCTGAGAAGTCGAGCGTGATGGTTTCGCCCACCTCGCCAGTGAGAAAGTCCTTAAACTGCTGGCCGTCGCTGTCGTTCGGACGCCATTCGCCATAGTTCGGCATGACCTCAGACACGGTGCGACCGCTCTTGTCCTGCGGAACGCCATAGACGAATACCTGACCGTAGGGGTTCTCAAACGACGTGGTAGCCACTTTCTTCAACAGCTTGAAGGTGATGCTGACGTGCGGAATGCCACCATCGCCTGTTTCAATGGCAATGCTGCCATTCTCACCGTTGATGACCTCTACTTTACCTTTCAGTTGGCTGGGCAGAGTTATGTCAGAGGGTTGCAACCCACTCTTCTCCGTTTCTTCTGTCGAAGAAGCATCGGAAGTGGACGAAGACGAAGAGCTTGACTCCTTTTCGGCATCCCACTTGCTGGACACTTTGAACTTTTCCGCGCCATTTGTCTTGTTAAACTTAAACGTGATGGATGTGGATTCTCCAACAGCAAGAGAGAACACGCCCTCCAATTCTTTTTCATCTAATACGACATCGGACTCATCCGTAGAGAGGACATTACCTGTCTCGTCCAGGAGTTCCACTGTAAATGTGGGGAGAGATGTCCAGGAAGCATCAGTTGGACCGCCCTCCGCAATTCTTTTGAACTCGACCGACAATGCACCATCATTCGTGCCGTAGTCACGTTCTACAATCTCGTAGAACTGCCCGAGCGGGCCGTTGATTTTCTTAGAGGATGGCTTGATTCGGGAATCGCTCCCGCACGCTGCAAGGCAGAGAAGCAACACTGCCATTGCCATGAATTTTAATGTTTTTATTATGATTTGATTATTAGTTAAACATTCCGGCCTGAGTTAACCGGTTAATAATTTACTATACGGGTAAGCAGAGGAATACCAAACATTCCTGTTGCATCGAAATAGTAATAGGTATTATTTCTTCTTACTACGATTCTACTACTGCTTTCGCTCACGACCTTATAATTGTAATAATAACGGAAGTCTGCAAAAGGCATACCTATTCGGATTCTTCGATTTTCTCGTTCTCGTTCTTCCTGTTTTTTTGCTTCTTTTGCTGCCTCCTCAGCGTCAACGATGGCTTTTGCCTTGTTTATTAACGGAGCAAGTTCTTCATAGGGAAGCCCAAATCTGTATTCTGTATAAGGTTTCCCGTTTGAGGGACGCGTATAATCAAACCCATCCACTAATGCAAAATCATCAAAATTATCAACATCCGGAATTTCATCACAACTCATCACGTAGTCTTTTACTTGAGCGTTAGGATCTGCGAGTATATATTTCCATTCATAATTTAGATTTTCAGTTCCACAATCTTCTGCTGTCCATGCTAATGGATAATAGAGTTCTCTTTCTAAAATTTGACCTGAAACTTCATCTCTGTAACATTTCCTATGGAGCTGCGTATAAAAACTCTTATCCTTTATCCTATCTTTCTTTATAAAATAACCTGTTGTAAGACAAGGAAGATCAAAGAAATTTACGCTTGATGCACATATCTCTGGAGTTAACAATGAACTAAATATGCGTATTCCTGGAGTATATACATGACGATTTCTATCATTTGCAATCCATCGACCATCCTTTAATCTATAATAATGATAATAACTTTCAAGCCATCCATCATATGTAAGTTTAATAATTTCTTTTCCATCGTAATAGAAAACACGGGAATCATAAGGAATTTCTGCCAAACATAAGTTATCTCCACGTTTAGACTCGAAGAACGTGGTCAGTTTATTTTTAAAGCGAAGAGTGTCGAGATTATCACCTTTCTCCAAATTTTCGTCACTATCAAATGGAACACCCCAGATATCAAGATCGCAATGTTCAAAAAAATTATATTTAAGTTTAGGCAATTTTACAGCTTCCGTAACCAACGTGTCTAACTGAGAGTTGTAATATTTCTCGCGGCTTAAAAGTCCCGTACCCTGATCATCAAAAAAACCACTAGACGTAAATAGTCGGTCAGTAAACTCAGGAGACAACTTAGTCTTCAAAAAGTTATTTTTAAAGCGTAATACAAAACCGCTTATATTTATATACTTATATATAATACGTATTCTATCATACAATGTAGCGGAATTATACCAAGACACAAAATGTTCTTTTGTAAACTTCTCAGTTATATCCGGTCTGTAACCGTTCAGTTTTTTTAGCTGCTTTGCTACTTGTTTATTAGACACCATTTCCACATAATCAGGCAACACCTTACCTAAATCTTCCATATGCATAACATAGTCTTTGTAGCTACGAAAAGCAGGAATTAGATTCAATCTATAAAATTCATGTCTTGAGTCATCCAGATAATATCTTAAATCTGCCCACATATTTTTCCCATTAGACACCTTACCATTGAAAAACTTCACACCTTCTTTAACAGGTATGTATCCTAGTTTTTCAAGCGTCAATCCCTTGTAGGTATCTAATTTCTTTTTAAATTCTTCATCAACAGGATTTGTATCTCTCTTTTCGTTCAAAACCGTTCTATTGGTAGTATCAGTTGTGACTTGACAGAAAGACTTTGCTTGATTAGAGGAAATAATAGCAAACAAAAATATTGCGACTAAGTGATTGATTTTAAATACTTTCATAAGGATAATTATTAGAGATGATTCATTAGAATTACAACTGAACGATTCTGAATTTAGGGTACGTATCGTTTACGTGTTTCATAAAGCCGTCAAAGTTTCTTTCTGAGCCTTCAACTAATCCCCATTCCTTAGTTAGGAAATAGTTTGTGCCTTCATATTCAAACTCGTAACTTTTTTCACTACGTTTTACTTCTGATTTGTTTATAGATACGTGCATCTGCGTCGGTTCCTTGGTGCATTCTCGTATTTCGTTCTCAATCTGGTCAATCGCGACTGCGCTTTTCAATCTGAAGCAGACAAATTGGGCAACAACTTCGTACATTCTCAGTCTTTGCCCACTTTCATCGTTTATACAGAAGAACCTTCTCTTATTCTGCTCTGCAAGTTCCTTCACTGCAACTAATGCCTTTTGTTGTTCGTCTGTATTGTCGTCATCTTCAACCATAACTTTCAAAGCCTCAAGGATCAAAGACTCGTTGCGTTCGTAGAACTCACGAAGAAGTTCTTTTTCTGTTTTCGTTGTTGCCATTTTTATTGTATTTAGGGGGTTGCACAAGTTTTTCAAATAATCAAGAATTGACCGCTGCGTAAAACCGTCAAGGTCTTCCCTTTCTTTGAAGGGTTCTATCACATAGTCTACAAGGTCTTGATAGCTGACATTGATGAAATTAGGATCTTTCGCCTGGCCTGAGACGGACAAATAAACAAAAGCTTGAATGGTGGAATCCAGCTTATCCTTTTGTTCTTCTGTTCCCATACGCAAGCCATTCTGTTTGCTACAAGCATAATAATAACGCTCGGTTTGGCTTTTACCCATGTATGCAAACTCTTCCTCTGTGGGTTTCTTTATGTCTTTGAGGGCATACTTAGAAGAATCCTCCTTTGGCTTACCCTCACCTGAGCGAACCTTATTTTCAATAATCAGCTCAAGGGTGGTGTATTTGTCAACGCCTTCTATTTCTGCTTTCACATAGATATCCAGCCTGTCGGAAGATCTAATCTTTGAAAGGGTACTGACTTGACGCTCCGTCTTGATGCTGCACGATACGATACTAAGACTACCTGCGATTACAGCATCCCTTAGAGCCAGCAAGTCTTTGTTGCCCTCTATTGATTTACTTCCATTGCGAAGCAACAGATTGACAAATTGTTTCAAAAAGACCTTCTCGCCGCCAAGCTCAATATTGAACAACCATGCGAGGAACTGGCTATGAAACGACTCTTTTGTTTCAATGCCAAGCACCTTCCACGTATTAGGACTTTCGTAATAATTCCTTATCATACCATTTTGCGGATTGCCATTGAAATCGAGCAAATGAGTTATAATGTCGGTTTTCATTACTATGGTATTAAAGTTGTGCCTACGTCCTTTAAAGCGATTCGGCTTTCTCTTTTTGATTCTGTATGTAAATTCTGACGTTCTTACTTATGGGATGTTCTGTAAATTAACTAGTCAATCGTAAAGGTTCATCTCGTCCTTAATGCTCAAAAATTAACGGACTATTAAGGATTTTACGTCCTATTCGCTGCAAACTTAAAAAATCCCCCCCCCCAATCCTCCAAATAAAATCAAAAGAAATTTCGGTTCTTTGTTTGTTTTTTGGGGAATTGGGGGGGGCAGAAGGTGGAAAATCCGGCTGAAATGCGTGGTGTACAAGTTCTGGGAAAAGTGTTTGTTAGGACTCAGGTTTCGGATTTAGGTTTTGCGTTGAAATCTGAGCGGAAATCGTGCTGTAGACACGACACGTAAATAGCCCACGGTGTCAACCGTGGGTAACGTAGAGCGCGGAAA
>CAVALA010000034.1:0-30990 GCA_963589615.1 Prevotellamassilia timonensis
GTCGTATTCACAACTTCCACATTCTTGTCAGCAAGGTTGGGTTCAACGCGGCCAAGGGGATGCCGTTCGTAATCGTAAGACTCACCAAAGGCCATCTGCCTTACGTCTTGCCCATTCGCCATATCCATCACACGTTGCCCCACCTCTTCGTCAATAAAGGCATGTTTGCCGTTGACGTTGATGCGGTCTACTACGGCATCGCGGAGCGCACGCTCGGCAGGAGACACACCGCTTCTCAGCGAAAGGCGTTTGCTCACGGCCTTCTCTGCACTCTCGCGTTCTTTCTTGGCTTTGTCGTATTCGCCTTTCAGACAAATAAAGAAGCATGAAACTGCCGTAGGCCAAACGGATCGTGCAATGATGTAAGAATTTGGTACATGTAAAAGTAGGAGGCAAATGCTTTTATGATTAGCATTTGCCTCCTACCCTATTCTTCTTCACGTTTTTCTAACCTGATTACTGCACCAACGCACCGGCCTTAAGGAGAGCATGCCAAATGTTGCTGCGATATTCGGGAGTCAGTGCTGCAAACTCGTTTACTACGCGTGCCACGTTAGTACGATTGCTTTTGTCGTCGTGAGGACAGACCTTACGCACAGGCTCGTAGTGCTGAAGCGAAGCCCACGTGCGCAAATCGTCTTCACACATCTTGGCGAGCGGACGAACAATGGTTACGGGAAATTTGCGCATGGTAAGTTTGGCTGGCATCGTGCTGAAAGTCCCGTTGAAGGCCAAATTCATAAGCGCAGTGCGTAGTATGTCGTCTTGGTGATGTCCAAGCGCAATCTTGTTGCATCCCAGTTCTTGCGCCACACGGAAAAGCACTTTGCGGCGATGCCACGAGCAAAGGAAGCAAGGCGTACGCTTTTCGTTACGGTCGGCTTCCATGTCGATTTGCTCCACTTGAAAGGGGATGCCCCACTTTTCGGCTTGGCGGCGCAAATAGTCCATGTCGGACAGATAGTCTACGCCACCAACTCGCACATGAAGCGCTACCACGCGGAACGAGCGGTTCGTCCTGTTCATCATTTCGCCCAAGAAGTCGAGCAATGCCAGCGAATCTTTCCCGCCCGAAAGTCCCAATAGTATGTAATCGCCGCTTTCAATCAGACTGAACTCCCGAACGGCCTCGCCCATTTGGCGCATCAGTTTCTTGTGAAGACGGTATTCGGGACTTAGTTTCTTTTGACTCTGTTCCATAACTTACTTGAAGACGAAGTAGACAGCCGCCACGAGGCATAGAAAAGCCGCCACGTGGTTCCACGCGAAGTGTTCGCCCTTGAAAAAGATAGTGACAATTACGGTGAACACGATGAGCGAGATCACTTCCTGAACCACCTTGAGTTGGATGAGGCTGAACGGACCGCCATTGTCGAGTAGCCCCATGCGATTGGCGGGCACCTGACACATATATTCAAAGAGCGCAATGCCCCACGAGAAAAGTATGACCATAATGAGCGGCCAATGGGTGCTGACACCATTCTGCTGTAGCTTCAGATGTCCGTACCATGCAAACGTCATGAAGATGTTGGAACAAATAAGAAGGAGTATGGTATAAAGTCCTTGCATAGTAATATGGGAGTAATAAAAATCTCGGCAAATTTACGAAAAATCGGTCAAGAAGAGGCAGTATTTGCTGAAGGTCAACGCTTCGCGTGCTTATACACCAAAGTTTGTGCAAACTACCTTCAGCCTTCAGCCGAAAACATGATCTCTACTGATTCCCAGCATAGAAGTGCACACGGCTGAAGGCTGAAGGTAGTTTGCACAAACTTTGGTGTATAGACAATATATAGGGAAATGAATCTCCCCAGTGATACGTACGTTCCGCTCTTTTTATAAAAAGTCAGCCATCGAGCAACGACACCATGCCTTGGATTTTCAAGAGCGTACCTTGGAATTTCAACATGGTGCGTTGCTATTGGGAGACTTTCTCCAGGCCATTATTCTTTGTCTTGAGCAGAAAGGTATTCGTCCATACATTCAGCGGCACGCTTTCCGTCGCCCATGGCAAGGATGACGGTAGCTCCGCCACGGACGATGTCGCCACCGGCAAAAAGCATGGGCAACGAACTTTGCATCTTGTCGTTGACCGCGATGGTCCCCTTCTTTCCGAGTTCGAGCCCCGCAACAGACTGGGGAAGAATGGGATTGGGCGAAACACCAATGCTCACAATCACAAGATCCGTATTGAGCAACACCGTATCGCCGGGAATCGGTTCGGGACGACGACGCCCGCTGGCATCTGGTTCGCCAAGTTGCATATGTTGGAGTTCCACTTGCGTTACATGGCCTTCTGCATCCGTCAGATAGCGCAACGGATTATGAAGCGTCATAAAGTTCACGCCCTCGGCCTTGGCATGACGCACTTCTTCCACACGAGCAGGCATCTCGGCCTCTGAGCGACGATAGACCACTGTTGCGGTCTCCGCACCCAAGCGAAGGGCTGTGCGCACAGAGTCCATAGCCGTGTTGCCACCTCCTACCACCACCACATGCTTGGCAAATGGCACTGGCGTGTCGGCAGCATCGCTGGAAGCGTCCATTAGATTCACTCGCGTGAGGTATTCATTGCTCGACATGATGCCTGTAGCGTTCTCGCCGGGAATACCCATAAAGTTAGGAAGTCCCGCACCGCTTGCCACAAATACCGCACGGAAGCCGTCGGCTTTCAAGTCGTCTATGCTCAGGGTCTTGCCTACGATGCAGTTTTTGCGGAATTCCACACCGGCTGCACGCAAAGCATCAATCTCGTGGTCCACCACTTGGTTAGGCAAACGGAATTCGGGTATACCATATTTCAACACTCCGCCTATCTCGTGCAAAGCTTCAAAGACTGTCACGCCATAGCCCTTGCGACACATGGTACCGGCAAAGGAAAGTCCGGCTGGACCACTACCCACCACGGCCACACGGCCTTTCTCGGAAGAATGAACATATTCAGTTGACGATTCATCTGACGGATGCTCACGGCTGTAGTCGGCAGCGAAGCGTTCCAAATAACCAATAGCCACAGGAACAGAATTCATCTTATGGTGGATGCAACGACTCTCGCATTGTTTTTCTTGTGGACACACACGGCCACAAACGGCAGGCAACGTACTGGTACGCCGCAACACACGGTTGGCCTCGGCAAAGTTGCCACGCTCCACATTCTTGACAAAGCCGGGAATGTCAATGCGCACGGGACAGCCCTCCACACATCCCGGATTGGCACAATCAAGGCAACGCGATGCCTCGCGCTGTGCCTGTTCTACGTCTAAGCCTTGGTTGACCTCAGCTCTGAGTTGATGTGCACGCTCAGAAGCATTGAGTTCTGGCATCTCCACACGTGACACTGCCAACCTGTCTTTGGGCTTCACTTGCTTTCGCAACGCGACACGCCAATCGGCATCGCGTCCCACGGTGCAATCTTCAGTTTGAGTCTGTTCTACATTGGCTTCCGCTTCAGATGCCGCGTCTTTATGAACATCATTGGGGTCAACACGTTCTTCTTCCGAAGCATTTCCCTTACAGTCGAGCACATTTACGCGTTCCCAATGAGCCTGAAGTTCTTGCATGGCCTTTGTTTCCTCAGGTTTGAACGCACGCATGCGTCCCAACATTTCATCGAAGTCTACCTCGTGGCCGTCAAACTCCGGACCGTCTACGCAAACGAAGCGCGTTTTTCCACCTACACTGATGCGACAGGCACCGCACATCCCCGTACCATCCACCATAATGGTGTTGAGGGATACATCGGTGGGTATTTCGTATTTCTTTGTAAGCAGACACACAAATTTCATCATTATGGCAGGTCCGATGGCAAAGCATTTGTCTACGTGTTCGCGCTTGAGAACTTCTTCAATGCCCTCCGTCACAAGTCCTTTATGGCCATACGAACCATCGTCGGTCATCACCACCACTTCGTCGCTATAAGCACGCATTTCCTCTTCCAATATAATGAGGGGTTTGCTACGTCCTGCAAGCACAGTGACTACGCGGTTGCCTGCTTCCTTCAAAGCTTGCACGATGGGAAGCAGCGGAGCCGTCCCCACACCGCCACCGGCGCAGACAACGGTACCGTAACGTCGGATGTCTGTGGCTTTGCCCAATGGGCCGACGAGGTCTGTCAGATGATCGCCAGGCTCAAGGTGTGTCAACTTAGTGGTCGACACACCTACTGCTTGCACTACGAGTGTGATGGTTCCCTTTCCCTTATCGGCCTTTGCAATGGTCAGTGGTATACGCTCACCGCTCTTGCCCACACGGACAATGACGAAGTGACCGGCTTTGCGCGACTTTGCCACCAAAGGGGCTTCCACTTCCAATCCAAATACGTTTTCCGAATACTGATGCTTGCTGACGATTTTATACATATACGAGAGATTAGATGTTAGGTCTTGTCCGACGTGTTTTACATCGGCACTGACAAAGGTAACCATCTTTCGCTAAGATGCAAGAGCACAAACCGATAAAGAAGTCTTTCTTTGGGAAAATGGTGTGAAAATCATGGCACAGAGAGTCCATATACCAAAAGAATGGCAACAGAAACTGCACGTTTCCATTGCCATTCTTCTATTTATATGATAATGTCACTCTTATTTCACCCAACCACTGTAGTGGAAGTCGCAATTGCGCCAGTCGGGATTGATCTTCACATACGTAGCCTTCACTTTGTCTTGAATCCACTTCTCAACCTTTTCCTCGCGGCGTTTGCCAACGACCACATCGCGCAGTGTTTGGAAGTCTTCCGTCATGCTGGCACGGTGTCCTTCAATGCGGTTCTTCAGTTTGACGACGGCACAAACGGTTTGTCCCTTGTCGTTCGTCATACGGAATGCGCGCGACACCTCGCCCACCTTGAGCGTATCTACAACCTTTGCCACGTCCTGCGGAAGATCTTTCATTTCGAAACGTGAACTGATGGTACGCGTCTCTTGGTTTACGTTCGCCATCAAGCCACCGTTTGCACGCGTGTCTTTGTCGTCGGAAAGATTGGCTGCAGCAGCTTCAAAGGTGAACTTATTGGCCCGAATGTCGTCGGCAATAGAGTCAAGGCGTGCCGTTTCGCGTTCAAATTCGCTTTCTTCGATGTGGGGTTTGAGAAGGATGTGGCGCACGTTGACTTTGTCGCCACGTTTGTCTATGAGCTGGATGATGTGGAAGCCGAACTCCGAACGCACGATTTTCGATACCTTTTTAGGGTCGTTCAAGCTGAAAGCGACGTTGGCAAATTCCGGAACCCACTGGTTGCGGCCTGTATAGCCAAGTTCACCGCCATTGCGCGCCGAACCATCCTCGGAATAGAACTTGGCCAAAGTAGAGAATTCTGTCTCGCCACTGTTTACGCGGCGTGCGAATTCACGCAGGCGCGATTCAATGCGTTCCACTTCGGCACGTGACACTTCTGGTACACTTGTGACAATTTGTACTTCTACCTGGGTGGGAATGAATGGCAGACTGTCAGTAGGTACAGTCTTGAAGTATTCGCGTACTTCTGCCGGTGTGGCTTTCACGTCCGACGCGAGCTTCTGCTGCACTTGTTGAACCATCTGGTCTTCGCGCACTTGTTTCTTAAACATATCGCGGAGTTGCGAAATCTTCATACGGGACACCTGTTCCACGGCTTCGCGCGAACCGTAGGTCTGTATAAACTCATTGATTCGCGCATCTACGCTGCTAATGATATCGCTTTCGCTTACAGTAATGCTGTCGAGTTCGGCCTGATGGAGAAAGAGTTTCTGTACAGCCATTTGCTCCGGTATGACGCAATAGGGATTGTCTATGGTCATGCCGCGCATTTCTGCACTGATGCGCTGCTCTTCTACATCGGAAAGCAGAATGGGCTCATCGCCGACTACCCATATAATCTCGTCGACTACGTTTTTCTGCGCATGAGCGACAAAAGGCATAACGGCCATGATGGCCAACAATATTTTCTTTACCATAAAAAGGATGATTCGTTGGATTATGTTTCTGCGGTGCCTATTACTCTATGGTGTCGAGCACACTGTCGTTGACGGAGAAGGCAAACTTTTGACGAAGTTGCTCCACCCAATTCTTTTCCATGTCGGCCTGATAGTCGCTTAGCACTTGGGCTTTCACGTCGAGCCACGACTTAGGCTGTTTGAGCAGTTTGCCGCTAACGTTGCTTACGGCATATCCGTTCATGCCTTTCACCTTGTTGCCCACCTTGAAGGCGTAGGCATCGATGTAAGGATTCTCGCCCTTCACACACAAATAAGGACCGTTGACGCTGACCATCACCGAATCTTTATTGAACATGGCCTTTACATCGGAGCGCCATGTGCCGTAGGCATTGTCGTTGATGTGTTTGGAAAGATATTTGTTGAGTTTCTTGGCTAATTTGGCGTCCTTTGAGTGATAAACGAATCCCTTAAAACGGGGTTCTGTCCATGTGTATTGCTTCTTGTGAGCCTTGTACCACTTTTCCTGACCGAGCGAATCGGCGGCTGCCACATCCCATACTTGACGTTTGCTTACTTCATAAAGTAGCAAGCCGTCGTGGTACTCTTGTATGAGGTAACGCAGATTGGCATTGCCTTCAAGATTGGCATTCATCACACTGTCGAGCACTGTTTCGCGGGTAAGTCGTCCGTTGGAAGCGTCTACCATCTTTTTGATGCGCTGCTCAGCAGAAATCTCTTCAATGTTCTGGCGCTTGAGCGAAGCGATGATTTGAGGCTGAAGTGTTTCGTAGGAATCGAGAGGTTTGCGCTCCGTCATGCGTATGATGTGGTAACCATAGGGCGAAAGCACAGGTTGCGACGTCTCGCCGGTCTTGAGGGCATAAGCAGCTTCTTCAAACTCCTTCACCGTGGCTCCAGGACCAATGAGGGGCAATTGTCCGCCTTGCTTGGCAGAACCGGGATCGGCAGAGAATTTTCGTGCCATTTCGGCAAAGTCGGCACCTTGCGAAAGGGCGTTGTAGATGGAATCGGCCTTTGCCTTTGCGGCCGTCTTCTCCTGTTCCGTGGCGGACTGCTTGAGACCAATGAGTATGTGGGCCGGACGCAAGAGGTCTTTACCTTGGAGTTGTTGTGCCGTGCGGTCGTAGATGGAGTGCGCCACAGAATCGATGAACTGCTGATCTACCATGTAGGGTGTGAGCTGCATGTCGCGATAGGTCAGAAATTCCTTTTTGAAACTGGTAAGCGTGTCAAGATGCGCAGCTTCTGCTGCAGCTACCTTAAGTTTGTAGTTTATGAACATGGGCACGTATTCCTTGACGGTCTTTTTCTCAACGGCACCTTCAACATTACCGTTTTTGTTGTAGGAATACTCGAATTCGGCTTTTGTAACAGGTTTTCCGTTGACCACCATCAGCACGGGATCTGCAGCGGTTTGAGCTACAGATGTAAGTGCCAAAGCAGCAAAAGAAAGTAGGACTACGGTCTTCTTCATTGGGGATTTATGTGGTTATGAATGACACATAATGGGACTATTGGCGGCGGCACACTCCCAAAGGAATGTATGTGCAGATGCACTTCCCCGCAAACAGTCCCATTAGTTGTTTATATTATATTGTGTACACCTTTATTATTCACCAGGACGGCTATAATTGGGAGCCTCGCTTGTGATGGTGATGTCGTGCGGATGGCTTTCGAGCACACCAGCACCTGTGATGCGTGCGAACTTGGCGTTGTGAAGTTTTTCTATTGTCTCGGCACCGCAGTAGCCCATACCTGAGCGCAAGCCGCCAACGAGCTGATAGATGACTTCCTGAACGGAACCCTTGTAAGGCACACGTCCAGCAATACCCTCGGGCACGAGCTTCTTAACTTCCTTCACGCCGCCCTGGAAATAACGGTCTTTAGAGCCGTTCTCCATGGCTTCAAGGGAACCCATGCCGCGATAAGTCTTGAACTTACGGCCGTTGAAGATGACGGTTTCGCCGGGACTTTCTTCTGTTCCTGCAACGAGCGAACCAATCATCACGCAGTAGCCACCTGCTGCAAGAGCCTTGACTACGTCGCCAGAATAGCGGAGACCACCATCGGCAATCAAGGGAACTCCGGTTCCCTGGAGCGCGCAAGCTACGTCGTAAACGGCGGAAAGTTGGGGAACACCTACGCCTGCAACTACTCGCGTGGTGCAGATAGAACCCGGGCCAATACCCACCTTAATAGCGTCGGCACCAGCGTCGACGAGCATACGTGCGGCATCGCCTGTAGCTACATTACCAACCACGATGTCTACGCCAGAGAAGTTGGCCTTTGCTTCCTTAAGCTTCTCAATCACATACTTGGAATGTCCGTGAGCCGTATCGATAACAATGGCATCGGCGCCGGCCTGAATGAGGGCTTCCATACGCTGGAGTGTGTCGACTGTAACGCCTACACCAGCTGCCACACGGAGGCGACCCTTGGAGTCTTTGCAAGCCATGGGTTTATCCTTGGCCTTGGTGATATCCTTATAGGTGATGAGACCTACGAGGTGGTTTTCCTTGTCGACAACAGGGAGCTTTTCAATCTTATTTTCCTGAAGAATCTGTGCAGCGGCGAGTAGGTCGGTCTGAGTAGTGGTGGTCACGAGGTTCTCGCTAGTCATCACTTGGTCAATGCGCTTGTCGAGATCGCGTTCGAAACGCAAGTCGCGATTGGTAACGATACCAACGAGGTGCTTCTCGTCGTCAACTACGGGGATACCACCAATGTGGTACTCGCTCATAAGGTTGAGTGCATCGTGTACGGTCTTGTAACGCTTGATGGTGACGGGGTCGTAAATCATGCCGTTCTCTGCACGCTTCACGATGGCCACTTGACGCGCCTGTTCTTCAATGCTCATATTCTTGTGAATCACACCGATACCGCCTTCGCGGGCAATGGCGATAGCCATCGGAGCTTCTGTCACGGTGTCCATTGCGGCAGTGACGAAGGGAATCTGAAGGTCGATGTTACGGGAGAATTTCGTTGCCAAAGAAACGGTACGGGGCAACACTTCGGAATAAGCGGGAACCAAGAGGACGTCGTCAAACGTAAGTCCGTCCATGATGATTTTGTCTGCAATAAAATCAGATGTCATAAATGTCAGGATTTTAATTGCGCACAAAATTACGCTTTTTCCCTTTTTGCGCCAAATGCGCATGACGTTTTCTCACAAAAACTTTGTTAACCGATAAAACATCAAGCCATCACAAAGAAGCAATGGCGCGAAAACCGAGCAAAACGCCCGATTTCCGCGCTATGTGAAAGATTTATTGAACAAAGGTTACAGCACTCTGAACTTGGCAAACTTGACGAGCAGATTCTTTGTGCCGGCCATGTCGAATGCAACGCAGATCTTCATGTTTTCGCCTACACCATCGCAGCCGGTTACTGTTCCTTTACCAAATCGCTCATGTTCGATGCGTGTGCCAACGGGATATGAGGTATTGCCGGTTGCGGCAGACGCAGCGTTTGAACTTTGATTGGAAGAATTTTTCAGCGTAACGGACGTGCGCTTGAATCCAGGGGGAACGGTCGGCGGTGCCACTCTGCGCGGCGTACGCACCGGCTGGTCATCGCGCGAACCGCGATATCCCGAGTAGTCGGAGAATTCTTCATCGCGCATCGTCCCCGAATTGTGACCTTTCTGCCATGAGGGTACATAACCACGTTTCTGGAATTTTCCTTCGGACGATGTGTAGGGGCCATCTCCGTAAGATGAAAAGGCAGACTTCCGCTTGGGTAGTGCATTAATGGTCTTGTCCACTTCGCGCTCTATGCAGTCTGCGTCCACTTCATCTATAAACGGACTTGCTTCTGACACGTCCAACGATCCAAAGCGAAAACGCGTTTGGGCATAACTCAGGAAGCAATGGCGCTTGGCGCGAGTGACAGCCACATAGAACAAGCGACGCTCTTCCTCCATTTCTCTCGGAAAGAGTTTTGCGTTGGAATTTGGAAAGAGTTCGTCTTCCATACCCGTTACGAAAACGGAGTCGAATTCAAGTCCTTTGGAAGCGTGAATGGTCATCAGTGTCACACGCGGTGTATCGTCGCTGCGCTGGTCGGCATCGGTAAGAAGAGCCACCGTAGGAAGGAAATCCGCAAGCGACACTTCCGGATTTTGCGCCTCGGTCTGTTCTTTGACAAAGGAACTGACAGAACC
The DNA here is from genome assembly GCA_963589615.1 of Prevotellamassilia timonensis. GTDB lineage: Bacteria > Bacteroidota > Bacteroidia > Bacteroidales > Bacteroidaceae > Alloprevotella > Alloprevotella timonensis_A. The sequence continues at coordinate 10,096 of CAVALA010000034.1, forward strand.
CAGGAATTCGTTGACGTTCTCCTGCCGACTAACGTTTTCAGCAGAGTGATCAGAAGTCAAATCGGCGCCTATACCACTATCGCGTACCACGCTCACACACAAGTCGTACGCATTCTCCGTTTGGAGTTTAGCACGAAATCCTTCAATGAGCGAACAGAACTTAAAAAGTTTATTCTTCGTTCCCGCATTGACATCAAGCCCAGCCTCTTCGGGATGGCTTGCCACCTCCCATAGGCTTACGGCATTGTTTGCCGCTGTAAGTTGCAGCTTCTTGATGGTCGTAGCGCCTATGCCGCGTGCAGGATAGTTGATAACGCGACGGAATGCTTCTTCGTCGTGAGGATTACAGATAAGGCGAAGATAGGCCATTACGTCCTTTATTTCCTTTCGTTGATAGAAGGAAAGACCGCCATAAATGCGATAGGGAATGGAAGCTGAGCGGAAGGTTTCTTCGAAAGAACGGCTTTGAGCATTGGTTCTATAAAGCAACGCTATTTCGTTGTAATCCACTCCGCTACGATGAAGCTTTATTACGCGTGCTGCCACCTTTGCTGCTTCTTCCTTGTCGGTCATTGCCGAAAAGAGCTGAATCTTTTCGCCCTTCTCGCCTGCCGAATAAACCTTCTTCGGTATTTGGGAATGGTTATGGGCTATAATGCTGTTTGCGGCGTCAACTATATACTGCGTTGAACGGTAATTGCACTCCAGCTTCACCACGCGTGCTGAAGGGTAGCGCTCCTTGAACTGGAGAATGTTGCTGATATCCGCACCACGGAATCCATAAATGCTTTGTGCATCGTCGCCGACGACGCAAATCCGCGACTCGGGGGTAGTCAACAGCGAGAGTATCTGGTGCTGGGCCTTATTGGTGTCTTGGTACTCATCCACGAGGATATAACGGAAACGGTCCATGTACTTCCTGCGCACCTCTTCGTGGTCGCGCAAAAGCAGGAACGTGTTGAGCAACAGGTCGTCAAAATCCATAGCGCCGGCTGCCCTGAGCCGCTGCTGATAGGTTTCGTATATTTTATGCACCATTTGGAGACCATCCACATGATCGCGACGCGCAATGCTTGAATCTGCGCCATAGGCCGCCGGCAACATCAGATGGTTCTTTGCTTCAGAAATGCGTCCGGCTACCACGTTGGGCTTATAGACCTTGTCGTCAAGTTGCATCTCCTTAACGATGGTTTTTATGAGAGACTTGCTGTCGGCTGCATCGTAGATGGTAAAGTCGGAAGGATAGCCCGTGCTTTCGTGTTCCATACGGAGAATGCGGGCAAAAAGGCTATGAAAGGTACCGCTCCACAAGTAGCGCGTGTATCCTTCACCGCATAGTGCACTGATGCGCTCATTCATTTCGCGTGCAGCCTTATTAGTGAAGGTAAGAGCGAGTATATTCCACGGTTCGAGACCGTTTTGGAGGAGATAGGCTATTTTATAGGTCAACACGCGCGTCTTTCCAGAACCCGCTCCGGCTATGACAAGCGACGGACCGTCGCAATAAGTCACGGCTTCCAGCTGCGATTCGTTCAAATCACGTTCGAAAGATGAGATATCAGACATATGGAAAGGATATTAGGGTGTGTATGACTACAAGGCTGCTATATGCACTGCCGCCTTCGTTATATTATCTTTGTTTGTCGTGACGCAACTTCTGTTCATAGAACTGCACCTTCCGGCATGCCTCGTCGAAGTCGTCGGACGACACGCTGTCGGAGTGCTGACGGAGCAGACTGTCCACTTCTGCAAGGTTCTGTTTGCTTTCGGCTATGTCTATAGAATCCATCAAAAGTATGGAGGCTGTACGCGCCGCGATGGCAAGGTAACAGTCTTTTCGCATCTTTTCTATCACGGACTTCGCTTCCCTGCTTTTCCCTTGCGAGAGGAGCAGACGCGCTTGAGCAAGACGTTGCGAAGCGTCGGCTTCCATCACAGCACGCTTCTCACTATATCCGTTTTCTGCTTTTTCCTTTCGCGAGCCGAAAGAGTTGCAAGAAAGTAGGCTGACGACAACGGCCAACAAACCGAGTAGAAACTTGATTCTTAAGTGTTTCATTACATTAGAATTATAGTCTTACGAAGACACGTCAAGGAGGCAAACAATCAGAATACGCGTCCCGTGAAAATCTTGTAGAACGTCAGCCACAATATTTTGGCATTAAACAAGAGTGAACGGTGTTCAAGATAATACAAGTCGAGTTCCAAACGCCGCAACATCTTCTCCATAGTGTCGGTATATCCGTTGTAAATCGTAGCAAAAGAAGTCACACCGGGACGCACGGCATAAAGACGCTCGTAACGGGAGTCATGCTCCATAATCTGACGAATATAGAACGCACGTTCGGGGCGTGGACCCACAAAGGCCATATCGCCTCTGACCACGTTCCAAAATTGAGGAAATTCATCTAAATGATGCTTACGCAACATGCGACCTACACGGAGCAATCTTGTGTCGGCATCGTCTGGCTGCGAGAGCTGCGGACCATTCTCCTCTGCATCAACATGCATGGTGCGGAATTTGTAGATGTAGAACGGACGTCCCTTGTAGCCAATGCGTTCTTGTTTATAGATGACCGGACCGCGGTCTTCACACCAGATAAGTAGTGCACAAAACACCAACACGGGCGAAAACACCACGAGGCATACCAACGCCACAACGCAATCCAACGCACGCGTTATCCCCGCATCAAGACGCGTGGATATAGGAGCACTTTGTGAATTGTGATTTGACGACGTTGACATGGATTGTTTTGGAAAATTTCTAATGAAACGATGGCGGAGGAAAGCACAACTTTAAGCTGAATCACCGAGGGTTGTGCGCTTCAGTAACTGCCATCAATACAAGTACGCAACAATAAAAACGTTCAACTCACGAAAATATTGCCTCCTCTTCCATAACTATCTACATATTAGTATTAGAAATGAACGGAGCAACGCGGTAAATGCAACCGCAACGCAACATCTACGCTAGAGCAATAAAAAAGGGAACAACCCAAAGAGTCGTTCCCTCCTGTTTTTACATTGCGTCAAAGCAAACAATTAGGCTTCTGCGGGAGCTTCAGCGGCTTCGCCTTCTGCAGCTTCTTCAGTTTCGGCCTTTGCAGCAGCTTCAGCCTCTGCCTTGGCAGCAGCTTCAGCAGCCTTCTTTTCAGCTACCTTTTCTGCAATCTTTTCGTTTACTTTCTTCTCAGCCTCGAGACGTGCTTCAGCTGCGGCCTTCTTAGCGGCAGCGTTCTTGTCAGCATCAGCAGTAGCCTTAGCGTCCTTCTGCTGCTTCCAAGCGTCGAACTTTGCCTTTGCGGCAGCTTCGTCGAAAGCACCCTTGCGAACACCACCATTGAGGTGCTTCATAAGGAGCACACCTTCGTTGGAAAGGATGTTGCGAACGGTGTCAGTGGGCTGTGCGCCGTTTTCTACCCAATAGAGGGCACGGTCGAAATTCAAATCTACTGTGGCAGGATTGGTATTGGGGTTGTAAGTACCAATCTTTTCAGTAAACTTACCATCACGTGGTGCTCTTACGTCAGCGATTACGATGCTGTAGAAGGCGTAGCCCTTACGGCCATGACGCTGCAATCTGATTTTTGTTGCCATTAATTTTTGATTTTAAATAGGTTTGAATATGCCATCATCTCGTGATAGCGGCGCAAAATTACGAAGAAAAATCTTTTCCACAAAGCATAGTCCCGATTTCATTACATTTTTGCTACGTTTTGCAGCGCACAGCTCTTAAAATCTCCTTATATAACCATTGTGTAGAATACCAAACGCCTTCTTTCCGAATTGAAAGATAACCACATTCCCTTAGCACTTGCAAGAACTACTTTTTGCACACCATCTTCTAACTTTTCCGTTGTCATCGCCTGCATTTTAACACGCGAGAATCGCGTAAAAATCGCCAGCCGCACTTACGGCCGCAAATACGCGAATCTCAGAGAATCAACAAATATAGTTTTATACAATCTATTACTTTATACTGTCACAAAACAAGCATTTCTTCTCCAAGCAGAGACCCAACAAGGCAAAAGGCCACCGATTTTGGCAGGAACCACAAGGCTTCTAGAAAAAATTTGCTGCCTTGGAATTTAAATTTGCTGCCTTGGAATTTTTACGAGATGCCTTGCCGTTATGAAACGAGGCCATGCACGCTTCAAAAAAACGGTTTTTATTTTCTAGTTCAAGAATCCAAAATGTCTATTTTTAGTCACGAATTTAACATTCGAAGGAAGCCGTTGTCATAAAATCCGCGGAGAACGTTTGCCAACCGAATGTTACAGCATGCATCCTCCACACACCAAAAAGCAAAGCCAAGCTAAGACTTTCTGCAGAAAAAGAGCTAGCGATAGAAAGAGACCTGAAAGAGAATTCGTAATTTTACCAGCGAATAACGACCTTTGGCAAGGTTCAAAATTGCACATCTGCGAAGCAAACTTATTTACACATTCGCACATTGGCGAAGCCTCATTCGCACATTTACACATTTGCACATTATACACCCCCTTCTTCATGAACACGAAAAAGCTATTGGCAGCTACGGTAATGCTCGCCCTGCCGACCTGCATGGCCGCACAGTGGCGACTGGGCGTCACCGCAGGAGCCGCACACAACACACTCGGCATTGACACACAATATCAGTACGACTGGCGCTACGACAGCCGTTGGGGCGCGCAAGTAGGCGTAACCGGACAATACAACTTCAACGACTGGTTCGGCCTACGCGCTGACCTCGACCTCCAACAGCGCGGCTACACCATGCGACGCACCGAAAAGCACGTCAGCGCAACCAACCTCGACTACCGCGACAACTACCTCACACTCCCCCTCATGGCCACATTCTCCTTTGGCGGAGAAAAAGTAAGAGGATTTCTCAACGCCGGTGTTTACGGAGGCTATTGGATCGGCAGCCACTGCAAGGGACTCTATCAAGACATTGAAAACAACATACCCGACCCCGTCGACACCAAAGTGGAGTTCAACAACACACGCGACCAACGCCTCGACTTCGGATACGTTGGCGGCGTAGGCGTAGAATACCGTTTTGCCACACACTGGGCAGCACAAGCCGAAGCACGCTACTATTATAGTGTAGTAAGCAAGAAAAAGCAATATCAGGCCACAAAAGACTACCAGTACAACTCCACCATTGCCCTAACCCTCGGCATGGCATACATCTTCTAACTCCTCACACCACAATGAAACACCTTTACACGCTTATAATCCTCGCCACAGCCACGCTCACCACACTCACGGCATGCCGCGAAACGAGCGACGAACTGCTCGACACAAAAGGAACGTCGGCCGCAGAACTCGAGGCTGAGACATACACCGAAATTTGGGACGTACTCTGGAACGGTTATAACCAAAACTACGTGGGTTGGGCCGAAGAGACCGTCAACTGGGACGAACGTAACGCCACATATCGTCCGCAATTCGAAAAACTCGACAAAGAAGTGCAGGACATAGGCACCGCCGACAGCGCCGATGTCCGCATGGCTATTGCCGCACAAGCCGACAGCCTGTTCGGAAAAGCTTTTGAAGGACTCCACGACGGCCATTCCTTCTACGAATACGTAGACTATGCCACCAGCGAACGACACACCAAACGCCTCTACAACGGATACAGCGACAGAGAAGACATCAACGACGACCCGGCCGCATACGACGCACAACATTTCAACTACTACGTCACTACGACCAACGACATCGTGGCCGACAGCATCCGCTACCTTTCTGCCGGCACCATCGTGTGCAACAAACTCGCGAAAGACATCCTCCCCACGCTACAGGCAGAACAACAAGAGATTGCGCAAGGTACAGCCGACCCCAATATTTACACCGAAGCCTACAAGCAAGAACTCAACACTCTTGTGGAAAGCATAATCGGAATGAAAACTGCGATGGCCGACAATCTCTACCGCGCCGACAAACTCTTCAAGACCTACAAAGAACAACTCAAAGCCGGAAAATATGACCTCATCATAGCCCTACACGAACTCCCTAACCCCACCGGCGACTACAACACCTGGGGCACCATACAAATGTTCACGACAAAGGACAACATAGCCTACTACTACCTCAGTGATTTCTACATCCCAGGCAAACAACTCTTCTACGAAATGTTCAAGACAAAGGAAAACGCCACAGACCGTCTCATTGAGGAAGTTTACAGCGAAGCCATCACAGCTTGGCACGACAACGTGTACCGCATGCACCGCGACGGACAGCTCCGTGGCGTCATCCTCGACGTGCGCAACAACACTGGCGGCTACACACGCGACCTCGCCAAGTTCGCCGGCGCACTCTACAAAGGCGACCGCTACTGCGTAGCCATGAAAAAGATGAAGAACGGCACCGGACGACTCGACTACACCGTGTCCACCCCCGTCTACATGGACTGCTGGGGCAACAACACGGAAGACATCACCGAGCCCATCGCAATCCTTACCAACGCCTTCTCTGCCTCATGCTCAGAGCTGAGCACAGCCTCCGTAAAGCAACACACCAACGGCATATCCATCGGCATGTGCACCATCGGAGCCGGAAACATGCTAATGCTCGATCCCAGCACAAACTCCTCCACAGGCTACGCCGGATGCATCGGTACGCGCGGAGTCACCCCCGTCTTCGCCTACATACCTTTCGTCCTTACCACTTACAATGGCGGCATTGGCGTCATTGAAGGACGCGGCATAGAACCCGACATCGAAGTGCGCTTCGATCAAGACGAATACGACGCCACCGGACGCGACAACCAGTTCGAACGCGCCCTCACTTACATAAGACAAGGAAAATAACTCCCCTTACTCCAACTGCTTGCGCAGCTCTTGGCCGACCTCACACAACAAACCGGCCAAAAGCTGCGCAAGTCATTATAACATAGCAACCGGTTGCAAGCCCGATCTACGAACATCTGCGACCCATTCTTCACAAGAAAGCGCCCCTTCCTTACAAAAAGAGAACAAAAAGCAAAGCACACTTCGCAAAATGTCAGAATAAACACCGCGCAATTACTTTCTGCAGAAAATACGGCGCAGAGAGCGTTAATATGAAAGAAAAATCGTATTTTTGCAACCAAATAACAAAAACCGACCAGGCACGCGTTCTTATATATTGTTGCGGCACAAGAAAACCGCCACGCGTAGCCGACGAACTATCCTATTCAATACAAGGACATTATGCAACCAGGACAAAGGCTTAACCAAGGACTCTACAATGCGGACAACGAACACGACGCATGCGGCGTGGGCATGATTGTCAACATACACGGCACGAAAAACCACGAGCTCGTAGATGCCGCCCTCAAGGTTCTTGAGAACATGAAACACCGCGGAGCTGAAGGCGCCGACAACAAAACCGGCGACGGCGCGGGCATCATGTTGCAGATACCGCACGAATTCATTCTTCTTCAAGGCATACCCGTACCCGAAAAAGGACGCTACGGCACAGGCCTCGTGTTCCTCCCCAAAAACGAGAAAAAGCAGCAGGAAATTCTGCGCATCATGCTCGAAGAAGTGGAGCGCGAAGGACTGCAACTCATGCACGTGCGTAGCGTACCCGTCAATTCCGCTATCCTCGGAAAAGACGCACAAGCTGCAGAGCCCGACATCAAGCAAGTGTTCATCACTGGCGGCAATCCCGAAGAACTGGAGCGCAAACTCTATATAATAAGGAAGAAAGTAGAAAACCTCGTTCACGACAAGGATTTCTATATCTGCTCCCTTTCCTCCAAGAACATCGTCTACAAGGGTATGCTCACCTCCACACAGGTGCGCGAATACTTCCCCGACCTCACCCAACCTTATTTCACCAGTGGATTGGCAGTGGTACACTCCCGCTTCTCCACCAACACGTTCCCCACATGGGGACTCGCACAACCATTCCGTCTGCTCGCCCACAACGGTGAAATCAACACCATTCGAGGCAATCGTGCATGGATGGAAGCCCGCGAAACCGTACTCTCCAACGAGAAGCTCGGCGACATCCGCGAAATACGCCCCATCATACAGCCCAACATGAGCGACTCCGCATCGCTCGACAACGTATTGGAATTCATGGTAATGAGCGGCATGTCGCTGCCTCATGCCATGGCTATGCTCGTGCCCGAAAGTTTCAACGACAAAAACCCCATCAGCGAAGATCTCAAGGCTTTCTACGAATACCACTCCATACTCATGGAACCTTGGGACGGTCCCGCAGCTCTTCTCTTCAGCGACGGTCGCTACGCTGGCGGTATGCTCGACCGCAACGGACTGCGCCCCGCACGCTACCTCATCACCAAGAACGACATGATGGTAGTAGCCTCCGAAGCCGGTGTCATCAAGTTTGAAGCCTCAGACATCAAAGAGAAAGGACGCCTCCAACCCGGAAAGATTCTACTCGTCGACACTCAGGAAGGAAAAATTTTCTACGACGGAGAACTTAAAGAGCAACTCGCCCAAGCACACCCCTACCGCCAGTGGCTTTCCACAAACCGCATTGAACTCGATACACTCAAGAGCGGGCGCAAGGTGGAGAACAGTGTAGAAGACTTCCAAAAGAAACTTCTCGTGTTCGGATACACACGCGAAGACATAGAGCGCACAGTCACTCCCATGTGCAACAACGGAAGCGAACCCATCGCCTCCATGGGTAACGACACCCCGCTCGCCGTACTTTCCGGAAAGCCCCAAATTCTTTTCAACTATTTCCGCCAGCAGTTCGCACAGGTTACCAACCCCGCCATCGACCCCATACGTGAAGAACTCGTCATGTCGCTCACCGAATACATCGGCGCCGTCGGCATGAACATTCTCACCCCGAGCGAAACACACTGCAAGATGGTGCGCCTGCCCCACCCCGTGCTCAACAACCGCCAGCTCGACATTCTCTGCAACATCCGTTACAAGGGATTCAACACCATAAAGCTCCCCATGCTTTTCGAAGTGAAGAAGGGACGCGCTGGTATGCAGGAAGCCCTCACAAACCTTTGCAAGCAAGCTGAACAAAGCGTCATCGATGGTGTGAACTACATCATTCTCTCAGACCGTGGTGTAGATGACGAACATGCCCCCATCCCCTCGTTGCTTGCTGTCAGCGCCGTACACCACCACCTCATCGCCGTACAAAAGCGTGTGGAAACAGCGCTCATCGTTGAAAGCGGCGAAATTAGAGAAGTAATGCACGCAGCTCTCCTTCTCGGTTACGGAGCCAGCGCCATCAATCCCTACATGGCTTTCGCCATTCTTGACGACCTCGTAAAACACGGAGAAATACAGATGAACTACGAGACTGCCGAGAAGAACTACATCAAGGCCATCCGCAAGGGACTCTACAAAGTTATGTCCAAAATGGGCATCAGCACCATACGTTCCTACCGCGGTGCCAAAATATTCGAAAGCATCGGACTCGGCGACGAAATACTCCAGAACTATTTCGGCACTAGCCAAAGCACCATCGGTGGCATTGGACTTGAAGAAATCGCACGCGACTACGCCGAATTCCACCGACGCGGATTCCACCCCACGGAATACGAACTGGATCAGCATAAGTTGCTGCCTTACGAAGGACTCTTCTCATACCGAAAGGACGGAGAAAAGCATGCTTGGAACCCGGAAACAATCTCCACACTCCAGCTCGCCACCCGACTTGGCAGTTACAAGAAATTCAAGGAATTCACCCACCTCGTTGACGAGAAAGAAAGCCCCATCTTCATCCGCGACTTCTTCTCGTTCAAGAAGAACCCCATACCCCTCGACGAAGTAGAACCGGTGGAAGACATCGTGAAGCACTTCGTCACTGGAGCCATGTCGTTCGGCGCCATCAGCAAAGAAGCGCACGAAGCTCTCGCACTCGCCATGAACAAACTTGGAGCACGCTCCAACACCGGCGAAGGCGGAGAAGATAGCGACCGTTTCCACGAAACATTCGATGGCATCTCCCTCTCCAGCAAGACCAAGCAAATAGCATCCGGTCGCTTCGGCGTCACCACAGAATACCTTGTCAACGCTGAAGAGATTCAGATTAAGGTATCGCAAGGTGCAAAACCTGGCGAAGGCGGTCAGCTCCCCGGCTATAAGGTCAACGAGATTATCGCCAAAACACGCCACTCCATACCCGGCATATCCCTCATCTCTCCCCCGCCCCACCACGACATCTACTCTATTGAGGATCTCGCACAGCTCATCTTTGACCTCAAGAACGTCAACCCGCGTGCAGCAGTCAGCGTGAAACTCGTAGCAGAAAGCGGCGTGGGAACGATTGCCGCAGGTGTAGCGAAAGCAAAGGCCGACCTCATTGTCATTTCAGGTGCAGAAGGCGGTACGGGTGCCTCACCCGCCTCCTCCATGCGCTACGCAGGCATCTCGCCCGAAATCGGACTCTCCGAAACTCAGCAGACGCTCGTTCTCAACGGACTTCGCGGACAGGTACGTCTACAGACCGACGGACAACTCAAAACCGGACGCGACATCATTTCCCTCGCGCTCCTCGGTGCTGAAGAGTTCGCCTTCGGAACCACCGTGCTCATCGTGCTCGGATGCGTCATGATGCGCAAGTGCCACACCAACACCTGTCCCGTGGGCGTAGCCACGCAAAACCCCGAGTTGCGCGAACATTTCCGTGGCCACTACGAATATGTGGTCAACTACTTCCGCTTCCTCGCGGAGGAAGTACGTGAATACCTCGCAGAAATGGGCTACCGCCATCTCTCCGACATCGTAGGCCACACCGAACTCATCGAACTGAAGAAAGCATCCGAAGGAAGCAAAGCTGCAGAACTCGACTTCAGCCGCTTGCTCCATCGCGTTGACAACGATGCCGCCATCCACAATGTAAGTCTCCAGCAGCACGACATTCAGCACGTCATGGATGTCATGATGATTGAAGGTGCAAAGGATGCCTTGGATCATCAGAAAGAAGTATCGCTTGAATATGCCATTGCAAACACCGACCGTTCCGTCGGCGCAATGCTCTCAGGAGCTGTAGCCTCCAAATACGGACAAGCCGGACTCCCCGAAGAAACCATCAACGTGAAGTTCAAAGGTTCTGCCGGACAAAGTTTCGGTGCATTCCTCGCCCACGGCATCAACTTCAAACTCGAAGGCGAAGCCAACGACTACTTGGGCAAAGCACTTAGTGGCGGACGCATAGCCGTGATGCCTCCCGTACGCTCCAACTTCAACGCAGAGGACAACACCATTGCAGGCAACACGTTGCTCTACGGCGCCACAAGCGGCGAGGTTTACATCAACGGTACCGTTGGCGAACGCTTCGCCGTGCGCAACTCCGGCGCCATCGCCGTAGTAGAAGGCGTGGGCGACCACTGCTGCGAATACATGACCGGCGGACGAGTTGTCGTACTCGGAACCACAGGACGCAACTTTGCCGCAGGTATGAGCGGCGGCGTTGCCTACGTATGGGACAAGGACCACAATTTCGACTATTTCTGCAACATGGAGATGGTGGAACTCACGCTCCTTGAGGACTCTGCTTCTCGTAAAGAACTGCACGAACTCATCCGCCAGCACTACCTCTACACAGGTTCACAACTCGCACGAACCATGCTTGACAACTGGGGCCGCTACCTTGAAGAATTCATTCAGGTAACACCTATTGAATACAAGCGCGTACTCGCCGAAGAACAAATGCGCAAACTCCAGCAGAAAATTGCCGAAGTGCAGCGCGACTACTAAAGCTCTGCCACGAGAAAGCTCACTCACAAAAAGGACTTAACACCACACAAAAGAAGAATCATGGGAGATCCCAAAGCATTTCTTACCATACCGCGTCAAGAAGCCGGCTATCGTCCGGTTCACGAACGCATAGCCGACTTCGGCGAAGTGGAACAGACGCTCAACGTCAGCGACCGCCGCAAGCAGGCATCGCGCTGCATGGACTGCGGCGTACCCTTCTGCCACTGGGCTTGCCCGCTCGGCAACAGACAACCCGAATTCCAAGACGCAATATACAGAGGAAAATGGCGCGAAGCCTACGAAATCCTAGTAGCCACCAACGACTTTCCTGAATTCACCGGACGCATCTGCCCCGCCCTCTGCGAAAAGAGTTGTACCCTCAAACTCACACTCGACCAACCCGTAACAATACGGGAAGATGAGTGCTCTGTCATAGAAATGGCCTACCAAGAAGGCTATGTCCAGCCGCAGACATTCACCCGCAACGGGAAAAAGGTGGCCGTAATAGGCTCCGGCCCAGCCGGCCTCGCCGCAGCAAACCAACTCAACCACCGCGGCTATGAAGTAACCGTATTTGAAAAGAACGAATACGTCGGTGGTCTGCTCCGTTTTGGCATTCCCAACTTCAAACTCCAGAAGTCGGTCATTGACCGCCGCGTTAAGGTGATGGAAGCCGAAGGCGTAAAGTTCAAGGTGAACACCGAAATAGACCCACAAGCCCTTCCCGAAGGCTTCGATGCCTACTGCATCTGCACTGGAACACCCACTGCACGCGACCTCAACATTCCCGGACGCGAAGCCAAAGGCGTCCACTTTGCCCTTGAACTCCTCAGTCAGCAAAACCGTGTACTTGCCGGCCAAACATTTGACGACAAAGAACGCATTACGGCGAAAGGCAAGAAAGTGCTCGTCATCGGTGGTGGCGATACGGGTAGCGACTGCATAGGCACAAGCAACCGCCAAGGAGCCGAAAGCGTGACGCAAATTGAGATTATGCCCAAACCTCCCGTAGGCCACAACCCCAACACGCCTTGGCCGCAGTGGCCCATCGTGCTCAAAACGAGTTCCAGCCACGAGGAAGGATGTGAACGCCGCTGGTGCTTGACGTCCAACAAATTCATTGTCAACAAGGCCGGACATGTCACAGGCGTTGAAGTCGAAGAAGTGGAATGGAAGCCCAATCCCGAAGGTGGTCGCCCCATTATGTGCCCCACTGGAAAGAAGGAAGTCATCAAAGCCGACCTCGTGCTTCTCGCCATGGGTTTTCTCCGTCCGGAGCACCCGAAGTTCGCCAAGAACGTATTCCTCGCCGGCGATGCCGCCACAGGAGCAAGCCTCGTAGTACGTTGCATCGCTTCTGGACGCAAAGCCGCAGCAGACATCGACAAGTTCCTCTCCTCCGCAGAAGCATAAAGTTGTAGACTTTTATACCTATAAGCGCAGCACGCAAAAGTTCCTCCCATGGACTTTTGCGTGCTGTTTGCGTAGTTGCATTTCGGAATTGATTCTTCTCCTAAAAGTTTTGGATGTAATTCTTGTCTATATTAGAGAGATTAAGTATAATTGCAAAAAGTATACAAATGAACTATAACGCAGAGTTTAGGAATCTTATTTCAAGCAATTCAAAATCGGGTGACTTTATCGGTTTTGGCAACCCCAATTCCAAGATTCTTATCATTGGAAAGGAGTGTGCATTGGATTTAGACAATCCTAAAGATAAATTCATATATGAAAAATCCAACAAACCCAACCATACTCATTGGTTGGCAAACATCAATGATGAGAACGCAACTCTAGACATTCCGACATGGGGTAGTACCCAAATTTTCAATCCCTTATTTCCATATAATGGTGATAAATTATCTGACTTACCCAAAGGAAATTCAACATGGCGCAACTATCAGAAGTTGATAAATATACTTTATCCGCAAGCTGCCGGTGAAATAACTACATTTCATCAATATTGCTTCATCACTGAGTTCAACGACATCCCTATGAACTACAGCATCAATTGCCCTGAAGCGAAACGTTCCGTTCAGAACCGTTGTACGAATATTCTCTCACATCAATATTTCAAAGAGTTTCCAGTAGTTATAGCAGCATGCGGACACTATATAGATATGTATAGCATTGATTTGCAGACACTCTTTAATCAAGTATGGGATGGCCCCACGGAATCCATAGGAAGAGGGGAATGGATTAACGTTCATCGCAACAACGGAAGATTGCTTTTGCACACGCGCCAGCTTTCAATTTGTTCCAATAAACTGATTAACAGACTTGCAGAACTTTGCATAGACTACATCAAATAATTAAGGCGTGCAGTTTGGTGTATTTGTTTTTAACATGCAAATTTCCCACTCCTTATCTAAGGGGTGGGAAACTGGCGTTTGGGGAAATAACTGAGGGCATCGTCTTCCATTACACGCTGGCTCGCCTAGAACTCAAGACTTATACGTGCATTGAGTTGACGACCTGTAAGATAGTTTGGCACAGCATATTGTGTGTTTGTGATGTCGGTAATCCAATAATAAGAATTGACATTGCTAATACCTAAAAGGTTGAAGCAATCCACACCGAGCCACGCATTTTTAAAGAAGCGGCCGAAGCCGTGCGTAATGTGACGGTCGGCATTTTTGATTAGACGATAACTCATACCTACGTCCACACGTTTGTAAGCCGGAGCGCGATAAGTTTGGCCCGTCAATGAACTGCGGGGAGCGCGGAACGGAAGTCCGTCGGCAAAAGCAGCCTTAAGCGTAAACATCCAACGCGTAGTACCGGGGAAATAATCGGTAAAGTAGAGCGACACATTGTAGAGTTGGTCCGTGGGACGCGGAATCCAAACTCCGTCAATCTTTTCTTTCGTACTCATGAGCGAGAACGTAAGCCAAGAGTCCGTTCCCGGAACGAATTCGCCAAACAGTTTGAAATCTAGTCCTGCTGCGTAGCCCGAAGCCGCATTCTTACCATAATAGACTACGCGCACATTGTCCACCGTATAGGGTATCAATCGCGAAAGAGCTTTGTAATAAGCCTCAGCCGTAAAACGGAATGGACGGTCGGCCATGCGGAACGAATAATCTGCTCCAAGTACGAAATGGATGGAGCGCTGCGACTTTATGTTCTTGTTCAGCGTCACTGTAGAAAGTCCGTTCACGAGGGTGGTGTCCTTCAGTTCCTTATAGAAAGGTGCTTGGTAGTAGAAACCCGTGGCAAACCGAAACGTCCAATGGTCAGAGAACGAAGGGAGCAAACCTACGGAAGCACGCGGCGAAACGATGGTCTCTCCATTCCAACTCCAGTGGCTTAGACGAAGACCATACGTCACATTGAACAGCCCCGCTCCCGTCTTGATGCGCCACTGGTCTTGTGCGTAAAAGCTCAAGCGCGTGGTGGCAAGTTCAGCTATTGAGCGCTGACTGTAGATGAGCTGTAGTAAATTCGGATTGTAAGGCAGGGAATATCCCATAGAATCGCGCATCTCCCATTCACGAGAATTTTCGTCAATCTTTTCGCGCTGGAAGTTGAAGCCAGCCTGAAGTGTATGTGCAGTGATTTTGCTGCGGAACGATAGTCCTACATTATAGACATTAGCTTTCAAGCGATTGCGGGCGTGCTCCATGTAGGTTCCCACACCAAGTTCTTCCTGCGAAGTGGCCTCATTGAGCCAATACTCACCCTGAATGTCGTAAGTTTCATGCTCCTTGGTAGAGAATGTGGAGAATTGAAGAGCCAAATAAGTATTAGGCGTGAAGTGGCGTGTCAGAGTGGCAGAACCGAAGAGTGTGCGGAAATAGTCCTTTTCCTGTCCGTCAAAATACACTTTGAAAGTACGCGGGTCGTCCATCGTACCGAATTTCGTTTCGCGGTCTGCCGGACGGAATTTGTAGTGGTTATCGGAAATGTTGGCCAACACATCAAAACTCCAGCGCTGCGACGGATGCCACGAGAAGAACGCCTGATAGTCAAGAAAGTGAGGTTGATATTCACCCCCCGTATCCATTGTTCCCAAGAGATGGCGCGTAGTCTTGTATCGTACCGACGTCATGAGACTAACCTTTTTGTTGCCCCACCCCACGTAAGCACCTCCACCTAAGAGAGAACCTTGTACAGTAGCCTCAAAGGCTTCGGGACGCTTGTAGGTTATGTCGAGCACCGACGACATTTTGTCACCGTAACGTGCTTCAAATCCACCGCTCGAAAAAGCTATGTTTTCCACCATGTCGGGATTGATAACGGAAAGGCCTTCCTGCTGACCAGAACGTACAAGCATGGGACGATAGAGTTCCACACCGTTCAGGTACACGCAGTTCTCATCGAACGAACCACCTCGCACATTGTATTGCGAAGATAATTCACTATGGGTCGACACACCCGCCTGAGTAGCAATGATTTCCTCAACGGCATTACCCGTTGTAGATGGCGTAAGTTTTGTGTCGGGTTTTGTGATGCGCTGCATGCTTCCCGTCTGCACGCCGTGGCCAGTGACAACAGCTTCACCAAGGGTTCCTTTTTCGTAAACGGGCAGCACCACGTCAAGGCGTATAGAATCGGACGGCGAACGCAAAAGGCGTTTGCGTGTTTCGTAACCTATCATGGAATAGACTACGCGCACGGAGTCGGTACTCATACACCAAAGGCTGTATTGCCCCTTGAGATTGCTCAAGCAAAACGCACTCTGACCATTGACGCGTACGGATGCCATCTCTACGGGGTTGCCCTGATCGTCGCGAATGGTTCCGAATATGCGACAAAGGCGTTGCGCCATGCCAGAAGCAGGGAGTAATGAAAGGGCAAGGACAACGAGAATATGTAATTTGAAGAAACGGGAGTCGGTCATGGTCATGAACGAATGCAAGAATGAGATAGATACCGGGCGAAATCAGTCGAACTGAATAGCCTTGGCGGGTTGTACTTTTGATACGAGGAAACTGGGAACGATGAGGGCAAGCATGGTGAGGGCAAGCGTTAGGAGATTGATGCCTACAAGCCACAGTGCGTTCACCTCTACGGGAACGGTGTCTACATAATAGGAAGCCGGATCAAGATGGAACACATGAAACTTTGCCTGTAAACCAATCACGGCGAAACCTATTACATTGCCCCATATGAGTCCTTTGCCCACAATGAAGAAGGCATACCAAAGGAACGTGCGGCGAATGCGACGATTCGTTGCACCGAGAGCCTTAAGCAGTCCGATGGTCGTGGTACGTTCCAAAATGAGGATGAGCAAGCCGCTTATCATGCCGATTCCTGCCACGCAAAGCATGATGACAAGAATGACGAGGATGTTGAAATCCAATAGCTTGAGCCAGGATAGCACACTTCCCGTACGCGGATTCTCATAGATGTTCAGCAAACTGTATTCTCCCCCATAGCAATCCGTCTTGTTCGTAAAGGCGCGCTTCAGCAGAATGTGTGTAGGAGTAATGCTTTCCATGTCCTTCACACGGATTTCCAATCCGCTACTTTGGTTCGTAGCCCAGTTGTTCAAGCGGTTCACCGTATAAAGGTCCGTGAGGATAAAAGTCTTGTCGAATTGGTGCATTTGCGTATCGTAGATAGCAGCCACCTTGAACACGCGTTGTTTGATGCTGTTGGAAAAGAAGTAGCTGTTGACCTTGTCGCCAAGTTGCAAATGCAGTTTTTCTGCTTGCAGACGCGATATGGCAATTTGGTTGGACGAAGACGTATCAGTCCATTGCGGTAGTTTTCCTTCCACCACACACTGCTTGAGAAATGTCAAGTCGTAGTCGCTTTCGGCAATGCCCTTTAAGCATACCCCCATAAAGTCCTCATCGGTTTTGATGATGCCCATTTTCTCCGAAAAACGCTGCACATGGGTTACACCCTCAGTACGCTTCACGGTGTTGACCACAGCTTGATCCGTAACAATAGGGTATGATTCGGGAGAAGCGAAAGCGCGCTGGTCCAGGAGTTCTATATGGGAAGCAAAACCGATAATCTTATTGCTCACCTCGCGTTGAAAACCTTTCACCACGCAGAGTGTGACAATCATTACGGCCAGTCCTACGGCAATGCCGGCAATGGCAATCCGTATGGCAGGCACGGACGCTCCGCTATGAGCCTTTGCCTCTTCCTTGGAAAGGCGCGGATGCATGAATCGTTTGGCTAAAAAGAGTGAGAGCACAGTTCTTTGTTGATGTTTGAAGGGTGGTTCTATAAATTAGTTCGTCAGTAATCAGCACTACTTTATAGAATCACCCTTTATCTAATATCGTATTATTGTTGTTTTTATTGTGTAGCGGGCAGAGATTTCTCATTCATGTCCGGGATAAGCTTCGAGCGCTTTTTGGAGTACGAAGAGGGCTCGTTGCAAATCTTCCTTTTTCAGAACGTAGGCAATGCGCACCTGATTGCGTCCGGCTCCAGGAGTTGTGTAGAAGCCTGCAGCGGGCGCCATCATGACGGTTTGACCTTCATACTCGAAGTCGGTCAAGCACCAGGCGCAGAATTTCTCGGAATCGTCCACCGGAAGCTTTGCCACGGTGTAGAAGGCTCCCATCGGTATGGGAGAATACACGCCGGGAATGCGGTTAAGCCCGTCTATGAGACATTTGCGTCGTTCAACATATTCGTCATACACATCGCGACTGTAGTCCTCAGGCGCATCAAGCGAAGCCTCAGCCACCAATTGGCCGATGAGGGGAGGACTGAGTCGAGCTTGACAAAACTTCATGACGGCTTTGCGCACCTCTGCGTTTTTAGTGATTAGTGCGCCAATACGTATACCACACTCGCTATAACGCTTCGACACAGAGTCAATGAGCACAACGTTCTGCTCTATGCCGTCGAGGTGGCAGGCTGATATATAAGGCGAACCTGTATAGATAAACTCGCGGTATACTTCGTCGGAAAAGAGATAGAGGTCATATTTCTTCACGAGATCGCGGATTTGGTTCATCTCGCGCCGCGTGTAAAGATAACCAGTGGGGTTATTGGGATTACAGATAAGTATGGCACGCGTATGCTCGTTAATGAGCTCTTCGAACTTTTCAACCTTTGGAAGAGAAAAGCCCTCTTCTATCGTAGTGGCAATGGTACGTATTCGCGCACCAGCAGAAATGGCAAATGCCATGTAGTTAGCATACGCGGGTTCGGGAACAATTATTTCGTCGCCGGGGTTCAAGCATGAAAGGAATGCAAAGAGCACAGCTTCCGATCCGCCCGACGTGATGATTATATCGTCCGCATTGAGATGAATGCGGTATTTTTCATAATAATGGGTGAGCTTCTCACGATATTGGCGGAATCCTTGGCTTGGACTGTATTCCAGCACTTTGCGGTCTATGTGACGAAGCACATCAAGTCCGGCCTCCGGCGTGGGAAGGTCGGGCTGACCAATGTTGAGATGGAACACATGTATGCCACGATCGGCAGCGGCTGTTGCTAAAGGAGCAAGTTTGCGTATTGGAGACTCGGGCATGATTACAGCCCGTTCGGATATCTTAGGCATTTTCTGAGAGTTTGAAGTGCGCCCATGCTATGAAAAAAGAGACTCATGCGGAGTCAATGCAGACGCTTGGTAAGCAAAAGTACTATAAAATCCCTATGTGCATCTATTTATAGGCTTATTTTTTTAGATTGCCTTCAGCGCACATTCCGCTCACGCGAACCAAGGAACGCACCACAATATCCATAAGTAGGGATGACAAAAGGGCCAAAAGGAAAGGTTTTTCAGTGCAAGGCTTAACAAAAATGAAATGTAGAGAACGTAAGTAAAGCAAATGTCGTAAATTTGCCGAATATAAAGCAAGACAATCATGAAACTAATTCTAATGACTACTCCGTATTTCTTCGTTGAGGAGCATCAGATACTGACGGCGCTGTTTGATGAAGGATTGGAAATTTTGCACTTGCGAAAGCCAGGCACGGAGCCTGTCTATTCTGAGCGTTTGCTTTCTCTGCTCAACGAGGACCACCGCAAACGCATTGTGGTTCACGACCATTTCTACCTGAAAAACGAATACAACCTCAAAGGCATTCACTTAAACCACCGCAATCCTGACTTGCCAGCCAAATACAAAGGCCACGTATCTTGTTCGTGCCATACAGCAGAAGAAGTGGCAGCACACAAAAAGGCTTGCAACTACGTTTTCCTCTCCCCCATATTCAACAGCATCTCAAAGGAAGGATACTCTACTCCCTTCACCCCCACCCTCTTACGCGACCTTCAGCGTAAAAAGATTATTGACAAGAAGGTGATGGCCTTGGGGGGCATTGACCTCGACCACATCAAAGAAGCCAAAGACTTAGGCTTCGGCGGCGCTGTTGTACTCGGCGACATTTGGAACCATTTCAACATTCATTCCACAGAGGATTTCAAAGGACTGATAAACCATTTCCGCCAATTGCGGCGCGCTGCAGAATAAGCCATTTGACAACGACATTGCAATAAGCAACTACTTAATAACTATCCATACAAAATTCAACACAACACAATGGACAACAATTCATTCATGGTCTTCTCGGGAACAGCTTCCCGATATTTGGCTGAAAAGATTTGTGAAGAACTCAAGTGTCCGCTTGGCAATCTTACCACAACGAAGTTTGCCGACGGCGAATTTGAGGTATGCTACGAAGAGAGCATCCGCGGACGCGACGTTTTCCTCGTGCAGAGCACCTTCCCCAACTCAGACAACCTCATGGAGCTGCTTCTTATGATCGACGCTGCCAAGCGTGCTTCTGCACGCCACATCTGCGCCGTAGTGCCCTATTTCGGTTGGGCGCGTCAGGACCGCAAGAGCAAACCCCGCGTCAGCATCGGCGCCAAGCTCGTGGCCGACTTGCTCAGCGTAGCAGGCATTGACCGCTTGATGACTATGGATTTGCATGCCGACCAGGAACAGGGCTTCTTCGACGTTCCCGTCGACCACCTTTATGCCTCCACTATAATGTTGCCCTACATCAAGGGACTCAATCTGCCTAACCTTTGCATTGCCACTCCCGACGTGGGTGGTTCAAAGCGCGCCGCTTCCTACGCAAAGTATCTTGACTGCCCCATGGTCCTCTGCAACAAGAGCCGCAAGAAAGCCAACGAAGTGGCCGACATGCAGATTATCGGCGACGTGAAAGGCATGGACGTAGTGCTCGTTGACGACATTGTCGACACTGCCGGTACCATTACGAAGGCTGCCGACCTCATCATGAGCAACGGAGCCAATAGTGTCCGCGCAATTGCCAGCCACTGCATCATGTC
>CAVALA010000035.1:0-30336 GCA_963589615.1 Prevotellamassilia timonensis
GAAATGTCGATAATTCGCCATTGGTGGTGCTGAGCCTACAGCCCAGCATTTCCGCGCTCTACGTTACCCACGGTTGACACCGTGGGCTATTTACGTGTCGTGCCTACAGCACGATTTCCGCTCAGATTTCAACGCAAAACCTAAATCCGAAACTTGAGTTGCGTTTCTCCTCTTGCGTGAACGTGGAACGCGGAAACTGCAAGAAGATGAGCCGGGAGAACAGGGCGATGTCCGCCGTGATCACAACCCAATAATATTTGAGGAGAGCATTACGCAAGTAATGCTCTCCTCAATTGCTTTTTAGTCAAGCGATTAGGGGCGCAGGCGGCAGTTAAGCGCTGTGGGGATGAGGGAGTAAGGAAAATCTCTAAAATCTGCACGAGAAGGGGAAATTGCGTTACACTTTGCGTTACACGCGCTGCATTTTAGGTTGCAAATTGCGTTACTATTGCAAACGAACGCTTATTTTTGCAGATGATTCAGTTGGCTCCGGCTTGCGAGCCACACCTTATTACCTTAAACGTTCAATCCCAAAGCCATGCGTAGAACTTTACTCCTTGCCTTCGCGTCGTTCCTCGTGTCGACCGCTACGTTTGCTGACCTTCCGTTTCGCAAACATCGTTACGACGGATTCAAAACCCACGAAATTAATTCCGAGAGCATTGTGTTTTTCGGCAACAGTATCACCAATATGCACGAATGGTGGGAAGCCTTTGGCAATGCCCACATTGTGAACCGCGGTGTGAACGGGGCCGAAACGCCCATTATGCTCGAAAATTTTGAGAGCATTTTGGCCGGACATCCAGCCAAGGTGTTCCTGATGATGGGCACGAACGACTTGGGCACCAGCGGCATGAACAGTCCGGCTTTTGTGGCCAAGAATGTGCGCCGGGCCGTGAATCGGCTGCGTAAGGAAAGTCCCACGACGGAAGTGTACGTGCAGAGCATTTTGCCTTGCGTAGGTACGGGCATCAAAAACGCGAATGATGTGCCGGTGACGAACGACAGTTTGAAGAAAGTCTGCAGCGAGTTTGACGGCGTGACGTACATTGACCTCTACGACGACCTGAAGGGCATTGCTTCTCAGAAAATTTCGTACGACGGTACGCACCTCACGATGACGGGCTACCGCATTTGGTGCAAGAAGATAGCCCAGTACATTGGGGCTGACGCCAAATGTGTCTACCCCGACAATGCTACGGACCAGAACGGCGGTTTGGGCGGCATTGCCGGTATGCGCAACACTTATTTTGCGGGCTATCCCATTACGGCGGACGACATTCTGGTGCTGGGCGACGACGGAAACGACTGGCACGAATTGCTCCATTCGGCGCACGTGAAGCAACGTGGCGGCAGTTGGGGCTATCAGGGCATTGACTTGGGCACGATGAAGTCAATGTTGAACAACATTTTCAAAGGCCGTTCGGACAATCAAGAGCCTAAGATGGTGTGCGTCACTTTAGGCTACAAGGAAGCTGCGAGCAAAACCGACTCGGCGGCTTTTATGACGTCGTACAAACAGGTGGTTACGTCCATCCGTGCGTTGGCGCCCAACACGGCCATCAAGCTCTTTGCCGTTTATCCTTCAAACTCGGCCGCCATCAACACGTCGTACACGACGAAATACAATGCCGGACTGAAGCAGTTGGCTGCCTCAATGACGAACGTAGACTTTGTGGAGACTTCCTACACAACAATGGTAGAGAACGGCGCTATCAAGAGCGACTACTTTGCCAACAACTACATGACGGGCAAGGGCTACGCCAAACTTTCGCAGGCTTTTGCTGATGCCATTGGCAACGGCACTGTGGCCACTACGGATGCCGACGCTGCGGCTCGCATTGCCACCTTCGAAGCTCGCACGGCGCTCGCTTCGGCCATTCAAAGCGCTGAAAGTATGCCCATTGGCTCTGGCGTGGGACAATATGCCAAGGAGAAGGTGGCGAGTTTGCTGGCCACTATTGACGAAGGCTATGAGTTGCTGGCAAAGAGCGGAGCGACCGATGCGGAACTCGCTGCCAAGGCTGCTACTTACCAAAAGGCTGTCGACGACGTGTTGCCTCAAATCAACATGCCGCAGGCTTCGACCGACGAGGCGGAGCACTGGTACCAACTCTACACGCCCAACCGTGGCAGCAAGTACATGACTTCGCAAGGGGCTGGTAAGCAGCTGCAGGGAGGTGCTAACACGAAGCAGGCCGCTACGATGTGGAAGTTCGTGAAACGCAGCGACGAGACTTACAACATTGTGAACCGTGCCGACAATTCGTACGTTAGTCCTACGGCCGCGTACAACACGGCCATTTCTACTGCGGCCGCAGAACCCGCCAAGGGTTGGACGTTGAGCTATGCCAACGCTACGGGCACGTTTATCATTTCGAGCGGAACGGTTCAGCTCAACCAGACGAACTCCACGGCCCTCTACAATTGGAGCAGCGGCAAAGACGGAACGGACCGTTCGGACACGGGATGCCAGTTTGCCATTGTGGACGCTCCTGATGTGGCAGAGACGCCGAACTTCAAAGGCGACCTGACCATCTCTATGGCGACAGGAAGTTACGCCAATGCTTCGGCAACTTTCAACAAACTGTGGACGAGCACGCATACCGAACCGCAGCTCACGTTCTCAAGTCCGGCGAACAACATGGCGAAAGAGGGCAACAACCTTGTGCTTTATTCCGGTACGGCCAAGTCGAGTACGTACACGATTGATGCTGGTTCGGGCTACGTTGTGACGGCCTACACCTTTAAATATGCTAACTCTTCGACTACGGGAACGAACACGGCGAAGACCATTGCCGTGGGCGCAGACAAGCATCAGACTTCAAGCACGGCGCAAACGCTGAGCGTGGAGAACCTGAATGCGCAAACGGCTTCGTTTACGCTAAGCGGTAACAACGAGCCTGTTGTTTTGACGGACTTCGTTGTCAGTGTGCAGAGCGTCAATTACAAACCCGACGAGAAGCCCAGCGGCATTGAAGAGCAAACTGTTTCCCGTCAGAACGGAACGGTCAATGCTATCTACGACCTGCAAGGCCGCAGGGTGGCAAAGGCTGGCCACGGCGTGTTTATTGTGAATGGGAAGAAGCAGATGGTAAGATAATCCGGAAAAATCTGGCTGTCGAAATTGTTGGGGAGGAGGAAAGAAATGCGCGGTAGTCGTGATGTGGTCACGACTACCGCGCAATTGTATTTGGTAACTCGGGTGCACAGTTTCGTATACCTGTTTTTAACGTATAAGCTCGTAAAGCGCGAGGAGCGGGCTGAAAGCCCAGCAAGCCTATAGCCCGTTTCTCGCTAGCATGATTTATTATCAAACAAGCGGAACTTATTTTTTACACATTACTTAAGGGCGCAGCGCGCAGAAGCCTCTGTGAGGCCCTCAGAGCTTGATGAAGATTTTGCGCCGGTACAAGGGCCAGGTGGCGAGGAAGCAGACGAGCACCATGGTCACTCCCCAAAGGGTGGCGCGGAGGGGCGTGGTGGTGAGGGGACTGAAGAGGTAGTGGTCGAGCCACGTGCTCATGTAGTAAGTCTCGTCGCCGAGGGCGAAGGGGAACATGTAGTTGAGGATCAACAGGAGTTCGGAGAGGATGTAGGTGAAGAGGGCGTTGGTGCCGAACACGAGGAAGAAGCCCGCAGAGCGCTTCCAGCCTTTGAGGTCGATGAGGGCTACAGTCGTAGCGCTGATGAGGGCGAACTGCACATGACCGTAAATTAGTGCTCGAGCTTGTGCTGGAGGCGTTTGCCCCAAGCGGCGTCGTGGCTGTTGTAGGAGATGAAGGCGAAAAACTTTGTGGCCATTGGCTGGGGGGTGTAGACTTGGGATTTTCGGCCCGCAACGCTTGGGCTGAAAATCAGAATTTGCCCGCAACTCAACACGTTGAGCTGCGATCTCAAATTTTCAGATTTGTAACAGACGGCGGCTTCGGCGCTTAATATGGTGCGCATCGCCGGTGCGCGCTGAGCGATAGCCTAAGTTTGCATTAAAGCGTGCCGTATGATGACAAATGTACGAATAATCCGGCAAGATTGCACCTCATTGCTTGACTTTTGCAAAAAGAATTTCGGTTTTGTTAGGGAAAGACATAAATTTGCGGACGAACACTACACTGCAACGAAATATGAGAAGACGTTTTTTACTTCGCACCACACTGCTGGCATCGCTGCTTGCCCTTTGCAGCACGACGGCATTTGCCCAAAACGCTTATCGTTCGAAGGGCTATAAGGGCAACGTAGAACTGGGAGCGAACACGTGTGGCGTGGCCTTATACACCACGCACGGCTACCAGTTCAACCGATTTTTCTTCGTGGGCGGCGGCATTGGCTACATAGGCGAAGCGCTGCCCATCTTTGCCGACTTTAAGACCTATTTCACAAAGAAGCAACTGAAGGTGGAGCCGTGGTTGGAATACCGACTTGGATTTGAACCGTTATGGTGCTGCGGCTTTACGGCGTTGGACGTCGGCATAGCGGTGCCCATAGCCAAGGACTATGCCATCACCGTGGCGCTCGACGGGGGCGGCTTTTTAGGAGAAGGCGGAGGCTACGTCGGTCTCAAGGCTGGATTTCAGTTCTGAGGAATGATAAAAAAAACAACTTGGACTTTCAAAGGAACATTTGCGCGAGGAGCGGGCTGAAAGCCCGCTCCTCGCGCTTTTCCTTTTGCAAGTTAAAACAAGAACATGACACTACTTTGGAAAGAAATGAAACTTTACAGTCATGAAGAGATTCTCAACGAAGTGTTGGGAAAGAAAGGCACGCCTCTTCGCAACCAATATGAAGAAGACATGAAATCATACCTTATGGACGAAGCTACCATGAAAACGCATCAAGCAAAGAAAGTTCACCCACAAGGCCACATTTGCACATTACCTACATCTCCTCATTGCCCACCACGTAGCGGCGGTAGTAAGAGATGACGAGCGTCGTGACGGGAAGCGCCACGATGAGACCCACAATGCCGAGCGCATAGCCCCACACGGAGAGCGAGAGAAGGATGATGGCAGGGGGAAGACCCATTATCTTACCCATGATGCGCGGCGTGAAAATGGTGTCCTGCAACACCTGCACCACGAGGTAGACCAAAAGCACAAGGCCCATGAGCACCCAAAAGTTCTGACCCGTCTCCACAGCCTTCAGCAGCGCAAGAAGCGTGGCGGGAACGAAGCCTATCACCTGAAGATAAGGCACAAAGCTTATCACGCCAATCAGGCAGCCGAGCGCCACGGGCATAGGGAAGCCAATGAGCGCAAAGCCTATGGAAAACATAAAGCAGTTGCTCAGCGCCACAAGGGCCTGGCCGCGGAAGTAACCCGCCATGCCGCGCTCAATATCCGAGACGAGCTGCGAGGCAAAGCGGCGGCGGTTGTGAGGCACGAAGCGTATCCACCCTTCAGCATATTTCTCATAGTCCGTAAGCAGAAAGAGCAGATAAAGCAGGCCGATGAGCGACGCCACAATGTTGACAATCATCCCGGCGGTGCTCCAAAGCACGTTCCACACCTTAGGCACAGTGCTCTTGAGGGCCGACATGATGTCGTTCTGGCGCAAAAGGTGCTCCACGTTATATTCGCTGGCGTGTTTCTGCAAAAAGAGTTGCACGGAATGGGGCACAGCGCCCGAGTTGGAACCTTTCTGCACATACTCTAGCGCCACGTCCTTCAAGTGGCCGCACTCCTCTATCATAGGCGGCACAACGAGGTAGCCAAAACCCGTTATCACGCCACCCGTGAGCAACAGCGTGACGATGATGGCGGCTATGCGGCTGCGCAAACGGCAACGGTACTGGAAAAAGCGCACCACGGGGTAGAGCAGATAGGCCACCACCCATGCCACAAAAAAGGGTAGCAACACACCGCTCAGCCAATAGACGAGCGCCACAAGGGCCGCAAGGACCAAAAGACCTACAAGACCACGAATAAAGCGGTCGAAAGTGATGGGAGAAGACATATTTTAAATGTGCAAATGTGCGAATGTGCGAATGTGCAAATGAGGCTTCGCCGATGTGCAGATATTTCCATTTCGCACTTTTGAGCCTCGTGTGCAAAAGTATCTATTATGTTTTGAAAAAAGAGGAAAAGAAATAAGTTTGTTTGCAACGGCAGCAAAATAGATATATATTTGCACCATGGGAACACTCTATTTGGTGCCTACACCCGTAGGAAACCTTGAGGACATCACACTACGTGCACTGCGCATACTGCGCGAAGCCGACCTCGTTCTGGCCGAAGACACACGCACATCAGGCATGCTCCTCAAACATCTCGACATAAAGAACCAACTCGTGCCACACCACAAGTTCAACGAACACCAGACCGCCGAAAGCTTCGCCTCACGCATGGCCGCCGGCGAAGTGATGGCACTCATCTCCGATGCCGGCACACCCGGCATATCCGACCCCGGATTCATGCTCGTCCGCGCCTGCGTGGCACGCGGCGTCACCGTACAATGTCTACCCGGGCCCACAGCCTTCGTGCCCGCACTCGTAGCCTCCGGACTCCCCTGCGAACGCTTCACCTTCGAAGGATTCCTACCGCAGAAGAAAGGACGCGCCTCCCGGCTCGAAGCACTCAAAGAAGAAGAGCGCACCATGATCTTCTACGAGTCGCCCTACCGCGTGGTCAAAACACTCACGCAGTTCGCCGACACCTTCGGGCCCGAACGCCGATGCTCCGCCTGCCGCGAAATAAGCAAAATCCACGAAGAAAGCGTGCGAGGCACACTCCAAGAAGTACTCACACACTTCAAAGAAACAGAGCCACGCGGCGAATTCGTCATCGTAGTCGAAGGATACGACCCGCCCAAGCGCAGCCGTCACGAAAAATACTCACAACAGACAAAAACTAACGAATTATGAAAAAGATAGTCCTTATTCTTGCCGCCGTGCTCGCCTTCGCCACCGCATGCGACACCAAGAAAGAAAAAGAGCAGGCACGCGACCTCAACGCAGCCACCATAGACTCACTCCGCCAAGCACTCACCCAGTCGCAAAACGAGTCGAGCGACCTCATCGAAACACTCTCGCAAATCCAAGACGGATTCGACCAAATCAACGAAGCCGAAGGACGCGTCACCGTTGAAAACCGACAAGGCGAACGCGCCAACAAAGAGAGCATCAAGGAGAACATGGCCTTCATCCAGCGCACCATGAAGCTCAACCGCGAACTCATAGCCAACCTCCAGCAGCAACTCCGCAACACCTCACAGAGCGACCAGCGCACACGAGCCAAACTCGAAGAGATGATAGCCAACTTCAACCGTCAGCTCGAAGAGAAAGACAAAGAAATCCAAGCCCTCCGCGAAGACCTCGCCAAGAAAGACATTCAGATTGCCGAACAAGGCGAACAAATAGCCTCGCTCAACGACAACGTAAGCTCCCTCTCCCAGCAAAACGAAGAGAAAGCACGCACCGTAGCCGCACAAGACACCGAGCTCAACACCGCCTACTACGTGTTCGGCACAAAGAAGGAACTCCGCGAGCAGCGCATACTCCAAAACGGCGACGTGCTCAAGACCAACGACTTCAACAAAGACTACTTCACACGCATCGACCTCCGCGTCACCAAAACCATACGCCTCTACTCCAAGAGCGCCAAACTCCTCACCAACCACCCCGCCGGCTCCTACTCGCTCGACAAAGACGCACAAGGACAATACACCCTACGCATCACCAACCCCCAGTCCTTCTGGAGCGTAAGCAAGTATTTGGTAATCTCAGTCAAGTAATAGCGGCACCAACAGCCCACTTTGCCCAAAGTGCCCACGTTGCCCATTAATGCCCATAGTGCCCACTTTGCCCATTATGCCCATAGCGCCCATTAAAGCCCATAGTGCCCATTAATGCCCAAAGTGCCCATTAAGCCCATCTTGCCCATAACGCCCACAATGCCCACATAGCGCCCATCATGCCCAGCATTTCCAAGCCCCTCCTCCTCGCAGCCCTCATCGCTGCCACCCTCACCTCGTGTTCCTACCGCGAGTTCAGCGCCATTGCCACCGGGAGTTCCCTCGGCGGCCTCTTCGGCTCAAGCATAGGCGGACTCATGGGCGGCCCCCGCGGAGCCGACAAAGGCACCGTAGCCGGCATGGTCCTCGGCGGAGCCGTCAGCGCAGCCGTCAATGCCGCAGCAAACAGCAGCAACCAGACCGACCAGCAGCGTCGCTACGAAGCCGCCGACCGCCACGCAGCCTACGGCGACGTAGAGTACGGAACCTACAACTCCCCCACCTACAGCGGACGCGCCACCACCTCCCACACCGACCTCGACGCCATAGAAGTCACCAACGTACGCTTCATCGACGCCAACAACAACCACGCCATCGACCCCGACGAGAGCGCCATCATCGAAATGGACCTCTACAACCGCTCCGCCCGCACGCTCTACAACGTCACCCCCGTGGTCAGCTCATCCAACAGCCGCATACTCTTCTCAGCCCCAGCCACCATAGCCACCATCACCTCCGGCCAAGGCATACACTACAAGACCGCACTCCGCGCACCGCGCCACCTCAAAACAGGCACCCTCACCTTCACCGTAAAATTCGGCTCAGGCAAGCAAAGCGTCACAGCAAAGCAGTTCAACGTGCAAACCATCAACCAATAACCCTCCCCCAACCGCACAACCGCACAACCGCACCAACCGCCCCCTACCCTCGCTTGCAAGCCCCGCGCTGCAAGCGAGGTTTTTCGTCAACTAGTGCCCAAAGTGCCCACCTTGCCCATTAAAGCCCATCTTGCCCATTAATGCCCATAAAAGCCCATCCTGCCCATTAATGCCCACAATGCGCAGCACGCAAAAGCCTCCGTGAGGCCCCATTAATGCCCCCTCCCC
This sequence comes from Prevotellamassilia timonensis, assembly GCA_963589615.1. Classification (GTDB taxonomy): domain Bacteria; phylum Bacteroidota; class Bacteroidia; order Bacteroidales; family Bacteroidaceae; genus Alloprevotella; species Alloprevotella timonensis_A. The sequence goes on from CAVALA010000035.1 coordinate 8,835, forward strand.
ATGCTCAACGAATACAAAGCCACCATAAAACTCGGACTCCCCATTGCCATCGGACAACTGGGCGTCATCATCATGGGATTTGCCGACACCATGATGGTCGGACACTACAGCACCGCATCCCTCGCCGCAGCCTCCTTCGTCAACTCCGTCTTCAACCTCGTCACCTACCTCCTACTCGGCTACAGCTACGGACTCACACCCCTCATCGGCGCACTCTACGGACGGCAAAAATGCCGCGAAGCAGGCACCATGCTCAAAACCGGCATCGCAGCCAACACCCTCTTCGCCACACTCATCATCGCCCTCCTCACCGTCATCTACTTCCTCCTCCCCCACATGGGGCAACCCAAAGAAATACTACCCCTCGTACGCCCCTACTTCATCTGCCTCACCGTCAGCGTCATCTTCGTAGCCCTCTTCAACGCCCTCCGACAATTCACCGACGCCGTCACCGACACAAAAGTCGGCATGTACGCCATACTCCTCAGCAATGTGCTCAACATCCTGGGCAACGCACTCCTCATCTACGGCATAGGCCCCTTCCCCGAACTCGGACTCCTCGGCGCAGGCATCAGCACCACCTTCTCACGCGCCGTCATGATGATGTTCGTCCTCGTAGCCATCTGCGCCAAGCCACGCTACGCCCCCTACCGCACCGGACTCACCGCCGGCAAACTCCGCCGCACACTCCTCCGAATAGTCAACGCACGCTCCATCCCCGTCGCCCTACAGATGGGCATGGAATCAGCAGCCTTCGCCATCAGCGGCATCATGGCAGGATGGCTCGGCGCCCTACAGCTCGCCGCCTACCAAGTAGCAGTCACCATGAGCACCCTCGGCTTCCTCGTCTACTACAGCTTCGGCTCCAGCATGAGCATACGCATAGCCACAGCCTACGGCCAGCGCGACGTCCACGCCATCCACCGCGCCTGGCGAGCCGGAAGCCACGTACTCCTCGCCCTCTGCGCCATCGTAAGCCTCGTCTTCGCCATCCTCGGCATGCCCATGGCACGCCTCTTCACCTCCGACCAGGACGTACTCGCCGTAGTAGCCACCGTCATCCCCCCCCTCGTCCTCTACCAACTCGGCGACGCCATGCAAGTGTGCTACTCCAACGCCCTTCGCGGCACAGGCCGCGTGCGCCCCGTCATGCGCGTAGCACTCGTCAGCTACATCCTCATCAACCTCCCCGTGGCCTTCCTCTTCGCCTTCGTCTGCGGATGGGGCGCAAAAGGCATCTTCCTCTCCTTCTCCGTAGGACTCTTCACCGCAGCCACACTCTTCAAACACCACTACAAAAAAGCCGAACGCGAAATGGCAGCACGATAACCCCGGAGACGTGACCTCCATGCGCATACGCCCCCAGAAGTTATTTTTTCTTTAAAAACCTATCTCCATCCCGCCACAAATGTTTACTTTTGCCCTTGGCAAACCAAAAGCGTAGAACACAGCGCTTTTCTTACCTTAAAACTAACAAATTCTCCCCTCCCCCAACAACCGCGCCGTAGAGACCGCGCGGCACGTCGTAAGACCACAACAATCACTAATTAATAAAAGCTTATGCGAAAAATTTCATTACTCCTCCTTACTCTCTTCGCCATAGTCGGAGGGAGTAAGCTCTCGGCACAGACCTACACGGTCTCCGATGCACCCACCGACGGCAAGTGGGCCGAAAACACCCACTGGTACACCATCAAGAACGTACAGAGCGGTGGCTACGTTTCCATCAACTCTTCCTACACCGACGCCGACGGCAACATGCTCCTCAGCGTCACCACAGCGCCCACCACACCCGAAGCCTACTGGTGCGTGGTGAAAGACGGCGACGGCGTGAAGTTCTACAACTACTTCGCCGGAACCTCCAAAGTGCTCGGCATGACGGGTAGCCAGGCCGATGCACGCGCCAATATGTACGACGCCACTTCTACGAGCAGCGACGTGACCACCACGTTCTACTACGTAGCAGCAAAATATGACAACGTTGACTACAACGCCTTCCGCAACACAAGTGGCAGCGGCGGCCAGTACTGGAACAAACGCGGCAACTACCTCGCTTATTGGGACAACAGCACTTGGGACAACAACAGCCTCGTTACAGGCAGCGGTTCTTCCTATGCCTTCACCGAAGTGTACACCTACTACACAACCGAGGTAAATTCAGCCGTTTCTGGTTGGACCACTTATGCAGACAAAGTTCTCGGCCACACCACAGAACAGATTAACACGCTGAAAGCCTCTATTCCCACCACAGAACCTTCGACCAACGACGAAAAAATCAGCGCAGCAAAAAAAATGATGGAAGCCTTGAATACCTTCAACGCTTCTTCTTTTGTTATGCCCGAAGCAAACAAGCACTATGCGCTGAAGAACGCCTACTACAACACGTATCTCTACATGCCGGTGCAAGAAAGCAGCGTGCCATCCGAAATGTTATTCTCTTCTGCTGATGCAAAACTTCACGGCAAAGCAGACCTTACGCTGAAAAGCCAGATATGGACCGTAGAAGAAAGCAACGGCACGTTCTACATCAAAAACGCAGAGTTCGACAAGAAACTGAGCGGAACGCCCGGTACTAGCGTAGCCTTCGGCTACAGCAACGAAGGCACGGCCTACACACTCTATCCATTTGACGACAGCAACGATAAACTCTACGGCACGACTGCCATCGGCATTGAAGGACAGCAATATGGCAAAATGCACCTCGACCGTTCAAACAACCTCGTAGCGTGGGAAACGGCCAAAGCTTCCAGCTGGTACTTCATTGAAGTGAGCGACGAAGAATATAATGCACTGAAAAACGCAGAAACAGCTCTATACGAGAAATGGGGCGCAGCTCTTCCCGTCACGAACGAAGCCTACACCTCCGCACTTGCTGCCTACAACGAAAACGCAACGGCCGAGAACCTCGCAGCGCTCAAAAGCGCTGTCAAAGCCTGCTCCTACATCCGCGTGAAGAGCATGCACACAAGCACCACATCTGGCCAAACCTCCAACACACTCGGCACAAGCACCGACGGCACCAAAGGACAGTCTTGGGACTACAGCGAAAGCAACGCAGGACTTATTTGGCAAGTCTATCCTATTTACAATGGTGGCACAAACACCGTTTCCACCAAACTCCTCAACCTCAACACCGGCAAATGTCTCAGCACAGTGCCTGGCGATTCTAGGAACACCGCCAGCATGGAAACAATTGCCAACGGTGCCACATACACCTTCACCAAGCAGACCAGCGGCGACTACGAAGGTGGATTCGCCATCAAAGACGGCAGCGGCGGTCAGATGTACTGCGAAACGAACGGCAACATCAATAAATGGCATGAAAGCGCACGCGCCTTCTGGTACGTAACCCTCGCCACCTCACTCGACGTGCCCCTCACTACCGTGGGCGAAAAGGCTTACGCCACCGTTTACCTTCCCTTCGCTGTAAGCTCCGTATCTGACGCTACAGCCTACAAGGGCGCAAACTCTGCCGACGAAACACGCGTAGACATGACAGAAGTTTCGAAGCTCGCTGCCAAGAACGGTTACCTCCTCGTAGGCGAACCCAGCGATACCGCCAAACTCTCCCTCACCGGCGAAGCCCTCACCGAAACGGACAACATCCTCACCGGTACGCTCACCGCACTCACCCTCACCGACGACACTCGTTCGCAATACCGCGTGTTCGGACGCACCTCTGCCGACGACGCCACCACGCTGGGCTTCAACACCCCCGCCGCTTCCCTCACCACGCTCGCTGCCAACAAGGCTTTCATCACCGAAAGCTCAGCCAACACCTCTGCCGCTAAACTCGCCATCAGCTTCAACGGCAACGTAGACGGCATCGACGCAACAACCCTCGACACTCCCGCAACCGACGCTCCCATCTACGACCTCAGCGGACGCCGCGTGCTCAAAGCCACAAAGGGCCTCTACATCAAGGGCGGCAAGAAAATCCTGGTGAAATAAACGTAGCGTAACACACATCCTAAAACCGAACACACAATTATGAAGAAAACATATTCAACCCCCACGCTCCGCACACAGGACCTCAGCGACGTGCAGATGCCCATCTGCGCCAGCTACGCCAAAGGCGACGGAGCCATCGAACAACTCAGCGAAAAGCACGGCTGGAACTGCGACGACTGGTCCACTGCCGACGAAGACTACGACGTAGAGGAATAACCCCTCCCGCCACATAAACTAACGCAAAGAGCCTGAACATCCCAGCGGGGAGTTCAGGCTCTTTTATTGGCTGCAACGCAAAGAATAGCAACGCATGAGTGCGCAGCGCATGGGGTTTCACCCCCATGCGTTTCACCCCAAACAAACACTCCCCCCCTCCCCCACCGCACAAAAAAGGCTGTGCATTGTCGTGCACAGCCTTTATATATCGCGCTGCAAGGGGAATAGGAAGCCTTGGAAACTTCGCCGTCCCAAGCGGCATGGCTTGATTACTCGCCCTTAGCTTCTTCAGCAGGAGCTTCAGCAGCGGGAGCCTCAGTTGCTTCAGCTGCGGGAGCTTCAGCAGCAGCGGCCTTCTTGCTGCGGCGGGTGCGGGTAGCCTTCTTCTTAGTCTTGGCCATGTTCTCGTCGAAGTCAACGAACTCGATGAAGCACATCTCAGAAGCGTCGCTGGGACGGAAACCAGTCTTGATGATACGTGTGTAACCACCGGGACGGTCAAGCACCTTGGCACGAACCTCACGGAAGAGCTCGGTAACGGCCACCTTGTCCTGAAGGTAGCTGAAGACAACGCGACGAGAGTTCATCGTGTCTTCCTTGCTCTTGGTCACGAGGGGCTCAACATACTTCTTGAGCGCCTTGGCCTTGGCGAGAGTCGTAGTGATTCTTTTGTGCTTGATCAGCGAACAAGCCATGTTGGCGAGCATGGCCGAACGGTGAGAAGCAGTACGGCTCAGATGGTTGAATTTTTTTGCGTGTCTCATTTTAGATTTTAATCTTTATCTAATTTGTACTTTGTGATATCGGTTCCAAACGACAGATTCAGACTATCGAGCAAATCATCAAGCTCCGTTAGCGATTTCTTACCGAAGTTGCGGAACTTGAGCAGGTCGTTCTTGTTGAACTGCACAAGTTCACCGAGGGTTTCAACATTTGCAGCCTTCAAGCAGTTGAGGGCACGAACGGAAAGGCTCATGTCCACGAGCTTCGTCTTGAGAAGCTGACGCATGTGGAGGATTTCCTCGTCGAACTCTTCGTTTTCGGTGTCCGCCTTGTCTTCCATCGTGATCTTCTCGTCGGAGAAGAGCATGAAGTGGTAGATAAGGATGCGGGCAGCCTCTTTGAGAGCGTCCTTCGGTTCGATGGAACCGTCCGTAGAAACTTCAAGTGTAAGCTTGTCGTAGTCCGTCTTCTGCTCTACGCGGAAGGGTTCTACCGTACACTTAACGTTACGGATGGGGGTGTAAATAGAGTCGATAGCTATTTCGTGAATGTCAGAGCAGAACTGGCGGTTCTCGTCAGCGGGAACGTAGCCGCGGCCCTTGTTGATCGAAACAGTTATCTGCATCGTGGCTTTAGAATCTAAGTGACAAATCACCAATTCAGGATTTAACACTTCAAATCCGTTGAGAAACTTGCTCATGTCGCCAGCCTTGAACTCCGTAGAGTTCGAGATGGTGATGGTAGCCTTCTCGGCGTCGTTGTCTTCTACAGTCTTCTTGAAGCGCACTTGCTTCAAGTTGAGTATAATGTTGGTCACGTCCTCACGCACGCCTTCAATCGAAGCGAACTCATGCTCAACGCCCTCAATCTTGATGACGTTGATGGCATAGCCCTCGAGAGAGGAAAGCAGAATGCGACGCAATGCATTTCCGACAGTCGTGCCGAAACCGGGCTCCAAGGGACGGAATTCAAACTTTCCGAACTTGGAGTCGCTCTCCAACATTATTACTTTGTCAGGTTTTTGAAATGCTAATATCGCCATGAATGTAAGGGAATTATTGATTAGTTTTTAGAGTACAACTCGACGATGAGCTGTTCCTTGATGTTCTCAGGGATGTCAGCACGTTCGGGTTTGTGAAGGAGCTTACCGCTCTTCGTGTTCTCATCCCATTCGATCCAAGGATACTTGCTGTGGTTGAAACCTGCCAGTGAATCGGCGATGACTTCGAGTGACTTAGACTTTTCGCGTACGGCTACGATCTGACCGGGCTTCACGCTGTAAGAAGCGATGCCAACGACCTTACCATCTACGGTGATGTGCTTGTGGTTGACGAGCTGACGGGCAGCAGCACGTGTGGGTGCGATGCCGAGGCGGTAAACCACGTTGTCGAGGCGGCACTCAAGGCTCTGGAGAAGGATTTCACCAGTAATGCCAGAAGCTGAAGCAGCTTTGTCGAAGAGATTGCGGAACTGCTTTTCAAGCACACCGTAAGTGTACTTGGCCTTCTGCTTCTCAGCGAGCATGATGCCGTATTCAGAAGTCTTGCGACGGCGGTTGTTGCCGTGCTGGCCGGGAGGGAAGTTGCGCTTTGCCAACACCTTGTCAGCACCGAAGATAGCCTCACCAAATCGACGTGCGATACGAGACTTAGGGCCAATATATCTTGCCATTGTTCAGATTATTTTTTTACTGATTAAAAATTAGCGGACGTTGATTATACTCTTCTTCTCTTCGGAGGACGGCAACCGTTGTGGGGAAGCGGAGTAACGTCTACGATTTCGGTAACTGCGATACCTGCACCGTGGATGGCACGGATTGCAGACTCACGGCCGTTGCCGGGACCCTTTACATAAGCCTTCACCTTGCGGAGGCCGAGGTCGTAAGCTACTTTGGCACAATCCTGAGCGGCCATCTGGGCAGCGTAAGGAGTGTTCTTCTTAGAACCGCGGAAGCCCATCTTACCGGCTGAAGACCAAGAAATAATCTGACCCTCGCTGTTAGCAAGCGATACGATGATATTGTTGAAAGAGCTGTGAACGTGGAGCTGACCCATAGCGTCAACTTTCACGTTTCTCTTCTTTGCTGCAACTGTTTTCTTTGCCATATCTATTTATTATTTAGTAGCTTTCTTCTTGTTAGCAACAGTCTTCTTGCGACCCTTGCGGGTGCGGGCATTGTTTTTCGTGCTCTGGCCGCGAACGGGGAGTCCGTTGCGGTGACGGACACCACGGTAGCAACCGATGTCCATGAGGCGCTTGATGTTGAGCTGGATTTCAGAGCGGAGGTCACCCTCTACCTTGAACTCGGCTGCGATGATTTCACGAATCTTACCAGCCTGGTCGTCGGTCCAGTCCTTTACCTTTACGTCTCTGTCAATGCCGGCCTTGTCCAAGATTTTAGCCGAGCTACTACGACCTATACCGTAGATGTAGGTCAGGGCGATCTCACCTCGCTTGTTCTGAGGGAGGTCTACACCAACAATTCTTATTGCCATATAGTTGTTTTGTTTTTTTGCGGAACTTGGTTGTTAACCCTGACGCATTTTGAACTTAGGGTTCTTCTTGTTAATCACAAACAGACGGCCCTTACGACGTACAATCTTGCAGTCTGCAGAGCGCTTCTTCAATGATGCTCTAGTTTTCATATGTCTTTTTTATTTGTATCTGAACACTATTCTTCCTTTCGAAAGATCGTACGGACTCATTTCCACCTTTACTTTGTCGCCGGGAAGAATTTTGATGTAGTGCATACGCATCTTGCCGGAGATGTGAGCGGTGATTTCGTGTCCGTTCTCTAATTCTACACGGAACATGGCATTGCTCAATGCCTCAACGATTGTCCCGTCTTGTTCAATAGCTGCTTCTTTTGCCATATCAATGCTTGTTGTTTTCTGCTTCTTCGATTTCCTTGAACGATGACATGATGTCAGGCTTGCCATGGTGTATGGCGATGGTGTGCTCGAAGTGTGCTGCGGGTTTGCCGTCGAGCGTGACGACTCCCCAGCGGTCGGGAAGCATGGCTAGCTCGTGGGAGCCTTGCGTAATCATTGGCTCAATGGCGATGCAGAGGCCGTTTTTGATTTGCTTGCCCGTGCCTTGGCGCCCGTAGTTGGGCACCTGAGGATCTTCGTGCATTTCGTGTCCGATGCCGTGACCGACAAATTCGCGGACAACGCCGTAACCTTGACTTTCGCAGTGCGACTGTACGGCATATCCGATGTCTCCGAGGCGGTGTCCGGGAAGCGCGGCTTCGATTCCTTTGTAGAGCGCCTCCTTCGTTGTTTTGAGGAGTTGCTTGACTTCGGGACTGACTTCGCCCACGCAAAAGGTGTAGCAGGAGTCGCCGCAGAATCCGTCAATGAACGTTCCGCAGTCGACGGAGACGATGTCGCCGTCGCGGAGTGGTTCGTCGTTGGGGATACCGTGCACCACCACGTTGTTGACGGAGGTGCAGATGGAGGCGGGGAAAGGTCCACCGTAGGGATTAGGGAAGCCCTTGAAGGTGGGTTCTGCGCCGTGGTCGCGTATGAACTGTTCAGCCAGGGTGTCCAACTGGCGGGTTGTGACACCCGGCTGAATAGTCTTTGCGATTTCGGTGAGCGTTGCGCTGACCAAGAGGTTGGCTTTGCGCAGGAGCTCTATCTCGTCATCTGTTTTGAGATAAATCATTCGTAGCGGAATTAGTAGGCAGCTACCTTCGTTGAACGCGTGCGGACGTGTCCTGAGTTGAGCAATCCGTCATAGTGGCGCACCAAGAGGTGGCTTTCAATCTGCTGGAGCGTGTCGAGCACCACACCTACGAGGATGAGGAGCGACGTGCCACCGAAGAACTGTGCAAACTCCTGCTTCACGCCAAAGAGTCCTGCGAAAGCGGGAAGGATGGCGATGAGGGCGATGAAGAGCGAACCGGGCAGGGTGATGTGTGACATCACGGTGTCGAGGTAGTCGGCTGTCGGTTTGCCGGGTTTTACGCCGGGAATGAAGCCGTTGTTGCGCTTCATGTCTTCAGCCATCTGCACGGGGTTGAGCGTGATGGCTGTATAGAAGTAGGTGAAAGCGATGATCAGAATGACAAACACTAAGTTGTAAAGAACGCTCGTGTGGTCCAGGAACTGACTCATCCACCAGCTGGGACCGCCTTTGGTCATTGTCTGGGCGAGAGTCAGGGGGATGAACATGATGGCCTGTGCGAAGATGATAGGCATTACGTTAGCGGCGAAGAGCTTGAGGGGGATGTACTGACGTGCACCTCCGACGGCTGTTTTGCCTTCTACTCGCTTTGCATACTGTACGGGCACCTTACGGGTTGCCTTTACGAGGATGATGGCGAGTGCCATGACGAAGAGGAGTGCAATGATCTCGAAGAGGAACTTGATAAGTCCGCCTCCTTCGGCACCGCTGAGTGCGGTGACAAACTCTTGCGTGATGGCTGTCGGCATTCGGGCGATGATACCAATCATGATGATGAGTGAAACACCGTTACCTACGCCTTTGTCTGTAATGCGTTCGCCAAGCCACAGGATGAACATACTGCCTGCCGCAAGGATAATCGTAGACGACAACATGAACCAGAATCCGTCTCCGACGAGGAAGGCGCCGGACCCTGCGGTCTGGGCCTTAAGGTTGATGAGGTACGACGGAGCTTGGAAGAGCAGGATTGCTATTGTCAACCAACGCGTGAACTGATTGATTTTTCTGCGTCCGCTCTCGCCTTCTCGCTGCATCTTCTGGAAGTAAGGTACAGCCATGGCAAGAAGCTGGATGAAAATCGATGCTGAGATGTAGGGCATGATTCCCAAGGCGAAAACGGATGCGTTGGAGAATGCGCCGCCGGAGAACATGTTCAGCAAAGACATCAAGCCTTCACTCGTTTGGCTGTGCAGAGCCTGCAGACGTGCAGGGTCAATGCCGGGAAGCACGATGAACGAGCCGAAGCGGTATATAGCAACAAAGAGGATGGTGATGAGGATGCGTGTACGCAGATCCTCAACCCTCCATATGTTCTTGATGGTCTCGATTATTTTTTTCATCGAAGTGGTTTAGTTAGATTTTTGTAGCGGTGCCTCCAGCAGCAGTGATGGCTGCTTCGGCAGTCTTGGAGAAGGCGTGAGCTTCAACGGCAATTTTAGCCTTGAGTTCGCCGTTACCAAGAATCTTCACCAACTGGCTTGAAGAGATGAAACCTGCAGCTACGAGTTCAGCTACGCCAATCTTCTCGAGGTTCTTGCTTTCAGCGAGAGCCTGCAGAGTAGAGAGGTTGATGGCTTTGTACTCGACGCGGTTGATGTTCTTGAAACCGAATTTGGGAAGACGACGCTGCAAAGGCATCTGACCACCTTCGAAACCGATTTTCTTGCTATAGCCAGAGCGTGCCTTGGCACCCTTGTGACCGCGCGTAGAGGTGCCTCCCTTGCCGGAGCCGGGACCGCGACCGATGCGCTTTGAAGAGTGGGTTGCGCCACAAGCAGGTTTTAATGTATGTAATTTCATAAATGATCTGTATTTTGAAAATTATTCTACGACCGTAACCAAGTGGTGAACCTTGCGGATCATTCCGCGGAGGACGGGTGAATCTTCCTTCTCCACGATGTGGTTGAGTTTGGTAAGACCCAGTGCATCGAGGGTGCGCTTCTGGTCCTTGGGAGCGTGGATGCGGCTCCGTGTCTGTTGAATCTTTATCGTTGCCATAGTTCTTTATCCTCTGAATACTTTTTCGAGCGATACGCCACGCTGCTGAGCAACGGTGCGTGCATCGCGCATTTCACTAAGTGCCAGGATGGTAGCCTTTACGAGGTTGTGGGGGTTAGAGGAGCCCTTGGACTTAGCGAGGACGTCCTTAACACCAACGCTTTCGAGTACGGCGCGCATTGCACCGCCGGCTACAACACCTGTACCTTCAGATGCGGGGAGGATGAGAACCTCAGCACCTCCGAAGCGTGCGGCTTGCTCGTGGGGTACAGTACCTTTGAGTACGGGCACCTTGACGAGATTCTTCTTGGCTGCCTCTACGCCTTTGGCGATGGCGGCGGTAACTTCGCCAGCCTTGCCGAGGCCGTAACCGATGACTCCCTTACCGTCGCCAACTACAACGATAGCTGCGAAGGTGAAGGTGCGACCACCTTTGGTTACTTTGACAACGCGATTGATAGCAACCAGTCTATCCTTTAACTCTTCTGTATTTACGTTTATTCTGTTTGCCATAATCTCAATTAGAATTTAAGTCCGCCTTTGCGGGCGCCGTCTGCAACTTCTTTTACTCGTCCGTGGTAGAGGTAACCGTTACGGTCGAAGACCACTTCGGTGATACCTGCAGCGATTGCCTTAGCGGCTACTGCTTCACCTACTTTGGCAGCCTGCTCCTTCTTGGGCATGGCTTCGAGTCCGAGTGAGGATGCTGAAACGAGTGTTGTGGAGGTTTCGTCGTTGATAACCTGAACGTAGATCTGCTTGTTGCTTCTGAAAACCGACATGCGGGGACGTGAAGCTGTTCCTGAGATCTTATTGCGAACCCGATATTTGATTTTTACGCGTCTCTGTTCTTTTTTCGTAGTCATAATCTTAGAGATTTAAAATTACTTAGCACCAGCGGACTTACCAGACTTGCGACGGATCTGTTCGCCGATATAAAGGATACCCTTGCCCTTGTAGGGTTCAGGCTTGCGGAAAGAACGGATTTTAGCGCATACGAGGCCGAGGAGCTGCTTGTCTGCAGATTCGAGGCTGATATACGGGTTTTTGTTTCTTTCGGACTTCGTCTCAACCTTGATTTCGGGCGGGAGCTGGAGGAAGATGCTGTGGGTGTAACCGAGTGCGAATTCAACGAGGTTTCCCTGGTTGCTAACGCGGTAACCTACACCAACGAGTTCCATCTCTTTCTTGTAACCCTGGCTTACGCCTACGACCATGTTGTTGACGAGTGAGCGGTAGAGGCCGTGGAAGGCCTGCTTCTGCTTTGTTTCAACTGTGTCGTTAGCTTCGTCGATGGCGAAAGTGATTTCGTTGTTTTCGATTGTGACGATGATGGAAGGATCAACAGCCTGGCTGAGCTCACCCTTCGGTCCTTTTACGGACACTACATTATCCTTCAGTGTGACAGTGACACCTGAGGGGATGTTAATCGGCAATTTACCTATTCTAGACATTTTGTTCCTCCTGAATTAATATACGTAGCAAAGTACTTCACCGCCGATTTTGAGTTCGGCAGCCTCTTTGTTTGTCATTACGCCCTTAGAGGTTGAGATGATGGCGATACCGAGTCCGTTGATGACGCGGGGCATTTCGCGGTAGCCGGTGTACTTACGCATACCGGGCTTTGAAACGCGCGTGAGGCTCTTGATGGCGTTCACCTTGCTCTGGGGGTTGTACTTGAGGGCGATTTTGATGGTTCCCTGGGGACCGTCTTCCTCGAACTTGTAGTTGAGGATGTAGCCCTGGTCGAAGAGGATTTTGGTGATGTCCTTCTTCAAATTTGACGCGGGCACTTCAACCACGCGGTGCTTTGCCTGGATGGCGTTGCGGAGACGCGTCAAAAAATCTGCTATTGGATCAGTCATTGAGATTGATGTTTAATTAATCGGGACTATCCCGACAATATTAAAGATGAATTTCAGTGTGGGATGTGGTTTTGATTACCAGCTTGCCTTCTTTACGCCGGGGATGAGACCGTTGGATGCCATTTCACGGAATTGGATACGTGAGAGGCCGAAGAGGCGAATGTAACCCTTGGGACGACCGGTGATTTTGCAACGGTTGTGGAGACGGATGGGGTTAGCATTGCGGGGAATCTTCTGGAGCTTGCGAGCTGCTTCGTAAGCTTCAACGGGATCATCCGACTTGTTGACAATTTCTTTGAGCGCAGCGCGCTTTGCAGCGTACTTTGCTACGAGTTTGGCGCGCTTTACTTCGCGTGCCTTCATTGACTCTTTTGCCATAGTTTCGAATTACTTTTTAGCGTTTTTGAAGGGGAGACCGAATTCCTTGAGGAGAGCGTAGCCTTCTTCGTCGGTGGGAGCCGAGGTGACGAAGGTGATGTTCATACCGAGGATGCGGTCGATGGTGTCGATGTTGATTTCAGGGAAGATGATCTGTTCCTGGATGCCGAGTGTGTAGTTGCCACGGCCATCGAACTTGCTTTCAATACCCTTGAAGTCGCGGATACGGGGGAGTGCTACTCGGACGAGCTTTTCGAGGAACTCGTACATGCGCTCGCGGCGGAGAGTTACCATAACGCCGATGGGCATGTTTTTACGGAGCTTGAACTGAGCGACGTCTTTGCGTGAAACGGTAGCTACGGCTTTCTGACCGGTGATGGCAGTGAGCTCGTTGATGGCTACGTCGATGATTTTCTTGTCGGCAGTTGCCATACCGAGACCCTGGTTGATGACGATCTTCTTGAGTACGGGAATCTGCATTGAGGAAGAGTAGTTGAACTGCTTCATCAGAGCCGGAGCGATGCGCTCGGCGTATTCCTTCTTAAGTTGTGCTGTATTACTCATTTACTTAATCTCCTCTCCTGATTTTTTAGCGTAGCGGACGAGCTTGCCGTTTTCGTTGAGCTTACGACCGATGCGTGTGGGCTTACCAGTCTTGGGGTCTACCACGTTCAAATTGGAAATGTGAATAGGAGCCTCCATCTTGACGATTCCGCCCTGGGGGTTCTGCGCGCTGGGCTTTTGGGCCTTGGAGACGATGTTGACACCTTCAACGATGGCACGCTGCTTGTCAACGAGGACTTTGGTGACCTTACCGGTCTGTCCTTTGCTGTTGCCAGCGTTTACATAGACGGTGTCGCCTTTTTTGATATGTAACTTGCTCATTGCTTTAGTTTGCAGTGTGTGGATTAAAGTACTTCAGGTGCGAGTGAAACGACCTTCATGTTTACTGCGCGAAGTTCGCGGGCAACGGGGCCGAAGATACGGCTGCCGCGGAGTTCTCCGGCGTTGTTGAGCAGTACGCAGGCGTTGTCGTCGAAGCGGATGTATGAACCGTCGGCACGACGAATTTCCTTCTTTGTGCGTACGATGAGTGCTTTGGAAACTGTGCCCTTTTTGATGTCGGAGGAGGGAATTACGTTCTTTACGGTGACTACGATGACGTCGCCTACAGAAGCGTAGCGTCGCTTTGTTCCACCGAGAACTCGGATGCAGAGAGCCTCGCGTGCGCCGCTGTTGTCGGCGACTGTCAGTCTTGATTCTGTCTGTATCATAATTATTTAGCTCTTTCTACGATTTCAACAACTCTCCAGCGCTTTGTTTTGCTCAGGGGGCGGGTTTCCATGATGAGGACGGTGTCGCCGACATTGCAGTCGTTCTTCTCGTCGTGAGCGTGGTACTTTTTGGTCTTGGAGACGAATTTACCGTAAATGGGGTGCTTTTCCTTGAATTTGGCAGCAACTACGATGGTTTTGTCCATTTTGTTGCTGATGACTACACCCTGTCTTGTTTTTCTTAAGTTTCTGGCTTCCATCTGGACAATAGTTATTTGTTAAGTTCGTTTTCTCTCAACACTGTCTTGATCTTAGCGATGGTACGACGTGCGTCCTTGATCGATGCAGTATTTTCCAGAGGGGAGATGCTGTGGTTGAGCAGCATGGTGTTGTATTTAGCTACCTCGTCGGCCAGGCGCTGCTGGAGTTCAGCTGCGGGGATTTGGCGAATTTCTGAAATTTTCATGCTTAGGCGTTTTTGTCGTAATCGTGACGGACAACGAATTTGGTTGTTACCGGAAGTTTCTGAGCGGCGAGTCGGAGTGCTTCCTTGGCCACTTCGAAGGGTACACCTTCGATTTCGAAGATGATGCGTCCGGGTGTGATGGGGAATACGTAACCAACGGGATCACCTTTACCTTTACCCATACGTACGTCGGCAGGTTTTTTGGTGATGGGTTTGTCGGGGAAGATGCGGATCCAGCTTTGTCCTTCACGCTGCATGTAGCGTGTCATGGCGATACGTGCTGCTTCGATCTGACGTCCGGTGAGCCAGTGTGTGTCGAGGCTCTTGATGCCGAAGCTACCGAAGGCGAGCTGGTTGCCACGCTGTGCGTTACCTTTGCAACGGCCTTTTTGCGGTCTTCTGTATTTTGTTCTTTTCGGTTGTAACATGATACTCTAGTGAAAAGTGCTGATTAGCGGTTGTTGTTTCTCTTGTTACGGAACTTGCGGCCGCCGTTGTTGCCGTTTCCGCGAGTTTCCTTTTCCTGTGTGAAGTTGGGTGCGAGGTCGCGCTTGCCGTAAACTTCACCGCGGCAGATCCATACTTTGATGCCGAGGATACCTACTTTGGTGAGTGCTTCGGTCTGGCAGTAGTCGATGTCGGCGCGGAGTGTGTGGAGGGGTGTACGTCCTTCCTTGAACATTTCCTTGCGTGCCATTTCGGCTCCGTTGAGTCGACCGCAGATCTGCACCTTGATGCCTTCAGCTCCCATGCGCATTGCGTTTGCGATGGCCATCTTGATGGCGCGACGGTAGGCGATTTTGCCTTCTACCTGGCGTGCAATGCTCTTACCTACGATGTTTGCGTCGAGGTCGGGCTTCTTTACTTCGAAGATGTTGATCTGAACGTCTTTGTCGGTGATTTTCTTAAGCTCTTCTTTGAGTTTGTCTACTTCCTGACCGCCTTTGCCGATGATGATACCGGGGCGTGAGGTGCAGACGGTGATGGTGATGAGCTTGGGTGTGCGTTCAATGACGATGCGGGAAACGGATGCCTTGGCGAGGCGTGCGTCGAGGTACTTGCGGATTTTGCTGTCTTCGAGGATGTTGTCGCCGAAGTTGCGGCCGCCGAACCAGTTAGAGTCCCAACCGCGGATGATGCCGAGACGGTTGCTAATCGGATTTACTTTTTGTCCCATATTTGCTTAGTCATTGTTTTTAGTACCCACGAAGAGGGTGACGTGGTTTGAACGTTTGCGAATTCTGTAACCTCGGCCTTGGGGTGCGGGGCGCATGCGCTTGAGCGTTACGCCTTCGTCCACGAAGATTTTGGTGATGTAGAGTTCGCCTTCTTCTGCCTTGCGGTCGTTTTTCTGTTCCCAGTTAGCGATTGCTGAGAGGAGGAGTTTTTCGACTTGCGCGGAGGCTGCTTTTTTAGAGAACTTGAGGGTACCGAGTGCGCGGTTTACTTCCATTCCTCGAACGAGGTCTACGACGTAGCGCATTTTTCGGGGGGAAGAGGGCACATTTTGCAGTTTGGCAAAATACTGGGTCTTCAGGGCTTCTTTTCTTGCTTCAGCCGCTAATCTTTTTCTTGCTCCCATTATTTGGTTTTGCTTTTAATTTTTTTGGATTGAAAGGGGCTGCTTACTTTTTCTTGTTACCAGCGTGGCCGCCGAACTTGCGTGTGGGTGCGAATTCACCGAGCTTGTGGCCGACCATGTTTTCAGTAACGTAAACAGGGATGAATTTGTTTCCGTTGTGAACTGCAACGGTATGTCCGACGAAGTCGGGCGATATCATTGAAGCTCTAGCCCATGTCTTGACTACGTTTTTCTTGCCTGATTCGTTCATGGCGAGAATTTTCTTTTCGAGCGAGACTGCGATGTACGGGCCTTTTTTAAGAGAACGACTCATAAATTCTTCTTGTTTTTAGTGCTTGTTACTTTTTACGTCTTTCGATGATGTACTTGTTTGACTGCTTCTTGGGTGCACGTGTCTTGAGACCCTTAGCATACAAACCTGTACGTGAACGGGGGTGTCCACCGCTCTGGCGTCCTTCACCACCACCCATGGGGTGATCGACAGGGTTCATAACAACACCACGGTTGTGGGGGCGACGTCCCATCCAACGTGAGCGACCGGCTTTACCGGATGACTCGAGTGCGTGGTCTGAGTTGCCTACGGAACCGATGGTTGCTTTGCAAGCACTGAGGATTTGACGAGTTTCTCCTGAGGGGAGCTTGATGACGCAGTATTTTCCTTCGCGTGAGGTGAGCTGTGCGAAGTTACCTGCAGAACGTACGAGGAGTGCGCCCTGACCGGGACGGAGCTCGATGTTGTGGATTACGGTACCCACGGGAATGTTCTGGAGGGGGAGTGCGTTGCCGACTTCGGGTGCGGCTTCGGCGCCGCTCATGAGCTGGTCGCCAACTTTCAATCCATTGGGAGCGATGATGTATCGCTTTTCGCCGTCAGCGTAGTAGAGCAGGGCGATACGAGCCGAACGGTTGGGGTCGTATTCGATGGTCTTTACGACTGCGGGTACACCGTCTTTCTCACGTTTGAAGTCGATGAAGCGGAATTTTCTCTTGTGGCCGCCTCCGAGATAACGCATGGTCATCTTACCGGTGTTGTTGCGACCGCCGGAAACGCGCTTACCGTAAACGAGAGATTTTTCTGGTACGGATGCAGTAATTTCTTCGAACGTACCAATAATTTTGTGTCTCTGCCCCGGTGTAGTGGGCTTGAATTTACGTACTGCCATTATTTATTTAGATATTGCTGTAGAAATCGATGGTTTCGCCTTCCTTGAGTGAAACGATGGCTTTTTTGTAGGCGTTGCTGCGACCGCGCACGAGTCCGGCCTTGGTGTAGCGTGCCTTGTTTTTGCCGGCGTATTTCATGGTGCTGATGCCCGTAACGTTTACGCCGTAGGTGGCTTCAATTTCTGCCTTGATCTGAAGCTTGTTTGCTTCGGGGCGTACGACGAAGCCGAACTTGTTCTGCTTCTCGCTGATGCCGGTCATCTTTTCGGTGACGATGGGTTTGATGATGTATGCCATTTCTTTTCGTGCTTTACTTGTTGAGTACGTTTTCGATTTGGGCAATTGCACCTTCTGTCACTACCATGACTGCTGCGTCGAGTACGCCGTAGGTGTTGATATCGGAGGCGATGGCCACCTTAGCATTTTGGATGTTGCGAGCAGACAAATATACGTTTTTGTTTGCTTCTGCTGTTACCAAAAGTACTTTTTTGCCGGAAATCTTAAGATTATTTACGATTTCGACGAAGTTCTTTGTTTTGGGAGCTTCGAAATCGAAGTTTTCTACTACGACGAGTGCATTTTCCTGTGCTTTGTAGGAGAGTGCGCTGCGGCGAGCGAGCTGCTTGATTTTGCGGTTGAGCTTGAAGCTGTAGTTGCGGGGACGGGGACCGAAGACGCGTGCACCGCCTACGAGTACGGGTGAGTTGATGTCACCACGACGTGCGCCGCCGCCGCCTTTCTGGCGTCCGAGTTTGCGGGTTGAACCGCTCATTTCGCTTCTTTCCTTTGCCTTGGCTGTACCTTGGCGCTGTGCAGCGAGGTACTGCTTTACATCGAGGTAGATAGCGTGGTCGTTGGGTTCGATGCCGAAGACGCTGTCGCTGAGGTTTACCTTGCGGCCGGTGTCTTCACCTTTGATATTGAATACGCTTACTTCCATTGCTTATTTCTCGACAATTACGATTGAACCTTTGCATCCGGGAACAGAACCCTTGATAAGAAGGAGGTTGTGTTCGGGGATTACCTTTAACACTTTGAGGTTTTGTGTGGTTACGCGTTCGCCGCCCATCTGGCCGCCCATGCGCATGCCTTTGAAAACCTTTGCGGGATAGGAGCAGGCACCGATTGAACCGGGCTTGCGGAGACGGTCGTCCTGACCGTGTGTGCTCTGGCCTACACCGCCGAAGCCGTGGCGCTTCACAACGCCCTGGAAGCCTTTACCTTTTGAGGTACCGATTACGTCGACGAATTCGGCTCCTTCGAAGAGGTCTACGCCGATGGTGTCGCCGAGGTTGAATTCTTGGTCAAATCCCTTGAATTCAGCCAAGTGACGCTTGGGGGTGACGCCGGCCTTCTTGAAGTGACCCATGAGGGGTGCGGAGACGTTTTTCTCCTTGGCGTCCTGGAAGCCTACCTGCACGGCGGCATAGCCGTCTTTCTCGACGGTTTTAATCTGCGTCACGACGCAAGGACCAACTTCGATAACAGTGCATGGCACGTTTTTGCCCTCGGCACTGAATACGGATGTCATTCCGATCTTTTTTCCTAATAATCCTGGCATTTCAGTATTATGTTATGTATAAAAAAATTTTGTTTTTGGTTCCGTAGCCCTTACTGTTGTTTCAAGCTCGGGGCGGAGGGTTATTTCTAACCGCAGCTTTAAGCTGCTATAAACAAAGCAGTTATCTTGCGTTTACTACTTTCGGGGTGCAAAGTTAGGTATTTTTCTTTGAAGGACAAATGTTTGGGTGTTTTTTTGGTATTTTTTTTTGGCTAGGGGTTGGGAGGGGGGAGGGTGCGCTAAATTTTAACACTGAGAATGGCGTAGATTTTTCTGGCGGGGAGTTGGCGGGATTTAGGGCTGCCACGGGGTGGATAATTATGCAGTTTTGGGGCGGTAATGGTGTATATGGGGTGTATTTGGTGTATATGGGTGTATATATGCTGGGTGGGGAGGGGAGATGGGGTGGTTTTTGGGTGAAATTGTAGGGCTTCTAGAAAAAATTCCAAGGCAGCAAATTTGAATTTGCTGCCTTGGAATTTTTAGGGGATGCCTTGGTGTGGGGAGGGGGTGCTGTTTTGATGTTGTAGAGCAGGGTGGGCGACGCTGGTTTGAACTTTCGAGGGGTGGTTTTGAGGGGCGGGGATTTAACAATCGAAAGGTTCGTTAGGCCTCGCGGTGGGCCTCGCGGAGGGCCTCGCGGAGGCTTTTGCGTGCTGCGCCTTGGTGGGGCAACTGTGGGCAAGATGGGCTCTAGTGGGCACTGTGGGCATGGTGGGCACTTTGGGCTTGGTGGGCTTTAGTGGGCTCTGTGGGCACTGTGGGCACTGTGGGCTTAGGCGGGTAGGTTAGCCTATTACTTTGTCGTAGACGGGGGGTGTGTCGACGCCGTGCTTTTGGAAGGTGGCGGCGATGTAGGCTTGCTGGTCGGGGGTGATGGCTTTTTCGCCGTCTTTCATATGGTAGTAGAGCCCACGGCCGAAATGGCTGATGAGGTCTTGCTTTATGGCTGATGCTACTGATGTGCTTACTTCGTCGTAGATGTTTGTCATGCCTTGGACCAAGGGTCCGGCTGAGGAGTTTGTGTTGTTCATTGGATAGTTTGAGTTACGTTTTTGTGATGCGAAGATAATAAGAAATGTGGAAATGAAGGGGCTTTGAGAATGGGGAAATTATGGGCGAGATGGGCGAGATGGGCTTTTGTGGGCAGAATGGGCAGGGTGGGCACTATGGGCAAGATGGGCAGGGTGGGCACTGTGGGCACTTTGGGCACTGTGGGCAAACTGGGCACTATGGGCTTTTGTGGGCACTGTGGGCAAACTGGGCACTATGGGCTTTGGGCCTTGAGTTAGTTCTTGGGTAGGATTTTTTTGAGGAGGAAGGAGGGCTGGCAGCGGAGGTAGATGCCGGCGGCGAAGGAGATGTCGGTGGTGCGGCGCTGGAGGGTGGTGGTTGTGACGGCGCCGGTGGTGACGGCGTCGGTTGTGGTGGTTTGGGCTGTGGTGGCTGGGAGGGTGGCGAGGGCTTCGGCGGAGATACCCCAGGAGAAGCCGTAGCCGAGGGGTTGGGCGTATTCGGCTCGGAGGGTGAGGGTTTGTGGGTGGTGGTAGATGAGGTTGGTTTCGTCGACGCTCATGGTGCCGTAGAGGGGGTTGCCGTAGAGGGTGACGAAGTTGCGGCGTGCCCAGTAGGCTGCGCGTAGGTTGAAGCGGGAGATTTGTGCGGTGGCGGTGGCGTAGATGCCGTGGCCGCTTTGGAAGGGGAGTGCGGTGCCGGATTGCTGGCGGAAGATGGCGAGGTCGGCTTCGAGGCCGAGGGTTACGGGGGTGTGGGTGTGGAGGGGGAGTTGGATGCCGGCGCCGATGGCGGCGTTGAGCCAGGTTTTTACTTGGCGGTCGGTGGCTGAGGGGTTTATTTCGCCTCCTCGGTGCTGGAAGATGGCTTGGAGGGGAAAGTAGAGTTTGGCGGGGCGCTGGGGGTTGAGGGGGAGGTAGCGGGCGGAGATGCCATAGGCGAAGGATTCTTGGTGGTCGTCGCCTCGGAAGATGAAGGTTTGCCAGTCGACCCAGGTGTCGAGGGTGAAGTGTGGCCGGTGGATGAGGATTTGTAGTCCGGTTTCGGGGTCGGAGGAGAGGTTGGCTTCGTCGGAGTAGAGGGGTTGGATGAGTTGGTGGTTGGCTTTGCCGTAGAGTGTGCCGAGGATGATGTCGACGCTGCGGTGGGGACGGAGTTGGGCGCGGAAGACGGGGACGCAGTGGAATCCGTTTTGGCGGTGTGCGCCGTTTTGCTGTGCGAGGGATTGGTAGTTGTAGTTGGGGTAGCGGTTGGAGCCCCAGTAGTGGAGGAGGTGTAGTCCGAGTTCGAGCCGGAGGTTTTTGAGGGGTTGGTAGGTGATGGCGGGTTGTATCCAGAGTCCGGGGAGGGTGTATCCTTTGACGAGGCGTCCTTTGTATTCGTTGTCGCGGAGGAAGGCGAGTGCATCGATGCGCAGACGTAGGTCGCCCTGGTCGGGGCGTCGTATGTCGGTGGGGGTTTGATATACGAGGCTGTCGAGCTGGGCGTGGAGGGCGAGGGGGATGATGAGGAGAAGAGAGAGGAGGAGACGCATGATTAATGTGCGAATGTGCAAATGTGCAAATGTGCAAGGTGGCCTCACGGAGGCTTTTGCGTGCTGCGGCCTCACGGAGGCTTTTG
>CAVALA010000036.1:0-29224 GCA_963589615.1 Prevotellamassilia timonensis
TGAAGCTTTCCGGTAAACTCACCGACAAGAAGCTCTACGTGAACATCGACATCGACATGCAAGAATCACTTGGTCAGACTATCAACGTGGTGGTTGGCAAAGACAGCGGATTCGATGCACCCAAGCCTACGGTCGTAAGCACCAATACCTACGACCAGACCCTCGTAGTATCCATCAACGACCAGAGCACCGACCCCATCCCCGCTAAGATTGTGGTAGACCACATGAGCGACGGCACCATCACCTTCTCCCTCAAAAACTTCTACCTCCCCGCTGACGAAAGCGACGAAGAGGCAGAACCCATGTACGTGGGCAACATCACCCTCGAAGGCGTGACGGTAGAGCAGGCCGACGGTTACGAAACCATCGCCACCGACCAGAAGATTACTATCGAAGAAGGCACCGATCCCGCCGACGCTATGTGGCTCGGTCCGATGCTCGGAGAAATTCCCGTGAAGCTTTCCGGTAAACTCAACGACAAGAAGCTCTACGTGAACATCGACATCGACATGCAGGAATCACTTGGTCAGACTATCAACGTGGTGGTTGGCAAGGAAGGTGACGTCACCGGCATCCACTCTGCCACCGTGGCTCCCGCCTCTTCAGCCGATGCCATCTACACCCTCGGCGGCATCCGCGTAAGCAAGGCCACCAAGGGCGTATACATCATCAACGGTAAGAAGGTCATCAAGTAAGACTCTTCAGACACACACAACACATACATAACGCAAAGAAGCATGTTCGCCGCAATGGCGTACATGCTTCTTTGCGTTGTGAGAGAGCTTCTCTTATTTTACCTCTTCAAACTCCCAACTGTCAAGAGTCTTGGTCGTTGTACTGAAACTGATGCCTATCTTGTATAGTTTTCTTTCGTCGGCAGTATACGGCACCATGTAGCCACGGTCGTTAATCTGAGCGAGCGCCTCGCTTGCCGGCTTGTTTATCTTTATCTCGAAAACGAAAATTGCCGTCGGAGCAAACATCACGGCATCAGCTCTTCCGCGACAACTCTTGACTTGCGTAAAGGTGGCCACGTTCATCATGGAGAGCAATACGTAGAGAATAGTCTCGTAGTAATATTCGCTCTTCTGCATGTCCGCCAACACTTCCTTGCCACCATCGGGATAGGGAATGGAGGCAAAGTAGGCTTTCATTTTCTCCATTGCCGAGTCAATGTCGCCGGAGAGCAAGTCTCGATAGAAATGGGCGGCAAAGCCGAGCGAGGCTCCGTCGGTCATACCCGAGTAGAGCGGCAGAAGATTTTCCATCAATCCAGCTCTTACTTCCTGATTGGGAATGCCTAAATAGAACCCTTTGCTGATTGGATCGTAACTCTTTATGGTAAGATATCCGCTTTGGTAAAGGAGCGGGAGCGCGTCGTTCATCTCTTCCGTAGGACGGTCGAAGGCCGAAGCAAAGGCGAACATCGTGTCAAGACTTGTGACGTCCGTCTTGAAGTGCTGTAACTGGCGGATGAGATACGACGACGTTCCCGACGAGTACCAGTAGTTGTCGATGAGGCCCGATGCAAAGCTGCGCATCAAACTGTAGGGATTGAAAATGTCTTCTCCGTCTTGCGAGAAATGGTAGCCATCGTAGTTCTCCGTAAGGAGTTCCCTCATCTTTCGGAATGTAACATGGTTCTTTTCTGCAAGCATCGCGATGTCTTCCTTTAGCACTGTGTCCAATTCATCCTTTGTAATGCCACAAATGGCGGAGAACTCAGGGTCCATGCTGATGTTCGTAAGATTGTTGATGGTGCTGAAGATACTCAGTTGCGAAAACTTTGTGATGCCCGTGATGAAAGCAAAATGGATGTGCTTGTCGTTAGCCTTGATAGGGGCATAAAACTCTTGCATCACGGTACGAACTGCTTCGAGCCGCTCCTTGTCGTGCAAGGCGTCGAGAAGAGGAGCATCGTATTCGTCCAGGATGATGACTACTTTCTTTCCCGTTTTCTTCGCTGCTTGCCCTATAAGTTGCGAAAAGCGGTTGCCAGCACTCTGCTTGGCGTCCGTAACACCATACGTCTCTTCCAATTCGCTGAGTTGCAAGTCAAATTTTTCGGGGAAAAGCGAGAGCGGACAGTTCTTGAAGGTCGAAAGGTCAAAGTGGAGCACGGGGCGTTCTGTCCAATCCTTTTCCAACTGCGCAATAGCAAGTCCTCTGAACAAATCTTTTTGTCCAGAGAAGTAAGAGTCGAGCGTACTGCTCAGTAGCGACTTGCCAAAACGGCGTGGACGATTGAGAAATACGTATTTGTATTTCCTTACCATGTTATAAATAAGCGACGTCTTGTCCACATAGACCATGCCGCCCTCTATGATGTCGCTAAAGGTTTGTACGCCACACGGGTAAATACGCCTTATATCCATACGCCTTGCCTTTATTTTTTACTTAGCAAAGGTAATACGAATATTCGGAATACTTACCTTAGAGAACTTTTTATGTGATTCGACTTGGCGTGACGCCTTCTTCCTTGCAAAAAACTTTTGCTTTTATTTCTCCGCTTGGGCAAGAAAAATGGTGTGCATGGATTTACTGTTTAATACAAAAGACGTGCGATTCGTAAAATAACTTACAAAACGTACGGCATGTTCCAAGAAACTCTCTAATTTTGCATATTGTAAACACAAAAACTAAAAGCTATGGCAAAAAGAAACTTTGCCGTTTTGACAGCATTGGCCCTGTCTTCTTTTTTTGGCTTAAATGCGCAAAACGTCAGTCGCGAGCTTTCCGCGCGTAACGTTCTTCTTGAAGATTTTACAGGCTACAAATGTGGCAACTGTCCCGACGGACACAAAATTGCCAACACGATAGCCCTCTCCCATCCCACGCAGATATATCCCGTGTCCATCCATGCCGGCATGTTCGCTTCGCCCGCCGGTGTGGACGCACCCGACTTCAGAACCGCTGAGGGAACAGTCATCAACGACTACTACAACGTGTCGAGTTATCCCTCGGGGCTCGTCAACCGCCGCTACAACAGTGCCGACGAGAAGGTGCAAGGTCGCAGCCGCTGGACCACCAGTAGTCGCGAACAGGTGACGCAGACCGCCGAAGTCAACGTGTGGGCTAAAGCCTCTTACGACCAAAGCACCAAAACCCTCTCTGCCGACGTGGAACTCTACTACACCGCCGACGTCGCCGACGGCACGTCCGCCCTTTGCGTCAGTCTGCTGCAAAGCAACATCAAAGGCCCGCAGGCCGGTAGCGACCAGGAAGATCTCTACAGCCACAACCACGTGTTGCGTGCCATGTTCACCCCCGTTTGGGGCGACACCATTGCCAGCAGTCCGAAAGGCACACTCGTGACGAAGCACTACGAGTATACCGTGCCCGAGGAAATTGGAAACATCGCCACCGACCCGCTCAACTTCGACATTGTGGCCTATGTGCTCAATCCTGAGAAGGAAGTGATGAACGTGGGCGGCTGCAAAGTGGCCTGTCCCGGCATGACGCTGCCTCTGGCTGCTACGCTTGAGAGCTACAAACTCCAGCCCAGTCGCAACTACGGCTACAACTTCTTTGAATGTTACCTCGTCAACAACGGCACCGAACCCCTCACCTCCGCCACCTTCAAGATGACCTTCGACGACGAGGATGAGCAGGAATACACTTGGACCGCCTCGGCCGACAACGCCATCAGCCATCGCGACCGCGGCTACGTGTCGTTCCCCGTCAGTCTGCCCGCTTCCGTCATCAGTGGCGGATGCGACTACACCCTTACCCTCACCGCACTTAACGGCCAGGCCTATGCCGGCAACACCGTGAAAGGCTCTTTTGGCGCAATGATCAACGTGAGCGGACCGCTGAAGGCCGTCGTCACCACCGACAACCAAGCTGCCGACAACACCTTCCATCTCCTCGATGCCGACGGCAACATCGTTGCAACGTACGGACCCTTCACCGACGGCGAAGTGACCACAAACGATATAACGCTGAATTTTCCGAAAAGCGGCGTCTACTGCTTTGAGGTGGCCGACGCTTGGGGCAACGGCATTCTCAGCCCCCGCGGAAACATCAAGATTTACGACGCGAGCAATAACATCGTGGTATCCAACAACGGAATACTCGACTTCGGCTGGCGTACGTTCTTCAACTATACCGCTACCGACGGCATCCACGACATTACGGCCGACCGCACTGCCAACGGCGCTTGCTACGACCTCTTCGGCCGCCGCATCAGCAAGCCCGCCAAAGGCCAACTCTACATCGTGAACGGAAAGAAACTCATCAACACAAAATAATTCCTACAGCTTATGAAAAAGATTTACCTCGCATTCCTCCTCCTTTTCGCCTGCCTTTCGGCATCGGCACAGTGGGGCGGAGAAAACGGAGTACAGCCCAAACCCATGGGCACTTCCGACTATGGTACAGAATACGTTGTCAGCCCCGACGGTACCATTTGGTACTACTACTACCACCCGGCAAGCGCCGTGGAGAACGGTGTGACGAAGTACTTCTACGAAATGTGCCTCCAAGCCATCAGCAAGGACGGCAAACTCCTCTTCGGCGACTCAGGAAAGGTCATTTCCTCTTACCTCAACTCAAGTTATACGCAGGTCAACCAGTATCTCTACGCCAATAGCGACAACACCGTGACCCTCATGGTGCGCGACTGCCGCAACTCCACTTCGGACGAACAGCTGAAGTCGTACACCGCCTACCGCATTCGTGAGGACGGTACGCACGTGTGGAACGAAGATGGCGTGAACGTCGACGAAGCACTGACTTACTTTGACGACGCCTGCATGACTTTCTGCGAACTCTCCGACGGCTGCACTGCCATTGCCTGGTGTCACGACATGAGCGACGGCGGTTATGCCATTGAAGTGCAGAAACTCTCAAAGGACGGCAAGTGTCTGTACAAACTCAGCGACACGCGCCTCACCAAGAGCAAGGGTTACTACACCTATCCTTCCATCGTGCCTTCCGACAACGGTAGCTTCATTTTGGTCTACGCCTACAGTAGCCAGTATTACATCCGTGCCATGAAGTACAACGCCGACGGCACCAAGGCCTGGCCTGCCGAAACGAAGATTTACGGCGGTGGCTGGGGTAGCGTTGTGGCTTTGCAGAGCCGCATGAAAGTCTATCCCACAGCCGACAATGGCGTGCTCGTCACTTGGAACGACGACCGCGACAATGCGGGTTACTACTCTCCTTACCTTGCCTACATCAACAGCGACGGTACGTCCAAGTTCACCAACGAGAACGGCAAGCCCGACGTGCGCCTCTCCTACGAGGAACTCAGTGCCTATCCTCCCACCATCGTTTTCAGTAAGGACAACCAGAGCATCTACGCCATCTTCCCTCAGTTCTCCCAAAACGCTCAGGACTGGCAGCAGATTAGCATCCAGAAGGTCGATGCCAACGGTCAGCTCGCTTACGGCGATGGCGGCGAACAACTCATGTCGCTGGCCCAAATCTCTGTAGCGAACGGAAGCGTGCAGCTCGGCGAAGAAGGCAAGATTATCTGCTTCTTCCAGCAGTTCTATAACTACCACCACATCGACAACGTCTACTCCATCCGCGACGAGAATACCGGCAAGGCCGTCGACGAAGAGAATCCGTTGGTCTATTTCCGTAATTCCGAATATTATCGCGATGGACTGGAGTCGACCTACAGTGCAGCCGACAACACCATCCTCCTTTACTGGAACGAGGACGAGGAATCGTCGGCCATGGATTCACAGACTCACCGCAACATTTTCATCAAGATGACCCCCTCCGGCAAGGAAGTGGGCAAAGACACCGATGGCATTCACAACGTAACTAACGCCGATGCCGACAACGCTCCTCGCTACGACATCATGGGTCGCATCCGCTCCACCCTCAAGAAGGGCGACATCTACATCCAGGGCGGCAAGAAGCACATTGTGGAATAGAAAGCCAACTCATTAATAAACTATATAGCCTATGAAGAAGTTCTTTACACTCGCAGTTGCGCTGCTTCTGACAGCTACGGTAGCCACTGCACAGGTTATCGGCGGCTACAAAGCCACCTTCAAGCAGGACATCTCGCTGAAGGGTGCTACCGTCATCACTTCCAACGTGGAGCAGGGTACGCTCTACCTGAGCGATGCTTCCGCCTCGAAGACCGTGGAAGGAAAGGCATTCCCCATCGGATTTGAATTTCCCTTCAACGGACAGACGTTCTCCTATTTCGGCGTGTCGGCACAAGGTCTCATCAAACTTTCCGCTACGGAAAGCACCACGATGACCATCGACGACAACTTCCTCACCACGAAGGGCGACGCCAGCAGCAACGCCATCTTCTCCTACGACCGTTGCGCAGCTTCCTACGCTGCCGGCAACGAGGAGGGCTACGAACCCACTTCCATCAGCTACAAGAGCAGCGACGACGAACTCGTGGTGGAATGGAAAAACCTCGGTGTGAATACCTCTACGTGGAAGACGGCCCTCGTCGGCACCTACACGCTGCAGATTCATCTCCACAAGGATGGCACCGTGCAGTATAAGTACGCCGGTCTGAGCGACCTCACCTCCACCAATGCCGGTCGCGTCTATCTCGGCGTTCGCGGTGGCGACGGCGAATTCCTCCTTTGGGATGGTTTTGCCGCAGAGAAGTCTTACTACGGCGAAACCCAAGACTTCAAGCTCTCTCCCGTTGTGGACGCCCACACCATCACACTCAACGCACCGGAAGAGACCATTACGCCTGCCGCCCAGCCTACCAACCTCAAGGCAGAGTTCTCCTACAAAGGTTCCATCTCGCTCGGTGTGGACTACGACGTGGCTGAGAGTGCCGACAAGTATCTCGTGACGATTGCCACTGCCGCTCCTACGGAACTTCCCGCCGACGGCAAGGTCTATGCTGCAGGCGACTCCATCGGCAATGCGCTCGTGCTTTCAGCAGGTGTTTACCGCTCGGGAACGACCTATCGTAGCGATGTTTTGAAGTACAACACGAACTACACCATCACCGTCTACGCTTACAACAGCTTCGGTACGGGCGGCACGAAGTACAACACCGTCGATCCGCTTCAGGGTCAGTTCTGCACGGCTCCCGAAGCTCCGGGCGCGATGAAAGTGCTTTCTGCTACAAAGAACGCGCTCAAACTCTCCGTGGCTGCCAATGCTGCCGACGACAAGATCATGGTGGTCTACAACGACTCTGTGTTCAATCCCGGAAACTGGGGTAACCGTGCTTATGCTGGCGTGCCCAACGCTAGCCTCAAGGCCGGCGACTACCTCACGTACGACGCAGTGAAGTACGAATATAACGAAGAGAAGGGCGACAACGACACCATCTACGTTCACGACACCCAGGCAGGCCGTGTGGCTTACTTTGGCAAGGCTGGCGACTTTGAACTCAAGGATCTCGACGCTTCACGTTCGTACTACTTCATCGCTTACAGCTACAACGAAACGAGCGGAAAGTTCTCACAGGACAACGACACCACGCAGATTTGGACTTCCACCCACATTGCCGTTCCTTACGAGATGGACCTCAGCGGTGCTCCCGACTTCCAGATGCCCGGCGGATGGATTGCCGCTCCCGGCGACTACAACTTTGGCTTCAACGTGCTCAATCTTGATGCTCGCGAACTGCAGAGCCAGACGGAAGGCAACCGCGTGATCTTCTGCCAGAACAATGACAAGTCCACGACCTATACGCTCACTTCGCCCGTCATCGAACTCACGAAGGCCAACACCCTCTCCTTCGATTGGCACATCCACATAATGGGTGGCTTTGGCTGGATGCAGTCGGCTGCCGTTTATGAGGAATGGGACGAGGGCGACGTGCTCAGTTTCGTACTCTACGTAGACGGACAGAAGGTGGAACTCAAGAAGATTACTTCCGAAAACGCTCCTGCTGACGAAACGGAGAGCGACTGGCACACCGAGAGCTTCGACCTCAGCACTTATGCTGGCAAGGACGTTCAGTTCGGCATTGAATGGCTTGGCGCCAACAGCGCTACGCTCCGCCTCGGTGTTGAAAACATCAAGGTGTCTGAGGGCAACGTAGATGCCATCACCGAGGTGGCCGACGACGATGCCTCAGCTGCCGTGAAGACCTACAATCTCAAGGGTCAGCGCGTGAACGACAACGCCCGTGGCGTGCTCATCAAAGGTAGCCAGAAGACCATCGTGCGCTAAGCACAGTGCACGAACCTTAAACACCTAAAAAATCCCCGCCTGTAAATGTAAGTTTACGGGCGGGGATTTTTGTTTTTCTTCAAATATGAATGCTTTACTCTATGTTACTTCACCGTAGCTTTGAAGGACTTCTTTCCAGCGGGGAACTGTGCGTCCTTTTCGTAGTCGGGCGAGTATTTTCCGGCGGGGAGGTCGCTGAGCACGAAAGCGTTGCAGCGACGACCGGCAACGACCTTGTCGGTCGTAGCGGTGTTGACAGCTGTGGCAATCATGCCAATGAGCGCACCCAGACCGCCGCCTCCGCCGTTGACGCTCGTGTCGACAGTGATGTCGCCTTCGCGCGAATAGAGCGTTTCGCCGGTCTTCGTGGAACGGAGGATGTATTCTATCTTCACGGAAAGTCGTCCACCTACGTTGTTGCGCTTCCAGTTTTTCACAATGGTGAACATGGCGGCGTCGGCACCGAGCACGTTGCGGAACTGTGAGAGGTCGCCGTTGATGAAGTTTTCGGCGTCGTAGGCACTCTCCTGCTGGAACATCTCCATGGTGAGGTAGGGCGAATAAACGTAGTAGCCCTTCTCGCAGAGCGGCTGGTAGAGCGTGGTGTAGAAGTAGTCCTTTGCCTCAGCATGTGTGGTTTGGTTGATGGGCGGCATGATGACAATGGTGTAAGGCTTCTCGGAATACATGCCGGGATATTGTTCGCCCATGGTGACTTTCGACGTGGAGCACGATATGAGGGTGACGAAGGCGAAGACCAATGCTATGATTTGTTTCATTTCTCCAGTTGCTTGATGATTCGTGAAATGTATTTTTCAGACTCGGGGTAGAGCTTTATTTCCTGTTTGAGGAAACCCAGTCCTTCTTCTTTCTTACCGTTCATGTAGAGCATGTAGCCATACTCGGCATAAAGTCCGGGAGGAACCACGCCACGCGTGCCCTTTTGGTTTTCCGTAAGTTTCTTGTACTGTTCGAGCATTTTCACTTTAAGCTCGTCGGTCTGCTTTTTGTTGTACTGATAGGTGGCGTCTTCGTAGTCGTACCACGAATAGAGCGTCTTGGTTGTCGTGGTGCATGAGCTGAGCGCCAGCACGGCAACGGCTGCCACAAAAAACTTTTTCATCGTCAGGGGAGTATTATCTGTTTTACTTCTTGTGTGGAGAGGAACACCTTCTTCTGGTAGAGAACTTTTCCTTCACACGTTACCTTCAGGTTTCGGGTGCCGGTCGCCACGGCATACTGTGTGCCCTTGCGTAGCGACTTCTTCTGCTTCACCACCTTTGCGGTGAAAGGCTGTGCGTCGTCGAGCGACACTTCCACTTCCTGTCCGGCATATACGTTGCCGCTCACGAAAAGCAGGAACGCCATGTCCTCCTTGCCGCTCTGCTGAGCCACAGGGTAGTTTGCCTTACAACTGACGAGCAAGGCCAGCACGGCTATGATTGCGAGTAACTTGTTCATTTTGCCTGTTCTATTATATAGGAACCCATGTTGGATGCGTTGATGATTTCCGTGGTGTTGACTTCTACGAAGGAATATTCCGTTTCGGGTGTGTCACCGCCGGTGGAGACGACCTTCACTTCGCCTACCGTCTTGCCGGGAAGGGTGACCATGATGCCAGTTTGCGGATTCTTCACTTTCTTGCCTTTTGTCTTCACGGCAAAGGTCATGCCTTCTTTGATGCCCTGGCTTGCGCCGCCGGCAATGAGCACGCCGTCGTTGTCGTAGGAGAGGAAGTAGGTCTTCCACGGACTGTTCGTACACTTGTTGATGATGTTCTCTACCAATTGTCCGATGGCTTCAGAGATGGCCTTGTCGCTGAGGGTGGCGTCGTAGCTGGCCTGTCCGCCCACGCCCATCTTTGTTTTGGTGGTCAGTTCGGCAGCGCCCTTGGCTTCGTCTGAGTAGATGATGAGGCCGGTCGACACGTCAACGAGACGGATGGAAACGGCGGCTTCCACGGTCTGTGTCTTCTCGGAAGAGAACACGCGGTTCTTTCCCGTGTTTTTACGGCCAAACTCGGTGATGGAACCGATAATCATGTAGTCGGCGCCGAGCGTAGAGGCCACGTTCTCTCCTTTCTGACACTCTTCAAGAAGCGTGCTGAGGTCGCTTCGCTCAAGGAGCAGGAATTTGTTTGAGGCGGCGAGCTTGGCAGAGAGGATGTCCAGGGCCTGCTTGCCCATGGGGTCGTTCTCCTTGTCGTAGAAGATGCCCTTGGCATACTGCGTTTCGTTGGAGAAACGGCCGATGGCCACTTTCCGTTTCAGCACCATGCCGTTGTCATCGCTCTGCGTCTGTGGCGTTTCGACGACTTCCGTCTTTCGTTGCGCAAACGATGTGCAGAAAGTGAGCAGCATCAGTGCACAGAGAAAAAGTCTTTTCATATGCGTGAGTATTTTAGGTGTGTAATTTTTTAAACGTAAACATTTCTTTTCAATGCCGCTAAGTTACGCTTTTATCAGTAAGCACGCTGCAAAAATTCCAAGGCATGCAAAAAAAATTCCAAGGCATGGAATTTAAATTCCATGCCTTGGAATTTTAGTTTCAAAGCGGGGAATCCGATTTGAAACTGCACATTGTTGATTTACAATGCGTTACGGATATTAGCCACTGGGGCGAGCTGTTATCGCATAACCTTCACCGTTTTTCCGCCTTTGCGCACGATGTACACACCGTGGGCCGCGGGCAGCGAGGTGGAGGGAAGGAGTCGGCCCTGGGTGTCGTAGACGGCCGAGGGTGCCGAAGAGTCGGTCTCTATGGCACCAATGCCAGAAGGTGACGCCCACTGCGCGGTTGTCTGTCGGCTTTCGCCCGTGTTGTACACAGCACTAACCTGGTAGTCTCCTTCGGAAGAAGCGGCGTCGGTGTAGCTTGTGGCAGCAATGGGTGCTGGAGTGAGGAGCGTGCCGTTGCGGTAAACGTTGTAACCGAGCAGACGGAAGTCGCGAGCGGCTTTGCGGTAGGTGATGTCGTCCACGAAGAGGATGTACTGGTCGAGCGAGGTGCAGCGAATGGCAAAGTGGCGTGTGCCTTCGGGCAGCGTCACGCTGTATTGCGTCCATGCCTGAGGCACGGTGTAGGTGTTGCCGATTTTCGTGAAACTCGTCACGAGCGTATCCGTCGTAGAGTAGAGCACCTCCATCTGTTCGTTGGTGTCGTAGTAGCTGGCGTCGGGACTGCAAGCCCAGAAGGTGATGGTCTGTGCGCCGTCCACTTCGGGCGAGATGAGCCAATCGTCGTTGGCCGTGTAGCGTCCGGCGTTGAAGGCGGCAGCCACCTGTTTGCCCGAATGGGTGGGGAAGTAGTAGCTGCTGAGGTTCACTGCCGAGGGATTGAAGATTTGGAATGCCATGGGCGACTCCACGTTGTCGTACTGTACAAAGTAGCCCTTGCCGTCCTGAATGCCGAGCGTGGTTTGGCGGTCGCCGTCGTGGAGCGCCCACTCTCCGAAGTGGCTGATGGTGAAGGCGGCATACGACTCGAAGTCCTCCGTCACGGTGGCGGCTTCGGTGCCTGCGGCAATGCCTTGGGGCTCTTCCCAGGAGAGCGTCACGTTGCCGTTGTCTTTGGTGGCTTGCACGCTGCTGACGAACGGGCGTCCGGGCAGCACGGTGACGACACACGTGGGCGAAGTGTTGTCCGTGAGGTCGGCATCGTCGTCCCACACGATGGTGGCCGTGTAGCGGCTCGTTTCGGCAGCGTTGGCATTGGGTGCGTCGTGGAGCTGAACGGTGGCATAGCCTTCAGCCGCTACGGCAGGTCCTGCCACGGAGTCGACGCAGAGGCTGTCGCGGTAGAGACGGACGCGGTAGTTGTCGGCTTCGCGTGTACCCTTGTTGTTGACGGTGAGCGTGAAGTCAACGTCGTCGCCCACTTCCACGTGGTCTTTCTTCGCTTTGAGCAACTGTGCGGCAAGGTTCTGCGGTGTGGGGTCGTCTACGCTGATGCGGTCCAGATAGACCGGCGGGATGACGGTGTAGTCGGTGATGTGGCCGCCGATGCCCGTGAAGATGAGCTGCGCGTATTTGTTGAGGCGCACGTAGGACGTGAGGTCAATCTCGTAGCGCTTCCATTCGCCGTCGAGCGTCTCGTTGTCGGTTTCGTTAGGGGTGATGAGTGCGAGTGTGTAGACGCGTCCGCCGGAACCGCGAAGCTGCACGCGGAGCGAGTGTACGGCCTGCTTCATGTTCCAAAGGTAGAAGGTGAGTCGCGGTTGGGTGCCGCCGACGAGAGAAATCTTCGGACTGACGAGTTTGGCTTCGGAACCTTCGGAAAGAGTGGAGAAGGCAATGAGTCCGTTGTCGTTGTCGGCAGCGTCGGTGTACGATCCGTATTGCAGCAAGTTCCACTCCGCGAGGTCGCTGTTGAGCGTGTTCCACGGTCCGCGTTCCAAGCTACGGAGCTTGAACGACTCGTTGTAGGGCATGGTGTAGGGCGCACCGACGAATATCGTGTCGGTTTGCAATTTGCGGCCCTGTCCTTTGCTGTTGCGCGGTTGAATGGTGTACCACATAAGGCGTTGTGTGCCTTCGGTGAGCGTGACCTGTTCGGAGTAGGCCGTTTCGCTGACGATGGTCGTGGCAGACTCTGTGCCGTTGAGGTTGCCTATGCGGTAGGTGAGTGCCGCGGCGTCGATGTTTCCGCCGTGGAGACCCGTGGTGGGTGCTTTCCATGAGAGCGAAACGTTGCCGTCGTCGGTGGCGGAGAGTTTCACGTCCGTCACGGCGGCAGGCGTGTCGAGACCTACGTAGGCACTGGTTGTGACGGGAATGCCCGCGCCGTGGTCGTTGTAGGCCGTGACGGTGTAGGTGTTCGTGCCCTCGTCGTAGGGTTCGTCGGTAAGGGTGTAGACCTTACCCGGTTCTGCATTGG
Organism: Prevotellamassilia timonensis; assembly: GCA_963589615.1. GTDB lineage: Bacteria > Bacteroidota > Bacteroidia > Bacteroidales > Bacteroidaceae > Alloprevotella > Alloprevotella timonensis_A. Next base: position 13,003 of record CAVALA010000036.1, read on the forward strand.
CAATGGTGGTCACCTTCTCGCCGTCGGTGGTGCGCACCACTTCTATACGGCTGATTGCGGAGAGCGCATTTCCGGCATAGTCGGTGGAAGGTGCGGTAAGGGAGAGCTGCACCTTCTGCTCCGTGCCCTGCGGAAGTGCTGCCACACTGGTGGGTGCTGCCGGAGCGTAGACGGAGGAAACGAGGTCGACGCGCAGATTGTCTGCATAGAGATAACTGCCGTCGGCGTAGGCGCTTGCGGCGTGTACGCCCACGTAGCAAGTGCCGTCGGTAGCAGGGCGGAAATATCCGCCGTAGCTCTGGTAGGGCACATTCGTTACGGCGGTGTGAGGCAGAATGGTCTGCGTCATGGCGTCGCCTTTGGGCGCTGTGCCAGCAAAGATGCCGAGCGTTTCAGTGGCGCCTTCGTCGGTTGAAGCGTCGATGCTCACGTGGTAAACGGAGTCGGCGCTGAGGGTGAAGGCGGGCGTGATGAGCCAGTCGTCGGCGTTGACTTCGTCGTCGCTGAGGCCGTAGACCATGCCCATGTCGTAATATTCCCAGGTGCTGCAGTCGTTGTTGTGGTTTTCAATGGTCATCGTGCCTGCTTCCATCTCGCTGTTGAAGCCTTGGAGATAGGGCAGATGGAGCGTTTTGCCCAAATGCATGGGTTGGGTGTAGGCAGCCTCACCGTCGGTGCCGTCCACGCGGGCCGTCACCTGATAGTAGTAACTGTCGAAACTCAGTTGGTCCACATTCTTGTCGGTGACGGACGTGGCGGCGCCTTCGTAGATTTTCACCCCGTCGGGCATACGCGTCACGGTGTAGGAAAGGCCTTCGGTGTGGATATAACCGCCGTGGATACCCGTGGCGGGGGCTGTCCATTGGACGGCGACATCGGTGGCGTTGACCTTCGTGGCGGTGGGGTTGACGGCTTGTGCCACGTCGGTGCCCGCCCAGAAGTCCTTGATGGCGTAGGGACTGCGACCGGTGGCGTTCGTCACGGCCACCTTCACTTCGTGCATGCCGCGCTCGAGGTCGGCATTGAGCGTGAAGCGTTGTGTGCCGGCTTTGACGGTGCCTTCGTCGGCCAGTTCGCCGTCGAGCTTTACCTCGTAACGGAGGTCGCCGCTGAGTTGCGTGCCGGCAAAGGTGGTGGTGGGCACGTCGAAGACGATGTTGCCCGAAAGTGCCCCTCCAGCGTAGTTGCACGCAAAGTTGGTGGGGCGGGAAGGTGCGCCGTCGAGCGTGAAGGGACTGAGCGTGTAGATGCCCGTAAGCTCGTAGCGTTCGGGAATGGTGGTGAGCGTGGTGGCCTGTCCGGTCTGGAGATTCACTTCGCAAATCTCGGGCGACTCGTCGGTGTAGTGGGGCGTCATGGCCCAGAGCATCCGTCCGCTGGTGTAGTCGAAGGTGGCACTTTGGGCATATTTAATCTGCCGGTTGCTTTCGCCAATCTTCGTCACGCTGCCGCTCGTCTTGTCCACTTTGTACAAGGCGCCCAGCGCACCGATGCCGTAGAGTTCGCCTTCGCGGTTGGCGGCGAGGCAGATGAGTTCTTCGGGAAGTGAGGCGATGCGTGTGCTCTCGCCAGTGAGTGCATTGAGCGTACCGAAGAAGTAGGTCTTCGATTCGGACGAATAGGTGGCGGCATCCACGAAGCATCCGAAAATCTGGTCCGTCGTGGGGTCGTAGGTGAGGTCGGAGGCGATGCTTTCGAGCGAGGAGAGGGAGACTTCGCGCAGGAGTTTCCATCCGTCGTTCACGTCGTAGGTGCGGAAGTAGACGGCTCCTTCGGTCTGCAGCGTGGAGTAGTCCACGAGGTAGTAGCGTCCGTCCACGTAGACACCGCCGCCGATGGCGTGGTACTGTTTTCCGGCTTTGACGAGTTTTATGGCATTGCCGTCGGTGGGCGGCACGGCGTAGATGCCGTAGGGGGCGCTGTCGCCCATGTCCTCCCATCCGTGTCCGAAGACCACGCTGCCGTAGACGTCGGGTAGCGCAGTGCTTTGCTGGGCCTGAGCCGAGGTGGTGAGTGCACCGAGGGCAAGGGTAAAGAGTAGAGGTCGTATCATGAGGTTTGAAGAATAGTCAAGAATTTGAGAATCAAAGAAATTACGGGTTCTTCGACTCTCAAATTCTTGACAAATAGTAACTAAGGAATTTGCGTGAAACTTATTTCACTACCACTTTTGTGCGAACGTTGCCAGCGGTGACGACGTAAACGCCGGGGCCGACGCGGAACGTTTCGTGACTTGCGGCCTGGCGGCTGGCAAGGGTGCGTCCGTCGGCGGAGTAGAGCGTCACGTTGAGGCCCGATGCGCCGCTCACCGTGATGGCATGTGCGCTGGTGCTTACGCTGACTGTTGAGGCTACGGGGCGTGCAATAGCAGACGTGCCGTCGGTGTTGGCCGCGTTAGACGGGAGCGATTCGCCCTCGGCATACACTGCGGTGACGAGGTAGGAGTAGTCCTTGCCCTTTACGGCTGTGGCGTCTACGTAGTCGGTGGCAGCGACGGGCGAGTCGTTGACGAGCACACTGTCGCGATACACGTTGTAACCCTTAAGCGTGAGTTCAATGCTTTCAGCACCTTCGGGAATGAAGGTGACGTCGTCGATCATGAGCGCCAACTTGTTGTAGGACGTGCAGTGGATGGCGAAATGCTTGGCCCCTTCGGGCACGTTGAAGCGGTATTCGTCCCACGTCTTGTAGTTCGTCACGTTGACTTTTTCCACCTTGACGAACGTGGCCGTGTCGGTGCTTTCCGTAGAATAGAGAAGTTCCATTTCTTCCGGCACATAGGAAGCGCCCTGTGCGGCTTTGGCGTAGAAACTAATGGTCTGTGCCGAACCGTCGAGTGCGGGCGAGATGAGCCAGTCGTCGTTGGGCTTCACGGGGTTGCTCTCGTCGGTAGACGAAGCGGCAAAGCAGAGCAGCATCTGTTCGCCGGAGTGGGGATCCCATGTGGCGAAGGGAATGCCCGCCTGCGTCACGTTGAACACCTGGTAGGCCATCGCCTCACCGGCGTGTTCGTACTGCAGTGCGCCAATCACGCTGCTGAGCGAGATGCGCTTCGTCTCTTGCTTGTCGCCGTCGACGAGCGTCCATTCGCCTATCTCGCTGATGGTGAAGGCGGGGTAGTCCTCGAACGTTTCGGTGTAGCTCTGCTTCTTTAGGTGTTCGAGGTCGGGAGCCGTCCAGCGGAGACTCACGCCGTTGTCGGTCTTCGCAGCCTTGAGGGCAGAAGGTGCGGGATAGTCGGGGAGCGTGACTTTCACGGTGTCGGTCTGCGAGAGGTTGTTGGTGGGATTCTCGTCGGCCTTAAACTCTATGGCAGCCTGGTACACGTTCTTCTCCCCTTCAAGCACGGAAGCCTTGTCGGTGAGCAGGAATTCGAGTTTGAAGTCGGTGGCAAGGTCTTCGCCCTGCTGGCGTGCCACCTCCTTGTGGTTGCGGTAGAGCACAATGCTGTAGTCCGTGCCTTTCACGTCGCGGTCGCCGTTGTTGCGGATGGCCACTTTGAAGTTGCCCTCGTCGAGCGTGTTCATCTCGTCGGGCGAAGTGAGCGTGCGCATCATGAGGTCGTCTGCGTAGGTATCGGTGATGCTCACGTTGTCGTAAGCCATGAAATATTCGAGCGAAGCCACGGCCTTTCCTTCAAAGCCAATCTGCACGAAGCGGCTGGAACGGTATGGCGTGAGGTCTACGGCAAAGCGTTTCCATCCCGTGCCGTCGGCAGTGGACAGACGGAGCGCGGGTTCGAAGCCTTTGTAGTCGGGCGATACGCTCACGGTGAGCGAGTCGCCCTTGCCGTTGAAGTAAGCCCAGAAGTGGAGCACGGGTTTGGCGAGGGAACTGATGTCGACCTTCGGGCTCTCGCTGCGAACCGACTTGCCGAGAGATGTGGCAGAGAAGGCCTGCAATCCACCGTCGATGTCGGCGGGGATGATGTCGGGCGTTTCGCTCATCACGTAGCAGTAGGCTTCGCCAATCTTTCCGTTGGTCATCTTCGTGAGCCACGGCCCGCTCTTCATGGTGGCGCCGTCGAACGACTCAAACACGGGAGCCTTCAGCGCAGGACCTGCTATGACGGAAGCCGTCTGCCACACTTGCGAACGGCCGTTGCCGGCGCTGTTGCCGGCATAGACGCTGTAGGCTTGGTAAATCTGCTTGCCGTTGGGCGAGAGTTGCTCGTCGTAGTGGGTCGCGTTGCCAATGGAGAAGTCCGACGAACTGGTCACGCCGCCGGAGATGTAGTAGGTAAGTCCTTCGGGGTCGATGTAACCGCCGTTCATTCCCGTTTCGGGTGCGTCCCAGGTGAGATGGACGAGTCCTTCCTTGTCGAGGTCTTCCACGATGCGGAGATTGCGCACGGGACCGGGTTTGTCGAGGCCGACGAAGATGCGCGAACTTGCTTCCACGCTCTGCTGTCCGTCGGCAGCGGTGGCGGTGGCGGAGTAGGTGTGGAAGTCGGTGGAGACGTAAGTGTCGGAGTAGGAGCAGGCGGCACCGGGCTGCACGTCGGTGAGCGTTTTGAGCGCTTTGCCGTCGCGTGTGATGTCGATGGTCAATTTGCCTTCGAGCGGTGTGCCTTCAAGGGTGGTGGAAGGCGCATTGAAGGTGATGTCGGCCTGGTTGATGCCCTTGGCACCTGGAGTTGCCGTGAACTGGCCGACGGGTTCGGGTGCCGTGACGGGACATTCCGTGATGCTGAGGTCGTCCACCTGGAGCGTACCGGCGTAGGCATTGCTCGTGGTGTGTATGCCGAAGTGGAGCGTGGCGTCGGCGGTGGCGCGGAAAGTGCCTTTGAGCGTCTGTCCGGAATAGGCTTGGGCAATCTCCGTGGGGGCAATCACCTCTGTGGTGAGTGCTTCGGCTGTGGGCTCCGTGCCGAGATAGGCTGCGATGCGTTCGGCAGAGTATCCGCCCTTCATGGTGAAGGAGAAGGTGTAGATGGCGCCTTTCTTCACGCTGAAAGCCGGGGTGACGAACCAATCGTCGGCAGCTTGTTCGTTGGCGTCGTACACCATGCTCTTGTCTGACGTGCTGAAGGTCCAGGTGTTGCCGTCGGCATTGGCGTCAACAATGGTGAAACCCTCGCTGAGCGGGTCGGCGTCGAAGGTGTTGCTGTAGGGGAAACCAATCTGGGTGCCGAGCGTCACGGTGCGGGTGGTGGCGGGAGCGCTGGTGAAGTCGCCGTTGCGGGCGGTGATGGTGTAGTAGTATTCGTTTTTCTCTGCCGAGGTGATATGGTCGGTGATGGAAGTGGCTTTCGTGTCCTTTGCCACTACGGCATCGGCTCCGTCGCGTCCGCTGACGTAGCGCGTGAGGGTGAACGTCATGTTGTCGGCATCGATGTAGCCGCGGTGCACACCCTGCGTGGGGGCTTTCCACGAAACCGTGATGTCGTTGCCGTTGGCACGGATGGAAACGCGGGCGGGCGGAATGGGCACGTCGTGACCCACCCAGGCCGTGGCTTTCACTTCCTTGCTTGTGGCAGCAGGTTGCGAGGCGGTGGCAGCACGTTGCGCCACTACGCCCACCTGGGCTTCGCCTTCGGCAGAAACTTGCAGGGGCACGTTGACGTCCTCTCCGGCTTCGCCGCTACCTGTGGCTACGACGGTGCCGTTGAGGCGTACGGTGTAGATGACTGGGCCTGTGAGCGCAGCGCCGTCGGCTGTGGTGGAGGGAAGGGTAAAGGTGGTTGTGCCCGACGTGGCGGTGGCGAACTGTGTGGAGAGGTTGGTCACGGTGTCGGGGAGGGCCTGGAGGTCGAGGTCTTCCTTGAAGTAGATGCCCGTAAACTGGTCGCACGTGGCGGTGCCGTAGTCGTAGCCGAAGTCAGAGACGAGGGTGCTCTTGGCTGTGGCGGGGTCTACTTCGAAGATGCCCGTGTCCCACATGTCGTTGTAGATGGTGGCCCAGTAAATCTTGCCGTTGGAGTAGTTGCATGCCGCACTTTGGAACATGGCCTGCGTGGCCACACCCGTGTTGCCGATGAGCGTGGTGGCGCCGGTGTATTTGTCCACGGTGTAGAGGTTGGCTTTCTTGTCGATGGCGTAGAGCGTGCCGTTGCGGTCGGCGGTGAGGGCTACCATCACTTCGGGGAAGGCGGCAATGGAGTCGCACTCGTAGAGCGGTGCGCCTTCCTGCTCTTTGTAGCGGAAACGACCGAAGAGGCGGCGTTTGCCCGAATAGGCATCGTCGGCAAAGATGGCATACATCTGCTGCGTCTCGGGGTCGAAGGTCATGTCGTAGGTGATGCAGCTGAAGGCGTAGCCGTAGTTGATGCTTTCCTGACTCCAGTTGGTCGCGCTGTGGCGGTAGAGGCGGATGGGCATGGTGATGCGGCTGCCGTCGCTGCTTTCGGTGAAGTCGTTGTGGTAATAAGAGCCTTGGGCGTAGGCACCTCCGCCGTAGGTGTGCACGCCGCTCTTGACGAGGGTGATGGCCGAGGGTTTACGAAGGTTGAATGTGTAGATGCCTCCGCTCTCGTTGTAGTAGCTTCCGGGGTCGCCGAACGACCCGATGATGCTACCGTAGAGCTGGAGGTCGGGAGCGGTGGCGCGTGCCACGCTTTGTGCCGTGGCCGAACAACTGACGGCGGCAACGGCTCCCAGCAGAAAGGTGCGTAGAGTTTTAGTCATAGACGAATTGTGTTTGAGGGTAAGGGTTCTTCTCTCTTGAATGGTGAGGATAAAAAACAAGCGTGACGAAGTTACGGCGCGTAGCCGTGACTCCGTCACACGTGTGATACATTATTTGTTGGGGAAGTCGAACTGCTCAAGTTTGAGCGTGCCGCAGGCTTCGAGTTGGCCCACGTAGAGCTTGAAGTGGTCCTGCGCCATGTGTTTGGTAAGCGATTCCTGGTCTTTCCACGTTTCGCAAATCATGAACACGTCGGGACGCGTGGCACTTTCAAAGCAGTCGTAAGCCACGTTGCCTTCGTCCTTGACGGAAGCTGCGGTCAGCGCGATGGCGGCCTGGAGGGCTTCTTCGTATTTACCCTCGTTGGCCTGGAAGAAACAGTTGAGTCTAATCATATGTGAGGTTGTTTAAAGTTGATGGCTAAAAATGTTTGGGCATTCTATAAATAATGAAATCTCTTACGTAATATTTCAAACGAAGGTTTGGGCGATGAGCGGGCTGAAAGCCCACCCTTCGTAAGCCTAGGTCACGGCACGAAGTGACGCGGCCTAGGTCCCTCGGTTTAGCGTCTCAGCGGGCTGAAGGCCCACCACAATGATTGCGAATGCGAAGAGGAGCGGTTGTTGTAGCGGACTTTCAGCCCGTTCCTTGCGCATACATTAGTTAGAGAAGTCCTGAGTAAGTTATTTTTTGAACGTTACTAAAGGATTCAAGAAATGCCTAGTCGCGGAAAACATATCTTTCATCAAAATCAACGCGGTTGCCTTTGAGAAACATGAGGTATTCATCGTTGAAGCATTTGTCGAGGTGATGCAAAGGTTGGTTGGCTACATATTTCTTTGCCGCATCTAGTGCTTGTGAACTTACGGAAAATGCAGCATAACCAGATTGCCAAGCGAAGCCTCCTCCATAAGCAGGACCAAGAGCATTGATATAGCGGTTTGTTGAGAATTTTATTTTCGCAACAAGTTCCGACAAACTTATGGTGGACCCTAAGTTGAACAAGATGTGGATATGGTCTCTTACACATCCTACTTGCAAAGATTGGCATCCACATTTGTTAATCAGAGACGCTGTGTATGCATTTAGCTTCTCTTGGTCAAACTCTTGGATGGCAACGCTCGTAGACTTGACATGAAATATCAAGTGGACAAAAATTGCATTTAACGATTGTCCCATAATTCTATTTTTAGCATTTCAGATTGATGTGGCGGACTTTCAGCCCGCGACCGCATCCATCGCATTAACCCGGGCCGCGTCACTTCGTGCCGTGACCCGGGCTTACGAAGGGTGGGCTTTCAGCCCGCTCCTCGCGCAATTTCAACTTTGGAAATCAGTAGAAGAGATTGCTAATTCAGAGTAATCTAAAGAGGTCCACGAAAGTGTACCTCTAATTAATTAGCTTTGGCGCTTTTTGCGACGTTTTGGAAACGTCGCCCCCATAGAATCTTAGAAGAGATAGGTGAGCTGCACTTGGAAGGTGTTGCTCTTGTACTCGAGTTCGGCATCGGTGGACGTTCCGGCATATTGGTCGCCGAGGATGCCCTTGCCTACCTTGCCGAGGGCAAAGTTGTAGCCCACGCCGGCTTCGAGGTGACCGAGAAGACGCACGCCGGCACCGATGTTCCAAGTGGTGTTGAGGTTGTTGCGGCTGAAGTTGTTGCCAGAGCCGAAGTTGCTCCAGTTCATGTTCTGAAGGGCGAAGCCGAACTGCGGACCGGTGGCCACGTAGATGCCGGCCTTGCTGCCAAGACCAATGTTGTAGCGCACGTTGATGGGGATTTCCAAGGTGCGGTATTTCTTCGTTTCGGTGGTGGTGATGGTGCCGCTGGTGTTTTCGGCAGACATGTAGAGGTTGCGTTCGGAGTATTCAAGCGCGGCGTCAATGCCAATGCCGAGTGCGGTGTTGAAAGCGACTTTAGGACCTACGAACCATCCGGCACGGTTGTCGGACGAGAGGTTACCCTGGAAGTTCTTCGTGGTGTACTTAAGTTTGGTGAGGTTCAGACCGGCAGTGATACCGTAGCTGAAAGTCTGTGCACTTGCCGTGGCGGCACATACGAGCGTCAGCGCAAAGGCCGCGCAAAGTGTAGCTAATTTCTTCATGTGTTGTGTATCAATAGTTTTTGTTTAATGTCAAATGAGTCTTCAGAAGGGGAAGAAGAGGGGGATGACGAGGATGGCCACGATGCCCATTACGATTTGTAGCGGAAGTCCCACCTTCACGTAGTCCATGAAGTTGTAGTGTCCGGCATTCATCACCATGGCGTTGGGCGGTGTGCAGATGGGTGTGGCAAAGCAGGCGCTGGCAGCCACGGCGGCCGTCATCATGAACGGTGCGGGCGAAACGCCGAGTTGCTCGGCAGCTGCCCAGGCTATGGGTGCCACGAGGATGGCGGTGGCAGAGTTGCTGATGAAGGTGCTGAGCACGGAGGTGACGATGTAGACGCCTGCCATGGCGGCGATGGGGCCGTAGGCGCGCAGACCTTCCACGAGGGTGGTGGCAATCCATGCGGAGATGCCCGTTTTGGAGAGAGCGGTGGACATGGGCATCATGGCGGCAATGAGCACGATGCTCTCCCAACCAATCATTTTGTATGCCGCGTCGACACTGCGCACACAGCGTGTGAGCACCATGAGCAGTCCGGCTATGATGACCGCTGCCACGGGCTTGATGCCGAGTTGGTCGGCAAACACCATGACGGCCACCATGATGGCCATGAGGGCGGCGGCGAGCGGTGCTTTGTGGTCGAGAGCCACGCTTTCTTCGTCTTCGCTGGGCGAACCGATGACTATCCATTCGCGGTTTTTCTTTGCCATGCTCGAAATGCCTTTCCATGCACCGTGGACGAGGAGCATGTCGCCGCTCTTTACGGGTGCGTCGAGCACGTCTTCGAAGATGTATTTCCCGCTGCGCTTCACGGCGAGCACGTTCACGTTGAAACGTTCGTGGAAATTGGCAGCTCGCAACGGGCGGTTGATGAGTGCGGAGTCGGGGGTGACAAGCACTTCGGCCAGACCTATCTCGTAGAAGTCGAGTTTGGCCTTTCCCTCGCGCTCGGCGTCTTCGTGCACGGTGAGGTGGCAGTCGGCAGCGAAGCGTTCCACGTTGTCGCGTTTGCCGAGCACGTAAAGCGTGTCGTCGCCGTGGAAAGTGGTGTTGGCGTTGACCACTTCCTGTATGTACGGACTGAACACGGTGAGGTTGGAGCGGCGCACGTCGAGGATGGTCACTCCGTAGCGGTGGCGCACTTCGAGTTCGCCCACCGTGTGTCCCTCCATCATTTTGCTCCCTTCGGCGGGGGTGAGGCGGAACACGAGGTCGTTGATCTGGTATTCGTGGAGCAGGTGGTCGAGCGACTCGTCCTGTTTGCCGGCTTCGCCGTCCTTGTCTTTATTTCCGAGGAAGAAGCGGCAGAGCGGATAGAGCATAAGGAGTCCCACGCCGAGGCAGATGAGGCCGATGGGGAGAAATTCGAAGAATCCGAAGCCCGGTTTGCCGTTGTCGCGCAGATAGCCGTCGACGATGAGGTTGGGCGGTGTGCCGATGAGGGTGAGTATGCCGCCCATAGAGCTGGCAAAGGCCAGGGGCATCATGAGTTTCGACGGACTCGTCCCGGCCGTCTTGGCCATGGCAAGGATGATGGGCAGGAGCAGCGCCACGGTACCCGTGTTGCTGACGAAGGCTGCCACGGTTGCTGTGACGAGCATCACGAGGAAGAAGAGCTTCTTCTCGCTCGTTCCTGCGAGTTTCAGCAGTCGTCCGCTGATGGTTTTTGCCAGTCCCGTTTGGAACACGGCTCCGCCGACCACGAAGAGTCCGATCATCATGACCACGGCCGAATTGGAGAATCCGGCGAGAGCTTCCGATGGGGAAAGCACATTGGTGACGAGCAGCATGGCAAGCGAGCAGAGCGCAACGATGTCGGAACGCACTTTGTCGGCAATGAAGGCGACGATGGTGAGTGCGAAGGTTGCCACAACGATGCACACTTGCCCAGAGGGCGAGGCCAGAAATTCGGCCGCATGGTTGAGGATTTCCATGATAAAAAAGGTTTTGGGTTAGATTTTCAGGATGGTTGCCGTTTTCTGCAAGATTAGGGCAACGTGGGCATAGCTGTGCTGCCAAAGGTAGCAATGTGCTATGCATCAAGGGCGAAAATATGCAATAGTTCGCTAACGGCAAAGGTTTTGCGAATAAATCTTAACTTTGTGGCTGGCTTCGTTGCCCGAAATGCATTTTTTGCACGTCGCGGAACGGAGTTTTTCAGTAATGTTGAACCACAAGCAAACCGTCATGCAAAAGTCAAATGCCTCGCGCAGCCACAATCCGTTTGCCTGGAAGGCACGGGCCGAACACAAGGGGAAGAAGCCTTCGGGCAAACGTGTGGGCAAGTCGAAGCCCGCAAAGGCCAACAACCAGTTGAACCGAAGGGTGAAGTAGGGGGAAAAGAACATATATGTAATGCGTGCGTTAGGGCATGGGACACATTAGAAATAGTCCATGCGCTAACGCACGCAATTTGTATGGAGTGATAAACTTGGTAACGCATGGGGGTGCAACGCATGGGGGTCACGTCTCCGACGTGACGCTCTACACGGCTTCCGTGAGGCTTAAAGCGTTACCACCACGCTGCGCACCACGCGTCCGCTCTGCATGCGCACCACGTAGTTGCCAGAGGCGGGGAGTGCCATGTTGGCCGTTCCGTTGCACACCTGCTGAAGGACGAGGCGTCCGTCGGCGGTGTAGACCCACACGCGGTCGGCATGGGTCACGCTGATGTGGTCGCGGCCAATCACCTTAGCCGTAGGCACGGCTGCGGATGAGGCTTCGTCGATGGCGTCCACACCACCGTTGAGGCCCTCCGGCTCGTCGGCCGTGCCGCGGTCCATTGCGGGGAACTTGAGGTCGGCAGCCGTCTTGTCGTCGGGAAGGGCAGACTGCTCGCTGCGGGGAATGCGTGTCCACACCACGGGCGAAACGGTGTGGAGGTCGGTCGACACGGCGCGTACGCCTACGCATACATAGTCGTCGGCATCGGCAAACGTGATGTGGGGCACGAGGGCTGCCCACGAGGCGGTGCGCATCACTTCGCTCACGCGGCCTTCTTCGCCGTGACGGACGAACACTTCGAAGTGGTCCACGTTGGCCTCGTCGTTGGAGAGCATCTGCCAGTCGGCACGCTGGCCTTCTTTGGCAATGTTCCACGCCAGTTTCACGCTGAGGGACGTCTTCGTTTCCTCACGCACCTCTGCCACAACGTCTGTCAATGCCGAAGGCACCGTCTTCGTGCCGTCTTCAATCTGGATTTTCCCGACCATCACGTTGCACTCGTCTCCCGCACCTTTCACGCGGAGCGCAATGCGGTCTATCACGTCGCCTTGGGCAATGCCTGTCAGCGCAATTTCCTTTTCGTTCCACACCACGCCCTTCACGTCGCCCACGGCATATTCTTTCCACTGCGTGCTGCCTTTGAGGCGGACGAGCAGACTGAGGTGGGAGGCGTTGTCGCCGGAGAGCCCCGTCTTCACGGCAATGCGTGCCGTGGGTTGTGCGGCAGTGGTGAGGGCGGTCTTGTAGAGCACCACATCGGTACCTTCGGCGGTTGCCGTGCCTTTGAGTTTAAGGCAGGAGCCGCCGATGTATGCGTCGTTGTGGGTAAATTCGGGTTGCACGTCGGTCGAAACCTCGTCCGTGCCAGCCTTCACCACGAGCCAGCGGTAGGTAGGCACGTAGTCCTGCATGCTGAGGTTGGTCCAAGCACCTGCGGTGCGTTTGCCTTTGTAGGCATAGAAAGCGCCGTTGCCCAGGTTGAAGTGGGTGACGAAGGGGAGGTCGCCCTGTATGGCAGAGCGTTCGGGGATGTATTCGGCAAGGCCGCAGAAGGTGGAGAGCGGTGCTTTGCCGTCGGTCGTCTGCCAGTTGTTGCCCGTCGAAGAGGGCATGGGGCGGTCGGCCGGATTGCGGTTGCCACCCGAGAATCCGCGTTCCAGCAAGCGCTGGTAGTTGTCCTGGAACAGCGTGTCGGTCTTTCCTTCGTTGCGTCCCCAGAACCAGGTGGCGCCGTGTTCGCCCCACAGGCAGAGGCCGCAGTGGGTGAGGTAGGCCAAGGACTCTTCGTCGTCTTCGCCTATCTCAAGGTAGCGCGGACTGATCTTGTCCCACGAGCGGTCCATGGTGAGGATGTGTACGCCAGCGTAGAGGCCCTCGCTAGTGCCCATGAGTTGCTCGGCATAGAGGGCGGAGGCGAACATCTCGGTGGAGAAGTCGCCGTCGGCATAGTTGAGCATCAAGTCGGTGGTCTTGCCCTTGGCCTTGGAACCGAAGATGGCATCGCTCTCGGAGTAGGAGAGGGCCGTGTTGGCGGTGTACATGACCACGTGGAAATTGTCGAAGCCCACGCGCTCCGCTTCCTTATAGAGGGCTTTGTGGAAAGCTACCACGGAGTCGTTCTTGTAGTGGTCGTCTTCCCAGTTGAAGTTGATGCCGTCGTGGCCGAAGTAGAGGAGGGCATTGATGAGGGGCTTCACGTAGCGGAACGAACCGTCGGCGTTGCACGTGGTGCAAAACTTTATCCATGCGTCGTCGCCCACGTTCCAACTCTCAAAGAAGTTCATGCCGGAAAGCATGTCGGTGCCGTTGCGGTGGGCAGCGTCGACCCATGCGGCAGGACATTGGAAAAAGCTGTGGTTCCACGCGCCGTAGAGGTTCGTGTATTGCCACATGGAGAAGCAGTCGGTGTTGAACTTACCGCTGGGATAGCCTCCCTGCTTGTTCTCTTCGGTGGCACAGGGGAAGTTGAGGAAGAGTTCGCGGTCCTTATAGGTGAGTTTGTCCAAGCGGTCGGTGCGGTCGAGGATGGGAGCTTTCTTCACGTGGGAACGGATGAAGGCAATGTCGGTGGGCAGATAACCTGCTGCAAGAAATTCGGCATCGGTGGGCACTGTGCGGCCTTCGTCGAGGGCTTTGGCAAAGAGTTCGAGCATGTTCTCGGCGGTGTAGGGCGAGAAGTCGTAGAGGCTTTGCGTGGTAGCCACGTTGTTCGTAACGGTGCCTTCGTCGCCCGCAGCGGAAGGTGAGGGCACGGCTGCCTGCAGTGTGAGCGAAACGACAGCTACAACGAACAGCGCCATGGGGCGGAAGAAAAGTCGACGGGAAAGATTGGATGTCATACGATGAGTGATGCAGTTTTCGTGTGTTGAAAGTCCAAAGATACGATGTTCAAGGCATATTTCTCAAGAGCAAGGCCGAAAAAATGCGTTTCGCAATGTTCCAAAAAAAACTTCAGCAGAAATGTAAAGCGTGAGGAGCGGGCTGAAAGCCCACAATTTTGTTTGAATTTTATGCAGTCAAATTTGTAACGCCGTTGTAACACTACCTTCACAAATACGTAACTGACTTCTGCCCCTTTCTACCAACATATCATCGTAACTTCGCACTCGAACTCAAAATAAAACAGCAAAGAACCCATGACAAAAGAAGAAATGATGAAAAAGGCATACGTGGAACGCGACATCAGTTGGATGTACTTCAACCACCGCATCCTCGAAGAAGCCGAAAAGACGGCTATTCCATTGTTGGAACGGCTCTCTTTTCTCGGCATCTACTCCAACAACCTCGACGAATTCTTTCGCGTGAGAGTGGCATCGCTCAACCGTATGCTCGACCGCAAGCTCACCAAGGAGACAGAACAACAGATAAAAAAGTCGCTCAAGACCATCAACAAGCTCAACGAAGCCTACTCGCAGGAATACACGGAGGCCGTCGACGCTGTCTTCCGTGAAATGGAAAACCACAACATCCGCCTGCTCAACGAGGGCAACCTCAACGAAGAACAGAAGAAATACCTTACACAGTTCTTCTACGACAAACTCAACGGGTCCGTGACGCCCGTCTGGCTCAACGAAATAGACGACCTCTCCACCCTCGAAGATAACCGTATCTACCTCATCGTAGAGAAGACAGAGCCGGAGAAGAAACGCTACGCCGTCGTCAAGGTGCCCGACCGCATCTACGGCCGCTGGGTGAAGATTCCGTCAAGCGAAGGCTTCGACAACATCATGTACCTAGACGACGTGGTGCGCTTCTGCCTGCCGTTGGTCTTCCTGGGTTTCAAAGAGAGCACATACAGAGCGTACAGCTTCAAGTTCACCAAAGACGCGGAGATGGAGATGGACAACGATGCCGACTTCGGCACCATGGAGAAGATTGCCCTGGGCGTAAGCAGCCGCAAGAATGGCGAGGCGGTGCGCGTCATCTACGACCGCGAGATGCCCAAGGAACTGCAGAAGAAGCTGCGCGAGAGACTGAGCACGAAGAAACTGGACATCTCACTGGCTGGAGGCCGATACCAGAACCACAAGGACCTCATGTCATTCCCCGACTGCGGTCACAAGGAGTTGAAGTATGACAAATGGACACCATTGATGAAGCCCGAGTTCCTCTCCAACGAGAGTATCCTCGACCAGATACGTCAGAAGGACCGCTTCATCCACGTTCCCTACCACAGCTTCAACGGATACATACGCCTCCTGCGAGAGGCGGCGCTCAAACCCGAGGTAAAGGCCATCAAGACAACCCTCTACCGCCTCGCCAAGGACTCGAAAGTGGTAAAGGCACTCATCACCGCCGCACGCAACGGCAAGAAGGTGACCGCCGTCGTGGAACTGATGGCACGCTTCGACGAGGAGAGCAACATCATGTGGAGCAAACGGATGCAAGAGGAGGGTGTCAACGTCATCTTCGGCGTTGAGGGACTCAAGATTCACTCAAAACTCTTGTACATTGAGTCGCGCAAGGGCAACATCGCCTGCGTCGGCACGGGCAACTTCCATGAGGGCAACGCCAAGATCTACACCGACTACCTCATGATGACGGCACGACCGAAGATCGTAGGCGAGGTGGCAAAGGTATTCGACTTCATTGACCGACCCTTCTCGCCCTTCCGCTTCAACGAGCTGCTCGTCTCGCCAAACTCCATGAAGAGCCGCATCCTGCGACTCCTCGACAACGAAATAAAGAACGCCGGCGAGGGCAAAGAGGCTTGGGTGAAGATGAAGATAAACCACATCACCGACGCAGACATGGTGGCAAAGCTCTACCAGGCCTCCAAGGCGGGCGTGAAAGTAGACATCGTCATACGCGGCAACTGCTCACTCGTGCCCGGCATAGACAAGCTGAGCGAGAACATACGGTGCGTGGGCATCATAGACCGCTACCTGGAACACAGCCGCATACTCATCTTCGCAAACGGTGGTAAGCCAAAACACTTCATCGGCTCGGCAGACTGGATGCCGCGCAACCTCCTCAACCGCATCGAGGTGCTCGCCCCCGTTTACAACGAGGAAATGCAGGCTGACCTGATGCGCACCATATCCTACGGCATGTGCGACACCCTAAACGGACGCATCATAGACGGCAAGGGAACGAACGCCTTCGTCGAAGGACCTGACTTCAGAAGCCAGGAGGAGCTATATAAGGTCTACGCACAAGAGAACGAGTCTGCCATAAAAGAATAACCCCAAAGTCATCCCCCCAAGAAATGCACACTACCAAACCCATCTACCTGGCCTCCATAGACATCGGTTCAAACGC
>CAVALA010000037.1:0-27833 GCA_963589615.1 Prevotellamassilia timonensis
GGCTTTCAGCCCGCTCCGCGCTTGCAAATTCTGCGGAAGTTATTTTTTGAACATCACTACAATACTTCCACTACTTTACTTTATATGCCCGCCTTCAAGGTTGAAGTGCAAGATGCTTTCCGTAGCCCCTTTAGCACGAAGCGTAAAGGTGAATGTGTCATTTATTTTGTAACGGTTTGCTACAACATATATGACTTGGGAGAAGTTGTAGAAGACGTCCTTCGCTTTACTAAGACGCGCATTGTCGTTCAGGCCATACACGGAAAACGCCGGATAATTTCCGTTCCACTCAGCGGCGAACGCTTCTTTCAGACGATCCTTAATCTGCTGTTCCCAACGGGAAAAGAAAGTGGCGTCGGAACATTCTATCTCGTACTCTACGCTACGCACGGGCTGATAGAGCGGTATGGACTGTTCGGAATCTATCCACGTTAGCGCTTCTTGCTTATATTTGTTGTCCTTTAAATAGCCATACATTTCGCCGACGAGTACCATATCCTTCAGATGCAAATTATAGCTGTGCAATGGTTTGGGATTTTTTACGACGAATGCACATGTGAGATCCTGGGCCAAATCGTCTTTTTGGAAATCATTGATTAAAGTATGCTTGCAGAAGACATTTAAATCCACGCTTTGACTTCTTGTTTTGACACCGACACTCAGCGGTTGTATATTAGGCCCGAAATCTGTGTATGTCACGTCGGGACTCTCGCCAGAAAATCCCCATTCCACATAATTGCCGCTTGCACCATTCTGTACGCACCTCAAGCCTGCATTTTGATGAGTAAAGGTTTGAGCGACCGATACTGTCTGATTGTCTTGACCGCCCCAAAAAGAAGAATTTACGCCTGACACGTTGGACAACGTAAAGTTAAGACCGGAAGAAAGCTTATTGCCGCCAGAAAGATCAGTTGAAGGCAAGGGGTTGCTCAGCGAGATTGCTTCGCCCGCTTCGCCTGAAGGTTCGATATTGAGCGCTATTTGTCCGCCACGGAAATAAGGGCCGTACCAATACTTGGCGGAGTTCAACGTAGAACCGTCTTGAAGTTCTATGTTCTTATCCGTAACGTACCAATAGTTTTCCCACTTTTCAGACACCGTGTGCCGTTTCAGACATTCGAGCTGCGAATTGTGGTAAGTAGGCGTGCAGTGAACGAAATAATAGTCTTCGTTGGTATCGCCTTTGTGGAACGAATAGATCTCAAAGTTGAGTTCATAAAGCATCTTGCGGTCCAAGGCACGTGTAGGACCAAGGGTTTGCTGAAGCGTAACCATTTGTGCCGAGATAGGCGCACCATCAGAAGTTGCGCCCGTAGAGAAAGATCCTGTTCCGGCATCGGCACAACGCGTCATCCACTGCACGAGCATGTCGGCGGCTTTTCCGTAGTCATAGCCGTTGGGGGCGTAGTCCTGGTCCGCAAGAGGAATGCGGATGGTATCACCGTCTTCAGATACTTGCTCTATCGAGCCATTGTCGCTTTGCTTCTTTGAGGACTTGTTCATATTGGGCACGACGTAGGTGCCATTGCGATTTACGGCTACGGCTTCAGCTTGATTGTCTTCGCTGCCGGTTGCCTGCGACGTGAGTTGGACGAAACGGGTAAGCAGCTCCGTGGGAAGTGTCACGTCTTCTCCTTTTGCGGACGCTGCGTCTAAGGCTTTTTGCAAGGTGTCGACCAACGCAGAGCGGTCGGTATTAACGGGGTCGACCAAAACGAACGTGGCATTCTTGCGATAGGCTTTGAACATGGCAGTCACTTCGTCCACGGTAAAGTGGCCGGTGTAGCCTTTCGAGAAGACGAAGGCTCTTACGGCAGAACTTATCTCATCGGTCGTGTTTGTCAAACGATTGACAAGACTTCCATTGAAACCTGTTCGGTTGTCACCGAAGACCATTGCCGTTTTCTCGAATTTTTCGTCTAGTTGGTCCGTTGTTGGCAATGGGGTTACTTCTGCAACGATACTGTCGCCAACGTTTCCGGTGCCGTGAGCCACTTCGTCGCTACATGAATAAAAACCGCTTGCAAAGCTTAGCGTTGCCAATAGCATACCCACGGATGACAGGTGTGACATCTGCTGGAGGGACTGACGTATCTTCATACTCTAACTCTTTTGTTTATTAGAAAAAAGTGCTGATGCAAAATTACAGATTCATTGACAATGAGCGCACGTTAAGAGCCAAAAAGAGCCCGGACTTTCTAATATGTCCGGGCTCTGTTTTGTTTTTAAATTACTTCAAGCTTTGGCATTACAAAGCGAGAATGGTGTCGAGACCATAGCTGAAGCCATGAATGTAGTTGTAGAACACACCTCCAAGGCCGAGAACAATCACACCAAGCACACAGATGAAGAGTGCAACACGGGTGTAACCGTCGCTCTTGAACGTGGCGATGGGGTTGTCGTTGGGCTTGATGTACATGGCCTTCACAATGAGCAGATAGTAGTAGAGCGAGATTACGGTGTTTGCCAAGGCGATGAATACCAAGAGAGGATATCCGGCCTTGAAAGCTGCCATAAAGACGAAGAACTTAGAGAAGAAACCTGCGAAAGGAGGAATACCGGCCAAGGAGAACAAGCAGAGCGTCATGAGGAACGCGAGCTTGGGGTTGGTCTGGTAAAGTCCGTCGTAGTCGCTAATCTGAATTTTGCCCGTATTTTCTTCCACAGTGGTCATCACAGCGAAAGCACCGAGGTTGGAAACCATGTAGACCAAGAGATAGAACACGAGAGCGGTCATGCCCTGTGCCGTACCGTCCATAATGGAAAGGACGAGGTAACCGGCCTGAGAGATGGCGGAGAAGGCCATGAATCGCTTCAAATTGTTCTGACGGATGGCAAAGAGGTTGGCCACGGTGATGGAAGCCACAATGATCCAATACATGCCAGTGTTCCAACTGTAGAACAAATCGCTGTTTGAGAAGGCTTTCACAAAGATGGTCAGAAGCACGAAGGCTGCAGAACCTTTGGAGATGACGCTGAGGAAAGCAGTAACGCTTGTCGGAGCACCTTCGTAGGTATCGGCCGTCCAGAGGTGGAAGGGAACGAGAGAAATCTTGAAGCCCATACCGCCAATGAAAAGCACGAGACCAAAGATGCTAAGCAAAGAGCCGTCGAGCAATGCACCGATCTGGTCGAAATAGAGCGTACCTGTTGCACCATAGATGAGCGAAATGCCGTAGAGGAGCAATGCGCTGGAGAAGAGTGCAAGGAGAATATACTTGGCTGATGCCTCGGCGCTCTCGAAACGCTTCTTGTCGAAGGCCACAAGTGCGGTCATGGGGACGGAAGCAAGTTCAAGACCGATGAAGAACATCAGGAAGTGACCGCTCGAAATCATAAAGTACATACCGAGGAGGGTGAAGAGCGTAAGGAGGTAGAACTCGCCTTGCTTGACGAGGTTCTCTTCACGGGTGAGCCATTTGTGTGCCATGAGGAACACAACAATAGTTCCCACGTTGAGCACGCTCTTCATGATGGTCATCATAGGCGTGTACTGGTACATGCCGCCGAAGGCTTCCGTAGCCTCTGCGCCACAACAGGGCAACAGGTTGAGTACGGTGTGCACGGCAAGCAGCACAACGGGCAAACAGGTGTTATAAACTCCCTTCCCGCTCTTTTTATCAGGACACATAAAGAGATCGGCAATGAACAGTATCAGGATAACTGCCAAGAGCGACAACTCCTCATGCATATAGAGAAATTGACTATAATCCATTGATATTTTAGATTAGAAGTTGTTTAGAGGAAAGGATTGCTTGACGACACGGTGACTGCTGCATTGTGGATATGGTCCACGATGGGAGCTACGCCGGTGGAAATCATGTCGCTTACCCAAAGCGGTGCGAGGCCAAGGCCGGCAACGGCAAGGATGAGGCAGATAACGGCAAAGCGCTCGTCCCAAGTGGCATCGGTCAACTTGAGGTGATGTTCGTTGGTGCAAGTTCCGTAAAGAATCTTACCCACAACGCGGAGTATGTAGACCGCCGTGATGACGATGGAGCAGCAAGCTGCAATGGTGAGCACACGGTGGAACGTGTCGGCGTTCTGGAACGAACCTACGAAAATGGTCATTTCGGCAATGAAGCCGGAGAAACCGGGAAGACCCAAGTTGGCAAGACCTGCGATGATGTATCCTACAGAGAGGAAAGGCATGATGCGCATAAGGCCGTTGAGTTCGCGAATGTCACGGGTGTGAGTACGTCCGTAAATCATACCGATGAGGGCGAAGAAGAGTGCGGTCATCAGACCATGGCTGAGCATCTGGAGCACGGCGCCTGTGCAAGCCGTCTGGTTGAGCATAAGGATGGCAAAGAGCACCATGCCGCAGTGCGAAACGGAACTATAGGCGTTGATGTACTTCAAGTCGGTCTGTACGCAAGCGCTGAAAGCACCGTAAACGACTGAGATACCCGTGAGGATGAGGAAAATCCAACTGAGTTCGTTGGCAGCCTCAGGCATGAGGTACATGGCAATGCGGAAGCAGCCGTAACCACCGAGTTTCATGAGCACACCGGCGTGGAGCATGGAAACAGCCGTAGGGGCTGAGGCATGACCGTCGGGCGACCATGTGTGGAAGGGGAAGAGGGCGCCAAGCACACCGAAACCAATGAAGGTCAAGGGGAACCAGATGCACTGCTGTGCTAGGGGAATGGCATGAGCACCGTTGAGGTGGTTGGCAATTTCTACGATGTTCATCGTCTGACCACCGGCACCATAGAAGATGCCGAAGATGCCGCACATGAGGAAGGCAGAACCGCCCATGAGCATAAGCGTAAGCTTCATGGCAGCGTACTCCTTCTTGCCGCTACCCCAAACACCAATGAGGAGGTACATGGGGATGAGGGCGATTTCGTAGAACATGAACATGGCGAACATGTCTACTGAGATGAAGAAGCCGAACACACCGAGGCTCAAAAGCGTGAACCAAAGGAAGTATTCCTTGGTCAGCGGCTTGAGTTGCCAAGAAGCGAACGTTCCGGTGAACACGATGACGGAAGAAAGGAGCAGCATGGCTACCGAGATACCGTCAACGCCGACTGAATATTTGATGTGGAGCGGCTCGAACCAGTTGAAGGAAGCCGTATAGAGCATTTCATCAGTTGCTCCCGCAGCACGGTCGCCGAGGAACTTGATGGTAAGATAGGCCGCCATAACGAGCAGCAGCGTACTACCTGTCACCATCACCGCACGTATGCCCTTCACATCTCTTGCCAGCCACAAACCGAGTAGCATGACAAGGGGAATCAATACGAATAATGATAGGAAATTCATTGTGAATAATTTGGGTGTTTTGTGGGTAGGGACTGTTGAAGTCCCGTGCCCGACAACTCATTTTAAGCAAACGCCATAATTGCAAGTAGTATCAAAGTGCCGAGCAGGAATACGAAAGCATACTGCTGAACGGAACCGCTCTGCAAGCCGCGGATGCGGAAGCTGAGGGCATTGGCTCCCCATGCAAGGAAATCGAAGAAGCCGTCCACGATGTGGCGGTCGAACCATGCGATGGGCTTTGATATGCGTGCAAAGATGATACGGTGAGTAACGAACTGGTAAACCTCGTCCATGTAGAAGCGCTTGTAAGCCCAACGGTGAAGTTTCGGGAACTTCTCAGCCAAAGCATCGGCTTTGGGCTGACGCTCGCCCATATACATATAGGTTGCAAGGAAGATGGAGGCTACAGCAATTACGATGCTCGTGCCTGCTACATCCCAGTCGAGATGGATGTCGTAGAGTTGTCCGTCGGCACTAACGAAGTGACCGAAGGGGATGAAACCTGCCACGCACGTTACCACAGCAAGGAACATGAGCGGGAACGTCATCGTGAGGGGAGCCTCGTGAGGCGTATGCTCAGCGTGGAGTTCCTTGTTCTCTGTACCCCAGAAGATGCCAAAGTAGAGGCGGAACATGTAGAAGGCCGTCATTGCGGCAATGGCCGTCATGATCCAACCCATAGCGGGCATATATGCAAAGGCTGCAGTAAGGATTTCGTCCTTGGAGAAGAAACCGGAGAAGGGTGGTATACCGGAGATGGCGAGACAAGCAATGAGGAACGTGATGTGCGTAATCGGCATATACTTGCGAAGACCACCCATGGCGGACATTTCGTTGCTATGAACGGCGTGGATGATGCAACCAGCGCCGAGGAAGAGCAACGCCTTGAACATGGCGTGGGTGAAGAGGTGGAACATGGAAGCCATGTAACCGAGTGAACCCACGTGTTCGTGACCGGTCTGGAACTCGGTACAAACACCGAGCGATACCATCATGAAGGCGATCTGCGAAATGGTTGAGAATGCAAGCACACGCTTGATGTCGCTCTGGCAGCAAGCTACGGCTGCGGCATAGAATGCGGTGAAGGCACCGATCCAAGCTACGATGTGGAGCGTTCCTGGAGCATACTCAATCCAAAGCGGGAAGAGGCGGGCAATCTGGAACACACCTGCTACGACCATGGTAGCGGCGTGAATCAAGGCCGACACAGGCGTAGGACCTTCCATGGCATCGGGGAGCCAGATGTGAAGGGGGAACATGGCGCTCTTACCAGCACCACCAATGAACATGAGAAACAAGGCGAGGGGGAGCATCATGGCACCCTGTGCAAAACCTTCAAGTTTGAAGTCGAATCCGAATGAATGGCAGTAGTAGCCATAAATAAGGATACCGATGAGGAAGAAGAGGTCTGCGAAACGGGTCACGATGAACGCCTTCTTAGAAGCGGCGATGGCAGCGGGCGACGTGTAGTAGAAACCAATGAGGAGGTATGAAGATACACCCACAAGTTCCCAGAACATATACATCTGGAAGATGTTCGTAGCCACAACGAGACCGAGCATTGACATGGTGAAGAGGCTGAGGAATGCGTAGTAGCGCTGGAAACCGCGTTCACCATGCATATAGCCAAAGGAGTAGATGTGTACCATGAGCGAAACCGTCGTGATGACGATGAGCATCATCACAGAGATGGGGTCGAGCATGATACCCATGTCGAAGCTGAGTCCCTGAACGAAGAAGGGCAGCCACTTGAAGTTGTAGGGCATGAGCGTGGGGAACACGCCGTCTGCCGTACGGGGCTGTGTGAAGTACTCGAACGCCGTGTAGTAGGCCAAGATGGCTCCTACGAGGAGAACGGCAGTACCGATCAGACCCGCGGTCTTGTGGCTGAGGTATTTCCCGAACACTCCGAGGAGGAGGAACGAGAAGAACGGCAGCAAAAGAATAAGAATTGTGTAATCCATTGTCAAGTAGTTTAAGAGTCTTTGAGCTTATCCGCAACTTTCTACCGTCACCTTATAACAAGATATGAAGGAGAAATAACTACGGGCAGCCCGCTAACTTTTCAACTTAATTTTTTACCACTTCATCTTCTCGAGTTCACCAGCCTGAATGTTCTTGACCATTCGGTAGATGTTGATCATGACGGCTATGGCGATGGCACTCTCCGCTGCGGAAATGGCGATGGAGAAAAGCGAGAAGAGATAGCCCTCATTACCCTCGGGATAAAGCATTCGGTTAAACACTGCGAAGTTGAGGTCGGTGGCATTGAGCATAAGTTCCACCGAAAGAAGTATGGCCAGTGTGCTGCGGCGTGTCAAGAATCCGAAAACGCCTGCAAACATCATCACGGCTGAAACGATGAGAATATATTCCAATTGTATCATAAGGATGTTTTTCTGAATGTTTGCAATTAACGTTTACGGGCAATGAGGAGTGCGCCGACAATGCAGGCAAGCAACAGTACGCTGACGGCTTCAAAGGGAAGCAGATAACCGCCGTTGCCGGAGGAAAGGATGCTGTTGCCTATGGCAGAAATGGTAGTCTGCGCATTGGCCGTTTCACTAGGTGCTTCAAGAATCTGTGCCTTCCATTCGTGAGAAAGAACCACACCAATGAAGGTGAGGAAGCCCACGAAGCTGAGCACAAAACCCCAGGAGGCATCTTTCAGTTTGCGCTTGAAGATTTCCTGGTCTTTGGCACCTTCTGTCAGCAAGATGGAGAACACGTAGAGCACGATGATGCCGCCGGCATAAACAATGACCTGGGCAGAGCCGAGGAACGTGTAGCCCATCAAGAAATACATGCCTGCCGTGCCGAGTAGCACAAAGAACAGGTATGTAGCAGCGCGGACTATGCTCTTTGTCAGCACCGTCGCGATGGACGAGAGCACCATAAGCACTGCCAGAATGACGAACATGATGTTTTGTGAATTCATTGTAGTTGGTGAGTTTAAGTGTCCGCTCTAGTGCGTTGCCTGCTTTCTATTTATAAGGGATAGCGAGGTAAGCGCAGGAAAGGACCTTTTTCACTTTGTCTTGTTTATTTCTCCTCGACGTGGCTACCGGGATGGTTGAGTTGCTTGACGAGTTTTGAACGGTCAAACACTGCGTTCTCGTAGCTTTGGTCGAAGGTGATGGCACCATGAGGACAAGCACGGGTGCAGAGCATGCAGAACATGCAGCATCCTAAGTCGTACTCATACTTTACCAAACGTTTTTTCTTCTTGCCGTCGGGAGTTTCGTAAAACTCGCTGGTCACCGTGATGGAACCGTTGGGACAAGCCATTTGGCAAAGGCCGCACCCTATGCATTTGTGCTCATTGTTCTCGTTGTGAGGCATTGTGAGCGAACCGCGGAAACGATCGAACATGACATTCGTGTCGCGGTTTTCAGGGTATTGCTCGGTAATCTTCTTGGTAAAGAGTTCGCGCATGGTCGTTTTCAGACCTGTGCCGAGGCTCTTCAAACCGTCGACGACACCGCCTATATAACTTTTTTCTTCCATGAGGATGATTGGGTTAAGAGTTCAGAAAGGAGGAAACTTGGTACAGACGCAGAAAACGTGTGCCAGTTGTCCGTTCCTTTTGAAACCATAATGTTAGAACGTCCATCCCATGGCTACACAGAGTGCCATAAGAATGAGGTTGACCATGCTGAAGGGTACGAGGTACTTCCACTCGAGCGAAAGGATCTGGTCAATTCGCAGACGGGGGAAAGTCCAGCGAAGCCACATGAGGAGGAATACCACAAAGAACGTCTTTCCTATGAACCATACGGCACCGGGAATGTAGTCCATCACCCCGTTAAAGGCCTCAAGTCCGTAGATGTGGAGGGGAGCCCAACCACCGAGGAAGATGGTAGAAGCCATACCTGCACAGATGAAGAGGTTGAGGTATTCGGCGAGGTAGTAGTAACCGAAGTGCATACCAGAATACTCTGTGTGGTAACCAGCGGTAAGTTCGCTCTCGCACTCGGGCAAGTCGAACGGGCCACGGTTACACTCAGCATTACCTGCTACGAGGTAGATGAGGAAAGCAATCACTGCGGGGATGTGTCCGCGGCAGATGTTCCAACCGTTGACGTACTGATCCTGGCAGATTTCGCTGAACGACATGGTACCGGTGAGGCAAATCATGGCGAGCATGGTCATGCCAATGGAGAGTTCGTAGCTGATAATCTGTGCACCGCTTCGCATAGCGCCGATGAGGGAGTACTTGTTGTTGCTACTCCAACCGGCGAGAAGGATGCCGACCACGCCGATGGACGACATGGCGAGGAAGAAGAACACACCCACGTTGAAGTCGATGATGTGTGCGCCCTTATTCCAGGGAAGGCAAGAGAAGGTGATCATAGAAGCCGTCACAACGAGGAACGGAGCCAAGTTGTGGAGGAAGAGGTCGCTCTGTCTCATGCTGATAATCTCCTTGGTGAGCATCTTGAACACGTCAGAGAACACCTGGAGGATGCCCCACTTACCTACACGCATCGGGCCAAGACGGCACTGGAATGCAGCGCAGACCTTGCGTTCCATGTAGATGAGGGCTATGGCGAACACAGCGTAGAGGGTGATGATGACGAGTGCCACGAGTACGCTCTCCGTAAGGATTGCGCCCCACTCGGCAAAGCCACATGTGCCCGTCAGGAAGCCGTGAAGCCAGTTTGTTACAATACTGAAATCAAACATTTTTCTTTTGAGAGTTTAGAAGTTTGTTTATCCGCACTCCTATATATAATAAGGAGGAGCGGACGTCAACTCTGAAAACTTACTTATCGGTCAATGTCGGGCACGACGTAGTCGAACGTACCGCCGATGGTGATAAGGTCGGCGAGCATGTTTCCGCTGCAAGCCGTATCCATTGTGGCCACCAAAGGAAGACCTGTTGAACGGTAGTGCAGACGGTAAGGACTCTTGTCGCCTTTGCTCTCGATAAACACGCCCATACGGCCACGGCTTCCTTCTACTTCGCTGTAGAACGTACCGACAGGAAGTTTGATGATGGGTTTCATCTTTTCCTGGAAGTTGCCTTCGGGGATATTGTCCACGAGTTGCTCGATAATCTTGAGACTCTCCATGATTTCGTCCAGACGAACCATGTAGCGTGCGAAGGAGTCGCCTTCGGTGCGTACAATCTCGTTGAACTCTACACGGTCGTAAGCAGCGTAGGGACGGAGTTTGCGGAGGTCGTTGTGCCAACCGGAAGCACGTCCCGTACCACCGGTGCAGCCGAAGCTGATGACCTGTTCCTTGGTGAGCACGCCCACGCCCTTCGAACGGTTTTGGAAGATGACGTTACCGGTGAAGATATCGTGATATTCCTTGATATGCTCTCTCATCCAAACGATGAATTCCTTCACGCGCTTCTGGAAATTGGGATGGATGTCGTACATCACGCCACCGATGGTGTTGTAGTTAAGGATGAGACGTCCACCGCAGGTTTCCTCGAAGATGTCGAGAATCTTCTCGCGGTCGCGGAAAGCGTAGAGGAAGGCGGTAGTTGCACCGAGGTCCTGGCAGAGGCAGCCGAAGAAGAGGATGTGTGAGTCGATACGCTGAAGTTCGTCCATGATGGTACGGATAACCTGCACGCGGTCGCTAACTTCCACGCCCATGGCCTGCTCAATACACATACAGAGCGCATGGCGGTTCTGCATAGCACCGAGGTAGTCCAGACGGTCGGTAAGAGCGAGCGTTTGGGGATAGGTCAACTTTTCGCTAATCTTCTCCACGCCGCGATGGATGTAACCAAGCACGGGATCGACCTTCGTGATGGTCTCGCCTTCGAGAGCCACGCGGAAGTGGAGCACACCGTGAGTTGAGGGGTGCTGCGGACCGATGTTTACCACGTAGTCGTCCTTGTGGAAAATCTCATGCTCTACCTTGTTCACCGTACCATCGCTCTGAAGTTCGTACTCATACGTCACGTCCGAAAGCGGTTCGTTGGTCATATGCTCAGGATCGAAGGGATTGTCCTTCTCAGGATCGTTGTCCTTGCGCATCGGATAGCCCACCCAGTCTTCGCGCATGAAGATGCGGCGCATATCGGGGTGGTTGGTGAAGACGATGCCGAAGTAGTCATAGACTTCGCGCTCGTAGATATTGGCAATGCCCCAAAGGTCAGCAACGGAAGGAATCATAGGATTCTCACGATCCGTGGTGACACACTTGATGCAGGCCTGCTCTTTGGTCGAGGTGTTCTCAAGTTGGTATACCACGCCGAGTCCGTCTTCCTGCCAGTCTTCTCCAACGAGGTTAAGGAGGAAATCCATGCCTTTCTCGTCGTGAAGGCGCTTCATCTCTGCATGAAGGTCAGCAGGAGCCACTTCAGTGGGTTTGAGTTCGTTTACTGCGGGCTTTGCCGGTGCTGCGGGGCGCGCTGCAGGACGTGCCACAGCGGGCTTTGCTGCTGCGGGCTTTGCTGCGGCCTCAGATGCAGGAGCTGCGGCTGCGGGTTTTGCGGCGGGAGCTGCGGCAGGTGCGGGAGCTGCAGCCTGTTCAGCCTTGGGTGCGGAAGCTGCGGCATCTTGTGCTGCGGCTCCGGGGGTTGCTGTAGGATTCAATTCTTCGCTCATGCCTGTTCCTCCTCATTATATAATGCTTCTTCTTTCTCAGCAGCTTCAACCTTGTAGGGATCTTTCTGCTTGCGGTTGGTAGTACCGAAGAAGTTTTCAACTTTAACAATACGCTGTAGCTGCATCATACCGTAAAGGAACGACTCGGGACGCGGGGGGCATCCGGGCACGTAGACGTCTACGGGAATGATTTTGTCCACACCGTTGAGCACGTGGTACGACTTGGTGAAGGGACCGCCGCTGATGGAGCAGCCACCGATGGCCACAACATACTTAGGGTCGGCCATCTGATCGTAGAGACGGCGGAGTACGGGAGCCATCTTTGTGGTGATGGTACCGCAAACGAGAATAACGTCGGCCTGACGTGGACTATTACGCGTTACCTCGAAACCGAAGCGCGCGATGTCGTAACGTGCGGCGCACACTGCCATAAATTCGATACCGCAGCAGCTGGTAGCGAACGTAAGTGGCCAAAGAGAGTTTGAACGGCCCCAGTCGATGAGGTCGTCGAGCTTGCGTACGATAACGTTTGCGCCGCCCGCATTGAGTTCTTCAACGAGCTTTTCGTAAGTCTCGTTGTCCTTGAATTCCTCGTAAGGAATCGACTTGATTTTTGCTCTTTTCATTGCCATTTCAACGCTCCTTTCCTCCAGGCGTAAGCAAGGCCCAGAACTAAGATAAACAGAAAGAAGAGCACGCTCAGAAGTCCCGCAGGACCATAAGAGCGCATCACGACGGCCCAGGGGAAGAGGAACATCGTTTCTACGTCGAACATCAGGAAGAGAATAGCGAAGAGGTAGTAACCGATGCGGAACTGCATCCATGAGCGGCCGCGTGTAGGTATACCACATTCATAAGCTTCCTCCTTCTGAGCATTGTAGCTACGCGGTGATATCAGCTTGGCCAATATCGTCACCACGCCTACAAACGCCAACCCTGTCAGCAATGCAGTGACAAATAAGGTAAAGTTCATAGCTCTTTAAATGTTATGTTAATAATATGTATTCGTTAAATGGTGCAGACGTTGCCGAACCCTTCAGACACAACTTTGCATCCCAATCCAAGCAGACTGGGAAATTTGTCTAAAGTAAGAAACGGCTTGCGTTGACACCTGACTCACAACGTGTGGAAGAACTGCAGGAAGACGAAAAACCGCGCGTCGAAGGGTATAGGGCAACCTTGACGTGCGGGTACAAAAAATCAGCGACCGGACACGCTTGTCCGACGCTTCAGATAATTTTTTATCAGTAGCACACACAGGGTGCATGCTTGAACTGCTGCCCTTTTTCACGTTGTTCGTCTTTAGATGGGCAAAGTTACAAAGGTGTTAGGGAAACACAAAATTTTGCGTTGCTAAAAATCATCGCAAAAGTTTGTATTCGCCTTATATAAACGTTTACGGGAGCCATAACTTTTTACGTCTTGGCTCCCGTAAGCATATTTTGCGGAGGTATCAAAGATTCTCGTTCTTCAAGTCAGCAACGAGTTCGTCTATAGCTGTTTTGGTGACGTGCTGCATCACAACAACGTGCGAAACGGGGCCACCAAAAGCGGGCACATTGCCGCAGGCCAAGTTATACTTTTTCACGAGGGCGTCGGACGGGCGTCGGAAAAGGACTGTATTGCTGAACACGTTGTTCCAGTTCGGAACGTCAATACTGTTGAGCTTGGACTTCAGGTATTCTGTATTGACCCTAATCTTCTGTGCCTGTTCTGTCCAACCTTTGTCACCGATGGTTTTGATGAGCCACCAAAACTTCAAGGGTTCTATGCCCGAGCGAGAACAGTTGATCATGCGCATGTCGGCATTAAGATAAGGCACGTCGTAGGTCTGCTGCAAGTCGTATACGTGACGCGTGGTAATGAAAAGTCCGCAGGGACTGTCCATGCCGAAGAACTTATGGCCACTGATGCAAATGGATTCGAAGTCCATTTCCTTTCTGTTTACCATATATTTAAATGGCGTGAAAGGCAAATAGCCACCGAAAAGTGCTGCATCAACATGGCGATAAACGGCCATATCTTTATGTTTGGCGAGCACTGCATTCAAAGCTCTTTGGTCGTCAATTGCACCCTTTAGCGTAGATCCCATGGCAAAAATTATAAGACAAGGGCGTGTCGAGTCGAGCGTCTTTTCCAATGCATCGGGCATCATGCGTCCCATTGCATCTGTTTCCACCAGACGAATGTCAAGATGTTGGAGGTTGCAGAGTCTGAAATTGCTGTAATGGGCTTCGTCGGAAACATAGACTACAGGCATCTTGCCTGTCAAGTGTTTCAGATAGTTCACGCCAAAATAAATGCCGTGATTGTTTCCGTCTGTACCACTCATGGTAACTATTCCCCAATGGTCGTCTTTGTCAAATCCGTATTTGGGTGCAAAATATTCTATGACTTCGCGTTCAAAGTCGAGCGTGGACAATGTATGGTCTCCGTCTGCATACGGGTCGCCGGCATTGTTGATAATCATCGAGCCGAGATTGTTGGCAGCGTACCATTTGTAAAAGTCATGAAGCTTCACGTCGTTGTTTCCGGGATAGCCCAACGAGACACGGCGATTGTCAAGGCAATCTTGCGCCCAACGGTCTAGTTCGGGAAATCCGGAAGGGATTGTCGACGATGCGTCACCTTTGGTTGTTTCAGGCATGTGTTCTGTTGAAGGTCCGGAAGCGCGCTGATTTTCGAAGTCGAGGGTTTGCATGAATTGTAGTGGATTATTTCAATTTCGTACAAATGTAGCATTTTGTTGCTACTCACACAAAGGCAACTGCCGTTTTTGTGCATTGCAAGCACTCAAACGGCAGTTATGACATTTGTTCTTATGTCATTCAATCTATGCTTATTTCACGACCACCTTTAGCGTCTGTGGTGCGGAGGCTTCACTTGTCACACGCACGATGTAAACACCAGGCACGAGATTGGAAGTGGGCAAATAGAGCGTTTCGCCGGGAGCTGTCGACGCGGTGTTTGCTTGAGCCACACACATGCCGTTAGCATTGAAGAGGGCGACGTGGGCCGCTCCCTGGTCCTGCCTGAATGTGAGCTGGACTTTGCCAGAGGAAGCATCAGCCTGAACGCGGGCTTCAAGGTCACTTCCTGGAATGCGGGCAATACCCGCTACTTTTTGATGGGCTGCTGCAAGGCCTGCGTAGGTATCGATCTTTCCATAGCCTTGTTTGTTCTTGTCGTAGTTGGAAGTTTCAGGATAGGCTACTGCCGTCTGCTTGATGATGTCGCGCACATCGGCAGTGGTGAGTGTGGGACAAGCTTCGAGCCACAGCGCCACGCTTCCTGCCACATAGGGCGAAGCCATGGACGTACCGCCATTGCCGTCGTAGTAATAAGTCTCTCCGTCTTTCGTGGTGCTTGCCACGGCATAAGCGGAGGCGAAACCGGAGTAATACTTGCTTTGGGCAGATATGACAATCCATCCGGGAGCAACCACATCGGGCTTCATTCGTCCGTCAAGGGTGGGGCCCTTACTGGAGAAGGGCGTTATGTCGCCCATGGCGATGTCGTAGCGTTGCGAAGCATCGGGATAGACGTTTCCCGAAACGTCGGTGTAAGAGTCTCTTGTCTGATAACACCCCACGGAGATAACATCGTTGGACGTACCGCCTATCTCGTCCACCGTGTAGTCTGTGTCGCCGTTCGTCCATCCGGGTAAACTTCCCTTGAAAGGCTGATACTGCGTGTTCCACATGTTCACTTCGGTTCCGGCATCGCCTGTGACGATGAGTCCGACAATGCGATTGGCAGAAAGGTTGGTCACGGAGGTACGCATCACCACGTTGGGTCGTCCGTTGTTGGGGTCTATGGCGGAGGAGAGTTGAATGTATCCTTCCATTCCGCAGGCAGAGGTTTGGAACTGCGTTTGCTGTGCCTCTTCTGTGGGAGTTTCGGTGGATACTTCGTCGGTCGAAGCTATAACAGAACCTTTTCGGGCATCGAACACTACGCCACGCACACGGATATTCTTGCCCTTTGTTGCCCAAATGTCAACGTAGGCGCGTTTGGTGGAGGAAGAGGACGAAAACTGTACGGAGGTTTTGAGTTGGTCTGTTTCGCTCTCAAGCACTTTACGCGCATGGAGGGCTACGTCGCCTTCGTTTCCGCAAGCGCCCACGATGATGCATCCGTTTTGGGCTGCGGCACTAAGTGCCTGGTCGTTGACGGAGGTTCCGTCGTGGGGACCAATGTGGCTTCCAAGACTGATATTGATCACGCAGGGTCGGCCAAGACTTTTGGCGTAGTCGGAAATGTAGCGAACGCCGTCAATGATGTTAGAAGTGGTAGACTTATAGGCTACAAAAACGAGGTCGGCTTCGGGTGCTACGCCGTAGTAGGGCGTTGACATGTCGCCTCCGGCAGCAATACCCGTCACGTGGCTACCATGGTAGGTTTCGGTACGGTCGTAGCGAGCCTGTCGTATTTCGCTCTCAGTGGTGAATTCCTTTCCGTAGCTATAACCTTCGGGCGTTTCGCCAAACATAGAAGTGGACGTTTGGTCCCACACGCGAAGTATGCGGAAGCGGCCATCGGGAGCGAGGAAGTCCACATGGCCATACTCGAAGCCGGCATCCACGACACCAACAATCACGCCCTTGCCTTTATAGGCTTGAGCAAGAGAATTGTCGTCGCGGTGCGCCATGTCGGCATTGCTGGCTGCACGTGCTTTGTCCATCTGCTCGTGCACCTCGGTGGCGAGTTGTACATAACGCACTGAGGGTATCTGGCTGATGCCTGCCACGTCGGCCGAGGAAATTTGCGCTGTAAGAAGCTTGTCGGTATGGGCTTTTGCGCGTATTCCGAGTTTTTCCAAATCGGCACAAGCTTCTTCTGCCGAAGTTACGGTAAGGTAGGCATT
Source organism: Prevotellamassilia timonensis (assembly GCA_963589615.1). Classification (GTDB taxonomy): domain Bacteria; phylum Bacteroidota; class Bacteroidia; order Bacteroidales; family Bacteroidaceae; genus Alloprevotella; species Alloprevotella timonensis_A. The sequence continues at coordinate 16,711 of CAVALA010000037.1, forward strand.
GAGTGTATCGGAAACTGCCGCACGGCTCCCGCGCGCGTTATTCTCGGCCATGTAGGTCTGAAGCGAAGGAGCTAGTTTCTGTGCCGTTGCAGAGGATGCGGCAAGGAGGAGTGCGGTGAAGAGTATGTGTTTCATGTTGTTGCTTTGAGGAGTTAGAAGACAATTCGTACAATTCCAAATGAGCAATATTTGCGCGAAGAGCAGTATGGACGCCACTCTCCGCGCAAAACTATTTTTCTAATTCGGGATGTATCAATAACCGGTATATTCCGAAGCGGCGCCGGAATACTGGATTACAATAACGCGACCGTCGCCTTTGGTCTCGCCGTGGTTCCAGGGGTTGTCGTAGTAGTTGCTAAGTTTTAAGGATATTACGTAGTCGTTGCCGTCCTGGTCAACGGAAAGTGTACCGGAGGTGACGGGAGACTGTACGTAATCGTTGTCCTTGCTCTGCATTTGTATGTCTTTGTAATACACATACCAAGTGTATGCATCTGTCGTTGTGAGGTCCACTTCGCCTTGACCTATGAGTTTCTTGTTGACCTTGATGAGGGGCACGAGTTGCTGGTCGTTGGGTGATGTGGTGCCTTCGGGGAGGAAGTAGAACCAAAGCCAGGGTTCTCCCTTCGATGTTTTCTCGCACACTTGAAGGGAAGCTATTTTCTGGTCCAGGTTGACGGTTGTTCCGTCGGCCTCATAAATGCGCACTCCGTTTTCGGCCTGTGCCTTGGGGATGAGGTTTTCAAACGTTTCGCTCTCTTTTGTCTCGCCGCAGTATTCTGCCTTTACGGCCACTCCGTTTGCCATCGTGGCGTCAATCTTGAAGGCTATCTTTCCGTTGGCCAAAGGCACAAAGGTCAGCGTACCCTCGGTGTAGGCATCAGCTTCGTATGAAACTTTGTCGGCGAAGTCGATGAAGCGGAGTTTGTATTGGTCTGCATCGGTCTTGAGGTTGAGCGTGCCTCCGTTCTGCGTCATGGAAGAACTGAGTTGGAGGACGACGGCATAGTTTCCGCTGAGGAGTCCGTCGGACGTGGAGGTTTCGAGCGAACCGAAAGCGAACTGCGAGTAGGTTCCTTCTGCTGCATCGAAGCGGAACACGTTGCTTATTGCCCCGTCTTCGGTCTCTTTATGATAAGGAGCGAATGAATAGGCGTTCTCCGTGTCGTAAGTTTTGGTGTAGCTTCCCTGGTAAGCTGCTTCTATGGAGTTGCTGCCTGCTTCGGCCTTGAGCGAAACGGTGAGGGTTGTTCCGAGTTTGTCCTTTGCTACTTTCAGACTGCCCTTTATTTGCGAAAGGTCTGCCACGTCGGCCGAGCTGACCGTGACATCGTCGTTGCCTTCGAGGTCTACGCTCTTGCTGAGTTGCGAAGCGGGGATGGTGATGGTAAGGGTGACGGGGGTAACGGAAGAAACGGTTTCGGCGTAGATTTTATAAGTAAGCTGCGATCCGTCGAAGGGGCTGCTTACTTCTTCGACCTTGGTAATGTCCTTGAGCACGTTGTTGACGAGCACTTGTTTGCTGAGGGCATTTTGGCTAAAGTTCATTTCTGTCACATCGGCCACTTGATATTGGCGCACTGTGCCGTCTTTGAAATGAATGGTCATTACGTCCTGTGCCGCAGCGGGAAGGGCGGTAAGAAGGGCGAGGGAGAGTATGGGGTAGAGTTTCTTCATAATGAGAGTCTTTGTTTTGGAAAAATTCCAAGTTGTTTTTGGCCTTTGTTTAAAATGCGCAGCACGAAAAAGCCTCCGTGAGGCCTAAAGCGCCACCTTGACGGCCTGTTTGCCTTGGGCCTTGACGAAGTATACGCCATGAGGCATACCGGCGAGGCTTACTTGGTTCGTTCCTGCCACGGTGCGTACGAGTGTGCCGTTGGCAGCATACACGCTGACATGTGTGGCAGGCGTTCCGAGCACGATGGTATGTTTGCCAAGGAAGGTAAATTCGGGAGCAGCTCCGCTTGCAGCCTCAGCAATGCCTTGCGTATCGCCTTGGATTTCTACGGGACCAGTCCACTTACCGGTGATGCGGAAACCGGCATCGTCTATCACGTCCACCACGAAGGTATAGGTGTCGTCGGCGTTGTGTTTGGCGCTGATGTTACCCTCTGCGGCGGGTGCATAACCGTCCATCACGAGGTAACGGCCGGGAATGAAGTGGAGGTAGAAGGTAGAGGTGTATTCGCCGTCCCACATATATCCGGGCACGAGGCGCATAGACTGGTAGTTCTGTTCCCAATGGTCTTCCATCACTTCATAAGTGCCTTCGGGCACCATTGCCGAACCGCTGGCATCGCCGATAAAGTGCATACGGAAGATGTCGCCACCGTTGTCTATGATCTCTTGGTCAAGTCCGGAGCGGGAACCTATGTCAACTACATATTGTCCCCAAGGCGAGTGGTTGTCGCCTTCGATGTTGGCGAGTTTCCAGCAACGTGCTTTGGTGATTTGCGCAAGGTCGAGTTCGTGATCTTCCTGAAGGGTGGAAAGGTGCGACTTGGGAGTGTCGGACGACTGGTCGGTCACGGGGAACGCTCCGGTGTAGGTACCTTTCACGGTGTAGCCGTCGGCGGTGAGCATATCGACATTCACGGTGTAGGTGCCGTCTTCGTTCTCTTCTACCACACACGTTCCGTCGGTGATTCGTGCGTAGCGGAGATTTCCGCTCTCGTCGCGTTCCTGAGCGTAAGAACCGAGAATCATGGTTATACCCATGTAGTTCACGTCGGTACCGGGGAGGAAGGTGTTTTTGGTGAATTTAAAACTGGGCGTGTACGTTCCGGCTTTCACGCGGGCTGCCTTGCTGTCGCCGAAGAGGGTGTTGAAGAGGGAAAGTTTCACCACATAGCCGGGGGCGGTGGTGGCACCGGTTTCGGCGTCGAAGGTGGTGGTGTAGAGGTTTATTTCCATATTGCCGGTGTTGCCCTGGAAGAGATTGCCTTGATAGAAGGCGGCGCCGCCGGTAAACTGGTCTACCACGATGTCCTTGCCGATGGCGGGCAGACTGCCGCTCTCGGTCACGGTGCTGGTGAAGGTTATTTTGCCTTTGAAGGTGAGATTGTAGGCTTGTCCGTTGCGGGTGGTAGTGGTCTTGATGGTGTAGTCGTCACCGCTCTTTTCCACTTCGATGTTGCTCGTCAGGGCATAGCCTACGAAGTCGCTGCCAGCTTGTGGATAGTAGCGGGCGTAGGTATAGCGGGCATCGAAAGTCATGGCGGGGAGTGTTTCGTCGTCACTTTCGGGCGTGTAGGCCGTATAGGTTCCTTCGGGAAAGGCATAGGGTTTTGCGGAAGCATCGGCATAAAGGTCAATGCTGATGCCCCACCCTTCTGCGCTGTAGACGACGGTGTTGTCTTCGTTGGTGGCCGAAACGGAACTTACTTCGAAATAGTAGTCGGAGGCTGCACCGGCTGTACTGGAAGGTGTATAATAAGCGCAGGGCACATAGGAGAGATTGATATCTTTTGCCGTGGCTTTGGTCTGCACGTTCTGGTGAGCATTCTGAGCGGCGGTTGCCGAACACTTGGTCTTCAAGGCATTAAGCACTTGGGGAAACTGTGCGTATGCCGACGATGCACAGAGGAGGAGCATCGCAGCTGTTGTGGTAAATATTTTCATAAGCTTGGGAGGGGAGCTTTGCACAATGTGCAAATGTGCAAATGTGCAGATGTGCAAATGTGCAAACGCGAATGTACAAATGGGCTTCGCTTTGCGAATGTGCGAACAAGTGCGCGCCTTATGGAGGCGACGTTTTCAAAACGTCGCGCTCTATACGGCGTACTTTATTATTTGTAAAAAGTTTAAAAGGCAAGGATACTTACAGCCTCATCTTTTAAAACATAGATAGCGCCAACTGTTTATTTCACGTTGACTTTTACGGACTGATTGCCTACAGATAGGACATACACGCCTTTGGCGAGAGCGGAGAGGCTGACGGTGGCAGCACCGTCCTTAACGGCCTGTTCTGCTACTACGCGGCCGCTCATGTCAACGAGGCGGAGCGATGATGCGTTGGCGTGGCTTACGGAGATGGTCTTTCCGTCGAGGAAATCGAAAGCTACCGTCTGCGCAGCATTGACGGCCTGGCTGATGCCGCTTGTGCCTTCGGGTTCGAAAAGGAATTTCTGCACGTTGGCTATTTCGAACTGGGTGTCTTTCTCGCCCACGGTGAGCGTAAGCACCTTATCGGCGAAGGCCACTTTAGGATTGTCGGAGAGTTTGCATACGACGTCGTCACCGCTAAGGAGTTTCACGCGCATTTGGCTTTGTGCCTTTGCTCCGAAAGGAAGGAGCATAAGGAGAGCCAGAACAAGAAGGTGTAGAACGTTCTTCATACTTTTACTTCATTTTTGGTATACCTGCACTTCTCTCGTTAACAACCTTGAAGAATGCGCGGCACACGTTTGTTGTTTTTTCTTAATTGTTGGTTGCAAATGTAGCAAAAAAATGCTGAACGAAAAGTTTTCAATCACTTTTGTTCAGCATTAGAGGTTTTTCGGTTTACAAACGGAAGTTATGGAGCATCACTGACAAATGCGATGTTTAGGCTTCGTCAGTTTGTCGAGCAGGGTGATGGCGAGCCATGCGAGCGCAAAGTAGATGAGGGCGCTGAAGAGCAGAGGGAAGAAGGCGTCGAATGTGCGCGAACGTATCAGGTCGGATGCCTTGGTGAGGTCCTCCACGGCAATATAGCCCACGATGGATGTACTCTTGATGAGTCCTATTATTTCGCCTTTGTAGACGGGGGTCACGCTTCTCACTGCTTGTGGCAAGACGATGTGGACGAAGGTCTGCACGGGGGTGAATCCCATAGCAATGCCGGCTTCGGTCTGTCCGTGGTCTACGCCTTCAATGGAGGTGCGGAACATTTCGCTGACATAAGCGGCAAAGTTCATGGCAAAGGCGATGATGGCGACCGTCACACCGCCCATCTGCAATGGGGCGAGGAATACGTAGAACATGAGCATGAGGAACACGAGCATGGGTACTCCGCGCATGATGGTGATGTAGCATCGTGCCACATTGCGCAACACCTTTCGCCGGCTCATGCGGAGCCAGCAGACGATGCCGCCAAGCACGGTACCGAGCAGTGCGGCACAAACGGAGATGAGCACGGTGACCCACAGTCCCTTTAGGATGAGCTGGTAGCGATCCTCCTTGATGATGTTGGTGACGAAGCTTTCTTTCATATTGTCCACCCATGCACCGGGAGAGAAGCTGGCCTGTTCGGCACTCTCGTCAAAGGCAAAGCAGGAAGAATGGGTGGTTTGGTAGGGAATGGAGAAATCCACGGCCTTGGCGCGCTCTTCGGTCTTGCCGAGATAGGCTGCGGCAATGTCAACTTTGTTGGTAACCACGGCTGCCAAGAGTCCGGAGAATTCTATGGTGCTTACTTCCGTGGGACGCTTGAGGGTGGCGGCAAAGCGCTTCACGAGTTCCACTTCCATGCCCATAGGCTCGTTGTTGCGGTAGAAGTTGTAGCCGATGTTACGTCCCACTATGGCGTAACGGAGGGGTTTGCCGGTGGTGTAGACGGGGATGTCGGCGGGCATGGTGAAGGTTCCGTCGTCCTCCTCAAACCAGTAACGGCGTATTTTCTCGAGTTGTCCGCTCTTGATGAGTCCTTCAAGGAAGTGATCGAACTGTTCGCGCAGTGCTTTGTTGTTCTTGTTGAAGGCGGCACAGACGGGAATGGAGTCGAGTTGGTCGGTGACGAGGTAGATTTGGGGATATTGCTTCTTGACGGACTCGTAGTCGATGGAGGCACAAACGATGGCGTCTACTTCGTGGTCTTTGAGCAGAAGGGGTAGGTCGGGGGCGGCATTGGCGCGGACCAAGGGCTTTCCTGGATAATGCTGCGTCATGTAGTGGTCCTGAACAGAACCTAAGGGCACGCCGATGCGGATGTTGGCTATGTCGTCTGGCGTGTAGCGTTTCTTGGGGGCTTCTTTCCGCCCACAAGCAATCAGAGCGAATAGGACGACAACTATGGAGAGGTACTTAAGCCACTTCATCTTGTTTCTTTTAGCGTGAACGATGTGATTCGACTTGAACCTACAACTTCGTCTTTGATTTCCTCGCAAAGTCCTTTAATTATTGTGAGGCTCAAATCGTCGGGTGCATCGGGATTTTCGAGGAACGACGGGCCAGTGACTCGCAAGAGGGGTAGTTTTGAATGAATTATCGAAAGCGTCTTGGCGAACGTCTTTTCGGAATATTCCAACTTCACGCCCAACCCATCTTCGACGGGCGCTAATTGCAACACTTCTTCAAGGAGCAGCGTGAGGGAGTTCTGCACGCTTTCGGGGAAGAAATACTTTGTGCAGAACTGCTGCATTTCGTTTTGTAGTTCGTAGAAGTCGTAGTTTTCGTTCGCTATATGATAATTGAAGGTGCGGATGCGATTGATGAAAGCGCGGGTGCGTTCCTTTTGGGGATGGTCGAAGATTTGTTCGGGCGTGCCTTCTTCGTAGATGCAGCCTTGATCCATGTAGAACACACGGGTGCTGACGTTGCGGGCGAACGACATTTCGTGGGTGACGATGGCCATGGTCATGCCTTGCTTGGCGAGATTTTTGATAACGCCGAGCACTTCGCTCACCATGGTGGGGTCGAGGGCGGAGGTGGGTTCGTCGAAGAGAATGATTTCGGGGTCCATGGAGAGGCAACGGGCTATGGCCACGCGCTGCTTCTGTCCGCCGGAGAGTTGCGAGGGCATGGCGTTGGCTTTGCTGGCGAGGCCGACCATTTTGAGAAGTTCCATGGCACGGGTCTCAGCTTCTTCGCGCGACTTGTTTAAGAGCTTTATGGGGCCGACACACACGTTCTCGAGTATGGTGAGGTGGTTGAAGAGGTTGAACGACTGGAACACCATGCCCATCTTCTGGCGCAGTTTGGCCACATTGGCTTTGGGGGCCATGATGTTCTCGCCCTCCACGATGATTTCACCGCTGTCGGGCTGTTCCAACAGATTCAAACAACGCAGAAAGGTGCTCTTGCCGGTACCTGAAGGACCGATAATGGAGATTACTTCGCCTTTGTTGATGGTCACATTTATGTTGTCGAGTACGGTGAGGTTACCATATTTCTTGACCAGGTTTTTGACTTCTATCATTGATTCCGTTTTTTGTATACGATACTATTCTTCCCACTCGTCAGAGAGTTTGCGTTCGAGTTCTTCGGGAGTTAGGCGCAGGTTGAAAGCACCATTTTCTGCCACGGAGATGCCGCCGGTCTCTTCGCTCACGATGATGGCGAGGCAGTCGCTCTTCTGCGAAATGCCGAGTGCGGCACGGTGGCGCAGACCGAGCGACTTGGGTATGCTCATATCGTGGGAGATGGGGAGAATGCAACCGGCGGCCTTGATGCGTTTGTGGGAGATGACCATCGCCCCGTCGTGGAGCGGGCTGTTCTTGAAGAAGATGTTTTCGATGAGCCGTTGGGTGATGTTGGCATTGATTACGTCGCCGGAATTGATGATTTCGCTCAACCCCACGTTGCGCTCTATGACGATGAGGGCACCTACTTTCTGCTTGCTCATGCTCATACATGCCATCACCACGGGCATGATGTCGCTGCGGTGGACGGAAACGCCCTCGCGACGGCGACGGAACAAGCGGAGAAACACGTTTTTGTGTTTACGCGAACCTATGGTGGAAAAGAAATGACGTATTTCTTCCTGGAAGAGGATGATGAGGGCTAGGGCGCCCATGTTCACAAGTTTGTCGAGAATGTTGCCCAACAGGCGCATCTCGAATATCTGCGACACGAAAATCCACACCACCACAAAGATGAGTATGCCGTAGAAGATGTTGGCCGAACTGGACTCTTTCATCAACTTGTAGATGTAGTAGAGCAGCAAGGCCACGAGGACGATGTCTACGATGTCTTTTATTCCGATTGAGAGCATGGAGAGGGGGTTAATGGATGGGTTATGGCGGACTACAGATTAGGCTGTTTTTGGCCGTACGCCGTTATGCGTTCTTCGTCATTTCGCAATAAATCTTCTTGGCTTCCACGGCTTCTTTCACGTCGTGAACGCGCAGGATGTGAGCGCCCTTCGTCAAGGCTATGGTGTTGAGCACAGAAGTACCGTTGAGAGCGGTCTGAGGCGTGCCACCAAGGAGTTTGTAGATCATGGACTTTCGCGAAATGCCCACTAGGAGCGGGAGGTGAAACTCATGAAAGTCTTCCATGTGAGCGAAGAGCTGGTAGTTGTGTGCAAGGGTCTTACCGAAGCCGAAGCCGGGGTCGACAATGATGTCGGCCACGCCCATCTGCTGAAGGCGGTCCACGCGCTCTGCCATATACTGCATCACTTCGGTGCGCACATCGTCGTAGTGCGGGGCTTGCTGCATGCTGTCGGGGGTACCCTGCATGTGCATGAGAATGTAGGGGACGTGCATATGTGCCACAGTGCGAAACATCTGACGATCCATCATGCCGCCGGAAATGTCGTTGACAATGTCGGCGCCTTCTTCTTCGACCGCCATGCGCGCCACGTCGGCACGGAAGGTGTCGACGGATACGGGGATGGTGGGGGCGAGCGCACGAACCACCCTCATGCCACGACGCAGACGCGCCATTTCTTCTTCCGGACTGACGTCGTCGGCACCGGGACGCGAACTGTAGGCACCGATGTCTATCATGTCGGCTCCTTCGTCGAGCATTTGCTGAACGCGCTGACGAATGGCTCCGTCGGTTTCTTTGCGGCTTTCGGCATAGAAGGAGTCGGGCGTGACGTTGAGGATGCCCATTATCTGGGGTTGCTCGAAAGTGATGAGTTTGCCGCGGCAATTGATACTAAGTGGCGCAAAGGTGTCGGAGAGTGACGAAGGAAGGGCTTGAATCATGATTAAATTTCGATTGCTTGATGACAAAGAGCAAAAGTACGGAAAACAATTTGGATGACGGACACGTGGATACAAAAAAGACCACAAACGAACGTACGCCTTACGCGCGCGTATATACACCAAAGTTTGTGCAAGTTGCTGTCACCCGTCACCGTCACGGACGGTTTTGCGTGCGCAAGCGCATGGAGGTCACGTCTCCGACGTGACGTTTAGCGGGGCCTCAAGGAGGCTTTTATGTGCTTCGCTTTATTTCTTCGCACTCATCAGTCACGTCGGAGACGTGACCCCCATGCGCTTTCGCACGTAAAGCCATCCGCGATGGTGACAGCATTAATATGCAATCACAACACTTTTGTTTTGTTAAATCTTTTCCTTCAGAAATTTCGGTACATGCGCATGACCGATATTTTTAGGGCGTGACGAAAATTTACCCCCTCGTGAGAATTTGCTGTCACCCTTATCAAAGTTGCCTCTATCAAGGCATTCATCCCTGTATTTGCTCATAAGCACATACGGCGCAGCACGCAAAACCGTCCGTGACGGTGACAGATGAAGGTAGAATGTACAAACTTAGGTGAAGCGCGCGCGTACGCGTGCGCGCGAGGCAGTGGATTTGTACCGAAATATCCACGCTCAGCGATTGTAAACTTTTCAAAAATTTGGGCTGCGGTCCCAACGCGTTGGGCTAGTAGGGAATTTGAATTTGCTGCCTTGGATTTTGAACTTCCTATAGGGGGCGCAAGCGCATGGGAGGCACAGATGACACAGATATTTAAGACTAACACAAATCAGACGAATCACACTCTACGCCTAAACGGCGCAGAAAGTCTCCCACAGATCTCACAGATTTACACAGATTAAATTCTTTTTGAACACATGTAATGAAATGATGAACGACGAATATCTGTGCAAATCTGCTTTCTATGTTAATATCCAAATGTTTTGACCACTATTTTGATTTTATGCCGAAACTTTATAGTTGGAGTCATAGCACTGCCTATTTTTGACCATCGCAGTGACTAAATGAACCAATTTGTTCTTGACATTGTTGAGCGCGACTTGCTTCTTCTTACCCGCTTTGATGAGCCTTCCATAATAGGCTGCTATTTGTGGGTTGAAATTGACGGCAGCCAATGCTGCTTGAGTCAGCATAGCCTTGATCTGCCGGTTGGCCATGTAATGCACATGGGGATCCGTATGCACGCTAGTGCCTGAGTCCTTGCCGAATGGTGCTAAACCATAGTAGCAGGCTATCTTCCTGGAGTCGTAATTGAACTTTCTGAAATTGTCCGTGTACACCATTAAGCATACCGCATTCTGGGTTCCAATACCAGGCACAGATGTCACGATGGTGAACACCTCCGTCAGTTCCTCATCTTCTGCAATGAGGGCAGCAATCTTCCTGTCCAGCTTCTCTATTTCCTTGTTGAGTTCAGAGACGATATGACGCCCGCTCTGCGAGATTGTTGTTTTAGCTGGCGACTTCTCCAAGGTGAGTTTCTTTTCGCCTCTACGCACTTGAAAACTACATCTATGACGCACTACCATCTGACGATAGAGATACAACTCTCTCAACTGAGATAATGAGACACTAAGAGGCTCATACAAAATAGCTTTGTCATAGTTTCGCATTGCGTACTCCGCAATCATGGAGGCATCAGCACGGTCGGATTTCAACCTTCTGAGTCCAGAGGCGTCCTTGATGCTCTTGGCATTCTCAAGCCACATATCGTAGCCTTTACCGTAGAGATGGTTGCACAACGGCTTACTATAGTCGCCTGTGTTCTCGCCACAGAAGAGCCAATTGGAAGCATCTATGCCATCAGCAGCCTTCTCTACCCACTTGACTAACTGCTTGAAGCCAGAGACAGAGTTCTTGAACTCATTGAACATGCGGTCGGCTGTTTCCGACAGACCTTCTGCAGAAATGATAGCTACATCAACTTTTTCTTTCGAGAAATCAATTCCAATAAATAAATTTTTCATACCTTTGAATAGTTTAAATTAGAATTGGTCAATAGTTGTATGGACTAACACTCTAAAAAGGCTCTGAGCCGATAACTTTCTATCTGGTCTCTGCAACTATGTCGGAGAGGTCCTAAACAGATTCTAGTCTTGCGACTGGTGAAATTTATGGTTTACCTCTTCGACAGACCGATTCTTCCTTAATACGATAAAGGTAAGAAACTGTCTTCTGTTTTCAAAGTTTCTGCTCCGTTTTTATGATTATTATGCGGCTCCGCCGCAATCCTCTGCAAACTTAGAGTG
>CAVALA010000038.1:0-26226 GCA_963589615.1 Prevotellamassilia timonensis
GCGACGCCGGCTTCGGAAACATCTGGAGCTTGCAGGACTGCATCGAAACGCTCTATGAGTTTGGCGACGAGGACCAGCACAGCCGTTTCATTCCCCGCATCTGCAAGGGCGAAACGATGTCCATGGACCTCACCGAACCCGATGCCGGTTCGGACCTTCAGCACGTGATGCTCAAGGCTACCTACTCGGAAGAGGAAGGCTGCTGGCTGCTCAACGGCGTGAAGCGCTTCATCACCAACGGCGACGCCGACCTTCACCTCGTGCTCGCACGTTCCGAAGAAGGCACGACCGACGGACGCGGCCTCTCCATGTTCATCTACGACAAGAACCAGGGCGGCGTGAACGTTCGCCGCATAGAGAACAAACTCGGCATTCACGGAAGCCCCACCTGCGAACTCGTCTACAAGAACGCCCACGCCGAACTCTGCGGCAGCCGCAAACTCGGACTCATCAAGTACGTCATGGCGCTCATGAACGGTGCACGCCTCGGCATTGCCGCACAGAGCGTCGGCATCTCGCAGGCTGCCTACAACGAAGGTCTTGCCTACGCCCGCGACCGCGAACAATTTGGCAAAGCCATCATCAACTTCCCCGCCGTATACGACATGCTCGCACTCATGAAGGCGAAGCTCGACGCCGGACGCGCCCTACTCTACCAGTGCTCACGCTACGTGGACATCTACAAGGCGCTCGACGACATTGCACGCGAACGCAAACTGGAAGCCGAGGAGCGTCAGGAGCAGAAGAAGTACGCCAAACTGGCCGACTCGCTCACTCCGCTTGCAAAGGGTATGAACTCAGAGTACTGCAACCAAAACACCTACGACGCCATACAGATTCACGGCGGTTCGGGCTTCATGATGGAATATCCCATCCAGCGCTACTACCGCGATGCCCGCATCACCTCCATCTACGAAGGTACAACACAGCTTCAGGTGGTTGCCGCCATCCGCTACGTGACGAACGGCTCTTACCTCGCACAGATGCGCGAGTTTGAAGCTGCTCCCGTCAGCGAAGCCCTCCTTCCCATCCAGCAGCGCGCCAAGGCAATGGCCGACAAGTTTGAAGAGGCTACCAACCGCGTGAAGGAAGCTGCCGACCCCGCTTACCACGACCTCTGCGCACGTCACCTCGTGGAAATGGCCGGCGACGTGATTATGCTCCACCTCCTTCTCCACAACGCCACCGAAAACGCCGAACTCTTCGGCAAGAGCGTCCGCGTTTACGCCAACTTCGTGGAGGCAGAAATTGCCAAGCACCACACCTTCGTGATGAACCTCACTCCCGAAGACGTGGCCGACTACGTTCAGGCTTAAGCCTTTTCTATCACTAACATACGCAACGCACGCGAAATCAACTTACAGCTGATTTCGCGTGCGTTGTGCATGGGGGTCACGTCTCCGACGTGACGCTCTACACGGCCGTCACAGACGGTTTTGCGTGCTACGCCTTAAACCTTCGCGCTCAACGTCACGTAGGAGACGTGACCCCCATACGCTACGCACGCAAAAGCCGCTAAAGCCGCAAAAGATTACTTGCCCACTTCTTTCACGCCCTCGCTTGCCAACTTCTTCCACTTGACATATCCCGCCACGGCAATGACAACATACAAGCCGTAAAGCAACGCTTTGAAGGGTACGCCTTTGGTCACATAGAGGTAGCATGAAACCACGTCGACCACAATCCAAAACATCCACTGCTCCACATACTTCTTTGCCAACGCCCAAAGGCCCACAATGCTCAGCGCATTGGTGAAACCGTCCAGCACGGGCACGCTTGAGTCGGTAAACGTGCTCAGCACGTACCACGTCAAAGCCCACGCCACAGCAAAGAAAGCCAGAACAGGACCGAAGAGCCGCAGCGGCATGTGCGATACGGGAAGTTCCGATTTTCCCAATTTAGCCGTAGCACTTCGTTTACCGAATTTCCACACGGCAAAGCCGTATACGGCTGCCAGCGTGTAGTAGACGGCCATACCGGCATCGCCGTAAAGTCCGTGGCTCCAATAGAGCACAATGTCCATGGCGGGCATCACAATGCCCACCGCCCACAACCAAATGCTGGCGCGATATTCCAAGAAGATGTAAAGAAGTCCGAGGAGCGTGGTGAAAAGATCGAGATATTGCATATGCTTACGATGTCCATGAAAAACATCTCCTTCGTTGTGCAATAACAAGCAGAACAGAAGGAGATGGATTACAGATTGGGGAGATGTTCGTTAGAAGTTGATGCTCAAGTGGGCAAGCACATTGGTCGTGGCACTGGCGGCATAACCCGTTTCGTAACGGTCGTCGCTAGTGAAAGCCATCACCTTGCCGTCGGCTCCGCGCTTATAAGAGGGCGAAGACCAACCGTTGTTGTAGTACTTGGCGTTGAACAAATTGTAGACCGTGCAACCGAGCGTAAGACTCTTCACGCCACGGAACTTGAAGGTGTAGGCCACGTCGAGGTTGCTAATGAAATGGCGCTTGAGCGTCATGTCCACGTTGTGGGTGCCGTCCTTTTCTTCGCAAACGTAGTAGTCGAAGCCCGTATTGGTCAAACGTTGCTTGCCCACATACTGGCTGGTGAACTGGGCACGGAATCCTTCGTATGTGAAGGTGAAGATGTTGTTGAAGATAAAGTCGGGCGAGAAGGAGAGCGGCGTGTTGCCAAGATTGACGGCCTCACCGTTGTCGAGCGTCACGGTCCAGTCCTGTGCACGGTTGTGGCTCCACGTAGCGTTGGCGTCCCAACGGAACCACTTCACCGGACTCCATGCGGCCTGGAGTTCCACGCCACGGCGATAGCTCTTACCGGCATTGCGCGAGATGAGTTCGCCGAGCTGATTCTTCTCTCCCGTGAGCACGAACTGGTCACGATAGATCATGTAGTAGAAATTGACGCCGGCGGAGAAGTGTTGGCTCTCGTATTTGTAGCCGAGTTCCCAGTCGTTGAGGCGTTCGGCCTTGAGGGACGTGTTGACGTTGTCTTCGTAGTCGTTGCGCGTAGGCTCTTTGTGGGCCATGGCGTAAGAGGCGTAGACAGCATGGTTCTTGTTGATCTGATAGAAGAGTCCGGCCTTGGGGTTGAAGAAGTCAAACTTCTGCGTCATGTCGTAGACGTCCTGCTTATGGCCGGTGAACGTGTCGCCAGGACCATCCATCGTATAAGAGATGTGGCGGTACTGCAAGTCAACGTAGGCGCTCAAGCCACGCACAATGTCGTAGCTGACCTTGCCGTAGATGTTGCCGTCGTTCTTCTTACCGGTGTTGCGGTAATATTCGAAATCCTGCGTCTTGAGCAAACCGGCCTTGTCCCAAAGCACGCGGCCGTAGTGGTCGCCCTCGTAGCGGTTGAAGCCGCCGCCGAGTGTGGCGCGGAGGTTTTTCTTGTTGTCGTAGTTGAACGAAGCGATGGCTCCGTAGAAGTCGGCTTCAGAGTATTTGCGACGCACGAGGTCGGTCTTCGTTCCGAAGTCGGCATCGGTGGCAGCAAGGTTGTATTCGCCCAGTTTGCGTTTGCGTTTATACTCCTCGTAGTAGCCGAAACCCTTGGTGTAGTGGAGCGTGGCGTTGAAGTTGAGGAAGGGATTGATCTGCTGGGTGAGCAACAACTGGTAGTGCTGCTGACGGTAGAGATCTATCTGGTTTTCGTAGAAATGGGCCTTGCCGTTCTCGTCGGTGTACATGTAGCCGCAGGAGTTGTAGGTGCGGCCGTTGTTCTCGTTCATTTCCTGCTCGGAAGGATAGCCCCAGGCGTGGTAGGTCTTTTCCTGTCCGTTGAAGGTGACGAACTTCACGAGGGTCGTTTTGCCGAAATATCCGCCCTGAAGAAAATAGGAGTTCATATTGGCGGAAGCACGGTCAAGGTAGCCGTCGGTACCGATGTTGGAGAGGCGGCCGGAGAATGCCCAGTGGTCCTTAATCATGCCCGTGCCAAAGCGGAACGTTTCCTTGTGTGTGGCCCAGCTGCCGGCAGAAAGGTCTACGCCGGCATAAGGTTTGCCACCGAGTTTCTCGGTCTGCATATTGATGGACGCACCGAAAGCGCCGGCACCATTGGTCGACGTACCCACGCCGCGCTGAATCTGCATGTTCTCCACGTTGGAAGCGAAGTCGCCCATGTTGGACCAATAGACGGAGTGGCTTTCGGCATCGTTGATGGGCACACCGTTGGCGGTGATGTTGATGCGGGTGGCATCGGTTCCGCGCACGCGGATTCCGGTGTAGCCTATGCCGGCTCCGGCGTCGGAAGTGACGGTGACGGAGGGGGTGAACATAAGGAGGAAGGGAACGTCCTTACCGAAGTTTACGTTTTCGATGTCTTTCTTCGAAACGTTCTGGTAAGCCATCGGGGTGTTCTTGCCGGCACGGGTGGAAACGACCTGTGCCTCTTGCAAGGATACACTGTGCAGCGTGTCGGCTGCTGTTTGACGGGGAGAAGTCACGTTAGTGTCACACGCCTTTGCGGCATGCACGTTCAATGTGCTTGCAGTGAGAGCGGCAAGCATGAGTACTGTATTTTTCGTCATTCCAATAAATGGTTATTGCACAAATTGAACGGGGGCTTTGCACATAAAGGCACACGCTCATGCGATGACTAACGACATGGGCACGATGATGTGTGGACTTGTCAAGAATACGCTCTTCGCTACGCCGGCATTATCCGGTTCAGCTCGTTAGGGTATGTTCTCAGCATCCGCAAGTGCGGTAGCACCCCTGCAAAACGTGCATGCAGGACACTGCCTTTGCCGTTTTGCACTGCAAAGTTGCAACTTTTTGGGATTTTATAACGAAAAAGGAAGCGGAAAAGTGAGAAGACGATTAGGGTGTACAATTTTGCACGTTACAAAATGTACACCCTAATTACGATAATTCTTAAGTTTAAGCATTAAGAGTAGGCGATGCTTTGAATGGGTAAGCGCATGGGGGTCACGTCTCCGACGTGACGCTCTACACGGCCTTACGCCGTCACGGATGGTTCTGCTTGCAGCACACCCTCACCGAAGGCACACCTTATACGCGTCCTTCGACTGCTTCACGATGTAGATGCCGGAGGGCGCTTCGCCAAGGTTTTTCACGCGTTTGCCCTGCGTGTCGTAGAGCTTTAAGCCATGGATTCGGGAGAGTTCCTGACGACTTACGCCACGCACGCTGTCGTCCGCAGCTTGTGCAATGCCGGTCACGGGATTCTTTACCTGCGTAAACTTGTAGATGCTGGCAGGGTCGCTGACATTGTTACCAGAATAGGTGGCGATGACCCACGTCATGTTCACTGCCGAACCGTTGCGTGTGCCGCGGTCGTTCATAAGTGTGCCGTCGGACGAAAAACCGTAATAGTCGCTGGTAGCACTCTTGATGAGTTGAAACTCGCCAGCGCTCTCCGTTGCGTACTGCAAATAGGGCATCTCCACGAGGGGAGACGGATTGCCGTTGTTCCACGAAGAGCCGGTCGTTCCGTTGACATAGTCGACCGGGGCGCCTTGGTAGGTATAAAGACGAAAATGCATGTCGTCATCGCCGGGCATCATGTAGAAGAGTTGCTTGAGCTGCATGGTATCGGTGTAGGCTTCTGTGGTACTTTGCAGCGCGTTGAAGCCGTTGTGCGTACCTTGAGTCCAATAGAACGGTCCGCGCTTGTCGCTTATGGTGTAGTAATAATGGGCAGCGTCGGTGCTGTAGCGAAAAGCGGTGGTGGGGTCAACAGGGTCGCCGGTCGTTACTATTTGTACGCCATCGACAGGCCAAGGCACGAGTTTTCCCGTTGACTTGAGTTTGGGACGCTGAGCACCGAAGCTGATGAGCGAATCGGTGAGTTCCTGTGCCAGACTCTTGGTAAGTTCGGGCATAGACTTGGCGAGATTGTTGCGTTCGCCAACGTCTTCTTTCACGTTGTAAAGACGGCGCTCCTGATTTTCCCAAAAGTAGATGAGATGGTAGTCGCCTTTCATAATGGCGGAGTAAGCGTTGTAGCCTTCGGCCTTGTCCTGACTCTCGCCCCAAATGTTGGGATAGTGCCAGATGAGGGTCTTCTCGCGCGAGAGCTGCGGATTGCGGATGAGGTCCACGAAACTCTTGCCATCGACGGTCTGCGAACACTCATAATCGGAAGCTCCAGCCATCTCGAGTATGGTGGGGAAGAAGTCCTCGATGCCCACACGATTGGCATTCTCCGTGCCGCCCTCGGTAACTCCGGGCCAGTAGACCATCATGGGCTCATGAACACCGCCTTGGTAGGCCGAACCTTTTCCGCCGCGGTGTGGATAACTCTGGTCGTAGTTGGCACGACCTTGGCGCACGCCCACGCCTTGTCCGCCGTTGTCGCTCATAAAGATGAGTATGGTGTTCTTAGCCACTTCGGGTTGCGCTTCGAGGAAGTCCATTATCTTTCCAAGGCTCTCGTCCATACCTTCGACCAGGGCGGCATGGTTGATTTCTTGCTCGTTGAGATTAGCTTGCAACTGCTCGTCGTAAACGCCTTGGCCGTCGGCTTGCCTGTAGTTCGAAACGAAGCGCGAGTCGGGATTGTAAGGGGTGTGGATGGCATAGTGCGACATGTAAAGATAGAACGGTCTGTTGGCAGCAATGGGCACTGCCATGGCTTTCAGGGCTTCTTGCGTGAGGGCGTCGGTAAGGAACGTTCCTTTGGCATAGTATTCCTCGAGTCCGGGCACATGGGAAAGGCCGGAGCCATAGTTGTCCTGCGCCAGATAGCTGGCAGGAGATCCGTTGGCACCGCCGGCTATGTTCACGTCGAAGCCGAAAGCGAGTGGATCCTCGCCAGCTGTGCCGATGGCGCCCCAATGGGCTTTTCCGCAATGAATGGTGTAGTAGCCATGGTCCTTAAGGAGTTGCGGAAGGGCGGTAGCGAGGGCCGTGTTGGTGCGGTCGTGCACGGACGTCACGGTGTCGGGCTGAAGTCCGTTGTAGTTCCAGTCGGGCATGGTGAGCACACTGTTGGCGGCATCGTTGGTACTGCCGTACTGGTGTGTCCAGTTCGTCACGCGGTGGCGTGCGGGATTCATACCTGTCATCAGACTGCAACGCGACGGTGAGGAAATGGCGCTGGCAAAGGCTTGCGTAAACTTCACGCCCATCTTGGCCATGCGTTCCATGTTGGGCGTACGGTAACGGTGGTTGAGTGCGGTGATGTCTTTGTAGAAAGGGACGGAGGTCTCCTGCCATCCCATATCGTCAACGAGGAAGAGAATGATGTTGGGGTTCTTCGTGGTTTGGGCTGCTGCGCCGAGCGTTCCGGCAAGAACAGCTCCCGAGGCAAGTAAAATGCGTTTCATGCGATTCGTCTTTTGGTTAGGTTCTCAACTCTCAGGTTAGTTTAAAAGTTCAATGGCAAATATACGGAATGATTGCGAGAATGTAAAAGGCGCGCACAATTTTCGGATACATTTGTACAATAACGAAAAAGAGCGCAACGATTCCGTTGCGCTCATACTATGGTTATTAGTTGGGATTAAAACGTTGAACCTCTTTAATTAGAATTTCATTTTTACTTTGGTCACGGCTATTATATAGTAAGGTCAAAACTTGCAAATGATCAACATCAACCCCTACATCAACATGAGTCTTCAGATAAAAGATTCGTCCATCACTAACATATCCCGAATATATTTGCTGTTTATTGCTTTGATATGTAATTTTGGAAATTTTTATACCAGGAGCTACATAATCACCAACACTAGGGAAATAGATAACTGCCCAAGCCCCAAGATAGGTATAAGACAACTCAGAGTAGGAATTTTTATAGATATCAAAGCAAGCTGCAACTTCATTTTCATAAACATTCGGCTTATATGTCATTCCGTCCAAATATCTAAAGCCGCATTTTGAATCTCTCCATACAATATTTTTAGGTTGTGTCTCTTGATGCTCAATAATCTCAGGCAACATTCGCGTCAAAGAATCAACACACACTGTCTCTTCGACTGCTGAATTATCTTTTTTATCAGACTGAGAACTTGTGAGCTTGAAGGAGCATACCCATATCACAATAGCGACTCCTAATATGCACAAGTCAACAATAACGACTATCAATAATATTCTCTTCAGCACTTTACTAAATTATCTAGTTAAACTCCTTTCATATCGTTCAAAAATGTAAAGAGCGAGAAAGCGGGCTGAAGGCCCACCACAATGATTGCGTTAGCGTTTCGGAGCGGTTGATGTGGCTGACTTTCAGCCCGTAACCATTTCTCTCTAATAAGCTGGGCCGCGTCACTTCGTGCCGTGCCCCAGGCTTACGAATGGTGGGCTTTCCCATACCTGTTTTTGAATCCGACGTGGGGTGTATTTTTTGCATGGTTAGGCAGATAATGCGAATCCACGCATAAATATCATTGCCACTTCATATAGTCGGGCAAAGGTTCTTTTGTGGCTTCGTCGTATTGGCTACCGAGCAACTTTTTCAGAAGAGGGAGCAGGACTTTACGCAGCACTTTCTCGTTGAGTTGATGCTCGCCTTCAAAGCGTTCGGCATGGGTGTAATATTTTGTAAACGTGGCGTAGGAATTTGCCGAATTGACCGTCGCATCGTTTATACCAAAGAGGCCATAGCACAAGTCTTTGTCGTCGGGTGTGATGCCGTCGAACTGCTTACGTTCCATTTGGTTAAAGTGCTGCATGATTTCTTTGGTTATCTTAAACTCCTTCGCACTGTCCTTACGCCCGTTGAGCCATTTATGGGTTCCGGTATGGAGCACTTTGCTCATGGTAGACATACGGAAAGCGGGATTGACGCAGATACGCAGATGACCATGCATTTGCTGGGCATACATGCCACCCATGCTTGTGCCGACAATGACGTCGGGCTGCTCCTCTTCGACCAATGACTGAAGATAGGGAAGCGCTTCTTGAGGGTCGACGGGGATGTCGGGGGCTACTATTTCTGCCGAGGGTAACATTTTCCGTAACAACTGCACTGTTCCGCTTGCACCAGAAGAGGCGAAGCCATGAAAATAGATGAGTTTCATAAGAGTCACAATTTATGGCAAATGTGCAAATGTGCGAATGTGCAAATATGAGAATGACATACACATTTGCCTAACACATAATTTGCACGAGCATCCCCCATTTGCACATTTGCACATTCGCACATTTGCACATTGGCGAAGCCACTACTTGTCCTTCTTTCCGAAAACGGAGAAGTGGACGTAACGCTTAGGATGGGCTTTCAGATCCTTGAGGAGACTGTCGGCGCTGGACATCGTGGAGTTGAGGTTGTCGTAGACGCCACGATCGTTGAGGAAGAGGCCGAGGGTATTGTCCTTGCTGTTAATCTTCGTGTCGAGATTGGTGGCCACGCCGCCAAGGCGGTCAGAAAGTTCGTGGGCGCTCTGAAGCGTAGCGTTCACACTGTTGAGCGTGGTCTGCACATCGAGTGCGGCAAGATTGCCGGAAAGTTTTTCAGCGTTTTTGCTCGTGTTGTTGAGATGTGCGAGCATTTGCGGCACATCGTTCTTCATCATCGTGTTCAGTTGCGAAGCCGACTGACGAAGGTCGGTGGTGATGGCTGCCGCATTCTGAAGCGTGGTAGCAAGAGCGGGATCGCCAGTCAGGCGGTTCACGTTGCTGAGGATGGAATCGAGCTTGGGCAGAATTTGCTCAAGCGCAGGCACCATGGCTTCAAGTTTGTTCAAAGCCCCTACGTGCATGCCGCCCAAGATGGTGTCGCCCTGTTCAATGTGGCTTGCAGGATTGGGACCGAGCACGAGCGACATTTTCACGCCACCCATGAGTTCACTTTCAAGTTCGGCACGGGTTTCTTTAGGCACTCGCATCTCGTCGTTGAGTTCAATGCAGACAACGATGTTTTCGCCACGGTTGTAGTCGTAATCGATGGAGCGCACCGTTCCCACGGGATAACCGTTGGCATAGACTGCATTCGATACGGCAAGTCCGGCTATGTCCTTGAACTTCACGTAATAGGTGTTCATGGGCTTGAACACATTCACGCCCTTCAGAAAATTAAGTCCTATAAAAAGGAGGACCAGTGCAACGACTGCCGTAAGGGCAATTTTCACTTCTTTCTTCATAAAATTTTCTATTCTCTAGTGTACGAAAGGGTTCTTTCCCCGAATTGCGATTTGGGATAGATGCAATTCTTTTTCGTCACGAGTTTATTCGTATAGTTAGTTTATTTTGCCGTTTCGGCAGCGCGTGCTTCGGAAACGGAAACGGATTTGCCATTGAGGTAAGCCACGATGTAGGCGGCGGAAATCTTTGCTTTCACGCTGCGCAGGGCTTGCTGAGCAGAGGCATAGGTGGTATAACTTCCATAGAAATATTTATACATTGTGCCTTCTTTCACGCGCGTGATGCTTAGTCCCTTGAACTGCGGATCGGACGTGGCTATTTCTTTCTTACCGGCTCCAACCTGAATGCGATAGGTCACCTTGCTTTTTGTTGTTTTAGACTTGGAAGTAGTCTTATCTTTGTCGGTAGCAGCTTTCGTTTTGGTTGCAGACTTGACGGCCTTGGTGGTTTCTGCGGCCTTCTTCGTGTCGGCTTCCTTCTTCTTGGAATCAGTAGCCTTGACTTTCGCATCGGCTTTTGCCTTGGTGCTGGAAGTCTTGGCTTGCGACTTGGTTTCTGCTGTAGTTTTTGCCTTTTCAGGAACGGCCTTCTTCTTTGAAGTTTCGGCCTTCGTCGCTGAAGAAGAGGCGGATTTCGTAGTGGCTGCGGGCTTTGCACTGACGGCTGCGGCGGACTTCGTTTGAGGTGCAGTGTCGGCTGTAGGGGCGTTGTCGGCAGGCTCGTCGTTCTTCTCGTTAGCCGTTTGTGCCACAAGTTCTGCCGTGGGAGTTACTTTCACAGGCACTACTTCCATTTGCTGGGAAGTCTGGGCGTTGGCGTTGTCGGTTTGGGCAGACGGCTGTTCGGGGGTTACCTTCGTAGGAAGATTTGCTGGGAGGTCGTGAGCGGACTTGTCGTGCTTGCGGCGATAGTTGAGGAAACCATTATAGATGCTACGGCTCAGTTCTTCCACACCTTTCTGCGAATTGAGATATTGCTCTTCGGCCGGTGTGCTGATAAAGCCAAGTTCGGTAAGCACAGCGGGCATGGAAGTGTTGCGGAGCACGAGAAAGCCGGCTTGGTGTACGCCTTTGTCTTGTCGGCCGGCACTGGCATACTGCAGTTGTATGCATCGTGCCAACTCCACACTTTGCTTCATAAAGCGGTCCTGCATCAGTTCAAAGATTACGTAGCTTTCGGCTTTGTTGGGATCGAAGCCTTCGTAAGTACGCTTGTAATCGTTCTCGAGCATGATGACGGAGTTTTCGCGTTTGGCCACTTCCAGATTGGCGCTGGCGCGAGCCATACCAAGCGAATAGGTTTCCGAACCGTAAGCAATGCGACCGTTGGGAAGGGCATTGGTATGAACCGAAATGAAAAGGTCGGCCTTGTTATTATTGGCAATGTCGGCACGCTTCTGAAGCGGAATGAACACGTCGGTCTTGCGCGTGTAAATAACCTTCACGTCGGGGCAGTTGCTTTCTACGAGATGTCCGAAAGCCAGCGCGACATTCAGATTGATGGTCTTTTCCTTCGAAAAGGAACCTACGGCGCCAGCGTCATGTCCGCCGTGTCCTGCATCGATGACGAGCGTAAAACGCGCCTTGTCGGCGTGTGCCACTACTGCCACAAAGAGAAGCACGAGGAAGGCAATCAGTCTGTTTGCTTTTCGAAAGGAAAATGTCATGCGTTGAGAGTTATAAAGAATTGTGCACAAAGGTAAGAAATCTCTTGTACATAGGGAAAAGCACATGGCAAAAGTGGCCGTTTTGTGCGAATTGTTCCGCCATTCAAGAGAGTTTTCAAACGTCCTGGCGACGTTTGTTCACTGTACGATACGCCAAGCGATGCTAAAGATTTCGAATGCGCCACTCTTGGGGATAGAGGTTGTTGGCACGGCTTCCGAGGTTGTTCATAAAACCGAGCGGATGACCTTCATACGTTGCCAGCACATAACCGCGCGGCACATCGGAACTGAGCGTGAGCACTTCGCGGCGAAGATATGAGAGAGCCTCATGGCGGGTGAGTTCGGCTTTCGGGAAGGCATCCGGACGGAGCGCAGTGGAAAGGGCTAGGGCATGCTGCGGAATGAGTTTTTTCCCCTTTTCTTCTGCTAGCATCACGCCTGCAGTAAGGGCACGGACGGTGCTACAAATGCGCATCACGTCGT
Organism: Prevotellamassilia timonensis; assembly: GCA_963589615.1. Taxonomy (GTDB): domain Bacteria; phylum Bacteroidota; class Bacteroidia; order Bacteroidales; family Bacteroidaceae; genus Alloprevotella; species Alloprevotella timonensis_A. The sequence goes on from CAVALA010000038.1 coordinate 12,181, forward strand.
CGGCAAGCGTTTCGCGAACGGCAATGAGATGTTCGGCGTCGGGGCGAACTATTTTGAACTGTTTGTCGTCGGCCAGCCACGGTGCCACCTTTGCCGCGTTTTGCACTTGAGCGGGCAATGCGCTGCGACCTTTGCGCTTCTTCGCAGCACGAGGAACGGGACTTTCGGCGGTTTTGCGCAGAAGAGCGAGAAAGAGTCCTTCGCCCTTAGTCTTATGGGGGAAGAAATGATAAACGGGAAGTGCAAGGCCGGTGGTGTCGCCACTTATCCCCCACTCTTCTTTGGCGGGTATGGCAACGAGTTCGGCACCCAATTCTTTGCAAATGCGCTGAACCATCAATTCGTTTTCGTCTCGGTTGAACGTGCAGGTGCTGTAAACCAAATAGCCGCCTTGACGGAGTGCGGGCCAGATGTCCGCCACAATGCCCCACTGACGCTCGGCACAAGCTGCTACTGCCTCGCTGCTCCACTCTGCTACGGCGCCTTCATCTTTACGAAACATGCCTTCGCCCGAACAGGGCACGTCGGTCGCCACCACGTCGAAGAAGGAAACAAGAGGGGCGAAGTCGGCAGCATAAGCTGAGGTGCAAACCACATCGGGCTGCCCCCACTTGGTAAGGTTTTCCGCCAATATCTGAGCACGGGTGCGCACGGGTTCGTTGGCTACGAGGAGCGCACCGTCGGGGAGCAAGCTACGCCACAACGTGCTTTTTCCTCCAGGAGCAGCGCAAAGGTCGAGCACACGCTGGGGCGTAAAGTCTGCCGCGATGGTGCGGTAGGCTTGTTCCACAAACATGGAAGAGGCTTCCTGCACGTAGTAGCAGCCGGCATGGAGCAGCGGATCTGCCGTAAAGGAAGGGCGTTCCTTGAGATATACACCATTCTCGCACCAAGGCACTTGCTCGTCGGCTTCAGCCGGCAAAGCGGGCAAAGGCTTTGCCGGATTGAGGCGCACGCTGACGGACGGCGATGTTTCGGCAAGGCTTTGGCAAAGTTTTTCGGCTTCGGCCACACCGAGCGTCTGCTGCATTTGGACGATAAAATCGGGAGGGAGGGTCATAAAAGACGGATAATATAAAGAAGGAACGTTTTATACAGAAACCTTTGCGGGAATATGAGGCCAGGGATTGTAGTCTTCGAGTTGGAAATCCTCATATTGGAAGTCGAAGATGGACTTCACGTCGGGATTCAGCCTCATCTTGGGCAAAGGTCGGGGCGTACGCGTGAGTTGCAAGCGGGCTTGTTCGAGATGGTTGAGATAAAGGTGGGTGTCGCCCGTGGTGTGTACGAAATCGCCGGCACGAAGTCCGGTTACTTGCGCCATCATCTGAAGAAGGAGCGCATAGCTGGCAATGTTGAACGGCACGCCGAGGAACGTATCGGCAGAGCGTTGGTAGAGTTGAAGGGAAAGACGTCCGTCGGCCACATAGAACTGAAAAAGGAGATGGCAAGGCGGGAGCTTCATGTCGTTGACGCAGGCCACGTTCCAAGCATTTACAATGATGCGGCGCGAATTGGGATTGTTCTTTATCTGATCCACAACCTGACTAATTTGATCAATGTGTCCGCCGTTATAGTCGGGCCAGGAGCGCCACTGGTAACCGTAGACGGGACCGAGTTCGCCCTGCTCGTCGGCCCATTCGTTCCAAATGCGCACGCCGTGGTCCTGAAGGTAACGCACGTTGGTGTCGCCTTTGAGGAACCAAAGGAGTTCGTAGATGATGGATTTGAGATGAAGTTTCTTGGTAGTGAGGAGGGGAAAGCCGTCCTCAAGATTAAAGCGCATCTGGTGGCCGAACACACTTTTCGTGCCCGTACCGGTGCGGTCGTCTTTTACCGCACCTTCGTCAAGGATGCGCTGAAGGAGGTCGAGATATTGTTTCAAAGCTTTGAAGTTCTAAAGGGTGGTTCTATAGCGTCACTTGAGGAGTTTGGCATCGCGCACCTTGGCCTGCTGCGCCCAATCTTCGGGAATGAACTTCCATTGGTTGAGGGGTTGCGGATTGATGGTTCCCATCTGCCGGATGGCGGTCATCAGATAGAAGCGGAGGTCTTTGTCGGTACTCCAAACGATGCGTTTGGTGAGTTCAGCCTCGGGTATATGGGCACCCTTGGTGAGGAGTCCACCGCCGCCATTGCCGCGATAGGAGTTGACTGCCACGCGATAGTTGGCTTTCAAATCGAAAGGACGGCCGTCAGCAAGACTTTCGATGGCGATTTTCTGTCCTTCGGGTTTCGTCACGTCCACGGTGTAGAGGATGCCGGCTGCAGAATCGAAGTTGTAACTTGGCGTTTGAAGACGTTGCCAGGGATCGGAAAGTTTTTCGGCATCGTTTCGGAAAAGAAGCAGGTGGTCAGCAGGGGATGTCATCTGCTGCGTCCATCCAGCATAGGAATATTCAAGATAGTCCTTTATTTCCTGTCCGCTGAGCTGCATGACGTAGAGTTGGTTTTCGTAGCGATAAAGGTTGAACATATCGCTGACGTGTATTGTTCCTTCGGGTATCTTGGCATCGAAAGCCAACGGGGCAGCAAATGAGATGTCGGCACCCGAGATGGAAAGCTGCATCTGATGGATGAAGTCAATGAAAGCCGATGGTCCGAAAAAGGCGGGGAGAGTTTCCATTGTGGACTCGTTCTGACCAATCTCGGCAGCAGTAAACTGCCGCACGCTGTCGTACTGGACTTTAAACTTTTGCATGAATGCCTCGTCGGGCATTTCTGCGGTGATGTCGACGAGAGCATGTGCCACGCTTTTGGCAGCAAGTTTCCCGTTTTTATACGTCAGTGTCAGGTCGGCCTGCGCCACGGCCTGCGCGTTGGCAGCAGGATTGAGCACGTAGACGGAGTCGCCGGCGGTGTTGAGTACCACGCGGTCGGCGCGTCGATGGTCGTGGCCGCAGAAGACGACGTCGAAGCCGGGCACACTCTGCGCCACGTAGACGGAAGCATTTTCTGCTTTGTCAGTTTTTGTTCCGTCGCCCACGCCGGAATGGAAGAGGCCAATAACGACATCGGCATTCTTTCGCATTTCGGGCATATATTTGCGTGCCGTTTCTGCCATGTCGTCAAAGCGGAGTCCGCTCCAGAGTTTTTCGGGCAGCCACATGGGAATGCCGGGCGTAATCATGCCAAACACGGCAATCTTCACGCCTTGCCGTTCGAGAAGCGTATAGGGTTTCCAATAAGTCTTCCCCGTTGCCGTCACCACGGCGTTGGCACCGAGCACGGGCATCTTGCACTGACTTATCCAGCGGTCGTACACGCTGTGGCCGGTCTCAACGTCGTGGTTACCCACTGCCACGGCATCGTAGCGCATAAAGTTGAGAATGTCGGCACAAAGGTGTGTGGACTGTGTGTCGATGAAGTTGTAATAATAAGCGGGCGGCTGACCTTGGAGAATGTCGCCGTTGTCGAGGAGTACCACGCGGTCATCGCCTTTCTCATGGCGTTGTGCATTGACATAGGAGGTGATGCGCGCCATGCTTCCGCTGCCGGGACAAGCATTGAGAAAGTCATAGGGGAAATAGTTTCCGTGGACGTCGGTGGTTTCTATGAAAGAAATGTGTACGGTCTTGTCCTGGGCGGATACGGTGAGCGCACACAGGGCAAGAGCGATAACTGAAAGAATGCGTCGCATCAAGATTTGCGTATGTAGTTGACGAAAGAATAGGACTGTTTGTTGCGCTCGTCGGGTTCGTGGTGCTCTTCACTTTCTACTACCCATTCGTTGCGATCCCAATGGGGGAAGAAAGTGTCGGCCTCGTCGGGGGTGGCATGCACGTGGGTGAGGCAGAGGCGGTCTGCCACGGGGAGGGCGGCTTCGTAGACGCTTTCTCCGCCAATGACGAACACTTCGCTGTCGGCGCGGCAGGCTTCAAGGGCTTCTTCGAAGGAATGGAACACTTCTATGCCAGGAGCTGCGAAGTCGGGCTGGCGTGTGATTACCACGTTGCGCCGATTGGGGAGTGCGCCTTTGGGGAGCGATTCAAAGGTTTTGCGTCCCATCAGCACGGTATGCCCCGTGGTGAGGTTCTTGAAATGTTTCAAATCGGCGGGGAGGTAGTAAAGGAGTCCGCCTTTGTTTCCTATGGCGCTGTTTTCTGTCAACGCACAGATGATGTGTAGTGTCATGGGGGAGTATACTCTAAATGCTTTGCAAAGGTAGGCAATTTGGAGATAAAGCAATGCCGCCAACCGGTGATAGTTGGCGGCATTGCTTATAATGTCCGTATAGAATAGTTCTCAATAAGCGCCCTTGTCGCCGAGTACCACGTTGGCGAAGGTCTTATAGAGGATGTAAATATCGAGACCGAAGTTCCAGTGCTCGATGTACCAAATGTCTTTTTCGACGCGGCCTTCCATTTGCCAAAGTTCGCGCGTCTCGCCACGGTAGCCCGTCACTTGCGCCCAACCGGTGATGCCGGGTTTGACGAAGTGGCGCACCATGTATTTGTCGATGGCTTGGGAGTACATCTCGGTGTGTTTGAGCATATGCGGACGCGGACCTACCATGCTCATCTCGCCACGCAGCACGTTGATGAACTGCGGGAATTCGTCGAGGTTGGTGTGGCGCATGAACTCTCCGATGCGCGTTTTTCGCGGATCGTTTTTAGTGGCTTGCAAGTTGTCGCTGTCTTTGTTGACACGCATGGAGCGGAACTTGTAGCACCAGAATTCGCGTCCGTCCTGTCCGCTTCGCTTCTGCTTGAAAAAGATGGGACCCGGCGAACTGAGTTTGATGGCGATGCCGAGAATTACATAGAGGAAGGGGAAAATGGTGCAGAGGAACACGATGGAGCACAGAAGGTCGAAGCTTCTCTTGAGCGCTCTGTTTCCCCAAGCTGCGAGGGGTTCGTTGCGTAGGCTCAGCACGGGCACATTGAATTTCGTGTCGAAATTCATGCGGTGGTTCATGTAGGAACGTGCGCTGGGGATGACGTAGAACCTTACGAGGTGGTTTTCACAAGCTCTCAGTATGGCAGCACCTTCTTTGCGTTGTGAGGAGAGTGTGCAGTAGAGTTCGTCTACTTTTTCTTTACCGTCGGTCACCCATAGCGCGGCTTCGGTGGGGAGGCCGAGATAAGGAATATTGTGTGCTTTTGCACCAATGTCTTCCTGGTCGGCGAAATATCCTATCACTTTGTAGCCGCTTGCGGTGTTGAACATGTTGTTGGCAAGTTCACGGGCGTTGTCGAGCGGGCCGACGAAGGCGACCTTGCAGAGGTGCGAATCTTTTCGCCGCCACATTTGGAGTATGCGGCGCCATGCCAAGCGGTTGAGCATAACGATGCCGAGGAGCAGAACGTAGAAGAGTATATAAGCCCACGTTTTGCAAGGGCGCACCATAAGTGCCATGTTGAGCAATGACTGCAACACGGCGAAGCAGCATACGTTGCGCAGTACGTGCTTGATAACCTGGTCGGCTCGCGACCAAGGCAAGTGGGTTACAACCCCGCTGCCTATGTTGCAGACAGAATAGCTTAGCGTGCTGACCACAATCATTTGCAACAATGCTTTGTGGGTCTGCGGGCAATACCAACCCAACCGTGCAAAAAGCAAAGTGAGCAAATTCAAGAGTACAAGTTCGCTCAGCAGGGTGCTATAACGTAAGATGTGTTCTGAATTTAAATCGTCGTGCATATTTCCTATGCATTTAAATTGATAAATGTTTTTCTCTCTCGTGCTGACTGTAGTTCTGTTTTAAGGTGGTTAATGGGAGAAGTGTTCTCTCTGCTATCGCACAAAAGTCTGGAGCAAAGCACTGCCTCCTCCTGCAAAGGGACTGATTTATGCAGTTCTTTTGTTTGTGCCTTTTTCTATTTGCATCAGCACGCCATCCATATCACTCATTCTTTGATTTGCTTCGTACGTATTTCAACATCATGTACAAATGAAAAGTCTATCAACAATTTATCCGTGCGTAGGCAATCTCATGGTAGTTTCATGCATGGGTAGGCAAAGTTACGAACATTTTTTAACGGCACCACGTTTTCTAAGGATTATTTCGGGGAACGAAACGGAATTGTTTGAAAAATCAAAAAGAGCAAATGCTGCGTAGTCGGAGGTAAAAAAAACGTCCGTTACTTACAAAGTAACGGACAACGTTTATTGCCGCAAAAGTAGCAAAAAAATAACAATAGGGGGGGTAAAACAATGAACAAAAGAATACTTTTGTCCGCATTTTTACTTTTTGTTCTAAGCAAGATGGTCTTCCATGGGTGTCGGTTTCAAAACGTCACGTTCTACACAATTATTATATGGCGCAGCACGCAAAAGCGTCCGTGACGCCGTTACTTTGTAAGTAACGGACAGTGCATAAAGTTAGGCTCATTTTTTCCGGCAAGTGATTGTCGGTGTGCCCCATGGTTCCAATCTATGATTATCATCTCTCTCTTCTCTCTTTTTTACCATGGGGCACTTTTTTTATAAAGGACCGTCAATGTTGGACGGTCAATCCACACAAAACGCATCCCCGCTTTGGAATGAGAATTCCAAAGCGGGGATGTTTATTATTCAAGAACTAGAAAGGATAGCCGATGGCGAAGTGGAGGCCGAGGCCGTCTTTGAAGCGCTCTATGTTGTAGAACCCAGACTTGGTGGTCTGGTAAGGCGCATGGAGGGCGATGCCCACGTCGAAGCGGAGCACGAGGAAGTCGAGGTCGTAACGCAGACCTGCACCCGTGCCGAGGGCGATGTTCTTCAACGTGGAAGCCGTAAGCTGCGAACCCGGACGCTGCGGGTCGTTGCGCATGAGCCAAACGTTGCCGGCATCGAGGAATATGGCACCGTGGAGATCGCCGAAGAGTTTGGCACGCAGTTCAGCGTTTGCTTCGAGTTTGATGTCGCCCGTCTGGTCCATGTAAGAGTAACGCGAGTTGGGGGCGCGGTACGAACCCGGACCTATGGAGCGAACGGTGAAGGCACGTATGCTGTTGGCACCGCCCACGTAGAACTGGTCGGCGTAGGGCACACTCGAAGAGTTGCCGTAGGCATACGCCACACCGCCGAAGAAACGCGTGGCGATGTTCATGTCCTTCGTTAGGCGAAACACCTTATGCACTTCTGCCGTCACCTTCACGAACTGTGCAAAGGGATTGCCGAAGAGATTCTTGTCGCGCTCGCTGAAACTCTTTCCGGCAGCGGCGTAGCAGGCCGAGGTGAGGTTGCCCGCCTCCTTTGCCGTCACCTGCACCCAGAGCGGATTGGCAGTGCCCGAAGGCGTCTGATAAGTGAGCGTATAGGAGAGCGAGGGCACGAACTGGTTACGCATAGACACGTAGAGCGCGGGGTTGGCCGTCATGATGGAGTCGAACGCTGCCGTGGTGTGGTTGAGTTTGTCGAACTCCAGATTGAAGAGATTGAGTTCGTGCTTGAGAGTTTCCTTTTTGTACCAGTTGTACGTCACGCCCAGTCCCATGCTCACCATGTTGTAAAACTTGGAACGGTTCTTCCAGTCGGCATCGAGGGCAAACTGTGTGGACGAGGGGAAACGCTTCTTGCGACGGCTGATGCCGGGAAACATAAAGCGCGGATATTTCAGAGCCAGCTGCGTACCTATCTCGTAGGAGTTGAGCAACGAGTTGCGACTGTGTGAGCCGCCCGTACCCGTTTGCCATTCGTAGGAGCCGAAGAGTTTGAAGCTGACCTTCTCGCCGCCGCGGAAAGCGTTGCGTTTGGCGAGTTCGTAGGAGACGCCGGGCCCCACCTGCTGGTTACTCTTCATGGTGGCGTTCATTTCGAACGTGCTGTCGTAGAGTTTGTCCATCACAGCCGTCACCACCACGTCGAGCGTATCGCAAGTGGAGGTTGTGTCGTGCGCCACGTAGTTGACGTCCATCTGACTGAGCACGCCCATCTCGCCGAGCTTCGTCAGCGTGTTCTTCTGGTCGCTCAAGCGGTAGAGTTGTCCGCTGCGGTGCGCGATGGCGTGGCGCCACATGCTGGCGCGGAGCGGAAGCTGCTTGCCAGAGTATTGGAACGTGTAGTCGCGGTCGTCAAAAGAATTGTCGAGCACGGACTGGTCGGAATTTCTCACGCTGACGTAAATGCGACCTATGTACCACGGGCGGTCGGCGCGCTCCGAGCGTCCTTCGGTGGGTAGCACTTGGAGCTGCACGTAGTTGGGGCGCTGAATGGTGTCGGCACGGAAAGTGGTGTAAGCCGCGTTGAAGAAGTAGTAACCGTTTTCGCGCAGCAGCGTCTCTATGCGGGTTTGCTCGCCGGAGAGGTTGACCACACTGAAGGCATCGTTCTTCTTCAGCAGGCGTTCCGACTCGTGCGCACGAAGGGTGGAGTCGATAGAGGCGGGATAGTTGAGATAGGCAATGGAGTCGAGGCGGTAGAGTTGTCCGGCATGAACCTGATAACCCACCTTTGCCTTTTTCTTGTTGCTCTGCGTGACCACGTCGTAGCCCACTTTGCCATGGAAGTAACCGTAGTTGTGGAGCGTGTTGGTAGCCACCTTGGCGCGCATTTCGGGACTCACGCTGCTCACGAGCACCGGGTCGGTTCCGAAGTGGTTGAAGAGCCACTTGCCAAGTCCGCTCTTGCTGTCGTAAAACGCGTTGTGCATCCACAGACCAATTTGGAGCGGAGAGTGGTAGTAGGACGAACCGAAGAGGGCATTGTTAGGCGGATAGGCCAGGACGGCCTCCACTTCTGTTTTGGCAGTGGCAAAGTCGGCTTCGGTCTTTTTCTGCTCTTCGCGGAGCGCCTTGCGTTCGGCTTTGGTGAGGTCTTTCTTGTTTTTGGAAAGCATGTCCGTCACACGGCTCACGCTTCCGCCTTTGAGCACGTCGCTCACAGCTTCCACGGCATGGCCCACGGCGGTAATGACACCCACGGAGTCGCGTCCGCCTTTCTTGCGGGTGCGTGAGGGATCGTCGTTGTAGCTGATTTTGTCGATGCCCACGTAGAGCTGTTCGTCGTCGGGGATGGCCGATGTGGTGGAACATGCTGCAAGGAAGAAGGCAAAGAGTGCCACAACGGCAATGGGTGCTGCGAAGCGGCATATGGGATGAAGGGGGTGAGACGTTCTACTCATTGCTGGTCTTGTTCTTCTTGCGTTTGAATATAAAGAGTTCGCCGAGTCGGTCGGTCTTTCGTTTGAGCACGAGGCCGGCGCCGGTCTTGGTGAGTTGTCCTTCGAGCGGATCCTGCGTGTCGCGGTCGTAGAAGACCTTGACGTAGCGCGAGGCGCTCTGGTCGAGACGATACTCCACGGAGATGTTGTTGATGAAGCTCTCGGCGGAGTTCTGCGCGTCGGCACCGGTGCTCACCTTACCGCCAATGACCACGCTGATGCGGTTGCCCCAGAAGCGTTTGGCAAACTGGAAACTGTAGTCGGTGGTGGAAGTTCCCTTTTCGGACGTTCCGCTCTCCACGCCAAGGTTGATGTCGATGGTCTTGAGCGCAGATCCGGCAATGTTCTGGATTTCGCTCTGGAGGAAAGCGTTGAGGGCATTGTTGGCCTTGAAGCCGGAACCCGACATGAGGCTCTCATCGGTCACATACATGCCGGTGGCCATCATGGTGACGGCAGCTTTTCCGCGCTGGTCGGCCGACATGGAGGCGAGTTCGTTCTGGATGTTGAGGTCTTCGGGGGCTTCGATGGTAAACTCAAGCCCCATGTCGTTCAGAGGTTTCGTAATCTTCACGCCCACGTCGAAGGTGACGGAGCGCTGGCGGTCGTCCTCGGTGACGACGGCCTTGGTGCGTTCCTTGGCGGTGATGTCGAGCGTGGGATTCATCACGTCGCCAGTGAATTCGACGGACGAACCTTGTACGAGTTGGAAGGTCTTGAGGGGAATGACGGGAAGCTGGTACTTCATCTGCCCGCTGTTGGCGGTGAAGCGTCCGGTCATGCGCATCTCGCCGCTCTGCGTCATGCGGAGCGTGAGGTTGCCGCCGCCTTCGAGGTTGACGTAGCTCTGCCCGTCGTCGCTGAGGTTGCAGTGGAACTGTGCAGCGTCGCTGATGCTGATGCCGAGGGTGAGGTCGAAGCCGCCTTCTGCCGCGGTTTTCACTTCGGCCTCGGAGGTGGAGTCGTTGAAGTTGACGAACTGCACAAGGTCGTGCAGACGGTCGTCCACGGAGAGGGGGGAGTCTTTGAGCACGTAGGTGACGTCGGTGCGGTCGAGCACTTCGAGTTTGCCGCGCATGGCGAGGTTGTCCACGGTGCCTTTGATGGTGCCGAGGTAGTTGGCATAGACTTTACCGAACACCATGCTCTTCGACTTCTTGCGCGTGTTGATGAGTTCGAAGTCGTTGGCCTTCATGGAGAAGTCGAGTGCTATGCGGCTGAAGTCGCTCATGTCGAGCGAACCGTTGAGCACGAGGGGATTCTTACCCGTTGAGTAGAGGTTGTAGTCGGTAAAGACCATGCGGCTGTCCTTGATTTCCACCGCTTGCTCGTCGGTGCGGAAGTCGAAGCCGTAGACGTCGGAATAGATGTGGGCGGAGTCGAGATCGAGCGAACCGTTGAGCACGGGACGGTCCGTGGTGCCTTTCACGCTGATGTTGCCGGCGGCAATGCCGCTGAGCGCCACGTCGGTGCCGGTCATGAAGCCGTTGAGCATCTTGAGGGGGAAGTCGTGGAGATTGGCGTTGCCTTCAAACTCTCCGCCGTTGCGGTCGTAGTAGGTACCGTTGCAAGCCATCACTTCTTCGCCGTTGCTGGAGATGAAGGCGGAGGCGTGGTGTTCGTGGAGATTCTTGGGAAGGTAGATGGCTTCTATGCCCACATTGCCGAGGTCGGTGCCTTCGTACTTGAAGCTGGAGGCTTCGAGCGAGGCCATGGCGGAGATTTGCTGGTGGGCGTGGTCGTCGGTGACGTGGATATCGCCGCTGAGCATACCGCTTATTTGGGGCATATAGGGAATGACGGCGGCAAGTTCTCCGAGGTTGAGTTGGTTCACGCTGAGGGTGATGTCGTTGACGGAGTCGTTGGGTTCGCCATAGATTTTCAGACCCGTTCCGTCGTCGGCCAGGAGGTCGAGGTCGGCACGTATGCTCTTGTCTTTTCCGAGGAATATGTAGTTGTCCTTGTTGACGGTGAAGTTGCGGTAGGCCAGCACGGGGTGTTGCGGATAGAGTCGCAGTTGCACGCCCTCGTTCTGCAGTTCGGCTTGCAGACCGAGGTCCACGCCTTTCTCGCCGTCGGCGTCGTAGTAGCTGAGTTCTACGCCGGCACCGGAAGAGAGCACGTACGACTTGAGGCGCACTTCGAGCGGTGTGGGATTTTCCTTCTTGTAGTTCTTCACCAGTCCCTGCAACTGCACGCCGGTGCTGTCCTGGAGTATGTGGGCATTGATGGTGTCGAGCACGAGTGCGCCCACGTTGAGCGAACCGGTGCGTGCATCGCCGCTCATGCCGCGACGCGGGTCGGCGCAGAGGTTGAGGAAAAGGGAGGAGAAGGAGTAGCCTTTGAAACGGGCAAAGTTGTAGATGGGGTTGTCCTGTCCGGCATCGACGTAGAGGTCCACAACGGGCAGCAGGGCTTTGAGCCGCTCCTGGTCGAGCGAACGCTTGTCCACTTCCTTGAGGAGTTCGGCGGCAAAGCGCGAGGCGTCGGACGTGAGGCGGTCTATGTTGCCGCGTGCGCCGAGACGCAGACTGAGGTCGCCGGCGGCCACGTTGGCGGTGGTGGTGTCGCGCGAGGAGGCGAAGTCGAAGTTGATGTCCTTCGCCATAGTGCTTCGGCGTGGCGTGGTGAAGTGGTTCTGCGTGATGCTGCCGCCGAGGGAGTAGGCGGTGAACGCTTTGTTGGCCTGTCCCTTCACGTCGATGTGGGTGCCGAATTCAAGGGTGTCGGTGCTCACACCGAGGCGACGGAGGTCGACGGAGGGGATGTCGGCCACGAGGGCCACGTCGTAGAGCGATGCGCCGAGCGTGGCGGTGAGGGTGCCGCTGGCCTGGAGCAAGGAGTTTTGGGAGGAGAACTCGGCCACGGCTTTTCCGCCACGCAGACGGGCGTTGAGGGAGATGCCGCTAAGGTCGTATTTGTCGTAGGTGAGTGCGTTTATGTTGGCGTCGGCGGTGAGCGACGAACGGGCCGAGAGTACGTCAAATCCAGCGCCGCTGGCACGCACGCGTCCGCTGAAGGGACCTACGGGCACGCCTTTCACAAAGGATGCTACGGGGAAGTTGCGGGCGGTGGCGGCGAGTTGGTAACTTTCGCGACGGAGGTTGACGGAGGCTTTGGCTGCGAGCGTTCCGCTGCCGGCTCCGGCACGGAGGTCGGCGTCGTACTGGTCGCCACGGAACTTCACGGTGCCGCTGGCGGTGAGGGCGTCGGGGATGTTTACGCTTTGGGTGACGGAGGTGGGGAGCAGACGACGCACGCTGCTGAGATTATAGGTGCGGGCGTCGAATTTAATGCGGCCGCTGCGCCAGTCGTGGAGTGCATTGTCCACATAACCCGTCAGGGCGATGCGCGCCACGCCGGGAATTTCGGCTTTGCACGCTTCTATGGCGAGGTGGGCGATGTGGCCGCTGGCCTTGGCCTTGAGGTTGAGGGGCGCCACAGGGAGCGCACGCAAAAGACTGCGGTCGGCATAGCCGTTGGCAAGGGTCTGGATGTCGCTGTGGCTGAGAGAGCCGTCGAGGTCGAGCACGCACTGTCCGCCTTTTCCTTCCGAGAAGGAACGGAAGTCTACGTCGGCATTGGCGGTGAGGCGCGACGTGGGGGTGAGCAACTTAAAGTCGGGGAGCACGAGGCGTGTGCTGTCTAGGTAAACGCTACCGCTCACGCTGCTGACCTTGAGTCCGCAGCGGTCGGAAAACATGGCGCGGTTGAGCTTCATGCGGAGCACACCGTCGGGCGAATAGGAGAAGGTGTCGACGGAAAGTCCCACGCCACTAAGGGCGAGGTGGTTGGGGTCGAGACCAGAGAAAAGGCTGGTATGGGGGAGGTCGTAGTTGACGGCGGAGTGGTTGAGACGGAGGGAACGAACGGCATAGGCTCCGCGACCGGTGTCGAACTCTCCGCCGCGAAGGGCGAGCGAACCTACTTTGGCACGGATGCGCATGGAGTCGCCGGGGAGGGAGAGGCCAACATAGGAGTTGCTGATGTCGGCACGGTCCACGCTGATGCGCCATTTTGCGGTGGAGGGTGTGGTGTCTTTCTGGGCGGTGTCGCTGAGAGCTACATCGAAGTGGGCGTTGCGCAGCTGGGCAAAGTCGACGTGGACGAGTTCGTTTTTCCAATCCACGCCGTGAAGGGCTGCGGTGAGTTCGCCGGCTGTTCCTTTAATGTGGGTGTCTGAAATGTAGCTTTTGGTGTCGAGCTTGAGGGCATAGAGTTCCACGCCGTCCACGTTGGCCTTGCCTTCGAAGAGGGGCAGGAGCTGCACATGGAGGCGCAGGGAACGGGCGTCGAGGAGAGTGTCGCCTTTCTCGGTGGCACTGACGCGATGGAGGGCGAGGTCGAGGGGAAAGGCAAGGCGCACCTCGCCCACTGAGAATGCCACTCCGGTGGATTCACTGAGCGAAGCTGCCACGCGGTTCACGGCAAACTGCTGGAACGGCGGGAAATATAGTAGAAGGGCAAGAAGGAAGAAAAGCACAACGGGCGACGCCACCGCTATGCCTGTCCACTTGAGCCATTTCTTTGCTTTGTTCGTCATGACTGCAAAGATAATGAGAATTGCGCGAACGAAGACAGGGAAACGAACGCTGCACGCTTTTTTCAACGCTTTCCATATGCTTTTACGCGCGCGCTTACACCGAAGTTTGTGCAAGCTGCCGTCACCTGTCACCGTCACGGACGGTTTTGCGTGCTGCGCCAGGTGCAAATGTGCAAATAAAGGAATGAATAGTACGCTGTTTCGATGGTGACGGCATTAAGATGTAGTCACACCGGTTTTGCTTTATTAAGCCTTTACCTTCATCTTTTTCGGTACATGCGCATGACCGAAATTTTTAGGCCGTGACGAATTTTTATGTAATGTGTAAAAAATAAGTTCCGCTTGTTTGATAATAAATCAAGGTAGCGAAAAACGGGCTGAAAGCCCAGCAAGCCTATAGCCCAGGGCAAGCGAAGCG
>CAVALA010000039.1:0-25469 GCA_963589615.1 Prevotellamassilia timonensis
GACCTCCATGCGCTTACGCATTCAAAGCAACGTTTATTTCCAAAAAGCGCTTGAGCTTGTATCTGCCAACATGGAGATACACGCCCAAGCGCGATTATTTTTAATTCATTATGCCCTTATTTCGGCAGCGTCACTTTGAAGAGCGACGACTCTACGTGTTGGTCTGCAATGATTTGCTTGAGTTCTTTGACCACTTCGGGATATTTCGATGCCACGTTAGTGTCCTCGTGAATGTCTGTTGCGAGGTCGTAGAGTTCACACACGCCTTTGCGTACCACAAGTTTCCAGTTGCCACGACGCACGCCCATCTGGTCCGTTTCGTGGAATTCCCAGTAGAGGAAGTCGTGTTCCTTTTGGTCCTTGTCGTCACCGAGGAGTGTGGGGGCAAAGGATATGCCGTCGAAGCAGTCGTCGGCCTTGTCGGGGTTGAGGTAGTCGCTGGCGTTGTGGCCGAGGAGTTCACAGAAGGTGGGCAGGATGTCGTAGAATGCGAGTTGGTGGTCGTTGACCTTTCCTGCGGGGACGTGACCGGGCCACCATGCAATGAAGGGGATGCGAATGCCGCCTTCGTTGCAGGAACGCTTGAGTCCCTTGAGCTTGCCGTCGCGTCCGAAGAACGTGGGGTCTGCCCCACCCTCCTCGTGCGGGCCATTGTCTGAAGAGAAGATGACGAGCGTGTTCTTGTCAAGTCCTTTAGCCTTGAGGTGTTCCATAATCTCGCCCACATAAGCATCGAGACGGGTTATCATGGCTGCAAACTGCGCATGCATGTGCGTGTTGGCGTGGTAACGGTCCACTCCGGCAAAGGAGATGTCGTCGCAGAAACGTTGCTCGTAGGCTTTGAGAATGGAGTCGTTGGGCTGGTAGAGTTCGGCATGGGGCAGCGTGTAGGTGAAGAATCCGTAGAAGGGTTCGCTGCCGTCCTGACGGTCTATCCAGTCGAGGGCTTCGTGGTGAATGAGGTCGCCGGAATATTGTGTGCGGTGGGCGTAGTCGGCGTTGCCGGTGCCGTATTTCGTATTCTCGGTCAACTCAAGTCGTACGGTGGCTGTGTCGCCGAGGCGTTTGCTGTAGCGATTGAGGAAGTTGGGGTAATACATGTGAGCCATGTACTGGCAGATGTAGCCGTAGTATTCGTCCACGCCGCGCTTGTCGGGGGTCGACACCGAACCTTCATAACCGCCGGCCCACTTGCCGAACATTCCGGTGGTGTAGCCGTTTTTCTTCATGATTTCGGGAAGAATGATGTGGTCGGCATCGTAGGGTTCTTGTCCTACGCGGTCGGGGTCCTGACTCTTTCCGTAGGTGACGTTGGGACGTCCTTGCCAATACTCGCGGTTGCCGCGAACGTGGGTATGGCCCGTGTGCTGACCTGTCATAATGGTGGCGCGAGAGGGGGCGCTGACGGGGCTTCCGGCATAGGCTTGAGTGAAGCGCATGCCTTCGGAGGCGAGGCGGTCAATGTTGGGCGTGTTGATATAGGGCTGGCCGTAGCAGGCGAGGTCGCCGTAGCCCATGTCGTCGCAAAGGATGAATATGATGTTTGGCTTCTCAGCGAGTGTTTGCTGTGCGAGTGCGGCAAGAGGCGCGAAGGCTGCCGAGCCGGCGAGGAGATATTTTAAGGAAGGCATAGATATGGAGGTGTTGTAGGTTACAATTTAAATTTATGGAGGAGACACATTGCCTGTCAGCGAATGCGCTTCTTTCCGCCCTGGACGTAAACGCCGCGGTGGTGCTTGAGGTCTATGCGTTGACCAGCCACGTTGTAGGCTTCGTTGCCCTTGCTAACGTTTTGCTCACTAGTGATGGGACGTATGGCTGTGCTTGTCTGCGTGTTGGGTGAGAAGAGGGCGGTGATGGTTACGTTTTGTGTGGCTTCGAGCGTATAGGTGGCCTGGGTGCTTACCACAGTGCCGTCGATGGCCCATCCCTTAAAGGCTGCGTCACCTTTCGTCTGGGCTGTAAGCGTGAGGGCGTCGCCATACTGTGCTGCGACGTAGTGACGGCCACGGCTTATACTGTCCGTTGCACCTTCAGGTATAGCAACATTGACTGTTCCGCGGAGTGTGTCGCTACTTTCCACGGCGAGCATACGTTGGGCAGCATCGGCCGTCTGAACGGTGGCCATAAGGTCGTAGGTATAGCCATGTACAGCATCTTCGGCCTCGTCCAGTCCGTTGTCGGTCAGACGCAGACGAATGCGCGAGGGTTTGCAGTTTGCCGTGTCGGGAACGGTGAACGAGAGTTTGCCGGTAGCTGCCGTGCCGAGTTCGTGTACGTCTTCAAAAATGCCGTCGGCATCCCAGTCGAAATAGGCTGTTGCCTTGTAGTTCCCGTCGGTCTTTGCTGCCGTATAGGAAAGCGTGGCTTCTTCACCGGGGATGAGCGAAAGGCGGTCGGTGCGCAGAAGGTTGTAGTAGGCCGTGGGTTTTGACTTGGCGGTGTAATGAACTTCGTCGGTCACTGCGCGGCCTTCCACATCGAGAGCTGTGAGATAGGCCGTTCCCACGCTGCCACAGGGGAGATTGTAGACGCCGAGTTGCCGCGAATAGTCGCTGCGCACGTCGGGTTCGGGGGCTTCGTAGTCGTAGTCTGTGGCGTGGAATTCCCAATAGGAGTTTCCACGGTTGTAACGTACGGAATAGGCCACAATACGGTTTGTGGCGGCTTCGAAGTTTAATCCGAGCGTATTGTCGGCCTGCACGTTGATGGTCTGGTCGGTGCTGCAGATGTAATAGTAGCCGGTAAAGCTGCTGGTGGTGTTGGCTTTCACTTCGAGTTCCACGGGCGATGTGCCGCACTGCACTTGCTGCGTCTGTCCGTTTTGGGCGGGAAGGTTGGTGCTCTGTATGTAGAGCCCGGAGGTGACGTTCTGCACGTAGTAGTGGTCGGCAGTGCCGGTGGGAACGAAGCGCCAATATTGCTTTTGAGTCTTGTCGTTGGGTCCGGCAGTGAGTTTGGCCGACGACTCGTAGATGTAGGCGTTGGTGTTGGTGTTGCGATTGATGAGGTAGACCTTTCCCTCCTCGGGCTTGTCGCTCTGTGCTTGGACGGCCAGCGGGGAAAGGCACGCTACGAGAAGAAACGTGGCTTTGTGTAGAATTCTTTTCATAAGGCTAGTTTTTTATATGACTTTCGCAGTACTTGCGTAGGGCGCCGAGAAGACGCGAATTGTCAACGGGAAGGGAAACGGTGATGCGCACGCAGTCGGCAATGCGGCTGTCACCCTCGAGCGGGAGGACGGCAATGCCTTGTTCCTGAAGGTAACGCACCACGTTGTCGCAGTTTTTGAGGCGCACCATAAGGAAGTTTGTCTCGCTCGGAAAGACTTTTGTGCAGACGGGGAGTTGGCGAAGGGCCAGTACGACTTTCGCGCGTTCGTCTATGATTTGTCGCACCCATTTGTCTACGTCAAGGCGGCGGCGAACAAGGCGTTCGGCATAGTCGGCCACGAGGGTGCTCACGGGATGGGTGAGCCCCATACACTCGTAGTACTTGATGAGCGAAGGGTGTGCCACGACGACAGCCAGACGCACAGCGGCAGAAGCCCAGGCGTGGGAGAAGGAACGGAGTATGACCACATTGGGGTGGTTGTTGATGAGCCGCACGGCGCTCTGATTGGGTGCAAACTCCACATACGATTCGTCCACTACGACGATGCCGGCGAAGAGGTCGGCGAGCGTGGCTATGCTTTCGGCTGAGAGCACATTGCCGGTGGGACTGTTGGGGTTGCAGAGGAAGATGACCTTGGTGTTGTGGCGCACACTTTCGACGACGGCATCGGCATTGAGCGCAAAGGTTTCGTCGGTGAGGGGTACCTGCGTGCAGCGAACTTCGTTGAGTTGCGCACGACGCGCATAGACCGGGCGCGAGGGGGTGAGGGCGACAACTTCTTCAAGGCCGGGATTGCAAAAGAGGCGTATGGTGAGGTCTACGGCCTGTTCCGTACCGCTGCAAAGATAGCAACACTTGGCGGGAATGCCTTCGTGTCGTCCCCAAAGGGTTTTCAAACGGATGAGTTGGGAGTCGGGATAGCGACATTCGGGACTGTTGAACGGACTCTCGTTGGCGTCGAGGCGGAGCATGCCGTGATTGCGTTGCAGGTCGGACTTCGTTCGGAAGGCCGCTTGCACGCTTCGGCGCACATAGTTCACGACTTCTGGCACGGGGGTATATGTTGATTGGTTTTCCATAATGGAATGCTATCTGAAAGCGAAAAAAGAAAAAAATGCAAAATAGAGCACCGGCGCACAACGTTACGGCATTGCCGCCCTCTATTGTATGCAAAGGTAATGAGAAAGCAGGAATAGGAGCACGGGACAGAGGGAAATATTGTGCGCACGGTTCTACATTGTGTCCCATACATAATGTGATTGGCCATAAAAAATGCACCGCATAAACTTTATGCGGTGCATTTCAACAAGATGTATAAATCCTATTTATACGCTTGCCATAGTCATGAACAGACTACTACTTATGAAAAAATTATCAGACTAATCTGGCTAGGATTGATATCAACGGAAGATGAGGATACCGAGAGAGAGGAGGAACGAACTGATGGAAAGCCACGTGGAGATGCTTCGCAGGGAGTTGTCGTTGTTGGTGGACTGCCCCACCTTCACCTTGTTGGGCTCTACGTAGATGATGTCGTTCTGCTGAAGATTGTAGACGGGAGAGCTGAAGATGTCCTTGGAGCGAAGGTCCACGAAGTAGGTCTTGCTCTCGTTGCCTTCCTGACGAATCACGCGGATGCAGTCGCGACGGGCTGTGATGTTGAGGTCGCCGGCTGCACCGATGGCTTCGAGGATGGTCATGTTGTCGCGGCGGAATTCCTGCTGACCAGGATGGCTCACGTCGCCAAGGATGGTGATGTACTGGTTGTAGGCGGCAACGGTGACAACAGCGTCGTTGATGATGCCCTGGCGAAAGGCTTCCTGCATCTTTGCAGCAGCTTCGGCACGGGTGAGGCCGGCTATCTGCACGCGGCCTATGCCTAGCATGTCGATGTAGCCGTTGGCATCAATAGTGTAACGGAGGTTGTCTTGGTTGCTGGTATTGCTGGTGTTGGTCTGCTGAAGGTTGTAGCGCAGTGCGAGGTCGGGAGTGGCGGTACTGGTCACGCTGACACCTACCTTGTCGCCAGGAGCGAGCTTGAGGGCTTGCATGGACTGCGTGTTGAACGTTTCAGTAGAGGTCAAATCCTGAAAGTAGAGCACTTTCTCAGAGGTCTTGCAGGAAGTGAACGCAAGAAGGATGAGAAGGAGGGAGAAAAGCGTTTTTTTCATTGCTTTTACGGGGAAATGTTTCGTTCTGTATAGGTACGTATATCGTTGATGGCTGCAAAGGTAGTATTATTTTACTTTCCTTTGCAAGGATAAATACACAATTTTACGCACGTTGCGTTTATTCGTCAAGCAAATCGGGACGCAGCTTGCGGGTGCGCTCAAGGCTTTGGGCTATTTCCCACTCTTTTATTTTTGCCTCGTGGCCGGAAAGGAGCACGTCGGGCACTTTCCATCCTTTGTAGTCGGCAGGACGGGTGTAGACGGGGGCTGCGAGGAGATTGTCCTGGAAACAGTCGTTGAAGGCGCTCTGCTCGTCGCCGAGCACACCAGGCACGAGGCGCACAATGGCGTCGCTCATCACGGCTGCGGCGAGTTCGCCTCCAGTGAGGACGTAGTCGCCCACACTGACTTCCTTGGTGATGAGGTGCTCGCGAATGCGGAAGTCGATGCCTTTATAATGTCCGCAGAGGATGATGATGTTTTTCTTCAGCGAGAGTTCGTTGGCCATGGGCTGCGTGAACTGTTCACCGTCGGGGGAAGTAAAAATAATCTCGTCGTAGTCGCGCTCGGCCTTGAGTGCACTGATGCAGGCGTCGATGGGCTGACACTGCATGACCATGCCGGCAAAGCCACCAAAGGGATAGTCGTCCACGCGGCGATGCTTGTCGGTGGTGTAGTCGCGAAGGTTGTGGACATGGATTTCCACAAGGCCTTTCTTCTGTGCACGAGCAAGGATGGAGGCGTTGACAAAGCCGTCGAGCATCTCGGGCAGCACGGTGATGATATCTATTCGCATAGAGTATTATGGTCAATATTGTACAATGGGGATTGCGGCAAGCTACAGTGCCAAACGAAGGGTCGCAGAGGGCCATGCTCGTCTTTTCGGGCGCAAAATTACGAAATCTTGGCTTTATTCGCTAATTTTGCTTTTATAATAATAATGCCAAAGCCCTCTCCATGACTCTTCACGAACAAGAAACGCAACGCATCGTACAGTTGCGCAACGAACTTCACCAGCACAACCACAACTACTACGTGGACAACGCGCCAACCATCTCCGATCAGGAGTTTGACCGCCTCATGCACGAACTCGCCGACCTGGAGGCGCGCCATCCAGAACTCGCCGACCCCAATTCGCCAACCGTACGCGTAGGTTCGGACCTCAGCCACGACTTTGTGCAGATGGCCCACAAAACACCGATGCTCTCGCTCGGCAACACCTACTCGCGCGCTGACCTACAGGCTTTCTACGAACGCGTGAGCGAGGGACTCAACGGCGAACCGTTCGACATTTGCTGCGAACTGAAGTTCGACGGTCTGAGCATCTCGCTCGTCTACGAGAACCGCAGGCTGAAGTATGCCGTGACGCGCGGCGACGGAACAAAGGGCGACGACGTGACAGCGAACGTAAAGACCATCCGTTCCATTCCGCTCGAACTCCCCGAAAGCAGCGGTTGCCCCGTAGACTTTGAGATGCGCGGCGAAGTGCTCATGCCGTGGGAAAGTTTCGAACGGCTCAACCGCGAACGCGAAGCACGAGAAGAACAGCTCTTCGCCAACCCGCGCAACGCGGCTTCGGGCACGCTCAAGAGCAAGAAGAGCGCCGAAGTGGGTAAACGCAAACTCGATGCTTACCTCTACTACGTGCTCGGAAGCGACGCTCTCCCACCCTACCACCTTGCTCGCCTTGAAGAAGCAAGGCGATGGGGCTTCAAAGTGTCCACACACATGCAACTCGCTCACTCGCTGCAAGACATCTACGACTACATTGACTACTGGGACGTGCACCGTCGCGAACTTCCCGTAGCTACAGACGGCATTGTGCTGAAAGTGAATTCGCTCGAACAGCAAACGCGACTCGGACTGACGGCTAAGAGTCCACGCTGGGCCATTGCCTACAAGTTCCAAGCCGAACGGGCACGCACGCTGCTCAACGAGGTGACGTTCCAAGTGGGACGCACGGGGGCCGTCACGCCGGTGGCCAACATGGAGCCGGTGCTACTGGCGGGCACCGTTGTGAAGCGTGCCTCGCTCCACAACGAGGACATCATCCGCGAACTGGACCTTCACCGCGGCGATTACGTCTACGTGGAGAAGGCTGGCGAGATTATCCCGCAGATTGTGGGCGTGGACAAGGAGGCCCGCACGGCAGAACTGGGCGAGAAGGTGGAATTCATCAAACGCTGCCCCGAATGCGGCACGCCGCTCGTACGCTACGAGGGCGAAGCTGCGCACTACTGCCCGAACGACACGGCATGTCCGCCACAACTGAAAGGCCGCATTGAGCACTTCATCAGCCGCGATGCCATGAACATCGACTCCATCGGTCCCGAAACGGTGGACCACTACTTTGAGAGCGGACTCATCCACGACGCAGCGGATCTCTACCGCCTCACGGCTGCCGACCTCATGGGTGCGGACGGATCACGCCAACGCTCAGCGCAGCGCGTAGTGGACGGACTGAAAAAGAGTCTTGAAGTGCCGTTCGAACGTGTGCTCTATGCCTTAGGCATCCGCTTTGTGGGTAAGGTAGCGGCAAAGAGTTTGGCACGCCATTTCGGCAGCATGGCGAAACTCCGCGAAGCGCGCCTCGACGACCTCATGCAGGTGGAGGGCATCGGCGAAACGATTGCCAAAAGCGTGGTGACGTTCTTCGCCGACGAGCGCAACACGCTGCTCGTGGACCGACTGGCGGAAGCCGGACTGCAAATGGAGGTTGTCAAAGAAGAATTGGCCTCTACGGCTCTTGAAGGACAGGCCGTGGTGATAAGCGGCACGTTCACACACCACTCCCGCGAGGAATACAAGCAACTCATTGAGCGCCACGGCGGCCGCAACGTGGGAAGCATTTCGGGCAAGACGTCGTTTGTCCTTGCCGGCGAAGGCATGGGGCCGTCCAAACTGGAAAAGGCTCGCAAACTTGGCATCCCCATTCTCTCGGAAGAGGAGTTCCGCCAGCGTATTGGCGAAGCATGATGCTTCGCCAATGTGGCCTCACGGAGGCTTTTGCGTGCTGCGCATGGAGGTGACGTTTCCAAAGCGTCACAGTTCTACACGGCTCACTCACACACAAATACCGATACACCAAACTAACAGTTGAAACGGCTTCGCAAGCGACTCTTGCGAAGCCGTTTTCGTCGTTATGCCCCATTTCAAGGAATACTTTGTAACATATTCCGTAATTTAGGTAAGTCAGAACTTTTCACCTGTTCATATTTTTGCAATCGTAGCAGACAAGTTCTGCGCAAATATCGGATTTATTCTTTGGAAGGATGCTACACTTCATTTATGCAACCTGATAACCCCATTATAAACTGCACAAGACTATGAAACCTAGAATTATCTGTCACGTTATGACCTCCGTGGACGGGCAAATAGGCGCCGTCCCGTTCCGTAAAACTTACAGAAACGCAATTGCTGACGACGCGTTGGAAACGTACGACGACATTGACCGTTCGCTCTTCACGGACGCATGGACTTTGGGGAAAAGCATCGTAACAGAGATATTCCCCGATAAATTCAGCATCTTTACAGCCCGCGAACACGACGAAGAAAAAGACAAGCCTGTGGGGCGCTGCTGCAGCTACATGGGCGAACGAAAGTCGGAACGGCTGTTCATCTCGATTGACCCGCAGTCGGAGATTGTCTATACGAGCACACATCTCAAGGGCGACAACATTGTGGCGATACTCAACGCATCGACCGCAACTCCGCGCTATCTGACTTATCTGCGCGGCATGGACATATCGTACCTGGTGGTGGAACAGACGTCGGACCTACGCACAGTCTTGGAAAAACTGAACCGCGAGTTCCACATCAAATGCATTTCGCTACAAGGCGGAGGCATGCTCAACGGCGCTATGCTCAGCCAAGGGATGATTGACGAACTGAGCATCGTGCTCTACCCGGGAATCTCTACGACAAACGATGCCGTGCCTCTCTTTGTACAAAACGGGAACGCGATGATGCCGCAAAAGAACCTTGAACTCCTCTCTGTGCAACAAAAGAACTTCGGTACGATATGGATGAGATATAAGGTGCACAACTGAACTTTACAACTAAGCACGTGCCATAGCACCGCTTCACGCACAAGGGCTGAATTCCCCGCTTTGGAGAATTCAGCCCTTGTGCGTTTCTAATGTATATTTCGAGAGAGTCTGTCAATCATTAGGCTTTACCGTTGCGGCGGAATTTACCACCTAAGGAGCCTTTTACTTCCCCCCCCCATAATAACCATGGCCGTAACCGTAGCCGTGGCCATAGCCGTAGCCGTAGCGGTAACCATAGCGGTAGTTGCCGTAGCGTGAACTGATGTAGCGCGCGCCGTTGAGGAGGAGTGCCATGTGTTTGTAGGTGCCTTCCTGGGCAAGGTTGTCGACCTCGCGGAGGGCGCGGCGGTCCATAAGGCCTGCACGGACAACGAAGAGGGTGACGTCGACGTCCTTGGCAATGATGCTGGCGTCGGCCACAACATCGATAGGCGGACAGTCTACGAAGATGATGTCGTATTCTTCACGCAAACTGCTGAAGAGTTTTTCGAGGCGTCCGGTCTGGAGGATTTCGCTAGGGTTGGGAGGAATAATGCCCACAGGGAGTATGTCGACGTTGTCGCCAATGCCGTTGCGAACGATGGCTTCGTGGTAGTCGGTCTCAAATCCGCTGAGGTAGCCGCTCACGCCTTTGTGGGGCGAGTGGACACTCTTGGAGAGCGAGGCTTTGCGGAGGTCTAGGTCGACGGCTATGGCTTTCTGTCCCTTGAGTGCCATTACCTCTGAGAGGTTGAGGGTGATGAACGTCTTACCTGAGTTGGCATTGAAACTGGTGAGCATAACCACCTTGTTCGATCCACCCACGGAGTTGAGGTAGTAGTCGAGCTTGGTGCGGACTATGCGGAAAGACTCATTGATGAGGTCACGACTGTTGGGCTTGACGAGTACCACACGGTCGGAGTTGTTGATGGAAACGTGGCCAAAGCGACTCTTGCGGAGTGCGGGAATTTCGCCAAGGAGCGAGGTGTTCATGCCGGCGAGGTCGGCACGGCCGCGCACGGTGTGGTCGAGGTTTTCACGCATGAAGAGAAGGCCTACGGGCACACATACGCCGATGGCGAAGGCGATGAGCATAATCATACTCTTCTTGGGCGAAGCGGGAGCACTGCTTCCCATAGGCGGCTGGATGACGCGCGTGTTCCAAGCAATGAAACTCTTGGAGAGTTCGTTCTCCTCACGTTTCTGAAGGAGATAGATGTAGAGGCTCTCCTTTACTTTCTGCTGACGACCGATGGAGAGGAGGTTCTTGACCTGACGCGGTGCGGTAGCAATCTTCTCGTTGGTCTTGGCCTCGGTTTCCTCCCAGTTGCGCAGCTGTGAACTGATTTGACTGATGAGGTTGTCGAGGGAGTGCATGATGGTCTGGCGCTGCTGCGCGAGGTCGTTGTCTATTTTCTGCACGAGGGGCGTGGCCTCGGAACTGTTATCGAGAATCTGGTTGCGCGAGGAGACGTCCTTGTTGTAGTTGGCAATCATTTCCTCAATGCCGGTGCTGCCAATGCCGGTATTGGTGGGCAGATACTGTCCGCTCTTACTGCGGTCAGCGAGGTAGTCGCGGATGTACTTGGCCACGCCGAGCTGGTTGTTGAGGGTGAGTATCTGGTCGGTATTCTTGGCGCTTTCGGTCATGTACATGGTCGACACGGCTGTCTCGTCGGGAAGGAGCGTAGCGCTCTTGTAGTCGGAGATTTTCTGGTCAACGTCGCCGAGTTCCTTGGTGAGCGAACTGAGTCGGTCGGTGATGAACTCATAGGTGCTTTCGGCTATGCGATTCTTGTCTTTTAGCCACTGCTCGTTGTAGACATCATAGAGTTTGAGGATGATGTCGTCGGCGCGCTTAGGGCTTTCGTCGGTGAGGGCCACGTCGAGCACGGTGCTTTCTTTGGTATTGAGGGCTACAGAGAGCGCTGCGGAATAGCCGGCGGCTACGTCTTCCACGGAACTCTTGCTCACGTAGATTTCCTCGTCGGTGAAATTCTGGTTCCAATCGGTTGTAGGCTGGATGACAACGACTCCGGCGGGGGTATGGGCAAGGGTGTTCATGCGCACAACGACCTTCTTGCTGTTCTCCACGAGTTCGCCATTCTTGTCGATGGTCTGAAAGTCGTAGAGTTCAGCAGTTTGGTTGCGCTTGAGGCGCATCTTGAAGAAGCACACGTCGTCGTCGGCAGCCTGGGGAAGGAGCAAGTTGACAGGACGATTGTCGTAGAGGGGCACGCGATGGAGGCTGCGCTTGAGGGTCATGGAGACGTCAAGGTGCAGACGGCGCACCACTTCCTGCATGAGCACGGCTGCCTGAAGGGTGATGATTTCGTTGTTTATGTTACTATTGTCGCGGAGGAAACCGAGATTCTGAAATTCGGACGAAAGGTTTCCTGCACCTGAGCTTCCGCTCTTCTCGTCGTTCTTGATGAGGAGTGCACTGCTTCGGGTATATGTCGGTGTGGTACGGAGTATATACACGAAGGCCACGCTCATGGCTATGAGTACTGAGAGCAAGACCCAATACCAGTTGGAAAGGACGATGCTTAGGAATTCTAGGATGTTGAAGCTTTCTTCTTCTTCGTTCTGCAATTGGTTTTTATTTTCAGTAACCATAAAACTTTAGGGGGGGGGAAACGATAGTATAAATGAAGTTCCGTTATGGTGTGCAAATTTAAGACTTTTAATTGTCACCGCAATCATATTACAAAACTAATGCGCATACAAATGAGTATTTTTCTCCGTCTGCGGTATAAAATGCGAGATGAAAGGGCGAGAAGGCAATTCTGAAGTTCGCGAACGAAACATTGCATAAACGAGAAAGGGCAATGCTCAGTTCCGCGAATTGCGGTTCCGGCATTGCCCTGAATGGGGTTTGTCGTTTCGGCACGGGGTTGATCCGTTGCCGTGGACTTTGGGGTCAGCTTACTTCATGTCGTTTTCAGCCTCCATGGAGATTTCTTCTCCGTTGTGGTCGCGGAAGGTGTACTGCAGATAGGCGAGCTGCTGGTCTGCCATCACTCTTACGCCAAAGCCGTACTTGAGTTGCCAACGGCGGCGCATGGAAAGGACGCCTTGGTTGATGTAGGCAGCTACAAAGGGATGGACGTAGAGCGTGAAGCGCTTGATGTGCAGCTTGTTGACCATCTCGTTGATTTTGCTCTCAAGGGTGTCGGTGAAGAGCAGACTGGAGCGTATTTTGCCCGTGCCGGAGCAGGTGGGACAGGTTTCTTCCACGTTGACGCTCATGGCGGGACGTACACGCTGACGGGTGATCTGCATCAGTCCGAACTTGGAGAGGGGGAGAATGTTGTGGCGTGCGCGGTCCTGCTTCATGTTCTCTACCATTCGTTCGTAGAGCTTCTGACGATTCTCGGGAATGTTCATGTCGATGAAGTCGACCACAACGATGCCGCCCATGTCGCGCAGACGGAGCTGTCGGGCTATTTCGTCGGCGGCGCCGAGGTTGACGTCGAGGGCGTTGACTTCTTGTCCTTCTGCAGACTTTGAGCGGTTGCCGCTGTTGACATCTACTACGTTGAGTGCTTCGGTCTGTTCGATGATGAGGTAGGCGCCGTGCTTGTAGGTGACGGTGCGACCGAAGGAACTCTTAATTTGTTTGGTGACGGAGAAGTTGTCGAAGATGGGTACTTTTCCGTTGTAGAGTTTCACGATGTCTTTGCGCTCGGGTGCGATGAGCGTGACGTAGCTTTTCACTTCGTTAAAGACTCGTGTGTCGTTGACGTAGATGTTCTCGTAAGAGGGGTTGAAGAGGTCGCGCAGGAGTGCCACGCTTCGGCTTGTTTCTTCGTAGGCGAGATTGGGAAGCTTGGCTTTGCCTTGACGCACTTTTTTGATTTGCTCCACGACGTGTTCCCATCTCTCGAGGAGAATGCGGAGCTCCTGGTCGAGTTCGGCCACGCGCTTGCCTTCTGCTACGGTGCGTATGATGACGCCGAAGCCTTTGGGCTTGATGCTCTGAATGAGTTGTTTGAGGCGGTTGCGCTCTGCTCCGCTTTTGATTTTTGACGAAACGGACACTTTGTCGCAGAAGGGCATGAGCACGAGGAAGCGTCCGGCGAAGGAGAGTTCGCTGGTGAGGCGCGGTCCTTTGGTGTTGATGGGTTCCTTTACGATTTGCACGAGGAGTTCCTGCCCCACTTTGAGTGTGTTGGCAATGGAACCGTCTTTCTCGAGTTCGTCGCACTTGCCGAGATGGTCGAGTGCTACGTTGCGGCGTCCGTCGCCGAGGAGTTGGAGGTATTTGTCGAGCTTGTGGTAGTGCGTTCCGAGGTCGAGGTAGTGGAGGAACGCGTCGCGCTCGTAACCGACGTTCACGAAGCAAGCGTTGAGTCCTGGCATGAGTTTGCGCACTTTTGCCAGATAGATGTTGCCGACGGCAAAGTTCTCCGTTTTCCCTTCGCGCTGGAATTCCACCAGTCGTTTGTCTTCGAGTAGGGCTATGGAGATGTCGCGTGGCGTTACATCGATGATTACTTCGCTTGTCATGAATTGGATTTTTTGCAATGTGGAGGTGTTTCACGCAGTCGGATCGGCATTGACCGAAGTTGCGTCGTTCTCTTTATGTTATGGCTCTCATGCCATGGGAAGACGTGGCTACGCGAATGGAGTTCATTGCGATGGGGGGTGTGTTAGCAAAAACGAGCAAACGAGCTATGTTGCAACATTGTTGAACCTACAGACCTCGTTTACTCGTCAGTTCGACTTCGCGAAAGAAGTCAACAGAGCGTGTTATTTGCTCTTATGACGATTCTTGCGCAGTCTTTTTTTACGCTTGTGCGTAGACATCTTGTGTCTTTTTTTCTTCTTACCGTTAGGCATAGCTATTACGTTTAGTGGTTAATTATGTGGATTGTTTTGTTTCTCTCGTAATATTATCCCTCGATGGGCACTTCGCGGATTTCGCCTTTGTTTTTGAGTTCGAAGTCCTTAGCGGGACGGAACACGGCGACGTTGTGCTCGGGGATGATGATGGAAACGTTCTTGGAGATGTTGCGTGCGGTTTTCTGTGCGCGCTTTTTGATTACGAAGCTTCCGAAGCCGCGGAGGTAAACGTTCTCTTCGCGTACCATGGATTCTTTGATGACTTGCATGAAGGCATCAACGGATGCGATGACGATTTGCTTGTCTACGCCTGTACGCTTGGAAATCTCTGAAACGATATCTGCTTTAGTCATGTTAGCGTGTTGTATGTTTTATTATTTCGGTTTAAACGGGTGCAAAGATAGCGTTTTTGCGCGAGTAAACGAAACATCGCTTGCAAAACTTTGATATTCAGTGTGGTTAAAGAGCACAAAAAAGAGGCGTCCTCTTATTCGGCCGTCACGGGAATCTTTTCGATGCGGCGCACGTGGCGTCCTCCTTCGAAGGGGGTGGCGAAGAATTCGTCCATAATTTGGCGTGCGGTGTCGGTGTCGATGTAGCGTCCGGGCATGACGAGGACGTTGGCGTCGTTGTGCTGGCGGGTCATGTGGGCTATTTCGGGAATCCACACGAGGGCAGCGCGTATGCTCTGGTGTTTGTTGAGGGTCATGCTGATGCCTTCTCCGCTACCGCAGATGGCGATGCCTTTTTCGGCTTCGCCCTGCTCCATGCCGCGGGCGAGGGCGTGTGCGAAGTCGGGGTAGTCGCAACTGTCGGTGCTGTAGGTGCCGTAGTCTTTATAGGTGATACCTTTTTCGTCGAGGTATTGCTTTACGTATTGCTTCAAGTCGTAGCCGGCGTGGTCGCTGGCGAGTCCTATCTGATATGACATAGGGTGATGGAGTGTGGTATTATATTATATATGGAGAAAAACGGAAAAGGATAAGCACCCTGCCCTTTCTGAAGGAACGGAGTGCTTACCCTTTTAAAGTTTCAGTGTTTTATTTGCCAAGGAAGGCGAGCACTTCTTTGTGCATGTTCTCGGGGGTATAGCCGAGCTTCTCGTCGAGCACTTTGTAGGGTGCGCTGAAGCCGAAGCTTTCGAGGCCGTACACTTTGCCGTTTGCGCCTACGAGGCTTTCGAAGATGCAGGGAAGTCCGGCGGTGAGGGCGAACACTTTTGCATCGTGGGGAATGACGCTTTCTTTGTAGTCGGCGCTCTGACTGCGGAAGAGTCCTTCGCTGGGGCAACTTACCACGCGGGCTTTGACGCCATCGGCCTTAAGGAGTTCGGCTGCCGAAACGAGCGTGCTTACTTCCGATCCGGAGGCGAGGAGCACTACGTCGGGGGTGTCTTCCTTAACCACTACGTAGGCACCGTGCTTTACGCCACCGGCGTAGTCGGTTCCTGCGGGAAGGTCGTTGACGTTCTGACGGCTGAAGATGAGTGCCGTGGGCGTGTCCATGTTTTCCATGGCCATCTTCCAGCACTGCGTCACGGAGTGGACGTCGCAGGGACGAAGCACGCGCACACTGTCGCGTCCGCTGTGATTCTTGAGTTTCTCCATGAGGCGGATTTGTGCTTCCTGCTCCACGGGTTCGTGGGTGGGACCGTCTTCACCTACGCGGAAGGCGTCGTGTGTCCAGACGAACTTGACGGGCACTTCCATGAGGGCTGCCATGCGAATGGCGGGCTTCATGTAGTCGGAGAAGACGAAGAAGGTACCCATGGCGGTGATAATGCCACCGTGGAGCATCATGCCGATGCAGACGCAGGCCATGGTGAGTTCCGACACACCTGCCTGAAGGAAGCCTCCGGCAAAGTTGGTGCGGGTGATTTCGGTGGTATGCTTGAGGAATCCGTCGGTCTTGTCGGAGTTGCAGAGGTCGGCAGACGAGACAATCATGTTGGGCACATGCTCTGAGAGGAGCGAGAGGCAGACGGCGGAACCGTTGCGTGTGGGAGAGTTGGGTTTCTGCTCGATGGTTTCCCAAGGTATCTGCGGCAGACGGTTGTTCATCCAGTCGTCGAGGAGTGCAGCCTTTTCGGCATTGGCTTTTTCCCACTCGGATTCTTCTGCCTTGCGCTCTGCCACGATCTGGCGGAGTTCGGCCTTGCGTGCCTCATACATAGCTGCCACTTCGGGACGTACAACGAAGGGATTTTCGGGGTCGGCACCGAGGTTGCGTATGGTGTTGGTGTAAGCGTCGCCGCCGAGGGGCGCGCCGTGGGTCTTGCAGTCGTGTTCGTAAGAGGTGTTGTCGGCCTTGCGGCATCCCTTACCCATCACGCAGTGACCGATGATGAGCGTGGGGCGGCAGGTTTCTTCGTTGGCCTGACGGAGTGCCTGGCGAATCTGTTCGCAGTCGTTACCGTCTATTTCGAGCACGTTCCAGTTCCACGCGCGGTACTTCATGCCGGTGTCTTCCGAGATGACGGCTGCCGTTTCGGTGGAGAGCTGAATCTCGTTGGCGTCGAAGAACATGATGAGGTTGTCGAGTCCGAGGTGACCGGCTATGCGGCCTGCGCCTTGTGAGATTTCTTCCTGCACACCTCCGTCGGAGATGTAGGCGTAGATTTTTTCTTTCTTAAAACCGGGATTGCCGGTGCGGGCATAGAGTGCCTTGGCGGCGATGGCGGCACCTACGGCGTAGGTATGACCTTGTCCGAGGGGACCGCTAGTGTTTTCGATGCCACGCTCAGGGCAACGCTCGGGGTGTCCGGGAGTGGGCGAACCCCACTGACGGAACTGCATGAGTTCCTCTATGGTGTAGTTGCCGATGAGGGCAAGCTGCGAATATAGCATGGGCGACATGTGACCGGGATCGAGGAAGAAGCGGTCGCGGCAGCGCCACGTGGGTTCATCGGGATCAAAGTTGAGGAATTCGGAGTAGAGAACGTTGATGAAGTCTGCGCCGCCCATGGCACCTCCGGGGTGTCCGGACTTTGCTCGTTCGACCATGCTCGCGGCCAACACGCGAATGTTGTCGGCAGCAAGGTTCATGAGTTCTTTGGAATGTTCCATTTCTGAAAGCTATATTCGATTAGTAGGAGTTTGTTCTTCTTGGATATGACGCGCGGTCTGCCTCGTATTTGGGGCGACAGATATGCTTTGTCGGGGCAAAGTTACAAAAAATATGTTAGCGATATGCGCATCAAGCGAAGTTACTGACCTTTGCGCGCTGCTTTTTCTTGGGAGAATATCGCGAAATAGGCGCGGCAGTTCAACGATAGCCTCGCCAAGACGCTTTCGTGCGGCAGCCTCACGGAGGCTTTTGCGCGCTACGACTGCAGCGAATAAGTGAGTTTCGCAAATGAAAATGGGCGGTTCGTCGCGAAAGGGGAAAATGCGGACTTTACCTTTTATCGCTTAGGACATCAAACGTATAAACCACAGAAATTTTACAACATCAAAACCATAACAACTATGAAGCAGACCTTCAAGACTTTCATGCTTGCCGCCACAGTGGCTCTGGCAAGCACCGCAGCTCTCGCACAGAGCACTCCGCAAAGCGCGCAGCAGAGGGGCAACCGCCTTTCTCCCGAGGCTATGATTGAGCAACGCGCCAACCGCATTGCGCAGCAGATGGGACTCGACACAAAGTTGACCAAGAAGTTCGTATCGGTCTACAAAAGCGAACAGACGGCCATGCGCGAACTGATGCCGCAGCGTGGCAACAGACCCCCAAGAGGTGAACGTCCGCAGGGCGAACCGCCAAGAGGTGAACGTCCGCAGGGCAATCCGCCTTCAATGGACGGCAACAATGCTCAAGCGCCTGGACGTCCACAAATGAGCGACGAGGACAAGCAGAAAATGGAGAAGCTCAAGACGAAATACAACAAGAAGTACGCCAAGTTCTTCACGCAAGAGCAGATTGAACAGATGCGCAAGTTCCAGCAGCAGGACAGACCGAGCCGACGCCCCGAAGGCAAGAAGGACAGCGCAAACTGACAGCACGCCTATACATAAATAATGAGTCCAACAGGGACGGTGCAAGAAGCACTTTCTCTGCTGGACTCATTATTTATAGAAACTGAGCATTACACATTCGCAAAGCTACGTCTTCCAAGGATGGCATGTGGCGTCGGTCTTCACGTCAAAGCAGGGACATGCCTTGGCGGCAAATTCGTTGTGGCCGTGAACCGTGGCGGCAGGGTACTGCCGATGGAGCGCGAGGAGAAGCGCGGCGAGGGCTTCGCATTGGGCGGGCGTACGCGTGTCTTTCGGGGTGCACCCATCGGCAGCAAGACCGCCTACGTAGCAGATGCCGAGGCTGTGCGCGTTGTGACCGCGACAGTGGGCGCCGACTTTCGTTACGGGCCGACAGGCGTCTACGCGTCCGTCGAGGTGGATGAGGTAGTGGTAGCCAATGTCGGTCATGCCGCATGCCTCGTGCCAACGGCGGAGTTCGGCTTTCTCCACTTCCCTACCCTCGCGCGTGGCTGTGCAGTGGACTATGAGTTCGGTCACTTTCATCGGTCGGAGGTGGTTGACGGGTTAGACGAAGGGGCTTTCAGCGTGAGGTAATGCGTTATGCCAAAGACGCTGCCGGCGTAGATGAGACATTGGGCGAAGACGGTGCAGACGGAAGCGGAGATTTCGCCTTGAGGAGGCATAAAGAGCGCAACAGCCGCAAGAGCAATGCCAGCAAGGAGCATAAGGATTGCAGAGAGACTTTGGACGTTGAAGCGGTGGAGGTTGTTTTGTTGTAAGTTTTCATTGTGCATAGGTAAAATGGGTGTATTAATGTGTTGTCATAAAAGAAGAGCTGCCGCACTGGAACAAAATGCGTGACCAGATGAACGGCAGCTCTTCGGGGCGTCGATAAGTGTCGGTAAACGACGGGATTTTCGTTAGCTGTTCTTCTTAAGGAACTTCATATCGCTGTTACTGAGACTCATGGCGGAGCGCAGACGCGAACCCATGGTGAAACGCACGCGGGCAGCTCTAATCTGCGCGATGTCGACATTGTTCTTGTCGGACACACCGCGGCTAGTGAGGGTGGCGCGGAACGACCCCAACTGACCGAGGCGGACGCTTTGTCCGTTTTGGACCGCCGTCACTATTTCGGTCTGGAGTGCGTTGAGCACGGCGAGGACGTCGGGTTCGGTGACGGTGCAGCGGTCGGAGATGTTCTTTGCGATGCGTTCGAAGCTTACGGGAACGGTGGGTGCAGCCTGGATGTAGTACTTGACGGTTTTGTCAAGGGGGTTTTTCTTACCCTGAACGATTACGGGAATCATAGTTGTGTGAGTGTTTTAGGTGTGTGAATAAAATGGATTTGTTTTCCTCTTGCCGTGGCCTTTGGTTCGGGGAGCTTTAAGTGTCGCAACAGAACGGGTGAAGGTTCGTGGCGCGCTGCCTTTCCGTTTTGTTTTGACAATGCAAAGGTAGGGGTAAATGCAAGGGTTTGCAAGCAAAAAAGGGATGCCATCGGGCGCTAAGTGCACTCGGAGAGAAAGTTGTCGGGCGCTAAGCGCACCGGTGCGCACGGAGCGCGTTGTATCCGTGCACGAATATACACAAAACGACTCCGCATTCAACCTTTGCGAGGTTGCTGCGAAGCCGTTCTATGTATATTCCATATTATATATAATGCCGTCCGCAACGCCTTACTGCGTTTGGAAACGCTTGGAGGCGCGGAGCAGATGGCGGGCAATGCTCATCAGTTCCTGTGCTTCCTGAAGGGTGGAGAGATAGAGGAGCGCGGCCTTGATGTTGCTGTCCTCGCGCTGTATGCGGTCCTGCTGGGCATGGCGTATCTGGGAGATGCGACTCTTGATGGCATTGCCCTCCACGAGGAGTTCTTCGGCGTGGGTGAAGTCGCCGCTGAGAATCATCTTGTCGCTCTCTGCGAGGAAGCGGTCAATCTCGTCACACACAGGTTGAAACTCTTCGACGTAGGCCTTCGGCATGGGGTTGAAGTTGTTGTCCACATGCTCCACGCAGGGTTCGAGCATACGCTTCAAGCCGTAAATCATCTGCGTGATGCTGTTGCAACCAAGGTGGAACCACGTGTTCTTCTCCACAGCAAGGAGGTAGTCTATCTTGCGCATACCCACAATCTCCTTGCGGCGGTAGCGTTTCCACGTGGACTTCTCCTCTTCTATAGCGTGCGACGCGGTACGGAGTTCGCGGATGTTTTCGGTCATAAGTCCGTGGGTTATGTTGCGGAACGTGTCGCGGGCAAACTGAATGGCCGTGCTCTGAGAGCGGCGCACGTGTTCGCAAAGGAGTTGCCACGTTTCGGCCTTGTCGTGACAGCGCACGAGTTGGCGGAAGAGGGTGTCGACCGTTTCGGTCTCTTTCTTCTTCTTGAACTTGCGGTTGTTGTTGATAACCACGGCGGCTACGACGCACATCACGAGTATCATGGCGATGAATCCGCCAAGGTGGTTCACCGTGGCAATGATGAAGCTGAGGATGAAGGCTGCGCCGGCGGTGATGAACCAACCACCAATCACGGTGATCACACCCGTAATGCGGTAGACTGCCGTTTCGCGTCCCCAAGCCCGGTCGGCCAAGCTAGAACCCATAGCCACCATGAAGGCTACATAGGTCGTAGAGAGAGGGAGCTGGAGAGTGGTGCCGACCACGATGAGCAGACCGGAGAGCACGAGGTTCACTGCCGAACGGACAATGTCGAAGGCTGCTCCGTCTTCAAGCGTGACGTCTTCGTGCTCAAAGCGGCGGTTTATCCAGTTTTTGGTCGATGCAGGCACATAGTGCGAAATGGTCTGCGTGGTGTTGAGCACGGCGCGTACCGTGCGGCGGGCTATCTTGGAAGAGGAGAACACTTCTTCGCCGTCGTCCTGACGGGAGAGGTTGACGGTGGTTTCCACCACTTTGTGCGCTTTCTTGGAGGTGCAGATGGCGATGGTCATAATGACACCGGCACCAATGAGGAAGAGGTGCATGTGGGGAAGGTGGCTCTCACCGGCGAGCACGTCCACGATGAACGTCTTGGGCGAAGCTTCGGGGTGGTGCGTGAAGTCGAGGAACGATTCAAGGCCAGCCAAAGGAGTACCTATGAAGTTCACAAGGTCGTTCCCGGCAAAGGCCATGGCCAGGGAGAAGGTACCGAAGAGAACCACAAGCTTGAAGATGTTGACCTTGAGGAGATGGAGGAGTTCCATGAGCACGGTGAACACCACAAAGCTGCAACCGAGTATGGGCAGACGATGGGAGTCGACCCAGTCGGGGGTCCACCCGATGGAGGCGAGGAGCGTGGACTGGCGGAGTCCGCTCACGAGGAGAAAGTAGAAGATGGAGGTGACGCTCAGTCCGCCAAAGATGGCTATGCTGTAGCGAAGGTGCTTCTTATAATGGAACGTAAATACCACACGGGTTATCCACATAACAATGAGTCCTACCACGAAGGCGATGGCCACGGAAAGGAATATGCCGATAATCACGGTAAGGGCCTTGTCGGTGTTGATGAGGTCGGCATAAGAGTATCCGCTGCCTATTATCTTCGACATGGCGAGAGCCGTGCTACCGCCCATGAGGCCGAAAACCATCGACACGGTGGTGGAGGTGGGCATACCGAGCGTGTTGAAGATGTCGAGCAGGATGACGTCCGTGGCGGCCACACCAAGGAAGATGCACATCACATCGTCGAGCGTATAATAATGGGGGTTGAGGATGCCATGACGGGCAATGTCCATCATGCCTCCGCTCGTACTGGCTCCCACAAAGATGCCGACGGCGGCAACGATGAGAATGGTTCGAAACTTTGCGGCTTTTGCGCCCACTGCCGGGCTAAGGAAGTTGACAGCGTCATTTGCCACACCTACCGAAAGGTCGAACGTGGCAAGAATAATCAGGAACAGTAAGATTCCAAGATAGAAAAAATCCATGATACGTGGGTTCTTTTATGTTGCGCTGCAAAGTTAAGACAACTGCAAGAAATGCCCAAAACTTTCCGAAAGCATTTTTCAGTTTTCTTCAAAGCAGTTTATCCATCAGCCCACTATGCCCATCTTGCCCACTATGCCCATCTTGCCCATTTTGCCCATCCTGCCCATTTTGCCCATCCAGCCCATCTTGCCCATCTTGCCCATCTTGCCCACTATGCCCATCTTGCCCATTTTTTTTGCCAAGCACTCCACATTCGCACATTCCCACACCGTGCCTTGCATTTCTCACACCGTGCCTTGCATTTCTCACACCGTGCCTTGGTGTAACAACTAGCTGGCACCACATTTCCACCCTACGCACCCCTCGCCGAAACACTCCGAAAAAAAATTTCAGAAAAAACAACCCAAAAAGTTTGGAGCTTAACAAACTCTTCGTACCTTTGCATCGTTACCCTTGCGAGAAAGGAAAACAACAACGCGCCGAGCCTAAAGCCACAAGCCTAAAAGCCCAAAAGCACAAGCTACCAAGCCCCAAAGCCCCAAGACTTCAAGACGACGTTTCGCTGTTGACTCTATTGAAAGGTTGACACAAGCAAAAGACGAATCACAGGCGTCTCGCCTTAGTGGTTCAGATTAGCAGCCACCATAACCTAACCCACCAAACGCTCTTTTTGCCCATGCGCAGAAAAAAGTCCGACTGGCCAGGGTACATCTCCAAACGCGAATTTGCGGCCGGAGTGTTCTGCCACCACACGGCAAAATATGCACGCGCCCTCATTCTCTACGTCATCAGCCAAAACCCCAAGCTCCTTGACGAACTCAAAGACGCTGGATGGCAACTCCATGCACGTCTCTACTCGCCACAAGAAGTGGAAGTGTTTCGGAAGTACGGCTTCGAGATGAACGCCCGCCAATCTCTCACAACAAGCTAAGGTTATTGCCCCACGGCACCTTTAAAAAGGACGACAAAAAGACACGTTCCACATGCGTTGCAACGCAACAGGAACACTTGCCCACCGGCACCTTCAGAAAGGACGACAAGAAACACGTTCCACATGCGTTGCAACGCAACAGGAACACCTGCCACCGGCTCCTTTAAAAAGGACAACAATGACCTCGTGCTTCATGCACGAAACGATGCCCCCTGGCTCCTTTAAAAAGAAGACCGGAGAGAGTCGCGCACCGCACGACCTCTCCAACCCGCTTCAGAGAGCGCACCGCAGAAGACATTCTTCCCCAACGGTGCGGCTCTTTGAACACGGGATTTACCACAAACCCAACCCAACGGAACCAGTCCCCACACGAGAGGATCACACTGCGTTCCCTTAAAACAACTCAGAAAACAATGGACGTTACTGCCATTACCCCACAACTGCTCCTACACAAAGCAGGACTCGTTCAAGACGTGCTCAGGGCCATGACCCTCCCACGCAACCTTTGCGGAGCAGAACTCTGCCTCGCCATCAGACAACAGGCCAAGCAAACCGACCCTCCGCAAAGCAACGTTCTCCGTCCGCAGGACGCCACACTGGAGAACCTCGCTAAACGCCCCTTTAAAAACAGGAAGACTTCGACGGAAAGAGATGCGCTGAAGTGTGCAACGTTTCTTCTTTCCGTTTTCCATCACCACCCTTCGCTGCGCAACGTTTGCGCCGAACAACTTCCCACAGCCATACTCAATCTCTGGATCGAAGCCGACCATGCAACGCAACACCCACTAACCGCTGCCACTCCCTCACCTCTCCAACCCGCACCTTCGCCCCAAGAAACCACTGCCGAAGACTGCGCCAAAACAACTAGTTGTCTGAACGCCGAAAACATAGAACAAACAGAAAACGAAAAGGCTTTCCCCCTTAAACCCCTATTTCCAAAAGAAAAAGAAAAAAAAGAAAACTCCCTCTCCTCCACCCTACCCGACAGCCAGCCCACGCCCGAGGCCAACGGTGAACGTGATTCTCATTCCCTTTCGGAGCCTACGGCACTCACCGAATCGCCCGACTCGCCCACCAATTCCGACACGGCGCTTGACACACCCGCCGAAAACCCAGCAAAGCCTTCCAAGGCCAAACGGCGCAAGAAGGAGAAAGCGAAGGAAAACTACATGGAGTGGACCTACGACGACTTCTGCCACACCGCACACGACCAGCGAAAGCTTCTTCCCGACGAGGAATACGAACTCTTCGTGGCTTACTGGACCGAACGCGACAAAAACGGAAAAATGAGGTTTCAGTTCTGCAAAACATTCTCGTTCGAAAGGCGTATGCGGACGTGGATGAACAAGAGCAAACAAATCAAGCAAGAAGAAGAACGGCGCCTCACCGCCAAATACGGACAGCCCATAAGCACCGCCGTACCCGAACCGCCCACCGAAGACGAAGTGGTCAACTACGCCACACAACGCGACATCGACGCCACCGAAGCACGGACGTTCTTCTTCTACTACCAAGCCCATTCGTGGAAAATGCGCGGCCAAGCCATTACCGACTGGAAAGCAGCACTCGCCCTCTGGATGCAACGTAAAACCACACGCCGACGCAACGAAAACATAAACCCCACCCCGAACACCAATTCCAACCCCGATGGACAGAAAAACGCTACAAGAGGCTTTGGACGGACTTCAAAAGCCGAAGCAAACGCCGAAGTCGACAACTTCGCAAAACGACTCATCGACAATGAACGAAACAAAAACACGAACCCCGACAACGACTTCCTATCCCTCATGGGAGACGGTGACGACCCGGTATTCGCCTGACAACTGGGACCAAGCTGCCGCAAACCCCATGCTCATGGTGCGTACAAAAAGCTGTCCCACACTCGGACAACTCAACGACGTCTACGGTGCCGGAGCTGCCGCCGAATGGATGATGCTACAAGTGAGAGCACTCTTCGCATGGGGAAGCGACCGCGACGCCGAACGCGGAAAGTCGCTACTGCTCTTCGCCAAAAGCTTCTGGACAGACTGCCGCACGCTCAAACTTACCGAACTCATGCTCTTCTTCAACGGATACCGCTCCGGAAAATACGGAACGAGCTACGCCACCTCCGAACCGCGCGTCGTAGGCATGGCCTACCGCAAGGACTTCCTGCCCGTGCTCCAACGACTCCGCGAACGCGTCATGGAAGAAGAACAACGGAAAAAACGCGAACGCGGACCGCGCAACTGCATCACGCTCTACCAGCACCGCCACGCCACACACCTACCCTACGAAATCACAGTAGAAAACGAAGAAGCCTTCCGAGCGGCAGCAAGCGTATCGCTCACGCCCATCGTCCCAGCGTCTCCCACAAGCTACCCCGTCGACGTGAAAATCGACGTACCCTGCGACAAGCTCCCCGTGCTCTACGACCTCCGCGTAACCATCCGAAACAAGCCGACTTGTAGCAATCTCTTCCAATCCCGAACTTTGC
>CAVALA010000040.1:0-24446 GCA_963589615.1 Prevotellamassilia timonensis
TTCAGCCCGCTCCGCGCTTGCAAATTCTGCGGAAGTTATTTTTTGAACATTACTTACGACACATAACTCGCGACAATTCTTACACTTTTCGACACGTGGCAACGAGCTTTTGTGCAGATTTCGCTTGCCACACACATCACCTTTCCGCCACGTTCGTCAAAAAGAAAACGCACGTTTTCAAATACGCCAAAACATGAAATCACTAACTTTGCTTGCTCAAAGCTAAGGCAGGGAATATTACCCGAGTGGACTTCACATACTCGTAGCACTCCCCTACCCCTAGCACGCTAACCCTGACACAACAAATAAACGACATGACTATTTCAGAGCTGTACGACATTTTCCAGAAACATTCCATCATCACCACCGACACACGCAACTGTCCTGCCGGTTCGCTCTTCTTCGCCCTTCGTGGCACCACGTTCAACGGCAACGACTTCGCCCCTCAAGCCTTGGCTGCCGGCTGTGCCTACGCCGTAGTGGACGACCCGAAGCTCGAGGGCGAGAAAGGCATGATTGTGGTGGACGACGTGCTGGCCACACTCCAGCAACTGGCCAGTTTCCACCGCAAGGCGCTCCGTACGCCCATTGTGCAGATTACGGGAACCAACGGAAAAACAACCACCAAGGAACTTACCTCTGCCGTACTCTCCGAAAAGTACAACGTGCTCTACACAGAGGGCAACTTCAACAACCACATCGGCGTTCCCAAAACGCTCTTGCGTCTGCGCCCAGAACACGAGATAGCTGTGATTGAAACGGGTGCAAACCACCCTGGCGAGATTGCCGCACTCTCCAAAATAGTAGATGCCGACTGCGGACTCATCACCAACGTGGGAAAGGCTCACCTCGAGGGCTTCGGCTCGTTTGAGGGCGTGATTCACACAAAAGGCGAACTCTACGATTATCTCCGCCAAAAGCCGGGTGCATTCATTTTCCTGCATGCCGACAACGAACATCTCGTACCCATTGCCCAAGGACTGAAGGCCGTGCGCTACGGCAAACCGGGTATGGGCTACGATGTGGAAGGCGAAGTGGTGGAATGCAACCCGCTGCTGAAACTGCGTTTCCGCGTTGCCGGCGGCGATTGGCACGAAGTGCAGACGCACCTCATCGGTGCATACAACACGACAAACGCACTTGCGGCTGCAGCCGTGGGCACCCACTTCGGTGTGAACCCCGAACAGATTGCTCATGCCATAGCTTCCTACCAGCCCACAAACAACCGCAGCGAACTGCTTCGCACTGCCGACAACGAACTCATCATCGACGCCTACAATGCGAACCCAACCAGCATGAAGGCGGCGCTCGACAACTTCAAACTCATCCCCCACGCACACAAGATGGTCATCCTCGGCGAAATGCGCGAACTGGGCGCTGCCTCTACTGCCGAACATGCCAAAGTGGCTGAAATGGCGAAGGCGCTGGGCTGCGAACAGGTGTGGCTCGTGGGCGACGAGTTCCGTCCGTTCGCCGAAGGCGCTCGCTGGTTTGCCGACGTGGAAGCGGTGAAGACGGCTCTCGAAGGGGGCGCAAAACCTTCCGGACGACTCATTCTCGTAAAGGGATCGAACGGAACAAAGCTCTTCCAACTGCCAGCGTTGCTATAATAAGGCTTTGCGGAGGCTTTTGCGTGCGCTAGCGAATGAGTCACCCCAGCCCGTTTACTCATTCCAACATTCGCACATTTGCACATTTGCACATTCGCACATTAACCACCCCTTCTCCAAACATTTTTTCAAAAAATCCACACTTTTTCTCAAAACTCGCCACAGATTCCATAACTTTGCACAGATTTGCAACCCAAAAGGCTACAAAAGGAAATTTTTAGGGCTAGAACCAATTCTTCAAGTGCCCCAAAGATGCATGGAAAGCTTCTACCGACGAACAACATTCACTCATATATATTATAAATGGAATCTTTGATATTCTTAGGGCTGAGCCTCAACGCATGGCTCACCATTGCCCTAATTTTAATTCTGTTCTGCACCATGATTTTCACGAAAGTGCCGGCAGAATTTGCCTTCGTAGGCGTCATGGCCATTCTCGCCATCACAGGCATCCTCGACGAGAAGGAAGCGTTTGCCGGATTTTGTTCCGACTCGGTCATCATCATCGGCGTGCTCTTCGTAGTTATTGCCGGACTTGTGCACTGCGGTGTGATTCATTGGCTCGTGAAGAGCGTGCTCGGCACACCCAAGTCCTACACAAAAGCCCTCGTTCGACTCATGGTGCCCGTTGCCGTGTTCAGCTCCATCTTGAGCAACACCACCGTTGTGGCACTCTTCATCAAAGTGGTGAAGGTATGGTCCAAGAAACTTAACATCGCTCCTTCCAAGCTTCTCATCCCCCTGAGCTATGCCTCGTGCTTCGGTGGCATCTGTACGTTGATTGGTACGCCCCCGAACCTCATCATCTCAGGACTGCTCACGCAAAAAGATCCTTCCATCCAGCTCAACCTCTTCAGCACCACCATTCCCGGTTTGTTCTGTCTGGCAGTGGGCATCATCACGCTCATCGTCATGCACAAACTCATACCGGTGAGAAAGTCGCCCGATGAAGCACTCGACGCTACACACGAATATACCGTGGAACTCCTCGTGCCCACCATCTGCGAAAGCGTGGGCAAGACGGTGGAGGAAGCTGGCGTGAAGAACTTTGCCGGCGGACGACTCTTCGAAATCATCCGCTTCGACAAGGAAGTAATCAGTCCCGTTCCGGCCGACGAGTTCATCATGGGCGGCGACCGCCTCGTCTTCTCCGGACAAATCGACAGCATTTTGGAACTCGAAGCCTCGCACGGCTTCACCACCGCTCCGCAACACGTGTTCTCACTCGACGACCAGGAGAAAAACCGCCAACTCTTTACCGCAACGGTAAACCGCGGCGCTAGCATCGTAGGCCAGTCGATGGAAGGAACAGATTTCGAAGAAAGCCACAACGTGGCACTCGTGGCCATCGTACGCGAAGGCGAGCGCATCAACGCCAACCCGCG
The DNA here is from genome assembly GCA_963589615.1 of Prevotellamassilia timonensis. GTDB lineage: Bacteria > Bacteroidota > Bacteroidia > Bacteroidales > Bacteroidaceae > Alloprevotella > Alloprevotella timonensis_A. The sequence goes on from CAVALA010000040.1 coordinate 2,996, forward strand.
TTCCGTGACACTTGAGTTTGGCGACGTGCTGCTCCTCGAATGCCCGAAGAAGCAAGCCAAGGATTTCAAAGAAAGCGTGAAGGGCGACCTCCGCTTCTTCGAGTCGGACGACATTCCCCACATCGACAAAAAGACCGTCCTGGCAGGAGCCATCATGGTGGCCATGATTGTGCTTTCAAGTCTCAACGTGTTCTCACTCCTCGAAAGCGCCTTCCTCGCTGCCTTCGCCATGCTCATCACCCGCTGCTGCTCCACGGAACAGGCCTGGAAGTCGGTCGACTGGAAAGTGCTGATGATCTTTGCCGGCTCCATCTGCCTCGGAACGGCCATTCAGAAAACAGGTATCGCAGCAGCCCTCGCCGACGGCATCCTCAACGTGTGCGGTACAAACCCGCTCATAGCGCTCATCTGCATCTGCTTCGTAGCAACTTTCATCACTGAGTTCATCAGCAACACGGCTGCTGCGGCCATGTTCTTCCCCATCGCCTACCAGACGGCCATCTCGCTCCATGCCAACCCCATCACGTTCAGCATAGCACTCATGATTGCCGCCTCGTCAAGCTTTGCCACCCCCATCGGCTCACCGACCCACATGATGGTCTACGGCGAAGGCGGATACAAGTTCACGGACTTTGCACGCATCGGTTTGGTCATGAACATCGTGATCCTCGCTGCCAACATCTTCATCGTGACGCTCCTCTTCCCGCTCTAAGGGTGGTTCGACAACACAACAAAACAAACCCCTCACACCAACATAAAAAAGAATGAAAGTAGAAATCACTCAAGAAGGCAATGCCTACTGCGCACAAATAGAAGGACGGCTCGACACGGCCAGTGCTGCCGACTGCGAAAAGGCCATGAAGCCGCTCATGGACAACGCCGACAAGGAAATCACACTCGACTGCAGCAAGCTGGAATACATCAGCAGCAGCGGCCTGCGCCTTTTCCTCTCCCTCCGCAAAGAAGTGCTCGACAAAGGCGGCAAACTCACCGTAGCGCACATCAACGACGACATACGCAACGTGTTTACCATCACAGGATTCTTCAAACTCTTTGACATCCGACTGTGAAACACCTCTTCCAATCGTTCTCTGCACGGCTCACCTTCTACATCCTATCTCTCACCACACTCATCTTCGTGGGCATAGGCATCGTGTTCAGCACCTACAGCCAACAGCGCGAAGAGAAGCAAGCCATGCAATACACCACGGCCCTGCAGCAAAACGTGGTTCTCAAAGTGGACCACGACCTGGCCATGGTGGAAGCTGCCATGAACCTCATTCAAGGACAGACCGAACACGAACTCGGTCAGCCCGAGGACATGGCTTCCATATTGGAACGTGCACTGCAAACCAACCCGCTCCTCAAAGGAGTAGGCATCGCCTTCCGCCCCGGCTTCTACGGCCAGGGCGAAAGGCGTTTGCTCTTTGTGTACGTTTACCGCAATGCCGGAACAGGAACTATAGAACACATCAACGTGCCGCAGGTCTACGGCGACTACACCCAACGCAAATGGTTCAAACACGCCATGCGCACAGGCCAACGCCGATGGACCGACCCCTACATCGACTACAACAACCGGCACGACATGATGACGTCCTACGTGCTGCCCAGCCGCAACACGAAAGGCGAGGTCTATGCCGCACTGCTGGCCGACGTACAGCTCACCGACCTTACCGACGAACTCAACAAGCTTCAGCCCTACGAGGGTTGCTACTCCTTCATCCTCTCACACGATGGGAAATACGTGGCACACCCCGACACGTCGCTCCTACTCAACGACAACGTGTTCCAGCACGCCCGCGAACTTCACAACGACGAACTCGCAGCCACGGCCCACAACATGTTGGCCGGCAAAACGGGAGCTGTAAGGACTTCCGTGGACAACCACGATGCTCTGCTCTGCTATGCACCCATGCCCCGCGCCGGATGGTCCATTGCCAGCGTGGTGCCGTACCGCAGCATCATGCACGACCTCGGTTCCACCACGCTCACCGTGCTTGCCATCCTCATTGGCGGACTGTTGGTACTGCTGCTCTGCATACGTCTGCTCGTGGCGCACCTCACACGTCCCGTCAAGCAACTGACGGGTGCGGCATACCTCATTGCAAAGGGAAACTTCGACGTGCCCCTTCCGAAGGTCGACACGAAAGACGAATTCCGGCAACTCCACGATGCATTCGACCACATGCAACGTTCGCTGAATGCATACATGCAGGAACTCGAAACGACAACTCGCGCAAAGGAACACATCGAGAGCGAACTCCACATTGCCCGAAGCATACAGATGAGTCTGGTGCCGAAGATTTTCTCTCCCTTCCCCAACTGCGAAGAACTGGAACTCTTCGCCTCGCTCCGGCCAGCAAAAGAAGTGGGTGGGGACTTCTTCGACTTCTTCCTCCGCGACGGACAGTTGAAGTTCGTCATCGGCGACGTCTCTGGCAAGGGTATCCCCGCCTCGCTCGTGATGGCCATCACGCGCACGCTCTTCCGCATCATCTCCAACACGACCGACTCGCCCGCCGAAACGGTCACGCAGCTCAACAATGCGTTGGCGAAGGACAACGACGCGTGTATGTTTGTCACTTTCTATTGCGGCAACCTCGACCTTTCCACCGGCAAGCTCACTTTCTGCAACGCCGGACACAACGCGCCGCTCATCATCTCGCCCGAAGGCAAAGCCTGCTACCAACAGCGCGAAAACAATCTGCCGCTCGGCGTGATGGACGGATATGAATTCCAAAACGAAGAAACAACGCTCCCCAAAGGCGCCGCCATGCTCCTCTACACCGACGGACTGACCGAAGCAGAGAACGCCCAGAAAGAACTCTTCGGCGAAGAGCGTACGCTCGCTGCAGCAGAAGAGTTTGCCCACGACGAAGCACACGTCTTCATCGAAAATCTTACGGCCAATCTCAGCGAGTTTGTGGGCGACGCCGAACAGAGCGACGACCTCACGCTGCTCTGTTTCCGCCTCAACGACAAAGCCAACGCGCAACCTGAAGAGAAAAGCCTCCACATCACCAACTCGCTTGACGAACTCCCCAAACTGCATACGTTCGTAGAAGATCTGGCCGTTGCCTACGGCCTCTCCTCATCTCTAGCCAATTCCCTAAACTTGGCTCTTGAGGAAGCCCTCGTCAACGTGGTTCAGTATGCCTACCCTTCCGGCACAACCGGCGAAATTTTCCTCACGGCGCACGCCAGCACAGACCAACGGGCGCTCGTCTTCGAACTTCGCGACAAAGGCATCGCCTTCAATCCGCTCGAAGCCCCCTCGCCCGACATCACCCTCGGCGTGGAGGACCGACCCATCGGCGGCCTCGGCATCTTCCTCGTCACGCAACTCATGGACTCCGTCGCCTACCAGCGCACCGCCGCCGAAAACGTGCTGACCATGACCAAAAGCATTAAAGACTGAGCAGAAACGCTGCGAATCTTAATGAAGCATTGAAAGAAAATTGAACGTCGCCCCCATGCTAACAAACCATGAGGGCGACGTTTTCTAAACGTCGCCCTCTAACATATACCCTCGGTTTACACCGTGGGCTGATTACGTGCCTGGCTTACAGCCTAATTGCAGCACGAATCAATCTTCATCTCTATAATCTGGTATCAAATCGCTGTCATTATAAAAACCGTAGAAATTAGTGGTCATTCTAATAACATCGTCCTTAGTTGCGCCTGTACACACGAAAATGTTAGCAAGGAATTTAGCCATAGACGTTTTGTCAACTACAATGTCTTTTAGTTTTGGATTAAGCCACTGAAATGTAGAGATAATAAACGGTACACTGTCTCTCGCTTCGCCGTAAGTCTTTGTTTCAAGTTCGTCAAACAGTTCTTCAATAAGCTTTTCAGCTACGTCATGTGTGATGTTAATTTCGTGCTTTGCCATAATAGAAAACTTTTAAGACGATTAATAACTACAACAGTATATAGTGAACAGACTCGTCCATTTTAAAAATTGCGGAAAAAAATTATTTACTCAAGTTTCGGATTTAGGTTTTGCGTTGAAATCTGAGCGGAAATCGTGCTGTAGGCACGACACGTAAATAGCCCACGGTGTCAACCGTGGGTAACGTAGAGCGCGGAAATGCTGGGCTGTAGGCTCAGCACAACCAATGACGAATTCTCGACATTTCAATGCGCCTCTTCCGCCCTTGTGCTGAGCCTACAGCCCAGCACGCTCGCGCAAAACTTACCCACGGTTGACACCGTGGGCTATTTACATGTCTGGCCTACAGCCAGATTACCGCATAAGTCCAGGTTCTTTTCTAAATCCGAAACTTAAGTTATTTACTGTCCCACTTACTGACGAAAACATTAAAGACTGAGCAGAAAATAAAAGCAGTTCAAACTTTGCGTTCTTTTGAACACGCCTATGGGGGCGACGTTTTCAAAACGTCGCGCTCTATACGATATGCGCGATCTATATTGGAGCGCTAGCGCATGGAGGTCAACTCTCCGAGTTGACAGATGTGAGAATACTCACCTTTCGTGTTTAGAGTTTTAGGGCACCTTGCAAGTACTTGTCTTCCGCACACGCTACGCTATGCGTCAACAAATACTTACAGGGTGCCCTAAAACTCTAAACACGAAAGGTGAGTTGCAATTTCACACGCAAAGATTGTTGTTTCTTATGGTGTTCCTACATCAAACCACAACCGCTTGCAGCTACCAAAACGAGGTGCCCATGTTGTTTCTTATGGTGTTCCTACATCAAACCACAACATGTGGGCGCGTGGTCTTGAATTGAGAAGGTTGTTTCTTATGGTGTTCCTACATCAAACCACAACAAGCCCGTAAGACCATCGAGCGATGAAACGTTGTTTCTTATGGTGTTCCTACATCAAACCACAACACTCAAGGAAGCCGACAAAGAAGCAAAATGTTGTTTCTTATGGTGTTCCTACATCAAACCACAACGACAACGCACTTGGCGAAACCGCAGAACTCGTTGTTTCTTATGGTGTTCCTACATCAAACCACAACTATGATTTCGTCTTGGAAGATATATCATAGTTGTTTCTTATGGTGTTCCTACATCAAACCACAACTGCTAGCGACTTCAATCTAATTTTAATCGGTTGTTTCTTATGGTGTTCCTACATCAAACCACAACCTGAAGCGGCAAAATAGCTTTCTATCAGCTTATTACAAATGCTCTTACTAACAAGAAATGGAGATGCAGAAGTTTATTTCCATGGCGAAACTACTAAAAAAGTTCCAATTGAATCGGTCCATTTGGACCTTTTTTGCGTTTTTGTCTCTTTTCCGCAGTGCGAGGCGCACCCAAAAAGTTGTAGATTTCGCCATACTGCTTGTCCGTTACGGAGAGGATGCTAACCTTACCAGATGCGGGCAATAGAGATTTTACACGGCGCACATGCACGTCTTTATTCTCCTTTGAAGAGCAAACACGCACATAGACCGAATACTGTTTCATCACGAAGCCGTCGTTTTCCAAACTATTGCGGAAAATGGCAGCGGCCTTGCGCTCGTCCTTTGTAGAAACGGGCAAGTCAAAAAATACGAATAGCCACATCACATGATAAGCATTAAGTCTGTATTCTGTCATAATCACATAGAGGGTAAAGAGAGTTTCTTCGTTTCTCCTGCATAATATCTCACGAGTGATGCTGTTGTAAACGTTAGAGCTATTTGCAGCGGACGCGTCACCTTGTCCATCTTCACGTCACAACTGAGTACGCGCATCAAAGCACCCTTTGACTCTTTGGTCAACATTGTGGTGCCATCACAGTAGAGATTGAACACTATGTTGTCGACAAATGGACGGAACGGCTCCATCACATCGTCGGCAAGAGGGAAAGCATTGTAGCGACTTCTATGGAAAATGCCCAAGGCTGGCAGAAGGCCTGACCCGACAAGGGCGCGTGCTGTGGCGGCACGAAGCAACGCGTATCCATAGTTGAGCAGAGAATTGGGCGGGCAACCTTCGCGTTCGCGCTTAAATTCCTTGCCGAAGAGTTGCGACCAATAGACTTTGGCAGCTACGCCTTCGCGGTTGTCGGAATCGGCGCTCTTCACATTGGAATAGAACGGCCGAAGCACGTCGCCTCCCATATCCGTTTGAAGTTCAAGGACGCTCGCCTGATTGCGGATTTTCGACTCGATGATTTGCTTCCAAGCTTGCTTCTTCATAGGCTCACTGGCAGAAAGTTGAAGCTTGAGACTCTCGGCTTGTGTGGTGTTACCTTCAAGACATTGAAGCATGGCCGACGGCATTAATTTTTGGTCGCAAACGATGACTGCCACATTGTTCTTCACCAACTCGTTGAGCAAAGGCAAGGTGACGCGGATCATTTGATTTTCCAAAACCACACATCCTATGTCTTCAATAGGACGTGTGACGACTTCTTCGCAGTCCTTTCGGGTAATCACCAACTGGCTGTTGCGCAATGACAAACTGGCCGGAGTGGTGAAGTACAATGTTTGTTTGATCATAAGGTTAGTTATTTTAGTTATGGAGCAGCGAGGCCGCACCACAAGTGGCGCAAGCCATCGCCGCTTCCTATTATTTTCAGATTCGTTTGGTCAACGTTTGATGCGGTAGAGGCTAAAAGAAGGCTATCAAAGCCTCTTTATTTGTCCCGTCTCATCAATTGCGAAATCAACACCTTGAACAAGGGCTTGGATTTGGGTATGGAGCATTATTATACGCGGCCGCAAGTCTTCACCTTGTTTATAAGCGCCATTTTTGGCCTTCGCATCATCGGCATTTGGACGTGCTTCTTCATGATGCACTAAATATATTTCAGCGTATTTTTTGTTTGCCAACCCCTCTACCTTATAAAGGCGTTTAACAATCTCGCGTTGAGAAGCATTCCAGATTTCCTCTGGACTATTTTCATAAAGCAGTACCATCGTACCTTTTTTGAGGCAGAGAGACAACGAATAACCTTGTTCGTTCGTTTCCGGAATCATATTACTATGACCTTCTCGAGTTACATTACTTGCCTTCTGCGAAGCAACAGCCTTCATAAGATTTACGAACTCAAATGTCTTTTTATTCGTTGTCTTATCTGTATATAGGGCAAAGACATAATTCTCACCACTTTCAACATGAAATTGCCGTTTATAATCTTTCATAGACGAATCGCGATGTTGACGAATGTCAAGTCGACGACGTCCTAAAGTACAATAGCAACGTACCTTTTTAATCGGAATTTGCTTCTCTTCATTCATCCATATCGGTCCGTCCAATGCTTTTTTGAAACCTTTTTCGTTAATGGCAGTCTCTATGATGCCACGAACCGTATCGTCCACAATATTCTTCACATCACCAGCGCTCAACATATCCAAAGGTACGCGTTTGACATACCGCACGTTTTCGCCTTCGCGCTTAATAGCGCCATAGTACGTATCTTTATGAAGCGCACCTCTTGCCACATCCATTTTTTTGTAGACTTTTTTGAGGTCTCCGTTGACAATCTCTTTCTTCAAGAAACGGTATGCTTGCTTTGACACATTGTCGGCGGTGTAGTGATACACGAGAATTTCATTCTGCACCCGCTTAAGGTCTTCCACGAAGGTGGGCCAGGGCTTAGGGAAGTGAGGCTTAGACGCGCAATGCCAACGATATTCTTCCTCGTTATGATAATAGGATGCTAGCTGGCCATATTCGTCAAGACCGATGCAAGCGATGACAATAGCATCAATGCAATGATGAACATGATTCACACGCTCTTTCTTGGCATACTCGTCTTGGATGCCCCAAAGCTTGCGGAAGTCCGACGTGGCAAGCCCCTTCACTGTATAAACGTGACGGAAGACGGAACGAAGATACAAACGGGCATACTTCGAGATAAGACTGATGTCGGTGCCCTGACGGCGGCTGAAGCCTTCGGGGATGGTTTCCATAGTGAAACGGTTATACTTTCCGCGCCAATAGTTGCGTTCCATCTCCCAACCGCGACGCTTGACGATGAACTTGTCCTTTTGTTCTTTTGTGGTTGCACCTTTGGTTGCACGTTTGTTCTTGCGAATCAGCACGTCGAGTTTCTCATACTTTTCCTTCCAAGGAGCGATGCGCTGAAGGATTTCGTCGTAGTTAGACAACTCAGTTGGAATTTTCGTCCGCTTCATATCACGATTGAACCGACTCTCGCAAAGGGTGAGGTTTTCCATTGTGCTGTCGCCGCCTACACTTTGAGGTATGGTGTGCTCAATATCGTATTTCGGATCAGCACCAACAAACTCCGTAATGCCGATTGTGTGTCCCGTGTATAGGCACTGATGGTCTTGTTCTACCCAAAGAAGATATTTCAAGACTTCGGCTTCGTTAGGCTCAATATCTTTGCCGGTCTCCTTTTTATAGAGGTCTTTGATTTCTTTGACAGCGTCGGCATGCTTTTTCTGATTCGCAAGGTTCATTTCACGAATAGCCTTACGCTTGTTGGCATCGTTGAGTTCGCGAGCAAACTCCACGTGCACTTCCGTGTCTTCGTCTATCAGTCCTTTTTGGAGAAGACGATTGACAAGTTTGCGCAAACGGAAAAGCGAACGCATGGCCATGGGATTTCGAACATTGTCCAGACGAGGCGAACCAAGCTGATAGATACCAGCTTTGTTCGGCTCAGCACGTTTGTATACATCTATCATTGAAGGATGGTAGAGTTTTGCCAAATCATTGCCAGAAACGTTATATTTCTCCATCAAAAAAGCACGAATCTTCTTTTCTAAAGTCTGAGGCTCGGCTTCAGTATCTTTGAATTTGTGCTCGCTACGCGCTATGTCGTGGTGCTTACAGATGTCCACTATGCCTTCTATTGCAACTTGGCGCATATCGGGGTTTGTCCACTCATAACGTGGCAAGACTTTTCCGAGATTTGCCAAGAAAACCGCATGGGAATAGATGTATCCCATTCTCAGATAAGGCAACATCTTATTGATAGCTTTTAGGCTAAGCATAGCATAGGCCGAAGGTATGGAAATATTGCTGAACTTCTTGGCATCTTCTTCGCTAAGTTGCAAACGGTTTTGTGCGAACTCGGCAAGTTTGTCGGAGTCGGAATAGAAGTAGAGGGCATGCCAAATGTCGTTGACAACAGCCTCAGCACTTTTGCCTTCTGCAAGGGTGTAAACCTCACAAATGCCTTGTACCCAGTCGTCACCAAAAAGGTTTTTCAATTCGGCCGTTACGGGGCATCCCGAAACGGGGGTATCCATCGGATAGTTGAACAACCAATCCTTGTTACGTTGGTCTGCTGAATTTTTGATGTATCCGTACTGCTTCTTCGGAGCCAGATTTTTTGCAATTTCTTCAAAATCGAAGATAGGCTTTGATTTCCGAAAAAAGGAAGGAAACGCCTTCTCGCGCTCTTCTTCGTTCAACGGGCGAAGCTGCTCGTCATCAGGTGTCTTCACCTTAACGTTATTGAGGAACGAGAGCATACGAAACTCTTCAAAGCGCGGATGCGAAGAAGGACACTTTGTTTTCTTGGGTTCAAAGAGACATTTGCCAACTAGCCCTTTCTGTGATTTGAGAGGGCGCTGGTAAAAGATTGCATTTTCGAGTTTCGCCACAAGCGAGGCGTCAAGACCTTGCTTTTCGCAAATGGCCTTGAACTCTGCAAGATAATGTTCGTTGCGTGCCGTGTAGTGCTTACGAATTTTCTTTCCTCGCTGATAGAGGATATAAAAGTAGTCGCCAAGATATTCGCAACCTTCGGCGCGCATCTCTTCGGTCAACGTGCTGATGCCTTGTTTCACTGTTCCGGAATCATCACCGCCCGAGTCTTTTCGATTGCTTAGGAAACCACGCCGTTGGTTCAGATGGTAAAGGGCACGGCCAAGAATATAGCGGTCGGTAAGATTACTCAAATCCAACATTACTCAAATCCAACCGTTCGTGCAGACATTTATGACGGTAAGCGTAAGGATTTTGCCCAACGTTATCATCCGTAAGTTGCCAGGCCATGAAGAGTTCATCCGTAGGATACACTTTTTTCAAGCGCCACGCTGAAAGTTGCGTAGCAGTAAGAGGCGGACAAAGATGATTGTCGCTCAAAATGCGCAACAAACGTATCTTGCGCAATTTGCGACGGTAATAACCGATGCGGATGGAACGATGACCAGTGCGCTCTGAGGCTTTGGACGACTCTATTCCTTTTTCTATGTTCACGCCCTCTTGGAATATATTCACACCCTTGTCTATAAGGCGGTAGCCATCGGAAAGTTTCTCCACAACGGCCCAACCGAGGCTGTTGGTACCTGTATCTATGCCGAGAATTTTATGCATGTTGTTGAATGTTTTGGATTAAAAAGTGCATAAAAATACGGACTTTTCTTTGTACGAGACGAAAGAACGGCGTATATTTGCACTCAAAGTGTAAGATTTCCTACATCTTATCACAATAAGGCAGCAATTGCCGAAGGTTATAAGCCTATACTCCCGCTTCGGTGGGAGTTTTTTTGTGCCCATGAATATCTCCTGTTTACACTTCGCCCAACATACATTCTACCGAAGAAACAATTCACACATCACATTGTTGTTTTCCACAAGCTTCGCGCGTCAAAAAGTCAAAAAACTGCGGCAGTACTGACACGTACCGAAACTATTGCTTAATTTTGCAACAAACTAACAACGAGCCGAAAGGCTTCGGGACTAAACCGAAACAAAAATCACAACAATATGCAGAATATAGACTGGGCAAACCTCAAGTTCGGTTATATGCCTACGAACTACAACGTGCGCTGCTACTACCGCAATGGTAAATGGGGCGAAATAGAAGTATCGTCAGAAGAAACCATCAACATCCATATGGCAGCCACTGCGCTCCACTACGGACAGGAAGCTTTCGAAGGACTCAAGGGTTTCCGCTGCCCCGACGGCAAGATTCGCGTGTTCCGCGCCAAGGACAATGCCGAACGTCTGCAGAGCACCTGCCGCGGCATTCTCATGCCCGAACTTCCCACAGAGAAGTTCATGGAAATGGTGAAGACCGTAGTGAAACTCAACGAGGACTTTGTGCCGCCCTACGAAAGCGGTGCTTCGCTCTACATTCGTCCACTGCTCATCGGCACCGGCGCACAGGTGGGCGTACACCCCGCCAACGAATATCTTTTCGTCATCTTCGTTTCGCCCGTAGGTCCTTACTTCAAGGGCGGTTTTGCCACGAACGACTACGTGATTATCCGCGAATACGACCGCGCCGCTCCCCTCGGCACGGGCCGCTACAAAGTGGGCGGTAACTACGCTGCAAGCCTGCTCGCCAACAAAATGGCACACGATGCCGGATACGCTTCTGAGTTTTACCTCGATGCACGCGAGAAGAAGTACATTGACGAATGTGGTGCCGCAAACTTCTTTGGCATCAAGGACGGCAAGTACATCACGCCGAAGTCGTCGTCCATCCTTCCTTCCATCACCAACCGCAGTCTGCAGCAACTCGCAAAGGACCTCGGCCTTGAAGTGGAAGTACGTCCCATCCCCGAGGACGAACTCTCTACTTTCGAAGAAGCCGGCGCTTGCGGTACAGCTGCCGTAATCAGCCCCATCCGCAAGATTGACGACCTCGAGAACCACAAGAGCTACGTAATCTCCAAGGACGGCAAGCCCGGCCCCATCTCCGAAAAACTCTACACGCTGCTCCGCAACATCCAGTACGGCATTGAACCGGACAAGCACGGATGGAACACCATCATTGAGTAACGTTTACACCCACATCCTATTTCGTCACGACACACTTACCCCAAAGATGAAACGTACAGCAAATCTGCTCATCGCCTTCATTCTATTCTCCCTCTGCGGCGCATTCTTCACCGCTTGCAACAGCGACAAGAAAAAGCTTGAGGACAAGGAGAAAGAACTTGAAGAACTGCGCCAGCTTGCCGAACTCGACAAACGCGAGATGGAGAACCAGTACGCCGAATTCGCCACACAGTACGGCGAACTCAAGAAAAGCGTAAAGGACGACTCGCTCGTGGCTAAACTCAACGCCGAGCAAGCCCGTGCCGAATCGCTCCTGAAAGAACTGAAGAACGTGAAGTCTAGCAGTTCGGCCGAGATTCTCCGCCTGAAGAAGGAACTCGCCACGGTGCGCGCCGTACTGCGCGACTACATCCGTCAGGTCGACTCCCTTCAGCAGTTGAACCAAACGCTCATCGGTGAGCGCGACCAAGCCCGCGCCGATGCCGAACGCACCCGCGCCGAAAACTCCGCCGTGAGCGCTCAGAACGCTTCGCTCAACGAGAAAGTGGCCATTGCAGCTCAGCTCAACGCCACCGGCGTGAGCGTTTCGCCGCTCAAAAAGAACGGTAAGGCTGCCAAGAAGAGTAAGGACATCACACGCTTCAGCATCTCGTTCACCATCACACGCAACGTGACGGCCAACGCCGGCAACCGCACCGTCTACGTGCGTCTGCTCAAGCCCAACCAGCAGGTGGTAGGCCAGAGCGGATCGTTCCACTACGAGAACAAGAGCATCGGTTTCTCTGCTTCACGCACCATCGAATACAACGGACAGGAGCAGCACGTGACCATCTACGTGCCCGTCAGCGAATATCTCAGCGCCGGTTCCTACTCGGCCTACATCTTTGCCGACGGCCAGATGATTGGTTCCGGTTCTGTGAATCTCGAGAAATAACACATTCTCTACACAGTGAATGTGAACACAACAAATTAACGAACAACGCCCATAAACCAAAAGGAATACACAAGAGCCTCTTGGTTTAGTGGGCGTTTGTCGTAACCTAAAATACCGAACACTACCTGACATTAAAATGAACAAGAAGATTTTGCCTTCAGTCCTTTTCGGACTCACTTTTGCCTTTAACCTTCAAGCCCAAGACGAACAGAAAGCACTCACCGTGCGCGGCACGCTCTGCGACAGCACGACACACGAACCCGAAGCCTTCGCCACCGTGCGCATGCTGCAAGGTTCGTCACAGAAACCAGTGCGCGTAGCTACAACGGGAGCCGACGGCACGTTCTCCATCGCAGCCCCAAAGAAAGGAAAATACACCATAGAACTTGTGGTACTCGGAAAAGAACCCGTGCGCCGCGACGTGGACTTGACCGAAGACAATACGTCCGTCAGTCTCGACACACTCTACATACGCGAATACAACACCACGCTCGGTACCGCCACCGTAACGGCGCAACGACCACTGGTGAAAGCCGACATAGACAAACTCACCTACTCTTTTGCCGACGACCCCGAGGCGCAGACCAACACGGTGCTGGAGATGCTCCGCAAAGTGCCCATGGTCACCGTGGACGGTGAGGACAACATCAAGATAAACGGTAAGTCGGGTTTCAAAGTTTACGTGGACGGCAAGCCCAACCAAATGATGAGCTCTAACCCCTCGCTCATCTTCAAGTCGTACCCGGCTTCATCCATACAAAAAATAGAGGTAATCACCAATCCCGGCGCAAAATACGATGCCGAAGGCGTGGCAGGCGTGCTCAACATCATCACCAACGGCAAGACCACCACGTCGGGCTATCTGCTCACGCCGAACATCGGCTACAACAACCGCGGAATGCGCGGAAGCGTACTGGCCATCGCACAATGGGGTAAATTCATGCTATCTGCGAACTACGCCATAGGCAAATCGAAGAATCCGACAACTAGCGGACGTTCCGAACGGGAAATCTTTGACGAAGCCACCAACCACCTCTACACAAGAGATACGGAAACGAAAAACGACGGTACGTTCCAATTTGGACAACTTGAAGCGAGCTACGAATTTTCCAAGAAAGACCTTCTGAGCATTTCTGCAGGACTGCACAGCTGGAAGAGCACCGACAATGCCATCACACGCACCGGAATGTTTTCCGCTACGGGCGCCAACGTCTACAGCTACAACACCCTCACGACGGCCAAGAGCCTTTACCAGGACGTCAACGCTGCTGCCGACTTCCAACACAGTTTTACCGAAGACCGCCGTCTGACGCTATCGTACCGTTACAACTACTCGCCGGACAACGTGAAGAACGAAACGGTCAACACCGACATGACGAATTTCCCCGACGGTTTCGCACTCCGCGACCTCTATACCGACCCCGACCGTCTCAGTTACGAGAACACCGCACAGGCCGACTTCACGACCAACATCGGCAAGAAGCACACGCTCTCTGTGGGTTTGAAATACATCAACCGCGTGAACCGCAGCGACAGCAAGGAGTATGCACGCATCGCCGGAACGGACGAACCGTTGACGTTAGACGACGAAGCCTCGCTGCGCTACCGCCACACGGGCGACATCGGCGCGGCTTATGCCGAGTATGAATTCAAAACTGGCAACTGGTCGCTGAAAGCCGGCGACCGCTACGAGTATTACCACGTCCGCGTGAAATATCCCGACGGCAAACGCGATGCTTTCAGCACACACATGAACGACAACGTACCCTCTGTTGCGGTAGGTTACAGTTTCAACCCAACCACGCTCCTCACCGTCGGTTACCACATGCGCATAGGTCGACCGGACATCAGTTCGCTCTCGCCATACAAAGAAATGCTTACGCCTGAGCGCGTCTCTTACGGAAACCCGAACCTCAAAAGCGAACGCTACAACAACTTTGAACTCGCCTTCAACACGTTCAGTTCGAAACTGACGTTCACCGGCACACTCTCCTACTTCGTCTCGAACAACGGAATGGAGGAATACTCTTTTGTGGAAAACGGCGTAACAAACTCCACGTTCGGCAACTTCGTACACAGCAAGAGTTTCAACATAGGCACGTTCATCAACTGGACCATCGTAAACGGCACCCGCGTGAACTTCAACGGCGGTGCCACCTACGGCAACTACTCGGCCAAAGAAATTGGCGCTAGCAACTGCGGCTGGAGCGGCGACTTCTGGGGTGGCCTCAACCAAGACTTGCCTTGGAAACTGAAGTTCGGCATCTTCGCCGGCGGTAACACAAAGTCACCTTCGCTGCAAGGTTCGAACGACGGATTTTGGTTCTACACTATGAATCTCAGTCGCGCATTCTTGAAGGAAGACCGCCTGAAGGTAACGTTGGAAGGTGGCAACTTCATTGGCCGTTACCACAGATTCCACAACGAAACGCTGACGGACCAGTTTCGCGAGTCGGCGCGTACACGCATAGACTTCATGCGCTTCGGCATTTCTGTGAGCTACCGCCTCGGCAACCTCAAAACTTCCGTAAAAAAGGCTGAGCGTTCCATCCAAAACGACGATGTGCGTTCAAACGGCAAAAGCGGAAACAGTCAGGGCAGCGATATGCAATAAACAGTGCACCATGCACATTCTTTGCGGATATTTCCTACTTTTGCAAGACGAAACAACAAAGATGCGAAGCTATGCTACAGTCTGAAGAACGATACATCAGTTTGCTCACCGATTTCGGTTTCAAACGAATATTCGGCACAGCACCGAACAAAGACTTGCTTATCAACTTTCTGAACTCGCTTTTTAGCGGCGAGCAAGTAATCCGCGATGTGACCTATCTCAACAGCGAACACGTTGGGGACATCTATGCCGAACGCAAAGCCATTTTTGACGTATACTGCGAAAACGAGCATGGAGAAAAGTTCATTGTAGAAATGCAGAACGCCTACCAAAAGCATTTCAAGGACCGTTCCTTATTCTATTCCACTTTCCCCATTCGCGAGCAAGCGCCACAGGGAGCCGACTGGAACTTCAAACTGGACCACGTCTACACTGTGGCAATTCTCAACTTTGACTTCCATGAAGAAGCTTTCGACCCCAAAGATATCAACCACGACGTGGGACTGCTCGACAAGAAAACTCACCGCGTGTTCAACGATAAGCTCTCCTTTAAATACGTGGAAATAGCCAAGTTCAACAAGACAGAGAATGAACTCGAAACCCTCTACGACAAGTGGCTCTATGTGCTCAAAAATCTCTCACGCCTTGACCGTCGTCCAGCTGCGCTAAAAGAGCGCATTTTCAAAAAGCTCTTTGAAGAATCGGCCATAGCCCAGTTCACCCCAACGGAGCTCAAAGAATACGAAGACAGTCTCAAAGCCTACCGCGATATTAAGAACTCTATTGATACTGCACGAGAAGAAGGATTAGCCAAAGGTCGAGAAGAAGGATTAGCACTGGGACGAGAAGAAGGATTAGCACTGGGTCGAGAAGAAGGATTAGCCCTAGGCCGAGAAGAAGGATTAGCACTGGGTCGAGAAAAAGGAATAGAAGAAGGACTAGCCAAAGGCCGAGAAGAAGGACAAAAAGAAAGCCTCCTCAAAGTGGCAAAGAAACTGCTTGCCACGGGTATGGACCCTAAGAGCATTGCCGAAATGACAGGTCTCTCACCCCACGAAGTGGAACTTCTTTAAACTATTGCACACCACCTAGCATACCGCATTCATTTTTGTGCGCGAAGAGCAGACGTAAGCGCTGCCACTTCGCGCACAATAGCATATACAGAGCATAATAATAATAGACATGACCCGCAAACGCATACTATATATTGCCGCCGCATTCATTTTGCTTTTCATCGTTGCCGGACTACTCATTGACTTTTGGCCAGAAAGCGACACGACAAGACAAAAATCAGTATGCCGCATTGAAGCCAAGAGTTGCTATGCAATACCCCTTGGCGCAAACGACACCATATTCCTTCCGTTAAAAGACAACGACATTAACCATCTGCTTGCCAATCCGAACGAAATCACTTACCGCATAGACCTCAGCGGAGTCTTTGTATCGCGAGAAGGACATCTGCTGACGTCCGACTCCCTCGTGTTGCATGCGCCGGACAGTCTCTCTGCCCAAAGAACACGGGAAGGCATTCTGCGTATGGACACTTTGGTCAACAAAGCCCAAAGTGCCGTAAACGATATGCTCAAAGAACTTGACATCTATGCCAAGAGCCATTCCGTAATAGATGATGGATACAACGACGTGATGGACTACCGAGCCAAACTCAACCGTCAGTTGCTTAGAATTGACACTGTAAAGCAGACGCTCACCAAAGCCATCAATGCCAAGCAGCCGCTGCATGCCAAATTGCTAGTAAAAGCCCATATCCAGTTTTCCCAGAAAGACGACTCGGGACGCATTGCCATGGTTCAAAAGGACATAGAACTGCTCCAACACACGGAAAACGGTCCGATGCTCTTTCAAACCACCGACCACAAATTGCCCCAAGGGGCGAAGCACGTACGCTTCAGTTTGATAAGTTATAAAGCCGCCCCCACAACGCTCACCGCATTTGCCGACTTCGGCGGTGCCACGGCCCATACGCTGCCAGAAAACATTGTGCCCGATTCCGTTCTCCCCCACTCTGCAGAAGAAGGCGGACTCTGGAGTGGAGCGTGGGGACACGCTTGTGGCATCCAGATTAAAGACAAATGCTGCACAACGAAAACCGTACGCCACACGATGGCGCAGGAACATTGCCGCATGGCGTGGTGGTGGATTAATCTGCGTGGCTGGCTGCACTCGCTTTTCAACTCTTCGAACAACACGCCGCAAAACGTAAGCATACAAAACAAGAAATGCGTTTGCATGCATTTGCCTAACGGCAGCCTCTACAATGGACAAGGCACCATGCGCAAAGGCATCTTAATCCGCGAAGGAGAAGGCACCTACATTGACTCTTGCGGAAACACCTTCACGGGACTTTGGCAAGCCGACACACTGACACGAGGCACACGAAGCGACACTTTGGGCTACTACTCCGGTAAATTCAACCGTCGTATGCGCCCCGAAGGAATGGGCATCTACATTACCCTCGAAGGCGAGCACTACGAAGGCGAATGGGCCGACGGCATTCGGCAAGGGCACGGCTTCAGTGTGAAAGCGGGACTTTCGGTGCGTTGCGGCGTATGGCGCAAAAACCGTTTCTACGGAGAGCGCATGGTCTACACCACCGACCGCGTGTACGGCATAGACCTCTCGCGCTACCAGCACGAGATAGGGAAAAAGAAGTACGGCATTGATTGGGATCGCCTGCGAATTGTGAGCCTTGGCAACGGGCGACGTGTTAAAGGCACGGTCGACTACCCCGTATCCTACATCTACCTCAAAGCCACGCAAGGCACACGCATCACAAACAAATACTATGCTTCGGACCTGCGTCAAGCACGCAGCCACGGCATCCCAGTGGGCAGCTACCACTTCTACAGTTCGAAGTACAAGGGTGCCGAACAAGCCGCCTGGTTCCTACGCATGGCATGGGTAGCAGCGTCCGACCTTCCTCCCGTACTCGACCTCGAACCCACAGAGGCCGAAGTGAAGGAAATGGGCGGCGAACAGGAAATGTTCCGCCAGGTGCTCGTTTGGCTACGCACCGTAGAGCAACGGCGCGGCAAAAAGCCGGTGCTCTACGTAGGGCAACAGTTTGTCAACAACCACCTCATCCATGCCCCCGAAGCACTGCGTGCCTACGATGTGTGGATTGCCCGCTACGGCGAGTACAAACCTTTCGTGCGATTGCTCCACTGGCAGCTCACCCCCTACGGCCGGGTACGCGGCATTCACGGCGAAGTGGACATCAATGTGTACAACGGAACGAAAACGCAATTCCGCGAATACATCGACAGCATCTGCAAGCGATAATACGGACGAAAAGGCTTTTCGCAGCCTCTTCACAATCCGTTTTGCATAATGCACACTGCAAATCAAACATTTAGAGCATATCTTCACCACAATTTCACAAGTTGTGACATACTTTCTCTGCCCGAAAAGTGTTATCTTTGTCGCCAACATCGAAAAATTGCAGCAAAAGTAGGTCCTTGCCCCAAGAAAGGACGCACTTATTGCCGCTCCCTGCGAAAGCTGGCGCCACTTTTCGGGCAGCATCCGCACACGCACAAAAACATGTGGACAGGGCTTATGTCTAACTAATTCCACATTCCATGGGGCTACTACTCCTCTATCTTTTTTGCGCCTTAGGCGTATCGTTTCTTTGTTCGGTGCTTGAAGCCGTACTGCTTTCAGCACCCATGTCGTTCGCGTCAATGCTTGAAAAGGAAAATCGTCCCGGCGCAGCCTTGCTCAAGAAATACAAGCAGGACATCGACAAACCTATCTCTGCCATCCTTTCCCTCAACACCATTGCCCACACCGTGGGCGCAGCCGGCGTGGGTGCGCAAAGCGAGGCCGTCTTCGGAAGTGAATACTTTGCAGCCACTTCCGCCATCCTCACCCTCCTCATCCTTGTCCTCTCCGAAATCATCCCGAAGACCATCGGCGCGGCCTACTGGCGACAGATAGCCATACCCGCCGTACGCATTATCCATGTGCTTGTCATCATCACCTACCCGCTCGTGCTCATGTCGGAGTTCATCACCCATTTCTTCTCAGGAAAAAAACAATCCGTCTCCGTAAGCCGCGAAGAAGTGTCGGCCATGATGACCGTAGGCGCAGAAGAGGGCGTGTTTGAGAAGAAAGAGAACAGCATGATACAGAATCTGCTGAAACTCGACGACATCACGGCACGCGACATCATGACACCAAGTTCCGTAGTGGAAATGGCCGAAGAAAGCATGACGCTCAGCGAATTCTACAAAAACGAAGCCTTCCGCACCTACTCGCGAATTCCCGTCTACAACGAGGAGAACGACGACTACATAAAAGGTTACGTGCTTCGCCAAGCCATTCTCGAAAAACTGGCAGAAGATAAATTCACGCTTCGCCTCTCCGACATTGTCCGTCCCGTGCTTACCTTCCAGGAAACGGAGTCGGTCTCCACTATTTGGGAGAAGCTTCTTGCCAAGAAAGAGCACATCTCCATCATCATTGACGAATACGGCTGCTTCCGAGGCATCGTCACGATGGAAGACGTCATCGAAACCATGCTCGGCACCGAAATCGTGGACGAAAAAGACACCGTCACCGACATGCAGGAATTAGCACGCGAAAAATGGCAGGAACAGCAACAGGAGTCGCAAGAATTCCACGAGGCCGTCCAACAAAAAGAACAACAAGACAAAGAATAAAGCGCTTGCACAAACAATAAAAATGGAAATGAAAAGTACGGCACGTCCTTCTTCATTTCCATTTTATTTTTTCTACACGGAGAACGGTCCTTCCCGACTAAACACCCCTCCCCACCTACGCCACCGCCCACATTCCCTACTAGCAATGATCAAATATCTCCTTCTCTTTCTCCTCCTCATCATTCTGCCCGACATCTACATCTGGTGGAACTTCACACGTCCACAATCCAACTATTGGCAGACGGCTCTGCTCTTGACACCTACCGTCCTCATGCTTGCCAGCATTGCTTACTGCCTGCTTGTGCCCGGCGCCTCATGGAGTTTCAATGTGTTCTTCACACTACTTTGCATCATTGCCGTCCCCAAACTGGCCTTTCTGCTCCTTTCGCTCGTCGGACAAGGCATCGCGTGGCAGTTTCCCCAAAGCCGCCAAGCGTTGACCATCATAGCAATAATGCTTTCCGTCGGAATTTGCGGCGTGCAACTCTACGGCACATTCTTCGGCTGGCAGCGACTCAGCACGCACCATCGGACACTCCACGTAGACCATCTTCCGAAAGCCTTCGATGGTTACCGCGTGGTACAGATTTCCGACCTACACGTTGGAACTTACGGCACCGACGACCGTTTCCTGTGTCGGTTGGCAGACAGTGTGAACGCTTGTCAGGCGGACCTCGTTGTGTTTACCGGCGACATTGTGAACACAACCTCCAAAGAACTTGCACCACATCTTGAAGCCCTTTCACGCATCAAGGCTAAAGACGGCGTGGTGAGCATTCTCGGCAACCACGACTACTGCATCTATGGCGCACAGATTACCGACGCTGAACGGTTTGCCGAAATTAAGGAAATTGTCAATGCCGAACGTTCGTTAGGTTGGCGCGTACTGCTCAACGAGCAAACCACCGTCAATCGCGGAACGGATACGCTCTTCATTGCCGGTGTAGAAAATACGGGCAAACCGCCATTTCCCTCCAAAGGAAATCTCGCAAAAGCATTGCAAAACATTCCGCCCGAAGCTTGCACCATACTCCTCAGTCACGATCCATGGCATTGGCGCCACGGCATACTCGACAGCACCAACGTCACGCTCACCCTTTCGGGACATACCCATGCCATGCAGTTCAAGTTGGGCAACTTCTCTCCCGCTAAGTGGGTCAACCCCGAATGGGGCGGACTCTACACAGAGGGCAAACGCCAACTTTTCGTATCGACCGGCATCGGCGGCACCGTTGCGTATCGCCTCGGTGCCTGGCCATGCATCGAATGCTTCACGCTAAAGACTCGACAAAAACAATAACACACTGATTTTCAACAACGTGCAGTCCCAAAACAAATTCCACGTTTTGGGACAAAAATTCCAAGGCTTGGAATTTAAATTCCAAGGCTTGGAATTTTAATTTCATGCCTTGGAATTTTAATTTCATGCCTTGGAATTTTAGCGGGAAGCGTTGGTTTTTGACAAGATGTGATATTTAGCAATGTGTAAAAAATAAGTTCCGCTTGTTTGATAATAAATCAAGCTAGCGAAAAACGGGCTGAAA
>CAVALA010000041.1:0-24337 GCA_963589615.1 Prevotellamassilia timonensis
TTCCACAAGAAGCGTCGTAAGGGCTATCGCAAGCTCAACGGCTATCGTCATCAGTTCACTGAAGTGACAATCAAGAACGTAATTGCTTAATCCTTTAAAGTTTAGAAGAAATGGCACACAAAAAAGGTGTAGGTAGTTCTAAGAACGGCCGCGAATCGGCTTCACAGAGATTAGGCGTTAAGATTTGGGGTGGTCAGACCTGCGTTGCTGGCAACATCATCGTTCGTCAGCGCGGAACGGTTCACTATCCCGGTAAGAACGTAGGCATGGGCAAGGACCACACGCTCTTCGCTCTCGTTGACGGCGTGGTAACTTTCCACCGCGGCCAGCGCGACCGTAGCGTCGTTTCGGTAACTCCCGAAGCTGAAGCTTAACGCATTGTCGCGGTCATAGACTGCTACGAAAACTAACAGCGGGCTGCTCCCCCACAGGGGAGTGGCCCGCTTTCTTTTTTGGGGAAGTTTTTAACTCACGGGGCGAAGTTGCAGACAAGGCAGCAGGTTGCGTTAACGGACCTTTCGTTTGTTAACCGACGGGCCGCATTTTTGATGAGAGGAAGGGAGAAAGTAGCGCGGAGAAAGGGCGAAAATTATCGTTCAATGCTTCGCCACTCCACTTTTACGTAGCTCAAAAAAATTCCAAGGCAGTCTGTAAAAATTCCAAGCCTTGGAATTTTTACAGACTGCCTTGGAGTTTAGAGGAGAAAGCGGAGCATTTTTAGAGGCCGCGCGACTTTTATGCACCAATATGCAACAGAAATGCGCATTTATGCCCAAAACGGTCAGATAAGTGCATAATTATGCACGCTGTGGTTGGCGTAGATTCGACGGGGGGACGGACGACGGATTCTACGCGATTCTCCATGTTAACGCCGCAAATGGGTTTTGACGGAGGGGTGTGGATTTTTGTTAAGATTCTACACCTCTTGTTCAGACGAGGTATTCTTTCGGCGAATGACTAAGGAACTCTTCGAGGGGTATGCCGCTTTCGCCTACTATGCATGAGAAGTGGGGATGGTAGTGCTCACGGAGGTATTCAAGTCCGGCATTTGTCGGCTCGTTGTTACTCTTCACTTCTATCAATGCAATGCGTCCTTTGTATTCGAGAACAAAGTCTACATCGCGGTTGCCCTCACGCCAATAGCACACGCGATAACCATCCACGAAGGAGCGCGACACGAGGTGGGCGCCCACGGCCGACTCTACGTAACGCCCCCACTGACGGCTGTCGGCCATGGCGACGTCTTTCCCCAAGGGACGGAAGAAGGTGTAGAGGGCGTTGTTGAACACCTGGAACTTGGGTATGCTGGCGCGGCGGCGCGATGCGTCGAAGCTGAACTTTTGCAGGGCGCAGAGCAGGCCACTGTCGGCGAGCAAATTGAGGTAGCCGGTGAGGGTGGTTGTGTTGCCTGCATCGTGCAAACTGCCCACCATTTTCGTCAGGCTTAGGAGTTCGCCGGAGTAGGCGCAACCCAGTTCGAAAGTCTGGCGGAGCAGAGCGGGTTTGCCGATGGGCGAATTCATCAGTATGTCCTTGTTGATGGTAGCATCTATGATGGATCCACCGACATACTGTTCCCAGCGCGACGAATCGTCTTTCAGCGAGGCTGCTGCGGGATAGGCTCCGTAATAAACGTAGTCGGCGAGCGAAAAACCGAAGGCGTCCTTCATTTCGCGGTAGCTCCAGTGGGACATTCGTATCTCTTCGTAGCGCCCCATGAGCGATTCGGAAAGTCCGCGCTCCAGCATGACACGCGAAGAACCGAGCAGTACCACCTTTATGGGTATTTCGTGCCACGTGTCGTAGTCCCATTCGCGTTTTACGGCTTCGCTCCAGTTGGTAATCTTTTGAATTTCGTCAATGACGAGCACAAAGTCGTTCAGATGTTCCACTCGTATGCGGTTGCGCGCTTCGTTCCACACGGTGCCTATCCACTGGTTTTGGGTGGATGCCACATTGTCGGCCGACTCGGCCTTGTAGGGTACGGAAGCTGCTGAAAGTACTTGCCGAACCATGGTGGTCTTGCCCACTTGACGAGGACCCATAACAACTTGAATGAACTTTCGGGGTTCTTCAAGGCGCGACGCAAGTGTTTGATATTCTGGACGTTGATACATTGCGCGATGGAGTTTTTTGAAGCTGAGAGGAAATTACTCAACGGACTGAGTAAAATTACTCAATGCATTGAGTAATTCATTTTCTTTCGGCAAAGGTAAGGAAAAAGGCGTTGGGTTTCAACAGTTTACGAAAGAAAGTTCAACACAGAAGAACGAAAAAAATCCTGTTCACCGAGATTGGAGAACAGGACTAATAGGAAATAATCAATGGAAGCGGCGGCCGCGAAGGATGATGGCGCAACGATTGGCGAGGGCGCCGAAGATGCGGCGCCACTGGCCGTGGCGAAGGTTGATGAAGAGTTCTTCTATGCTGCGGCAGGCCTTGACGAAGGGATGACGCCACGCCATGATGCGATATACACGCTGGCGGTAGGCCACGTGGTCCACGACGCAGGCGGGGTGATGGAGGGGAAACGTGAGGTTGTGGCGCCCCATGGTGAATATGCGGCGGTAACCGCGGGGAAGGGTCTGCACGGAACCGGCAAAGTGGGTGGAATCGGTGCTTACGCCGAGGTTGGAGACCATGTTGACGACGGGAACGATGGCGAGCTGGGAGTTGAGGAGGAGATGGGCGTGGAAGATGGTTTCGTAGAAGGCTTTTCCGCTGGCGCGATGGGCGCGACACATGGGAAGGAAGTCGGTGCGGAGGCGACGCTCGGCGGTGAGGGCTTCTATACGGCTGACAGCTTGGGGTGAGTCGAGCCAGGTGTAGTGTTCGTCCCACGCGTTGACTACGCGGGCCCATGATGCCCAGCCCCATATGCTGAAGTTGGTGGTGAAGAAGTAGGAGTCGGTGCCGCAGTCGGGTGTGCGTTCGTCGGTGTTGAAGCCGGCAATCATGCCTATGCGCTCGTCGTCGGCGTAGCGGTCGAGCATTTCTTTGCAGAAGGGGAAGAAGGAGGGCGAGGGTACGTCGTCGTCCTCCAGAACTATGCATTTGTCGGTCTGCGAGAAGGCCCAGCGCTGGGAGATGAACTCGGAGGGGTCGCAGCCGTAGTTGCGCTCTTGGTAAAGTCGCTCCACGTGGCACGGCCAGTCCACGCGCTCCACGACGCGTCGGCAGGCTTCGATGCCGGGCAGGTCGCGCTCGCCGCGCGGTCCGTCCTGGTAGAGAAAAAGGCGCGCGGGACGGGCCTCGCGTACGGCTTCGAACACCTTGGCGAGGCTGTCGGGACGGTTGAAGAAGAGGATGAGTACGGAGATGTCCATGGTAGGCAAAGTGTTGACTTAATGTGCTAGTGTGCCGCTTAGTCGAGCGTTTCGGCGTAGAACACGGCGTGGCCGCCGCGCTTGTCCTCGGGCGGGAGCTTCATGTAGTCGTGGAAAAGGTCGGTGAGGTAAGCGTCGGGATTGGCCGGTGCGTTGAACTCTGCGTCCTCGAAACGGATGCGACGCGTGGGGAAGATGCTGTCGGTGCGGTGCATCACGCCGTAGCCATTGTTGCGGAGCACGTTGGAAGTGTAGGCGCCGGGCTTATGGAGCAGACAGGTGGCGTGCCAAAGGAGTTTGCAGGCGGCGCGCTTGAGGCCGAAATAGAAAAACTCGGCAAAGGAGCGCACGGAGTAGTAGTGCTGGCTCTGGAGTATGCCGTTGGCACGGCAGTAGCCGCGGGTGATGCGGCGGATGTACTTGCGCGAGACGGCCGGATAGGGAATCATGGGGAAGATGTCCACAAAGAGTCCTTTGGCGTAGGGTCGGGCAAAGTCGTCGTCGGCTTCTACGATGAAGGAATTGCGGTCGCGCACCTTGTAGATGGGTTGGCGCACGGCGGAGTCGGTGTCGGGGCTTTGCATCTCGAGCGAAGGGGGCAACTCGCGGCGGGCAGCTTCGACGAAGCGCGGAAGGTCCTCGAGGCGCATGGCTATGTCGATGTCGTCGTCCCAGGGGATGAAGCCGCCGTGGCGTACGGCACCGAGGATGGTGCCGCCGTCGAGCCAGTAGTCAATATGGTTTCGCTGGCAGATGGCGTCTATTTCCTTGAGTATGCCGAGTTCTTTGAGCTGTACGGCACGGCGGTGTTTGGCAAGATATTCTTTGAGGGGCATGGGAACAGTTAATGTGCACGTTTATTCCTTTCCTCGCAGCGCAAAGAGGCGTTCGAGGAGGGAGAGGTCGTCGCGGTAGGTGAGCTTCATGTTGCTCTCGTCGCCGTCGACGAGGAAGATGGGTTCGTCGGGGTAATATTTCTTCACCACGCCACAATCGTCGGTCACCTTGAACTTGGGGTCGAGCAGTGCACGGCGGTAGGCTTCGGCAATGACGCTGAGGCGGAAAGCCTGGGGCGTCTGGCTGCGACGATAGAGCGTGCGGTCGGGAATGTTGGCTATGTAGCCTTTGCGCTGAAGGATGATGGTGTCCGTCACGGGCACACACACGCTGACAGCGCAGTGGTAGCGGAGAAATTCGCACACATCGTTGATGATGCGCTGCGAAACGAGGGGACGCACCGCGTCGTGGAAAAGCAGATTGGCGTCTTCGCCGGCTTCCTGACAGTAGCGGATGGCCTGAAGCGAGGAGTCGTAACGCTCTTTGCCGCCTTCGAGAATGGCCACGAGCTTCGTCCAGTTGTTTCGCTGCGCGAGGGCTTTCACTTCGTCCACGAAAAGGGGATTCGACACGACGATTATTTGGTCGATGTGCGCGTTGCGCTGAAAGGCATCCACGCTGTGCTCAAGCACCGTGCGTCCTGCCACTTCAAGGAACTGCTTGGGTTTGTCGAAGCCTGCCCGACTGCCCACACCGCCGGCGAGAACGACGGCCACATGGCGTAAAGGTTGTTGCATAATGTATGTGCTAAGAGGTTTCCCAAAAAGAGATTGGAAAAAGGGGATGCTAAAGTTTGAAGAGTGCGTTGCCGTAGGCCGATATCATGGGATAGAAAAATCCGTGGAACCGCCCTTTCCATCCTTCGGGGTTGCGGGGATAGACAAGTTTGTAGTGGCGGGCACATAGGGCGCAGAGCCTCAGCAAGGCAAAGGGGCAACGGCGCGTCTGCAGGCGCGCTATGGTAGCGGCGAGCGGATGGGCGTTGCGGTCGATGTGACGGACGAGATAGGAATAGAAGGCTTTCCACTGCGGGTTGCGCTGCAGGCGGTAGCGGTTGAGCAACCCGACGACGTAAGGTTGCCACGTGGGGTGCTCAACGGGTTCGAAAAAGCCTTTGCGAAACACTTGCGTGGTGGCAGAACCAACGTAGTGGCGGTGCCAATTGAGGGGTTCGTCGGCCAAAGCGATGCCGCGGCCCATGAGGGCGTGGACGGCGAGCCACCAGTCGTAGTAGATGCGGTAGTTCCACTCTTTGATGTTCCTCACGAAGCCTGTGCGGAGGAGCATGACGTGGCCGGGCGTGGGGTCGTAGAAGAGAACGTGTTCGAAAGCGAGCTTCGGCGTGACACGGTGGTGAAGGGGAAAGTCGTAGGTGGGGTCGGTGTAGTACTCGCTGACGCAGCAGTCGGCCTGACCTATGGCTTCGACTTGGCGACGAAGCTTCTGGGGGAACCATATGTCGTCCTGGTCCGAGATGGCTATGTAGTCGCCGGTGGCACGGAGCATGGCCGTGTGGAAGTTGCGGTTGAAACCGAGACGCTCGGCGTTGCGGTGTATCTTGACCAAGCCGGGATAGTCGCGCTGATAGGTTTCGAGCAAGTCCCAAGTGTCGTCGGTCGAAAGGTCGTCCTGCACAATTATCTCATAGGGCTTCAAGTCCTGCGCAAGGATGGAGTCCATCTGCTCACGTAGGAAGCGGCGCCCGTTGTAGGTGCACATCACGACGGAAACGCGTGTGGTCTGTTCGCTTGTTTCGTTCATAGTGAGCAAAGTTATATATAAATGTGCAAATGTGCGAATGTGTGATTGTGCAAATATATATGGCGTGATCGTTTCGAACGTCGCAATCTACGCGAAATGGCGCTTAAACGAAAGGCAACCCATGCCGCGATGGAGTACATCGCAACATGGGTTGCTGGCGGTTATTCACATAAAAACTGGCTGCTTCAGCGCACGATGAGTTTCTGAGCGCGGATCACGTTGTTGCGCTGCATCTTCACCACGTAGGTGCCGGGGAAGAGGCCGGTGGCACTGCCCTGGGCGCTGTCTACGAAGCGAACGAGTTTGCCGTCGCTGCCGTAAATCCAAGCCTTGTCGGTGTTGGCGAAGGTGACTACGCCGCCGTTGACATCGACTGCGGACATCTCGCTGCTTGTGGCCTGGTCAATGCCACTAGTGCCGTCGACGAGACCTTCGGGCTGGTCGGCAATGCCTGCGTCGTGGGTGTCGGCAGGAACAGGACGCTGGGCGTTGTCGCCGGTGATTTCTACGTTGAAGTCGATGGTGAAGCCTTTGGCGTGAAGCCCCGTGGGCTGGAACATGCCTTCAAACCATGCATCGGAGAAGACTATGCGCAGACGGCTCTTGCCGGTGCGTGCATCGGCGGGCACGGTGAACTTGTGGCGAATGCCATCGGTTTCGAAAGCAGGCGTACCGGCGCGCAGCGAGCCGAGGAAGAAGAGGCGTTCGCCCTCGGAAGGATTTTTTTCAATGTCGTCGGGGTTGAACGTACCGCTGCCGTCGAGATCCATCCATCCGCCGGCGAAGCACCAACGCAGACCGTCGGGCGTAGAGGTTCCCTGGTGGTTGCTGGTGGTGTCGAAACACTTGATGTAGAGTTCCACTTCCTGACCTTGCTTCACCTTGAGCGTCTGGTCAAGGGCGTTGGCATACTGCGTGCCGTCGGCCACGGGAGAAGTGGCGTGGTAGTCGAGATTGCCTTCGGCACCGGTGGTGGTGACGTCGGTCACGTAACGCTGCTTACGGGCAATGTCGGCACCTTCGCAGGCGGGATCCATCTGACTTACGCCGTAGGTGTTGGAGTCGTAGACGGGGAGCGTAGACTGGTCGGCACGGGCCACATGAAGCCACTCGACGGGCGAATAAGTCTTGAGGTCGGTGGAGACGGCACGTACGCCGACGTAGGGATCGTCCTCTGCGCTGTCGAACACAATGTTGCTGACGAAGGTAGCCCATTGGGTGGTACGGCCCACTTCGCTCACGCGGCCATCCTTGCCGTTGCGGTAGAGCACTTCGAAGTGGTCAATGTTGGCCTCGTCGTTGTAGAGCAGATTCCAGTCGGCACGAGAGGAGGCGGTGGCGTTGACCTTCCAGTTCAGCTTGAGCGACATGGAGCCGCGAGTCTCTTGCTTGACTTCTGCTACGAGGTCCTTCACACCAGCGGGCGTGGCCTTGGTGTTGTCGGATATTTCGAGTTTGCCCACATAGAGGTTGTAGGCTGCATCGTCGCCCTTGACGCGAAGACCTATGCGGTCAATGACGTCGCCGGCTGCAAGCGCGCTGAGGTCGAGGCTCTTTTCTTGCCACGTTGCGCCTTCGACGTTGCCCACAGGCACTTCAATCCAGGCTGCAGAGCCTTGTTTGCGCACGATGACGCTGAGGTTGGAGGCGTTGGTGCCTGTCTTTCCGTTCTTCACGGCTATCTTGACTTTGGCATTGCCGTCGGCCACTTTGAGGGCGGTTTTGTAGAGCACAATGTCGGTGCCAGTTGTGGTGGCCTTGCCTGTGAGGGAGAGACATGAGCCGCCCGTGTAGGCGTCTGCGTGGGAGAATTCGGGCTGCACGTCGGTGCTCACGGTTTCGGTGCCTGCGTTGTAGACGAGCCAACGGTAGGTGGGCACGATGTCCTGGTTGGCCATGTTGTACCACAGGTTGGCGGTTTTCTTTCCCTTGTAGTTGTAGCGGTTTCCGTTACCAAGGTTGAAATGGGTGGCGAAAGGAAGGTTGCCTTGAATGGCGGAGCGCTCGGGGATGAACTCTGCAATGCCGCAGAAGGTGGAGAGGGGTGCTTTTCCGTCGGTTTCTTCCCAGTTGTTGCCCGTGGCGCTGACGGCGGGACGGCTTGCGGGGTTGCGGTTACCGCCCGAGAATCCGCGTTCGAGCAAGCGCTGGTAGTTTTCCTGCGTTTCGAGTGCGTCGGCTCCCTTGTTGTAGCTCATGAAGCGGCTTTGTCCGTGTTCGCCCCAAAGGCAAATGCCTGCGCGGTGGGCATCGCCTACGTCGAGGCGGTTCCATCCGCGGTCCATGCCTACGATCCATACGCCGGTGTAGAGTCGGTCGGCCGATCCGGTGGCTGCTTCGGCGGCTTTGACCGAAGGTGCTATGCCGTAGGAGAAGTCGCCGCCGGCGTAGTTGAGCATGAGGTCGGCGGTCTGACCTGTGGCGTCGCCATAGAGGGCGTTGGCGCTGGAGGCGGTAAGGGTGGAGACGGAGGTGTAGAGGCCAAGGTGGAAATTGTCAAAGCCTTGGGCTGCGGCTTCTTTGTAGAGGGCTTTGTGGAAAGCCACGACGTCGGCATTGTTGTAGCCGGAGGCTTCCCAGTTGTAGTTGATGCCGTCGGCGCCGAAGTACATGAGGCAGTTGATGATGGGCTTCACGTAGGCAAACGTGCCGTCGGTGTTTTTTTCAGACACGATGTCGACCCAGTTGTCGGAGCCTTCGCCACGTCCTCCCGTAGTGTCGAAGAACATGATGCCGGACATGATGTCTGTTCCGTTCTTGTGGGCTGCGTCGACCCAAGCTCCGGGAGCCTGGAAGAATCCGTGGTTCCACGAACCGAAGAGGTTTGTGTACTGCCACATGGAGAATACGTCTGAACCGAAGTCGCCGTCGGGGTATCCGGCAAGTCCGTCGGAGCCGATGTCCATGGGTAGGTTGCACCAGAGGTTACGTTTTTCGTAGGTGCTTTGGACGAGTCGGTCGGAGGTGTCGAGGAGTTTTCCTTTGCGCACGTGGGAACGGATGAAGGCGATGTCGGAGGGGAGAATGCCTTCGGCTTCGAACTCTGCGTCGGTGGGGTATTTGCGTCCCTGGTCGAGTGCGTTCTTGAAGAGGTGCATGAGGGTGACGGGACTGAACTTGTCGAAGTTATAGACGTCGGTGGTTGCTGTGGGTGAGGTTTCCTGTGCCAGCATGGGCGTGGCGGGAATCATCATCGGGCCGGAGCAAACGAGTGCTAGCGCGGCGAGGGTAGTTTTGTTCATGATTATCTTGGTTAGGTTGGAGGAAATTTTCTTTAATGTGCGAATGTGTGAATGTGCATATGTGCAAATGCGGAGTGCTTAGCAAATGGGCTTGGTGGGCATGGTGGGCATCATGGGCATAATGGGCACTATGGGCATTGTGGGCTTTGTGGGCACTATGGGCACAGTGGGCATGATGGGCTTGGTGGACATCATGGGCATTTGGGGCACTATGGGCAAAGGGATAGGCTTTGGATTTTTTGTTTGCTTTAGAAGTTTGGCTGGTCGACGTCCCACCAGAGGCGGGTGCCTTGTAGGTCTTGTCCGCCGAGGGCGTTGAGTCCGGTTTCCTGGATGTCTACGAGCGAGGCATCGTCGGTTCCGGGGAAGGGCATGCGGCGGATGATGTCGCCGTCCTTGAGACTGCCGTCGCCGTCTTGCGGATTGAGCACGGGGAAGAGGCGGGGGTAGCCGGTGCGACGGAGGTCCACCCAAGCTTCATAGCTGTAGGGGAAGAGGGCAATGTATTTTTGCGTGATGATTTTCTCGAGTTTCGTTTCGCGACTGTCGCCTTCGTTCCACTTTACGCCGATTTTTGTGACGCTTGGCATATCGGGGGTTGTTCCGAGGGCATCGACGTAGGTGAAGTCGGTAGCTTGTTCCTGCGCCATATAGTCGGGCATGGCTTCCTGGTACCAGCTTTGGCCTTGGGTGAGGAGGGGGTCTTGAAGGTCGCCGTTTTCGATGCCGCGGTTGTAGAAGAACTCTGCGGTGCCGCCCATGTTCCAGCCACGGAGTGCGCCTTCAGCACGCAGGAAGTCCACTTCGCTCCACTTCATGATGTAGAGTGGTGCCATGGCAATGTTTTCGGCCACGAGGTCGGAGTAGCCAATCTGCGGGTTGTTGTCGGCACTTTGTCCGATGCCCGTAGCCACTCCGGAGCGCATGCCTGCCACGCGTGTGCCGGTGGGGGTTACTTCGCCTGTGGTGGCGTTGGTGAGGGGGGCATTGTTCTTGTCGAAGATGTATTTGGCATAGGGGTGGTTCAGGCTTTTGAGCAAGCTTTCGAATGAGGCGCTGAGGCGGATGTCGCTCCAGGAGTTGGCAATGCCGAGAAGGGGATTGGTGAAACCTACGATGAGGGGCTGGAGGACAATCTGCTGATCGGCTTGCTCAATGACTCCGCCCTCGACGGCTTCTTCGGCCCACTTCTGCGCGAGTTGGGGATCGACCTTAACGATGTGCATGGCCATGCGAAGCTTGAGGGAGTTGGCAAAGCGTATCCAGGTGTCGAAGCCTTCTTTGCCGTTGGTCTGGTCCTGAGTGATGCGCGTGTTTTCCATGAGGAGGGCATTGACGTTGGCTTTGTACCAATCGGGGCGCTCTTCTTCGAAGTAGCGCAGACAGGCTACGATGCTGTCGACGTTTGCTTCGATGTTGGTGTAAATGGTGCGCAGATCGTTGTAGGTGTAGGGGTTCTGGAGGCGATTGTCCTTATATTCGACGTAGGGGAACGGGCCATAGAGGTCTGCCATCTCCTGCGAAGTGAAGTCGTAGAGGAGGAGGTTGATGGCTTTGATTTCGGGAATGGAGTCGGCCGCGGGGTTGTTGATGAGGGGTGCGATGGCTTCCTTGACAATCTGGAAGGAGGAGAAGGGTCCGGGGTTGAACTCGCGGCTCACGGCGTAGGTGGAGGTGAGGGTGCCGTACATGAAGTCGTGATGTGGCACTACGAAGTACTGTGCGTAGAGGTCGGGGCCGAGGCAGAACATGCGCTGGTAGGCGTGTTCGCCGGGTACGTCGCCGTTTTTGCCGCCACGCATGGCATACTCGCCGCCGAGGGCTTGCTTGAGGTTGTCGTTGAGGGCTTTTTGTGCGGCGGCGAAGCCTTCTTGTGTGATTTCGCGGCGATAGTCGAGCTTGTCGGCGTTGCCTTGATAGATGACGTCGTCGCCCATCTTCTGGTCGGGGTTGAGGAGTCGTCCCGGCTCAATGTAGTCGAGGCAGGAACTGAGCCCAAGGGTGCTGAAGGCGAGAAGGGCTGAGGCTATGAGGGCATGAGTTTTCATGTGGTGTGCGAAGAGAAGGTTAGAAATTGAGTTTGAGCGAGAATCCGTAGGAGCGTGCGGATGGTAGGTTGAAGATTTCGAAGGCTCCGAGTCCGTTGGCGGTAGAGAGTGACACGTCGGGGTCGACGGGCGCATCCTTGTAGATGAAGAAGAGGTTGCGTCCGATGAAGGAGAGCGTGAGGTTTTTGTTCTCGCCGAGGAGGTTGCGGAAGGTGTAGCCGAGGGAGAGCTCGCGGAGGCGGAAGTTTGTGGCGTTGTAGATGTACTGTGGTGCGTAGAGTCCGGAGCCTACGGTGCTGGTGGACTTGTAGTAGGACTTGACGCCTACGAGTCGGCCGCTTCCGTCGGGGAGGTACATGGCTTCGCTTCCGTCGGGCATATAGAGGTTGTGGGCTTGGGCGTAGTCGCGTGCTTTGCCCACGCGCTCTGAAACGCCGAGGTTGTCGAGATAGGATTCGGTGAGCGAAACGACTTTGCCGCCTATGCGTCCGTTGATGAGGAAGAAGAGCTGGAAGTTTTTGTAGCTGATGGTGTTGCTCCAACCGAGTTGCCAGTCGGCGTTCATGTTGCCGGCGTAGGTGGCGTAGCGTCCTTCGGTGGTGTCGTCCATGCGTGGCGTGCCGTCTTCGTTGGTCACAATCCATCCTTTCTTGTAGCTGCCGTCGGGGGCGTCCTCTGTGTAGCGTTTGAAGTCGGTGACGTACATGTCGCCGTACTTGCCGCCTTCGTTGTAGCGCACGCGCACGGCGCCTTGTGCCACGTCGGTGGCAATGAGTGCTTCGGTGCCGTCGTCGTTGCGCACGGTTTTGACAATTTTGTTTTTGTTGTACGAAGCGTTGAGGGAGGTGCGCCAGCGCCAGTCGTCGCCGAAGCTGAAGTTGTAGCTTACGGTGGCTTCGAAGCCGCGGTTGCGGATGAATCCGGAGTTGAGTGCTTCGGTCTTTCCGGCTACGCTGCGCTCGAGGTAGGAGTTGTGCATGCCGGTGTTGTAGAAGGTGAGGTCAATGCCGAGTCTGTTGTCGAGGAACTGCGACTCGAGGCCCATTTCGAACGACTTGGTTTTTTCGGGTTCGGGATGGAGTATGAGGTAGCTGCTCACGTTGGCTGCGCCGGACGAGAAGTTGCTGCGATAGGTGCTGTAGAAGCGGTTGGGGATGGAGTTGCCCACTTCGGAGTAGCTGATGCGGTACTTGAGATAGTTGACCCAAGCGGGCATTTTGAGGAGTTGGGAGAGGATGGCGCTACCGCCGAAGGAGAAGTAGCCGTAGTTGTCGGACGTGCCGCGGTCCTTGAACTGACGGAAGGCGAAGTACCAGTCGCGGCGGTAGGAGCCGTCGATGAATACGATGTCTTTCCACCCCACTTGTGCGGTGAAGAGGGCGGCTTTGTCCCAGTCGTTGGTGAGGGAGAGGCTTGTGGCCCCCACTCCACCGGCTGAGGTGGTGAACTGGTTGATGGTGGTGGGAAGTTTCAGCAGACGAGCGTCGATGTAGGTGGCGCTGACGTCGGTTTTCTGCGTGGAGTTTTTGGTGACGTGGCCCACCCATCCGGCTGTGGCGGAGAGGGAGAAGTCGTGGATGGTTTTGTTGTAGGAAAGGAGGTAGTCGGTGTAGATTTCGTCGGTTTTGTAGATGTCTTTCCAGTAGTGTCCGAAGTCGTCCTTGGCGTTGGGTCCTTGGGTTGTGGCATAGCGTCGGCTGTCGCCGTCGAATTTTGTGTGGTCTATGCTGACGCGGGCTTGGAAGGCGAGTCCGTCGTAGATGTCAACTTTGCCGGAGACGTAACCGAACACGCGGTCTTCTTTCTGCACGCTGCGGTTTTGGCGAAGGAGCCAGTAGGGGTTGTTCTGCCCTGCGGCTTGGTAGGCCCACTGCTGGGAGAGTCCGCTGAGGGGTGCGTCGACGATGGCATATTTGTAGCCGCCGGTGGAGGGGTCGAGCTGATAGATCTGTTGGTTGGGCGCAATCCATTCGCCTTGCTGCGAGTAGTTTTCGCGGTAGTAGGCAAGGTCGACGTTGCGTGGCATGGTGTAGAGGTCGTAGATGGGGTTGAGCACGGTTCCGCCGCCGGTGCGGTTTTTGGTCTTGGTCTGCATGTAGTTGATGGAGGCCTCGATGTGAACGCGCTTGAAGAGGTTGTAGGTCTGACGGAAGGCGAGGGTGTTGCGGTTGTAGGTGTTGCTCTCAATCATGCCGTTGCTGTGGGAGTTGGCAAAGGAGAAGTAGGTCTTTACCTTCTCGGTGCCGCCGGAGAGTGAGATGGAGTTGTTTGTGGTGACTCCGGTGCGGTAGAAGTCGCTGACGTCGTCGGCGGCTTTGTTGCGGAGATGTACGTCGCGTGAGGTGCCGGTGAAGTTTTTGCCCATGGGGGCAGAGATGACGAGGTCGGCGTCGGCACGGTCGCTGAGGCGTGGTCCCCAGGAGTCGATGCTGAGTCCGCCTCCGTCGCTGACGCTGGCGCCGTAGGTGTTCTGGAGTTTGGGTTTGGTGAGGGGGGTGTCGAAGGTGATGTTGGAGGTGAAACTTACGTCCACTCTGCCTTCGCGGCCTTTCTTGGTGGTGATCATGATGACGCCGTTGGCGGCACGCGAACCGTAGAGGGCGGCGGCGTTGGCTCCCTTGAGGACTTGTACGTTCTCAATGTCGTCGGGGTTGAACATGGAGAGGGGGTCGGAACCTTCGGTGACGGAACTGTAGGTGAGGTTTTCGGCGGAACTGGCCTGTGAGCGTGTGTCGTTGCTCATGGGCACGCCGTCCACTACGATGAGGGGCGAGTTGTTGCCGAGGATGGACTGTGCGCCACGGAGCTGAATTTTGGAAGCGCCGCCTGCACCGCCGGCACTGGGCGTGATGGTGACGCCTGCGGCTTTTCCCTCCAGTCCGTTGACGAGGTTGATGTCCTGCACTTTGTTGAGGTCGTCGCTTTTGATTTGCTGTGTGGCGTAGGTTAGCGACTTTTCTTTGCGCATGATGCCCATGGCGGTGACGACTACCTCGTTGAGGCTTTTGCCAGACTCTTCGAGGACCACGCTGAGGCTTCCACCTTTCCACTTGACGTCCTGACGGTTGTAGCCGATGAGGCTTACGCGTATGGTGGCGCCTTCGGGCACGTTTTTGAGTGTGAATGTGCCGTCAATGTTGGTGGTGGTGAGGTTGCGTGTGCCGACCACGAGGACTGTGGCGCCGATGGCGGGCTCGCCGTTCTTGTCTTTTACTATGCCCTTGAGGGTGTTTTGCTGTTGCACGACGGTGGTCTCGGCATGTGCCGTGGTGGGCACGCCGACGTAGGCGGCACCGGTGAGTGCTGCGGCAAGGAGGGTGAGGTTTAGGGTGTGGAAAGGTTTGTGCATGGAGATGAGGAGAAAAGATTTAAGGACAAGACCACGCTTCGGGTGGCGCATCGTCTTGCTTAAGGTCGTTAAAGAATGGGGTGCTCTTCGTTGCGGAATGTTTATGCACACACTGTGTGGACATATCCGCATTGTGTTGCGGCAAAGTTAAGGATTCTGCCGACAAATGTGCACGAAGGATGAATAAATATGCAGTTCGGTGGTGCTTTTCTGCGATAAAGGGCTGGGAGAGACGGTATTTTTATGTTAAAGGACATAATATTTATTTAGGATTGATGTTTTGCGAAGGCTTTTGGGCATATGAGCTTTATGTGCTGCGCATTAAATAGTGGTGCAGCGCATGGCGTTTTAAAACGTCAGCCCCGTAAGCGGCATACAAAAGCCGTTGCACTCCGCATTTGCACAAGAAAAACAGCGGAAAGTGGGCGGAAGGTGTGAAAAAGTGGTGAAATATTTGGCGAACACATATTTATGCCGTACATTTGCAACGGACAAAAACGAAGACTGCGCAGGAATTATCGCTGCGCGCAACACAAAAGCACTTACGGCCGCGCACGGACACACGTTGCCCTGCATTCACACGGCGGCCGCCACACAAACTAAGACATTAGGCTAATTATCCGCCCCAACCATTGTTGAACTGAAGGAGAAGCACCGGGGCCATAACCTGAATACCAGACAAGCCACTCTTAGACACCATTGTGCCCGCAATGTGCACTGCCGTAGGCGGCTCTGCACGCGGACTTCCGCCACCGGCCTCTGCTGAGGCATGGTTCCCCTCGCTGCATTCGCCCCTCGCTAAGGCCGAGGGAGATTGGTTGCGAGGCTACTCTCCACACGACAGCAACGCCTTCAAGGTAAAAGATTGCTCCACGCGCTGCGACCTACGCCGTAAGGACAAAGTGCGTGAATACGGATAACACTCGTTACGGCAAGAGGAAGCACCGATTGGGGTGCTTCCTCTTTTTTTGTGGTCGGACGGAGGATTTTCGGCTTCATTTTGAATGGGGATAACGCCCGGAAATTGCACGAAATTCGTGCAGTTTTCGGCGAAAACTGCATCAATTTGATGCAAAATGGGTAGCTTTCGAGTGCGCAAGCGCATGGAGGTCACGTCTCCGACGTGACTGGTGAGTGCGTTCCCGACATGGCAGTTAAACGCGTTTCTAAGATGGCAGCTAAGCGCAAATAAACAAAGCGAAACACGCAAAAGCCCCCGCGAGGTCGTGTAGAGCGTCACGTCGGAGACGTGACCCCCATGCGTTACACCCCAATGCGTTAGTTTACACCCATGCGTTAGCCCCCTCAATGCGCTACACACGCTGAGTCTGCGCAGCGCGGAAAAACTTTTGGGCAACTATTTTAAATTTGCTGCGAGCTCAAATCGTTGAGCCCGCAGCAAATTGTTTAGATATGTTCACACACGCAACGCACCGCCTGAAAAAGGGTTAGGCGAGGGCGGGAAACGAACTTTTGCGCTACGTTCAGAACACGATGTAGCGCACGAGAAAGATGAGCGAAAGCACCACGGTGGCCCACCGAAGGTCTTTCGTGTGGCCCGAAAGGATGTAGAGCACCACATAGGAGATGACACCGAGCAGTATGCCGTCTGAAATGCTGAAGGCAAAGGGCATGAAGATGATCATGAAAAAGCAGGGCACGGCATCGATGTAGTTCGTAAAATCGATTTTCGACGTGTCGCTCATCATCGACACACCTACAAGGAACAGCGCCGCCGACGTAGCCTCAGCGGGGATGGAAAGGAAAAGCGGCGCAAAGAAAAGCGAGACAAGGAAACACACGGCCACCACGAAAGCCGTCAGTCCGCTGCGGCCACCAGCATTGACGCCTGCGGCGCTCTCCATAAAGGTGGAAATGGTGGATGTGCCGAGCGCAGCGCCGGCTGTGGTGCCAATGGCATCGGCCATGAAACCGCGCGCAAGGGTGCCATGCACGCCCTTTGTCATGGGTATGCCAGCACGGTTGCACACGCCGACGAGCGTGCCGAGCGTGTCGAACATGTCCACAAAGAGAAACGTGACGACGCAGGCCACCATGTCGTACGAGAAGATGTGGTTCCACTCCATTTTCCACACCACGGGGGCCAACGAAGGCGGAGCGGAATAGATGCCTTGCAGGTGGGTCACGCCAAGGGGTATGCCGACTGCCGTGGTCACTACAATGCCAATGAGCAATGCGCCCGTCACTTTGCGAATGAGCAGCATGCTGGTGAGCAGAATGCCGCCAATGGCCAGCAGCACGGCAGGAGAATGCATGTTGCCAAGGGCCACAAACGTGCTGGGGTGGTTCACGATGAGCCCGGAGTTTTTGAGTCCGATGAAGGTGATGAACAGTCCGATGCCTGGCGTCACTGCGCGCTGCAACACCTGGGGCATGGCATCTACAATGCGGCTACGAAGGCCGGTGGCGGACATAATCATGAACAGTATGCCTTCAAGAAACACGGCAGTGAGCGCAAACTGCCAGCTGTAGCCCATCGTGGTGCAGATGGTGAATGCAAAGAAGGAGCTGAGGCCCATGGACGGTGCAAGCGCGAAGGGGAGTTTTCCGTAAAAGGCCATCACCAGCGTGGCCACGGCCGAAGCCACAATAGTAGAGGTGAACACGGCGCCTTTGTCCATGCCCGTGACGGAAAGCACGGACGGGTTGACAGCCAGAATGTAGGCTAGGGTGAGGAACGTGGTGACGCCGGCAATGATTTCCTTACGGACTGTGGTCGTCGCAGGGTCGAGGCCAAAGAGTTTTTGAAGCATGGTGAACAGTTTTGGGGATGGCTGATGAGGGTTACGGAAGGTGCAGTGACGGCAGCGGCATTAGCGAACAGACGGTGCGCAGAGAGGACTGTCAGGCGTCGCGGCCCATGCGGTGAAGCACGGTCCACGTCATGGGCGCACAAAGGGCGAAGGCACACAGGTCGCTCATGGCTTGACACATCTCCACGCCGGTGAGTCCGAAGTAGTGGGGAAGCACCACGATGAGGGGGACGAAGAAGAGTCCACTGCGCGCCGCGGCTGCGAGATTGGCTTGAAGGGGTTTTCGGATGGTCTGCAGATACATGTTCGACACGCCCACGGTGGAAAGCAGCGGGAAGGTGATGAGTTGCCAGCGCAAAGCACGCGTGCCGATGTCCACAACTTCGGGGTCGTGACGGAAGAGGTGGACTATCTGTGGGGCGAAGATGAAGCCCACCACGGCACAGAGGAGCAGAAACGATGTACCTATTTCGATGCAGAACCAATAGCCTTTTCTCACGCGCGAGAAGAGGCGCGCACCGTAGCAAAACCCGCAAAGCGGCTGAAAACCTTGCCCCAGCCCGATGATGATGGCAAAGATGAAGAAGCAAAAGCGCGACACGATGCTCATGCCGGCTATGGCAGCGTCGCCGTAAGCTCCGGCACTCACGTTGAGAGCAAGCACCGACACGGCGGCAAGCCCCTGACGCGAGAGCGAGGGTGTGCCGCCGGCTAGGATTTCGCGCAGGCGCTCACGGGTGGGAGCAAAAAGCTGCGGACGGATGCCGATGTTGCCCGGACGGTGGCTCATGCGCAGGAGGAGCACAAAGCAGAGGGCTTGGCTCAACACCGTGGCCCACGCCGCACCGGCTATGCCCATACCGAAGCCGAAGATAAAAAGCGGGTCGAGCACCACGTTGAGCACCGCGCCGGAAAAGATGCCCACCATGGCGAAGGCGGCATTGCCCTGGAAACGCATCTGATTGTTGAGCGTGAGCGAAGCCGTCATGAAGGGCGTGCCGAGAAGGAGTATGCCGATGTAAGTTTCGGCATAGGGCTGAATGGTGGGCGTGCTGCCGAGCCAGCGTGCCAAGTGGGTCAG
Organism: Prevotellamassilia timonensis; assembly: GCA_963589615.1. Classification (GTDB taxonomy): domain Bacteria; phylum Bacteroidota; class Bacteroidia; order Bacteroidales; family Bacteroidaceae; genus Alloprevotella; species Alloprevotella timonensis_A. The sequence goes on from CAVALA010000041.1 coordinate 18,419, forward strand.
GAGAAGTTCGCCAACGAGGGCGATGACTATGCCTGCCGTCAAACTCAGACAAAAGCCTGTGGCTGCCATGCGCTCCGCATTCTCGATGCGTCGCGCACCGAGTTGGCGCGATATGTAGTTGCCCGAACCGTGACCAAAGAAGAACCCGATGCTCTGAATGAGCGACATGAGACAGAAAGCCACACCCACGGCAGCGGTACACTGCGTGTTGATGCGACCCACAAAGTAGGTATCGGCCATGTTGTAGAAACTCGTCACAAGCATGGAGATGATGGTGGGCACGGCCATCGTGAGCACCACGCGAGGCACTGGGGCTTCGGTGAGAAAACGAAAATTGTCCCTTTGGGCTTTCATCTGGTTGGGTTTAAAGGTTCAAAACACGAGCGGTGCATATTGGCGCATTAATGTGACGTGAGAGCTGTCACGTCAGAGACATGTCCCCATGCGCTACGCCTTCTATGCGCAGCACGCAAAAGCGCAGCACGCAAAAGCCTCCGTGAGGGCGCAGCTCATTTGCACATTTGCACATTTGCACATTTGCACATTACTTCCCTATTGCAGCGGCGAGCGAGTGGAGCGCAGTGCGAAGCACACTTCGGGGCGTGCCGACGTTCAGGCGCATGAAGCCTTCGCCGCCAGGACCGAACATCTCGCCGTCGTTGAGTGCCAGGTGGGCACGCTTCACGAAGAGGTCCACGAGGGCGTCGTGGCTCAGGCCGAGCGCACGGCAGTCGAGCCACACAAGGAAGGAGGCTTCGGGACGCAGCGGCTTCACAGCAGGGATGTGCTCGCGGCAATAGTCCTCCACAAAGCGCACGTTGTCCTCCACATAGGCAAGCATCTGACGGCGCCACTCTTCGCCTTCGCGGAAAGCGGCCACAGTGGCTATGGGAGCAAAGAGCGTAGGCTCGTTAAGCTCGTTGGCTGCCAGCCACTCGTAGAACGGACGACGCAGTTTCTCGTTAGGCACAACGGAGTAGGAACTAACGATGCCGGCAATGTTGAACGTCTTGCTCGGTGCGCCAAAGGTGATGCTGCAAGCGGCAGCTTCGGGGCTCACCGAGGCAAAGGGGTGGTGCTTGTGGCCGAAGAGGGCCATGTCGGCGTGAATCTCGTCGGAGACCACAATGATGCCGCGCTCGTGGCAGAAGGCGGCGAGGCGGCGCAGCGTCTCTTCGTCCCACACAATGCCCGCAGGGTTGTGCGGATTGCTAAGAATGAGCATACGACACTTCTCGTCGGCCACACGGGCCAGGCCGTCGAAGTCCATGGCATAGCTGCCGTCGGCGCGGCGCAGGAGCGGATTGAACACCACCTCACGCTTGTTGCCCTCAGGGGTGAGGCGGAAGGGATGATAGACGGGGGGCTGGATGATTACTTTCTCGTCGGGGCGCACAAAGACGTTGACGGCAAAGCCAATGCCTTTGACAATGCCGGGAATGAACGAAAGCCACTCGCGGCGCACGTCCCACTGGTGATGGTCGCGAAGCCAGTCGATGACGGAAGGCCAGTAGTCGGCGGGATCCACGGTGTAGCCGAAAATGGGGTGCTCAAGGCGGCGGCGCAGTGCGTCGACAATGAAGGGCGGTGTGGCAAAGTCCATGTCGGCCACCCAAAGGGGCAAAAGGTTGGCGTCGCCGTAACGCTCCTCAAGCACATCGGTCTTGAGGGCGCCCGTGTGGTGACGGTCTATAACTTGATCAAAATCGTATTGAGGCATGATGGGATAATTTTCATTTAGGAAAGCGCCTGACGGATGTCCTCATAAAGGTCGTCAACGCATTCAAGGCCTACGCTGAGGCGGATGGTGGTGTCGAGCACGTCCATTGCAGCGCGTTCCTCGGCGGTGAAATTGCCAAAGATGGTGCTGGCGGGATGGATGGCCAAGCTCTTGTTGTCGAAGAGGTTCGTGGCGCGATGGATGAGCTTGAGCTTATTTATAAAGGAGTAGCAAGCCTCGCGCGAGGGGAGGTCGAGGGTAATCATGCAGCCGGCCGTCGGACCGAACTGGCGCACGGCGAGTTCGTGGTAGGGATTGTCCGCCAGACCCACGTAGCCCACTTTGTCTATGCCCTTGAGTCCCTTGAGGCGCTGCGCGAGGGCGAGCGTGGCGGCAGACTGCATGGCATAACGCGCGTGGAGCGTTTCGAGTCCGAGCGTCTGCATGTAGGCCACGTGGGGCGTCATGTAGGCTCCGAGGTTGAACACCATTTCGTAGCGCATGCAATGGCCAAAGTTCTTCACCGTGCCGTAGTCCATAACCAAGCCGCCAAGCGAGGTGGCGCCACCGGAAAGATATTTTGTGCTGGAAACGATTTCGATGTCCACACCCATACTGTGGGCAGAGAATTCCGTGAAGGGAATGACGGTGGTGTCGGCCACAAGGGGAGCACCCTTGGCATGGGCTATGCGGGCAAGGGCGCTGAGGTCGGCCACTTCAAGTTGCGGATTGGTCACAATCTCGAGAAACACGCAACAAGTGTCTTCGTCGACGGCGCGCTCCACTTCTTCGAGGTTCGTCAGGTCGCAAAGGCGGGCTTCCACGCCGAAACGGCGAAGCGTGCGGGTGATGAGGTCGAACGTGTTGCCAAACATATGGCGCGAAGTGACGATGTTCTTCCCCTGGGCGGCAAGAGCAAGGAGGGTGTTGCTGATGGCGGCCATGCCGGACGAGAATGCAAGCACACTGCTGGCACCGGTGAGTGAGGCCACCTTGTTTTCGAAATGGGTGACGGTGGGATTGCCGCAACGGGAATAGTCGGGGAGGTCTATGCGTCCGCAGAAAGCATCGCTCATCACGTCGGCATTGTCAAATTCGTAAGCTGCCGCATGATAAACGGGCATGCTGAGCGCATGGTAGGCGTCTTCGCGCGGATAGGGCGTATGAAGCGCCAAGGTTTGTTTGTTCATTTATCGTTATGTTTGGTTGATTCTTTCAAAAGGAATGCCGCTTGAGGTGCAAGCGGTGGTCAATGCACGAGGGAAGTTGCTCCTCGTAGTGCGACACGATGATAAGCGTGCGGCCAGGCTGCGCCATATACCGGTCTATGATGCGCCGGGCAATGAGCGTGCGCACCGCATCGAGGGCATGGAAAGGTTCGTCGAGGACAAGAAGTTCCGGCTGCTTCACAAAAGCGCGCACAAGGAGCACAAGGTGCTGCTCGCCTGTGGACAACTGCAAATAGGGACGGTCGGCAAGACCCTCTGCACGGAACGCACGCAACCATTGCATACACCTTTCGCGCTCTTCGGCCGACGGACGGTGGTAAAGGCCCACAGTGTCGCGCAGTCCGCTGGCCACAATGTCGATGGCAGGGAGGGGTTTGCGATAGGCAGAGTACATCTCCGGCGAAACGTAGCCTATGCGGCGCTTCACGTCCCAAATGCTCTCTCCCCTACCCCGCCGGCAACCGAAAAGACTCACACGGCAAGCGTAGCTCTGCGGATTGTCGGCGCAGACGAGGGAGAGGAGCGTACTCTTTCCGGCTCCGTTCTCGCCCGTAAGCGCCCAGCGCTCTCCCTGGCAAACGTGCCAGTCAAGGCCGTTGAGTATAGTGCGCGTGCCGTAGCGCACAGTCACGTCGTCAAGGTCTACCACGCGACCGCTTGCGCCGTCAGCGACAGGCGGCTCGCAGGGCAATTCTACAGTTTGCGCGGCAACCTTCCTCACAGCCTCAGCCTCTGCCTCGCACACTTCGTCCATCGAGAGCGGAGCACCCACGGCAAGATGGTCTACGGGCACGATGGTGGACACAAACTCGGGGATGTCGGCCGTTTGGCTCACCACAAGCACGAGCGTAAGCCGCGCAGCCAACGTTTCGAGCACAGAAGTGAACATACGACGCGCTTCGGGGTCGAGACCCACGTAGGGATTATCCACAATGAGCACCTCGGGACGCGTCATGAGCGTGCGCGCCGTCTGCAACCGGCGCAGTTCGCCGCTGGAAAGGAGGTTGACAGGTTTTTCCTCATGCGCAAGGATGCCCATCTGCTCCAAAAGGGCGTGAAGCCACGCTTCGTAGCCGTCACCCTCCGCACCGCCAGCCGTAGCAAGCGCACGGGCACGGGCAAGCTCCTCACCCACGGTGGGAAACTCCTGCTCGTCGGCACGATTCCAACGCTGCTGATAGTAGGCAGGCTCGTTGCCGCCATAAGCATCGCGGAACGACACCAGACGAATGCGCTCCGAAGGACGACCCGTGCCGTCGGGCCCCAAACTATAGCGCACCGTGTCGCCCAGCGCTGGGAGCGAACCGGTGAGAAGGCCCACAAGAAGCGATTTTCCGGAACCGTTCGGGCCACAAATGGCCATGGTGCGCCCTTTCTCTATGGCAAGACTGACCGGAGCGGCCAAACGGCGCTCGGGATGACGCGCAAGAGCGCCACTGAGTAACACGAGGGGATGAGACATATATATATAATGTGCAAATGTGCAAATGTGCGAATGGGCAAATGGGCAAATAAGGATTCGCCAATGTGTCAATGTGCAAAATTACGGATTTTGCAGGTGCCAATGCCGCAAAGCATATACAAATTCATTTTGCATGCCCCATTTGCACATTTGCACATTTGCATATTTGCACATTTGCGAAGCAGCACATTTGCTTCGCAATGCGAAGCAACTTGCTCCGCTCATCTCTTTTTCGTACTTTTGTGCATAATTATACACCACTTAGTCTCAACACACTTGATATCAGCAGCATAAATGTATAAGCAAGACTAAGACAAACCATTAAAAATCTACTTTCTTCTATGAAAGAAACAATTCTCTCTTGGGTACTCATCATCGTGGGCTGCGCCATTATGGCCGTTGGCTTCGTGTTCTTCATCAACCCCTACAACATCGTGCCCGGCGGCATCTACGGCGCAAGCATCGTGATGCACAACCTCTTCCCCAGCATACAAGTAGGTACGTTCGGCTACATCCTCGACATCCCCCTGCTCATCCTTTCCGTACTTCTGCTCGGGTCGAAAATCGGAAGCCGCACCCTCGTGGCCGCACTCACCACACCGTTCATCATGAACCTCGTCACCTATCTCGCCTACCCCACCGCCGCCGCACGCGCCTCGCTCGACCCCGCACTGCTCCTCGGCGGCACCATGGACATGAGCAACGACCTCATGCTCACCACACTCATCGGCGCACTCGTCATCGGCGTAGGCGAAGGCCTCGTCATCCGCCAGCAAGCCACCACTGGAGGCTCCGACATCGTGGCCATGATGTTGCAAAAATATGCCCACATCAAGTTCTCCAACGCTATACTCCTTGTCGACGGCACAGTAGTAACAGCCGGCCTCCTCGTCATCGGCTTCGGCATTGGTGCCTCAAACAGCGCCGGCACAGGCTCGTGGATTCTCTCCCTCTATTCCCTCATAGCCATCTACGTCCTCTCGCGCATCATCTCGCGCGTCATCAGCGGCGCAAAGAACGACAAACTGCTCTTCATCATCAGCGACAAACGCCTGGCAGAACTCCACAACTACATCCTCAAAGATCTAGACCGCACCGCCACATGCATCAAGAGCCACGGACTCTACACGGGCAACGACAAAGAGATGATATTCCTCGTGGTCAGCGAAAAAGAAGTGACGGGCGTAAAACTCTGCATCAAGCAAGCCGACCCGCGCGCCTTCGTCGTTGTGACCGATGCCTACGACACCTTCGGAGAAGGCTGGAAGCAACTCCCCGACAAAGGCGAAGTACACCCCGAATAAGTAGCCGATTAAGGGTGGCACACCCTTAGCAATCGTCTTTTTTGCCCCACAATTGCAAAAAACTTCGCAAAACATTTGGCACTTTCGCACGAACTCCCTAAATTTGCACTCGCTTAACGGCACAAAGGGAGATCCGCTAGCTCAGCTGGTAGAGCACAACACTTTTAATGTTGGGGTCTTGGGTTCGAACCCCAAGCGGATCAC
>CAVALA010000042.1:0-23269 GCA_963589615.1 Prevotellamassilia timonensis
TGATTATTTTTCGCGAGGCTTTTGCTATTCCCCCTTCGCCACGAGCTCCCAGAACGTTACGGCAGCGGCTGCAGCCACGTTGAGCGAGTCGACGTGGTGCGACATGGGGATGCGCACCACGTAGTCGGCCGCGGCAATGACGTCGTGTGCCAGGCCGTCGCCTTCCGTGCCCATCACAATGGCCAATTTGTCGATGGTGTGGAGCACAGGATCGGCGAGCGAGATGGAGTCGTCTGTCAATGCCATGGCCGCCGTGCGGAAGCCGTAGTCGTGGAGCGAGGGTAGGGGAGCGTTGAGCCACGTCCAGGGCACGAGAAACACGGTGCCCATGGACACACGGATGGAACGGCGGTTGAGCGGGTCGCACGAGGTGGGCGTGAGCAGTACGGCATCCACGCCGAGAGCCGCTGCGGAGCGGAATATGGCGCCGATGTTCGTTGTGTCGACCACACCGTCAATCACGACAATGCGTTTCGCCCCGCGGCAGACGTCCTCAACGCTTGGCGGAAGCGGACGGCGCATGGCGCAGAGCACACCGCGCGTCAGCGCATAGCCCGTAAGGGCCGAGAGGAGTTCGCGCGAACCCGTATAGACCGGCATGGAAGGGCATTGGGCAATGATGTCTGACGCATCGCCTTCAATGTGCTTCTCTTCGCAGAGCAGTGCCAAAGGTTCGTAGCCCGCCTGTAGGGCCACACGGATTACCTTGGGACTTTCTGCAATGAATATTCCCTTCTCGGGGTCGAGGCGGTTGCGGAGTTGGGCTTCGGTGAGCGAACAAAAAAGTTTCACGCGTTCGTCTTGGAGACTGTCGATGTGTATTGTGGGCATGGGACTATGGTTTTTCTGAAAAACATAATGAATAGGCAAATTTACTAAATTCGTGCGCAAAGTGTTCTTCCTTTAAAGCCGCAATTTTAAATTTGCGCCTTACTCAACGTGTTGAGCTAGGAGAAAGTTGTTTGCAGTTGTTTGCATTCGCAGGGTGCAACGCATGGGGGGTAGCGCATGGGGGTCACGTCTCCGACGTGACGCTCTACACGGGCCTCGCGGAGGCTTTTGCACGCTTTGCATAGTTTTATCGCGCTCAACGTCACGTCGGAGACGTGACCTCCATGCGCTTTCGCCTGCAAATTCCAAGGCAGGGAATTCAAATTCCAAGGCGGGGAATTTAAATTTGAAGCGGGCCCAATACGTTGGGCCCGCTTCCCAAATTTTATAAATGTTCACAAGTCGTCTTTTGTAATATTTCGGTACAAAAATTGTGGTCGCATCTCCTCTCGCGCGTACGCGCACGCGCGCGCTTCACCGAAGTTTGTACATTCTACCTTCATCTGTCATCGCAAGGCTCTGCTTTGAATGTTAGTTTCAGATAATCAAGCGTTTGGCAAAAATGCTAGGGTGACAGCAACTTTTGGGCAAGGGGTAATAATTCGTCAACACGTTGAAATTTCGGTACATGCGCATGTACCGAAATTTGGTGACGGTAAAAGTTTAATAAAGCAAAACATTTGTGAGCAATCATTATTGCTGTCACCGTCGCGGACGGCTTTGTGGGGCTTCGTCTTAATGCGTCGTGTAGAGCTGTCAACTCGGAGAGTTGACCCCCATGCGCTAACGCCCTCATGCGCCGTGTAGAGCGCGACGTTTTGAAAACGTCGCCCCCATATGCAGCAAAGCACGCAAAGCCCCCTGCGGGGGTGACGGGTGACAGCAGGTTGCACAAACTTCGGTGTATACGCGCGCGTAAGGCAACATAGATATAGGTGTGGGGCCTTTCGCACTGATTCTAGTTGTGCAGAACAAACATCCGCCGTTCGTCGACGACAAAGCCCCTTGTGACGCAAAAAAATGTATTTTGCTTTGCTCTTCGCAAGCCATACACTAACTTTGCCCCGCAAAATTGTGTGGCAGCAGTAAAGAATGGGCTGGAACGAAAGGCCATAGTCCCATGCTGCCATCATGAACCTTTACTTTGCCGATTGCCCCAACGATAGACATGAATCTCGTAGTAGACATAGGAAACAGCACGGCCAAAATAGCCGTCTTTGACGGACAACGGATGGTGCTGAGAAGACGCCTCGTGGCCGATTTGGCTGAAGAAATAGCAGCTTTGAAAAAGACACTCTCCTTCAAGGCTGTCGCTTGTTCCGTAGTGGGTAACCCCCATCCCGACGTGACGGAATGTCTGCAACGCATAGCACCCCGTTTGGTAGAGGTGAAAGGCACAACCCCCACACCTCTCATCTGCGACTATCGCACCCCCGAAACCCTCGGCGCCGACCGTTTGGCCGCTGCCGTAGGTGCCGCCGCGCTTTGTCCCGATAGAGAACTTCTCATCATCGACGCCGGAACGTGCATCACGTACGACTATGTCGGTGCAGACCACCACTATCGCGGAGGCAACATATCCCCCGGACTTGGCATGCGCCTGCGTGCTCTGCACGACCAAACGGCGCGTCTACCCCAGGTGGATGCCGAAGGCGAAATGCCCCATGAAGGCAAAGATACACCCACCGCCATACGTTGCGGAGTGGTGCGCGGCATGAGCTACGAAATAGACGGATACATCCGCGCCTTCCGCCAGCAACACCCCCAAGGACGCGTTTTCCTCACAGGAGGAAACGCCTATCGCTTCGCACAGGAGTGCGACGTGGAACGTAACGATTCGCTCGTGGAAATCGGGCTTAACACCATACTCGAGTATGCGCTGAACTAACCATCGGTGCACCCTTCCCAACAACAAACACGAATGAAGAAAATCAGAAAAATAGTTTCTGCCGCCCTGCTCGCGGCTGTGGCCATGCCGATGTCTGCACAGACAAACGGCAGTAACTCCCCCTATTCGCGTTACGGCTTCGGTCTGCTCAGCGACGGAGGAAATGCCTTCAATAAGGGCATGAGCGGTACTGCTTATGGTATGCGCAACGGAACGGAGCTCAACACAAAGAACCCCGCCTCTTACGCCGCCATCGACTCGCTCTCGTTTCTCTTCGACTTCGGCGTGTCGTTGCAGAACGGAAACATCAACCAAAACGGTACAAAGACCAACGCCAAGAACACCAGCGTGGACTATGTCACCGCAGGCTTCCGCGTGGCCCCTCGCCTCGGTATGTCCGTCGGACTTGTGCCTTTTAGCACCATCGGTTACAACACCTATACTTCCGGAACCGTGCCCAACACCAATCCCGAAGTGACGCGAACCACCACGTTCTCCGGCGACGGCGGACTTCACGAAGTGTACGCAGGTATTGGGTGGGCACCCTTCAAGCCCCTCTCTATCGGTGCCAACGTAGGTTATCTGTGGGGCGAAATTTCCCATACGGCAAGGATGTCGTACAGCGAGTCGAGCATCAACACCAACCGTCAGGCCTACTCTGCCGACATCAGAAACTATAAGGTCGACTTCGGTCTGCAGTACGTGCAACCCATCAACAAGAAAAACACCCTCACCCTCGGTGTGGTCTACGGGTTAGGACACAAAATCAACTGCCGCTCCAACTACTACAACCAAACGCTCGTTTCGAGCGTCGTCTCCACCGCCGACAGCCTTTATGCCCGCAATGCCTTTGAACTCCCCCACACGTTCGGCGTGGGTGTGACATGGAGCCACAACAACAGTCTTCGCCTCGGCTTTGACTATACCTACCAGAAATGGGCCGGCGTACGTTTCCCGCATGTCGGCGTGGATCGCTACGGCGCTTCGACCTATACCACCACCACCGATCAGTTCTCCAACATGCACAAGGTGGCTATGGGTTTGGAGTACATCCCCAATCCCGAAGGCATACGTTGGAGTCAGCATGTGCGTTACCGCGCAGGTTTCTCCTTTGCCACCCCCTATACCAAGGTGGACGGCGCCGACGGCCCTCGCGACTATACGGCAAGCGTGGGTGTGGCCCTTCCCATCATGAACATGCACAACAACCGTTCGCTGCTCAATATCTCCGCCCAGTATGAACATCTGGCGCCCAAAGCAGCCGGTATGATTACCGAGAACTACCTCCGCATCAGCATTGGACTCTCCTTCAACGAGAAGTGGTTCATGAAGTGGAAGGCAGAATAATCTTCAATTTTCTCTTCACCGCAGGAATATGCCCATTTCCCAACTACGCACTATAGCCTTTACGCTCCTCGCTGCAGCAATAGCGGGCAGCATCGTTTCGGGCTGCGCCAACGAGGCACCGCCGATGGGCGACTCCGTGCAAAACCGCGATTCCCTGCCCGTGATGGTGACCCATGGCGTGAGTAAACTCATCTCCGACTCTGGCATCATCCGCTACAAAATCGTGGCTGAGGAATGGAAAGTGTTCGACCGCACCAATCCGCCGCGTTGGGAGTTTCAGAAAGGCATCTTCCTTGAACGCTTCGACGACAAGTTCAAGGCCAACATGCACATCACCGCCGACAGTGCCGTGCTCTACGACCAAAACCTGTGGAAACTGCGCGGACACATCGTTCTGCGCGACGATGCCATGCAGACACGCCTCTATACCAACGAACTCTATTGGAACATGCGCACCGGCGCCCTCTCGTCCGACGTCTACACCAAACTCATAAAGCCTAACGAGGAAATAGAAGGCAACTGGTTCCGGGCCACTGTGGTCAACAAACAACTCACAAGCTACCATGTGAAGCAGACAAAGGGATTCATGCCCATGTCCGACAATGCAGGAACAACCACCGCGTCGCAACCGGCCGACACGGCACAGACCGACTCTACGAATTACCGCGAAGCACCTCAGAGCCGCCCGAAAGGCTATTGATTATGCGCCGGACTTCCGACGGGAACGCGCTAACGCCGCATTTTTGAACGGCAAAAGCCGAAAAATCCGAATTTTTCTCTATCTTTGCCCGTCATACGAATTAACTGAATAAAAACAAATAATAAAAATACCAAAATCTAAATGGCAGCATTAGGTAAAATCAGAAGCAAAGGCAAATTGCTCGCAGTCATCGTGGGCCTGGGTCTCTTTGCTTTTATCGCCGAGCCGCTCTTTGAATTCTTCCGCAACCAATTCGGTGCTGGACAGAACCAGGTGGGCGTTGTCTACGGTGAAAAAATCGACATCCAGCAATTCCAGGAAATGGTCGAAGAAGAGAGCGACATGCAGAAACTGCAAATGCGTATGCAGGGGCAGGACGGCAATCTCACCGACCAGCAGACGGAGCAAATCCGTGAGCGCGTATGGCAGCAGTTCGTGCAGACCAAGGTCGTAGAACACGAATGCGACGGCCTCGGCATCTACGTGACCGACGGTGAAGTGCAGGAAGCCCTTCGTCAAGGCACCGCACAGAGCCTTCAGACGCTCGCAGCCATCTTCGGCAATCCCCAAACCGGACGCTTCGACCTCGCTTCCCTTCAGCAGTTCCTCAAGGACTACAACAAAACCCTCGCACAAGCCCAGCAGGCCAACAACGCCGAAGCAGTAGAGCAGATTCAGCTGATTAAGAAGCTTTGGACCTACACCGATAAGCAGCTCCGCAACGAACTCCTTTCCACCAAGTTCTCCGCACTCTTCGCCATGGGCTTCGTTTCAAACGAAGTGGCAGCCAAGATGAACTTCGACGAGCGTAGCATTCAGAAGGACGCCAACATCGCAGCCCTTCCTTATTCTTCTATCGAAGACAAGGACATTCAGGTTACCGATGCTGACCTCAAAGAAGCTTACGCACAATATAAGGAATATTTCTACTCTCCCCTTGCCACCCGCGACCTCAAGCTCATCGACGTCAACGTTGTGGCAAGCGCTGCAGACCGCGCAGCTCTCATGAAGAAGGTCGAAGGCTTCCAGCAGCAACTTCAGAACGGTGACGACGCAGCCAACGTGGTTCGCACGTCAAACTCCAGTGTGCAGTATTCCGACCTCGCACTCAGCAAGTCCGCTTTCAGCCGCATGCCCGACGTTGCAAACAACCTCGACTCAATGGCCGTTGGTTCAGTGAAGGCCGCTTACTATTCAGCCTCCGACAACACCATCAACACCATCAAGCTCATTGGCAAGCAGGAAGCTCCCGACTCTATCCTCTATCGTCAGATTGGCGCTACTGCAACCACTCCCGAGGCACGTAAGGCTCAGGCCGACTCCATCCTCAAGGCACTCAACGGTGGCGCATCGTTCGCCGAACTCGCCAAGAAATACGGTCAGCGTTCCGACTCCGTTTGGTTGACTTCCAACCAGTACGAGACCTTCGGTCTTCCCGAAGAGAACGCCATGTATCTCCGCTCGCTCTACAACATCGCAGCAGGTACTGCACAGGTCATCTCCAACGAACAGGGCGCAGCCGTGGTTCAGGTTCTCGACCGCAAGAAGATGGTTACGAAGTACAACGTGGCAATCGTGAAATTGCCCCTCGACTTCTCCAAGAAGACTTACGAAGACGAACTTAGCCGTTTCAACCGCTTCCTCTCACAGAACAAGGATCTCCCCTCCATCGAGAAGAATGCTGCCAAGAACGGATATATGCTCATCGACCTCCCCGGATACTCTCCTTCGCAGAACCTCATCCCCGCTCAGATTGGTGGATCACAGGCTAAGGACTGCGCACGTTGGATCTTCGACGATGCCAAAGCTGGCGACGTGTCACGTCTTTATGAATGCGGCCGTTCCAACGACCACCTCGTTGTGGCTTGCGTAGTTGCTACCAACGATAAGGGTTATCTGCCTTACGACAATGCACAGGTGAAGGAATTCCTCACCGCCGTAGTAAAGCAGAATAAGAAGGCCGAAAAGGCTCTCGCACTCGCCAAGAACGCCAAGAGTCTTAACGACATGCAGAAGCTCAAGGGTGCCGTAATGGCCACACTCACGGCCCAGTCGTTCGCCGGTTGTCCCAGCGTAACGGGTGTCGGTGTTCCCGAACAGATTCTCGCTGCAGCCATTGCCAAGACAGCAAACGGCAAGACCACCGGTCTCATCAAGGGCGCAGGTGCAGTCTACATGGCTCAGGTAACAGGTCAGAGCAAGACAGACGAGAAGTTCGACGCTCAGGCTGAGCAGTCACAACTCGCACAAATCATCGGTCAGCGCAGTTTCCAGAGCGCATTCAACTACCTCACTATTCACGAGGCTAAGATGAAAGACCGTCGCTACGAATTCTAATCACTCTTTTGGGTTTAACACTAGAAATGAAAGCGGATGTCCCACTTCGGGATGTCCGCTTTTTCCATATTTATAGACTCCCACAGATTTCATAGATGACACAGTTTTTTTAGACGATTGCAGGCGTTAGCCCAATCTGTGAAATCTGTGAGATCTGTGGGAGATTCGAAATGCAGAATCCGTGACGTAAAAGCCAATTCTATAGTCTCCCACAGTTTTCACAGATTTCCACAGATATTCGTCGTTCATCATTTCATTACATGTGTTCAACAAGAAATAAATCTGTGTAAATCTGTGAGATCTGTGGGAGGCTTTCTGCGCCGTTTAGGCGTAGATCCTTATGATTGGCTTTGGCTTTCCTTTCAGCCGCCGATTTTCAATTCCCTTCGGTCGCCGAACGTTGTTTCGTGTTTGTCTTGAATATCTGTGTCATCTGTGACCCCTACCTGAGTAGTTACTGCTTCCCTAAACGAATGTCAATTGAATCACCTCTAAATGGACTTTTTGTTACCGAATGTTTGGCTGAAAGTTTCAAAAGTGCTAAATTGCGCCCATAAACTAAACAAAACTTAGTCGTCACGACAAAGTTCCTTTTGAAAATCAATCAACTAAATACATTAAGGCGTATGAACAAACGTTACTTACCGACACTTGTATTTGCCGCAATGATAAGCGTTGCAGCAACCGCACAAGTAAATCCCAGAGGTTACGCTGCAACGTCAGCTTCTGCTAGCGAATCCCTCCTGCAACGTACAGAATCGTGGGGTTCATGGGACGAAAGCCCCGACGTGCAACCCGAAGACGGCCCCAAGCCTACGCAAGTCATTTACTATAACTACGACAACAACAATACGCTCGTTTCTGCTGTAACCGTAACGAACTTGTTGACGGCCGGTGGCAAAATGACAACCGGCGTTGACATGTACCACTATGACGAAGACGGCAAACTTCTCAATGTAACGCAGCGTAAGAGCTCCGACGGCGTGACATTCGGCGATGCTACAGTTTCCGAACGCTATGCTTACAATGAAGACGGACAACTCGTATATCAGTACACCGCATCCGGCCGCCACGCCTACAAGTGGGACGGCAAGAACATGGTAGAGCAGAGCGACACCTCTTCTTACACCAAGCAGTGGAGCACCACTTATTTCTATTCCGACTTCAAAGAAGGTGTCGACAACCTTCCCCAAACAGTATACAGCGTTTCCAAGTGGTCAAAGTATAAGTGCGTTTACACTTACGACGAGCAGAATCGCCCCGTCACTTATACGCAGTATCAGATTACGAAAGCTACGGTCGACCCCGACACACATGCGCTTTCCGATATCGTAGTAAGCGAAAATCCCTACATGCAGACAGCTTGGACTTACGATTCCAAAGGCGTGACAAGTGAAGTGCAGAGCTACTGGAACAGCGGTAAGGCCGCGCTCGTGCCATCAAGCCGTACCACCTACACGACACTTGAAGACGGCGGTCGCGAAATGCGCAACGCTTCCTACAATGCCAGCAAGGACGCATGGTCTAACTATGGTTCTCCCTCACGCACTTACTATGACGAGTTTACCAAAAACTCTGCTCCCAGAAATCTTCAGTACACCCAAAAGGAAGGCGCTCTCAACGTAGCACAGATTACGGCCGATGCTCCTGCCGGTGCTACGGGCGAAGAACGTTGGGATATCTACCGCAACGGCGTTTGTGTGGGCGACACGGTAGCCGTTGATGGTAAAATCAACTTCGAGGACGTAACTCTCCCCAACGGTACTTATCTCTACTACATTCAGCAGCAGGATTCTGTTGCTACCCACAACGTGTCAAACGTGCTTGAGGTAGAACTTGCAGCTCCCCTCAATGCCCCCACCAACCTCCGCGTAACCAAGGCCGAAAAGAGCTACAGCAAGAGCGACGACGCTTACTACTGGAACCTCACTCTGGAATGGGACAAGCCCGCAGAACAGGAAGGCATCACGCTTGAGAGCTACAACGTCTATGCCGACTTGGCTTACAATGCCGATCCCGAAGCCTTGAACATCAACTCCCTTACGGGTAAGGTATCGCCCATTGCAGCCACGAAGACATCCTATACCGTCAAGATTGAAGCCGACGGAGACTATCATACGCTTTACGTGGAAGCCGTCTACAAGGATTATGGCGAAATCACTTCTCAAGGTTATGCCGTGAAGTGTGGTGCCACGCCCGAGAAGGTTCTCTACACCCGTAGCCAGCTCGGCGACGTGCTCGGCGAAGGTAGCGACGACAAGGCTTCTAAGGTAACCACCTATTTCTACAACGAGAAGAACCAGCTCGTCCGCGAAGTCAACAAGGGTCTCCTCATGGGCGACAATCCCGACACGCAGGAAGTAGAAAAGGCTGGCGACTACCAAGTAACCTCTTATGTAGCCTACACTTACGATGAGAACGGTAATCTCCTTACTGAGGCTCAGGCTCAGTATAAGGTAAACCAGGGCTATCAGCTCTCTTGGACCACTCCCGACACCATCACCACCTACAAGTACGACGCTAACAACAACTGCATCGAGAAGAAGGACGACACCAAGACCTACACTTATGCTTGGGACGGCAAGAATCTCGTAAGCGAAAAACAGATTGTTACCTCCACTGGCGGATGGCTCTTCACTCAGACCTACTCCGACTTCGTAGAAGGTCAGGACAACCTCCCGCAGCGTGCCGTCAAGGACGGACAGTACTCTTCCAACCAGCGCGTCATCGAGATGACCTACGATGCTGCCGGTCGTATGCTCACCCGCACGGCTTACAAGTTTGGCGAAGTGCAGCGTGCCGACGACAACACCATCATCTCTGCCACAAAGGGCGATGCTGACATCAAGGAAGAATGGACCTACAACGAAAACGGCGACTGCACCCAGTACCTCAAGAGCAAGTGGAACTCCAAGTCGGCTGACTTTGTGCCCTCTTCAAAGACTGACTACACTTACAGCGCCGACGGCAATACCATGACCGAGGTGACCAGCTCTTACAACAGCTACGGCGAAGCACCTAGCTGGACCGCAGGACGTCCTTACGTCAACGTCTACAAAGAATCTTATGAAGGTTCTCCCATCACGACGTTCACCGTAGAAAAAGATGCCGAGAAGGTCAACACCGTAAACATCTCTGCCAAGATTTCTACCGACAACTGGGATTGCCCCACCTACAACGTATATCGCAACGGCCAGTACATCGGTGAGGCTACGTTCACCAACGCTCGCTACACCGCAGTGTCGTTCACTGATAACGAAGTGCCCAACGGCACTTGGGACTACTACCTCCAGGCCGACAACACGCTTTCAAACGTGACGGTCAACGTTCCCACCCCCGTGACTGTCGTGTTCAATACCGAACTTCAGCCTGTGACGAACATCCATCAGACGGCAGCTACCCAAGACAATAGCTACTACACGCTCTCCCTCGCTTGGGATGCTCCCGAAACGCCCTACAACCTCATCGGTTACAACGTTTATCAGGACGTGAAGAGCTTTACGAAGAACCCGGCTCCTGTCAACGGTTCTGAGTTTATCGCTTCTCCCGCTTACGACCTTGAATGGTCTGTTGAAGGCGAAGCCGAAACGAACGTCATCGTAGAAGCTGTCTACACCATCGGTCGCATCAAGAGCGAAGCCGTTCCCTTCAATATGTCCGAACTCACAGGAATTGACGAAGCTTCCAACATTGCTGCCGACGTCAACTTCTCGCTCTCCGGTCGTACACTCCGCGTGAACGGCAACTACGGCAAACTCAGCGTTTATGCAGTTTCCGGCGCCCTTTGCGGTGAATATGCCGGCGCAGAATCTGTAAACCTCAACACATTGCCCAGCGGCGTTTACGTAGTGAAGGCCACCGGCGTTGACGGCAAGCAGATTGCCAAGAAACTCGTTTTGGAATAAAATTCCTAATGCAAACACGTGTAACCGGCGCACGCTCCGTGTGGAATGTGGCGAATCAAAGCCTTCAACACCCGTGTGCTGAAACATAACTCTCAGTCCTAAATCCCAGACCTCACCGAGGTGCTGGGATTTAGGCGTTTTCCGAACCGGTCAATCAAAACAACATGAAACTTTTTACAGTTCTTCTTCTTTCTTCCCTTCCCGTACTTTCAGCGCAGGCGCAGAACGTGTGTCTCAATGAAGGCTTCGAAAAGGGAATCTCCAAATTTACGCTTGTCAACGAGGACGACATGCCCGTACAGGCAGGCGACTATAAAAAAATTACGCCGCAGAAAACGTGGTTTGTGGGTGATGGCGTTAACGGAAACTACAGCCAAGTGGCCCTCAGTTCTTCCCACCGCAACTACGACTATCCGACGGACAACTGGATGATTACCCCTCAGCTCAACATATCGTCCGCTACGATGTGGCTGAAGTGGCGTGCCCAGAGCGTTCACCATGACATGCCCGAAAGCTACGAAGTGTTAGTTGGCACTGACAAAGACGACCTCGAATCTTTTGAAAAGATCTTCTCTACCGATGCCGAAAGCTACTTTTGGCAAGACCACATGGTTTCCCTCGCCAAGTACAGCGGCCAGAAAGTTTACGTAGCATTCCGTCACACAAGTCAGCAGAAATATCTCCTTGCAGTCGACGACATCTTCGTAGGCGATCTCTCCGCCGCCGCACTTAATGGCATTGACCAAACACCACGCTTCGCCGGAGTGAACGCAGTGGGTAGGGTAGAAGTGGAAGGCCAGGCGTGGAACGTTGGCGCACCCATCAAGATAAATGAATTCCGATGCACCCTAGCCGACGGTTCCGTTCAGACACTCGTGCCAAACAAGACTGAACTTGCTACAAACGACAGCCTCAAATGGTCTTTTGCCATTCCCGCAGAACTCAACAAAGCCGCGGTCTATAGCGTTTCCGCCGTCGATGACAAAGGCAACACTTACGCCTTGGCTTCCGACAGCGTGTTCTGTTCAAACTATCCTCGCACCATGGTCGTTGAGAAGTTTACCGGACTCTGGTGCAACTCCTGTCCTGCTATGGATCCCGTGCTTTATGCCATGGAACATCGCTATGGCAATCAGATGATAGAGATAGTAGCCTATGGCGGAAGCACCACCATGCCCGAATCCAGTCTGCTTTATGACGATTGCTACCTCAACAACGTACATGTGGTGAACTATCCCACCGTCTACTACAACCACATTTACAGTTCCGCACAAACCGACACGCGCGATACGAATACGTTTGCCAATGCCGCAGCCAAGTCGTGCTATGCACTTGCCACACTGCAGTCCGCCGCGATAGCCGACTCCACCATCAGCGGCACCGCTTCTTGTGAGTTCGCTTACGACTTCGACAACTCCGCCAACCGTTACCGCTGGGGATTTGCCCTTGTGGAGAAAAAGGTGGAATGTCCCATCCGTCAGACCAACAACTGCACCGTTCAGCAGAACAATGAGTACTACTATCTGCCGCAGAACGTTTCCGGTTCGCTCCACTTCTGCAAATCCATTGCCCGCGGTTTTTCCGATGACTCGTCTAATGCCTCTTTCAAAGGTATAAAAGAAAGCATGCCCTCGACCATCGAGGCCGGCAAGACCTACAAATACGACTACTCCCTTAGTCTTCCCGCAGGCGTGTCGAATGCCGATGCTTCTAACCTCAAACTCGTAGCCTTC
This sequence comes from Prevotellamassilia timonensis, assembly GCA_963589615.1. Lineage (GTDB taxonomy): Bacteria > Bacteroidota > Bacteroidia > Bacteroidales > Bacteroidaceae > Alloprevotella > Alloprevotella timonensis_A. Next base: position 12,742 of record CAVALA010000042.1, read on the forward strand.
GTGCTCAACAACTTCACAGGCGAGGTTATCAACGCTGCTGTGATTGACGTGACCGAAGGAAAGAGTGATGGCATTGCTCAGGCCGAAGGCACTACCGCCGCTGCCGCGCCTCGCATCGGCTTCACTTCGTCCCGTTGTTCCGTGATTTATCCCGAGGGCAAGTCCGGCGTTGCCACCGTTTATAGTGCAGATGGCAAACAGTTGCTCCGTTCTTCCGCCGCTTCTTTCAGCATCTCCCATCTCCCTGCCGGCACCTACATTGTCCGTGCCGTTTCTGCATCGGGAGCAACAGCAGTAAGCAAGGTCGTGAAGTAACCCTCTCCGATAGCTCAAAATGAAATCCACCAAGCCCCAAGGCACAATGCTTTCATCTGGCATAACGCCTTGGGGCTTTTGTTTTTTGTTGTTTCTTTAGACATTGGACTTCCATCTTGCGCCTCATTTGTAGGTAAATGTTAACGTTTCGTCTGAAAAAGCATTGCGCACTAAGACAAAACGTTTTTTTTTCCGATATTTGCAACCGAATTATAAGCACAACCGCTAAGCTGGGCTTCTTGTAGGCATACTAAAGCTCACGCCAATCTGAAATTCTATCAACAAAATAACATTCAATCGAAGAAATGAAACAGTTTCTACCCCTGTTCTGTGCAGGTGTCCTCTCAGCAGGCGCACTCTATGCGCAGAAGCCGATTGTTCTCCAAAGTCCTGACGTACAAAACGAGTACCAGGTGACCGGCCTCTCTCCCAACGGAAAGTGGGCTTGCGGTAACATCAACGACGGCTACTATCGTGGTTTTATCTGGAACCTCGTCACTGGCGAAGTGCGCGAACTCTCTTCCCAGGCTCAGTCAAGTACGGCCTGTGCCGTGTCTAACAACGGTGTTGTAGCCGGTTTCTTTGAAGACGACGACGCTACGGACAACCACGCCACCATCGAAGTGTGCGGCTATTGGGCAAACGGTTCATGGCACCATGTGGAAAACTCCCTCGTTGATGTGCCCACCGATGCTACGCAAGGTTCCATTGCCTACGCCATCAGTCCGAACGGAAAACTCATGGGTGGTGCCGTAAACATCAACGGCAAGTACGTGCCCGTGACGTGGAACCTCGAGACAGGGGAAATGACCAAGTATGTCAACAACGCTGATGGCGTCATTTACGGCTTGGCCGACAACGGTGCTGCTGCCGGTTGGACCACTCAGCCTGAGAAGAAAAACCGTACGGCTTGTGTCTGGACTTCTCCGACCGACTCCGTCATGCCTATGTACGACTTCTGCGGTCCTTGGGCCGTGGCTGGCAACATCAGTTCCGATGGTACAAAAGCCCTTCTTGACGGCGGTGTGTACGACCTCACAACAAAGTCATACAAGAGACTCATCGACACCAACAAGCATAGCGCCTACGATTTCTTCCGCATCAACAACAACGGAACCATCGTAGGTTACTATGAAGTATCCTTCATGAGCTACGTTGCCGCCATCATTAAGGATGGCGTAGAATACGAACTCTCCGACTATCTTACGAGCAAGGGCGTAGACTTCAGCAAGTATCCTTCCCTCATTCAGACCATTGGTATTGACGACGACGAGAACACCATCACCGCCATCGTTTACGACAGCGACAACATACCCCGTTCCATCGCCATACGTTTCAATCAGAATACCACCAACCCCGCTCCCGTAGCCCTCAAGGCACAGGCTCTCAACGGCGTAGGTTCCGTGAAACTCTCCTGGCTCAAGCCTTTGGCTAACGAGGAAGCTGTGAAGAACTATCAGCTCTATCGTGGTTCGCAGCTCATCTATACAGGCACCGACTCTGTTTACATCGACAAGAATCTTGCCGACGGCAACTACGAATACACCGTGAAGGCTGTTTACGACGCTTCCGTTTCCGACGCTTCCGAAGCCGCCACAGCTACGCTCGCTCCCCTCGAGGCAGCCACCGCACGCAGCTTCAAGGCCGCACAGCGCGGTTTGAACAACGTCAACCTCTATTGGGAAAAGCCCCTCTCTAACGATGCCGCCTATTCCTACTATCCCGACGGCGGAACCATCGTCAGCATCGGTGGCGGTTCCTATAGCTTCGAGAGTGGTGTGCGCTACGACAGCGACCTCCTTTCCACCTACGCTGCCAAGGGACTCTCCATCACGGGGGTCAACTTCTACCCCATGTCCAGCGTGAAGGGATGGAAGATCAACCTTTACGATGCTGCCGACACCAAAACTAAACTCTACACGCAGGACGTCGACCCCAAGACCCTCGTCAACGGCGAAGCCAACTACGTGCAGCTTACCACTCCTTTTGCCATTCCCGCGGGTAAGGACATCGTGGTAGGTGTTGAAGCCGACGTTTACGACAACGCTTCAAGCTACAGCGTGCAGGGTATGTACTACGGTATCTGCAAGCCTGGCTATACCGACCTTATGCACCGCGTGAACATGGAAGCTGGCAGCGAAGAAGAATTCTACTGCATGTACGACCGTTGCCGTTACCCCGAGAAGTACGGCGATGACAGCGACGAAGCTGGCTACATGTACGAAACCGCTTGGGCCACAGGCATAACCTTCGGCACTGGCAATAACTCCGCCAACCAGGCCGCTTCCTACGTGCTCTATGCCGACGGACAGAAGGTTGCCAATACCTCTTCTTTGAACTATCTGCTCAAGGGTCAGGCCGACGGCGAACACACCTACGCTGTTTCGCCCGTTTATGCAGACAACACCGAAGGCCCGAAGAGCGAAACGAAGCTCACTGTAGCTGCAGACCGTTCCGCATTTACGGCACAAAACGTACAGGTGTTTACTTCCGGTAAGGAAGTCAAGGCCACTTGGAACGCTGTGAAGGACGACAACCGCAAGGTGCTTCAGTTCTGCTCCGACACCAACACCGGCGGTGTGGTAGGTACGCAAAGCAACAACTACAGCTACGCGATGAAGACCCTCTACGAAGGTTCCGACATCCGTCCCTACGATGGCGAGCAGATTACCGCCGTGCGCTTCTACCCCTTGGCCGATGCCGTGTTCACCCTCTACGTTCAGAAGGACGGCGTACAGGTAGCCGAACTTGATGTGGACAATTACACCATTGGCACATGGAACGAGGTGCAACTTCCCACGCCCATTGCTCTTGACCGTAACAGCGACTACGCACTTATCGTCGACGCTTACGACGTGACAGCCAACGAAGCTCCGCTCGGTATGGACAACCAAATGGCACGTCAGGGAATTACCGACCTCTATTCCGACGACGGCAACATGGAAACATGGACTTCGCTCTCTTCTTCAGGCGAGAGCAAGAATGCCAACTGGATGATGGGTCTCGTGCTCGGTACCACCGAAAGCACCGAACTCGGTGTGAAGGGCTACAACGTGCTCATCGATGGTAAGCAGCACAACACCGACATGCTGACTACCACTGAATACAACACGCAGATTGCCTCCGAAGGCCGTCACCTCCTCAAGGTGCGCACCGTCTTCAACGACGATACCAACACCACTTCTGCAACGACGTCATTCACAATCAACCTTTCGGACGGTATCAACGACGTTACGGCCGATGCCATCCAGGTTGCTGCCAACGCTCAGAGCATCGTAGTGACTGGTACCGAAGTAAGCTCCCTCACGCTTTATAACGCTGCAGGTGCTAAGGTTGCTGCCGTGTCAGGCAACACGCTTTCCGTTGCAGGCATCGCCAAGGGCGCTTACGTCCTCAGCATTGCAAAGGCCGACGGAACGACGGTAAGCCGCAAACTCGTTTTCTAAACGTATTCATACAATGATAACCTAAAGAATCAAGCGTGCAGTGCTATATAGGGCTGCATGCCTGATTCTTACTTTTTGTGACTAAAACACGCATATTTCAATTCAACCAAAATGACAAATCTTCAGAAAATGTTGTTGGCCGCAGGCCTCCTTCTTCCCCTCGGCACTATGGCGCAGACCTATATCGGTTACGTCAATGACAACATTGAAATCAACAAAAGTACGGGCGTCGGTTTCAGTACCACCGAAGCCACCTACGGAGAAGCCATCCGCATTCCTGCTTCGAAAGCTGCCACATTCAAAGGACGCAAAATCTCTGGCGTGCGCACCATGCTTTCTACCCGTAAGGTCAGCAATGCGAAGATATTCCTTACCAAGGAACTTGGCGGTACACCTGTGGCTGAAGCATCTGTTACAGTTCCCAGTAACTATCGCGCAGGAAACAATTTAGACTTGAAATTCTCCTCTCCCATAGAACTCGACGGCTCTGAATTCTACGTAGGTTACACGCTTACGCTCAATGAGCCCAATGGCGGAAAACCCTGTCTTTACGACCAAACTTACGATTTTGCCGAAGGTACAAGTTGGGCTTATGCCGACGGCACGTGGATTGATGTATCGTCCAAGGGTTATGGCGCTCCCGTGCTTAAGTTTATTGTAGACAGTGCCCCCTCCGTGGCCGACGTGGTTGTAAAACCATTCAGCACTACAAACTTCTATAAGGCTTCACAATCCTATGGTATTTTGGGAGAACTCTACAATTTCGGAAATACGCCCATCACCACCCTTACCTTCACCACGCAAGTGGGCGATGCAGCCCCCGAGACTCACGAGTACAACGGTCTTAATGTAACTCCGAATACGTCTTATCAGTTCTACTTGGAAAACGTAAAACCTGAGAGCGTAGGCAACATGAAACTCACGGTGAATGTTTCGTCTGTCAATGGAACTACCGACGCTGATGAGTCTGACAACAAGCAGGAATCAAACATTTACGTTTATCCTGCCAACATGAAGAAGCGTATACTCCTTGAAAAGTTCACCGGTCAGGCTTGTGGCAACTGTCCTGATGGCGATGTGGCCATCAATGCCGCAGTAAAGGGACGTGAAGACGATTTCGTTGTAGTGGCACACCACACTTATCTCAGCGGAACAAGCGGTGATCTCTTTGCCCTAAATGAAAGTTTCTCTCTCGGTTCTTGGTTCTTCAATTCCAATAGTTCCTATGCACCAGCTGGCATGGTAAACCGTGCACCTTATACATCCGGACTCTCCACAGTAGTCTTCGGCAATGGAGGTGGTGGCTTGGCAGAAGGACTCATCCCTGGCATCATACTTCAGGACAAGACAGAGCCCTACATCAGCGTGGGCCTAAACAACAACTTCGACGAAACCACTCGCAAGGGTACTGTAGATGTGGTCTTGCACACCTATCATCTCCCCACTGTGGCATCTGATAAACTCAAGCACACGGTTAATGTCTATCTCACGCAAGATGGCATTGTGGGCTATCAAAGTGGTGGTGGTAGTGCCTACACCCACAACCATGCTTTGCGCCAATGCCTTACTGGAACTTGGGGTGAAGTTGTAGAACTCAAAGAGGGTGAGACCATCACCAAGACCTTTGAATATGAGATTCCTGAAAAGATAGAGTCCACCTATTCCGGTGCAAAACTTGACGCCGTTCCTGCCAATATGAACATTGTGGCCTTCGTGAACGACATTACCGATTCGCCGCTCACCTGCGTAGTCTATAATGCCAACACCATTCCCGTCACCACCAATGGTCAAACAGACGGCATCTCTAAGGCGCAAGTTGCGGAAAACACGGCACACGCTTTTGTCAACGGCAATCAGCTTTCCGTTAGCGGTGCTTACCGTAAAGCCGAAGTCTACGACCTCTCCGGAAAGCAAGTCGGCGTACTCACCGGTAACGGTGCCGTTCAGCTTACGAAAGGCGTCTACGTGGTTCGCGTAGACGGACACTCCTCCAAGGTCGTCGTGAAATAATCGATTCTCAGACATAGAAAATGAGTTGCAAATTCGCCTCGCGGAATTGCAACTCTTTTTCTTTCAGGTGATTCGCAAAGGAATTGAACAGAAAGAAGTGATTAAATATAGACAAACGTCTTTCTCATTCTAGGAAAAAGCATCCGCATTTCTCTGCCTTTCGCCCTAAAACCGTACCTTTGCAATACATAAAAGAAACCAACTCCAGAAATGAAGCATCTTTACTCTTGTATACTCCTTGCCGCGCTCACCGCTCCCGTTTCTGCGCAGCAAGTGACTAAGATTTCTCCCAAACTCCAACTGCAACTTTCCCAAACCCGCGCCACGCGTTCTGCCGAAGTTCCTGTTTCCGCTTTCTTGCGTGTAAGCAGCGACGAAGTCGTGACGGCGTTGGAAAAGATGGGCGTAAGCGTCCGTCTCCATGTGGGCAACATCCTCACCGTACGCATTCCTGCCGACAAGGTGGCTGAAGTGGCAGCGCTCGAAGGAGTGACCTATGTCGAAGGAGCCAGTTCCGCCACAGCCCAACTTGACAAAGCCATCCCCGAAGCCCGCGTAGACCTTATCCACAACGGTACGAACCTCGCTAAAGCCTACACCGGCAAAGGCACTGTGTTCGGCGTGGTAGATGCCGGGTTTGACTATCGTCAGCCCGCCTACTGCGATGCCAACGGCACCACACGCATTCGCCGCGTTTGGGAACAGAGTTACGAAAAAGGCCCCGCTCCCGCAGCTTACAACTACGGAACGGAACTCACCACCGCCGCTCAGATGGAAGAAGCTGAAGGCGACGTCACCACCTCCTCCCATGGTTCACACGTCGTAGGCATTGCTGCCGGACGCGATTGCGGAAATGGATGGGGTGGGGTAGCGCCCGAGGCCGACATCGTCATGGTCAGCAAGAAAAACGCTACTACGGACAATGTCAGCATTGCCGAAGGCGTGGCTTATGCTTTCGACTATGCCAAGGCCAACAACCAACCCTGTGTGGTCAATCTCAGTCTCGGCACCCCCATAGGTCCGCACGATGGAACTTCCACTTTCGACGCTCTCACCGATGCCCTTCAAGGCGAGGGGCGCATCATCGTAGGCTCTGCCGGAAACTTCGGCGCAGACCCCATTCATGTGGCTGCTACCGACGGTACACCCATCACTGCCCTCATTGCCTATAAATCGTCGCTCTCCACACTCGATGTTGGCGGTGAACTCGACATTTGGGGCACCAAAGACCAAGCTTTCAAAGTGCAGCTTCGCATCGTCAAGATTTCTACGGGAGAAGTAGTGGACCAGTCGCCGCTCATCGATGCACTCACCACAGCCACCACCGACACCTACAACATCACCACCCGCAACGCCAAAGGTTCCGTTACCGTAGTGACCGAAGTCAATCCGCTCAACTCCCGTCCGCATGCCTATGTCTCACTCGGCCTCACCAGTATGCGAGCTGGTTACGCCGTAGCACTCTACCTTGAGCCAGCATCGGCCGAAAGCAAAGTTCACGCTTGGGCAGACGACTCGTACGTGCAGTTCAACGACGAGACCAACGAAGGCTTCACGCCCGGCAACACCGACTGCACCGTAGCCGAGATTGGTGGAACGGGCAAACGCATCATCACCGTAGGTTCCTACACCACGCGCAAGTCCTATTCGCCCGAAGGCTCATCGTCCGTCACCCTCGACGAGACCGTTGGTGCCATCTCCTCATTCTCCGCTGCCGGTCCCTTGCCCGACGGACGTATGAAGCCCGATGTCTGCGCTCCGGGTTGCGTACTCATTTCTTGTCTCAACGGCAACTCTACCAGCCTCTCTAGCGAAGCCATTGCTGGCTATCTGGAGCAGAACGGCCACACATCCTACTGGGGCTACATGCAGGGAACTTCCATGGCTTCGCCTTTTGTGGCAGGCACTGTGGCGCTTTGGCTTGAAGCCAATCCGACGCTCACACCCGAGCAGATTCGAGACGTACTAAACCATAGTTGTACCGAAGGGCTAAACCCCACGGATCAGGCCCATTGGGGACGTGGCAAACTCGATGCTTGGGCCGGACTGAAGTATATTCTTGAAACGCAAGGCATACAGTCGCCGGTCTCTTCTTCTGCCTCAACTTTCAGCGTGAACGTGGGTCACGATGGAAACCTCGAAATCCTTTTCGCAACCTCCGGCGTGCATAGTCCCTTGCGTGTCTACAACGCATCCGGCATGCTCGTTCGTCAACTTTCTGTACCAAAGTCACAAAGCGTGCTATATCTCTCCACAGCGAGTCTGCCTCATGGCACCTACATCCTTCAGGTGGACGGACAAAGCGTGAAGTTTTCACGATAAATGAAATCGCATAACTAAATCCGGCAATGTACCATATGGCGCATTGCTGGATTTTCTGTATTATATTCAGCTAATTCACCAATTCTCCAAAGGCTGCTCGTTTCGCCCTGTTGTTTGCAATCGGTATGTGCGCAGGTTCTGTTACGTACGAGTTTGTGTAAAATACAACACTTTGTGTCTTATAATCCATAAAAAACCGGATTTTTCGAGAGCGTTTCATCTCTTTTTTCCGAAAATTGTATACATTTGCAGTAGAGAGAAGTAAGAATCGTCCTACATGATTGCATTTTGTATCCTTTGTCCACAGGATAAAGTACGAAAAAGCAATTTGCATGACGTTTTTGTTTGAATCTGTTTTTGCAACGAAGTGCTTTACCTTTTGTCATATAGAGAGCTTGGCACGTATAGTGTCCATGTATGCTTTGCGGCGCATAAATCATGTGACATGCCGCCCTCCTTATCAGATGTAAAGTACAAACGAAAAACTATTGACGTCCGTTGCTCTTCACAGTTTCAATTTTTTACAAAAAAAGAAGAGAGAAAATGAACAATCCCGCAGAACTCGCTCTCGAGGCACCGTTCAACTGCCTCGATGTGCAATTTTCGCCCACAGCCCACCGAAACACCGACCTCATGAACGGTTTCGAAGGCTATCGTGCCTTTTCCATGAAAAACGGAGAAAAACTCACCAAAGGCAATATGCAGAAAAACCACATTGTCACCATCTTGAAAGGCTCGGCAAAGTACGCCCTTGACGGACGTGTGGGTTATCTCACTGCCAACGAAATGCTCTTTGTACCTTTCAGCCAGTCGTTCAGCATGCGTTGCGACAGCGAAACGAGCATTCTTCTCCATACTTTCGGAGCACTCAACAACGAAGTCTCTGAATATCTCACACGTATGTACAAGATGTGTACCGTCTACATCGGCGAGAGTCAACAACCTCTAGCCATAGACGGCATATTTCGCGAGTACATCCTTTTCACCTACAACCTCGTACGCAACAACCAAATGCCGCAGTGGCTTATGGAGCAGAAAGTCAACGAGTCGTTCTACCTCATGCTCCAATCGTTCCCTGAGGCGAAAGTTCTGGGCTTCTTCCGAAACCTGATCTGCCGCGAACAATACTTCCGCAACACCATCATGAAATATTGCGACAAGGTCAAGTCCATCGACGAACTCATCGAATGCACCGGAATGTGCCGCACCAATTTCTACAAGCAGTTCAATCGCGAGTTCGGCATGTCCGTTCATCGTTGGATGCAGCAACGTCGTGCCAATTCCGTGCGCGAAACAGCCGCGGAACCCATGATGACCGTAAAGAAACTCATGAAGGCCCACAATTTCTCATCGCCGAGTAACTTCATCCGCTTCTGCCGCCTTTATTTCGGTTGCACCCCCAATGAACTCATACGCAATCTGCGTTCCGGCGTGCCCATGCCCGAACTCTTCGCCGCCAACGCATAACGTCCCTACTCAATCACCCTCATAGCCGCCAGACCAATCAGCCGCAGATTCGTCTGGCGGCTATTTTCGTAACTTCCGAAAAATGTGTAAGTTTGCAAAGCACCAATCGTCATTCGTAATAGGCGTAAACTTTCTCAACCTCCATTAAACCCAACAACGTGAGTAGAAGACTTTACCACATATCATATATTTTCCTATTATTCACCATAGGTCTCTTTGCTTCATGTGGCGACATCGCACTCCCTGAGGAAACCGGAAAAACTGATGAAACTGAAAAAACAGATACGGTCAACACGTCCGGTGTCCTCACCGTGTCGCAATTGCTCAATGCCGAAGTCGGCGACTATGTCACCGTTCGTTGCTACATCGTAGGCTACGCCGCAGGAACGTCCTCAAAAGGGTTCACCATTGGGCTCCCCACCGAAAGCGAAGTGAGGAGCAACATCGTCATTGCCGATACCCTAGAGATTGACGACGACACACCGCTTGCTGCGTGCCAGCTCAAAGCAAATTCCGAAGAGCGAGAAGAACTCAATCTTGTGGACAATCCCGATCTCTTAGGCCAACACATTTACCTCCAGGGCACCGTAAAGAAATACTTTGGCCTAATGGGACTCTATCCCATCGATACCTACGAACTTATCGACGACACGTCCGACGATGACCCCGACACTCCACAGCCAGAGCCTTCAACACCAATATCCGTTCCTGTAGACAACGAGGCCGCTCCAGTCGTCTTTGAAGGTGCTTAGCCCTTCTCTTATGCGCATTACGCTGCCGCGGCGCGCATAAGTCTCGTGATGGCAGGGCAGCAAATCAAAATTACCTCCCAACTCAACACGTTGAGCACCCATCTCAAAATTCACAGAACTTTACATCTTCTCCCACCCGAACATTTCGGTACTACCGCCCCCTCGCGTGCGCGCGCACGCGCGCATTTCACCGAAGTTTGTACATCTTGCTGTCAC
>CAVALA010000043.1:0-22310 GCA_963589615.1 Prevotellamassilia timonensis
GGGCGTAAACTACGACAGCGCCCAGCGCACCATCGGCGAGTGGATTGTAAAGGAAGAGGCGTAGAACAGTAGTTGAATCATAGCCATTCAAAACTGAAAGTTCCGCAAGAAGAGAAATAGCTCTTCTCGCGGAACTTTTTGCGTAGTGAGTGGGTATAATAGCGCATGGGGTCCTCTCTCTCTCTGAGTTGACTGACCTTACAGAACATGCTGCATTGTATGTGTCTAGGATTACTGAATGCCCCAAGCGGCAGGCTCCTTGAGTTTTTCAACAGGCGTTTCGATGTTGTCGGGAAGGTTGTGGAAGAAATCGAAGCCGGTCTTTTGCTCCAAGTCGTCGATGGTGACCACGGTTTCCTTGAAGACGGAGAGAGGAGCTTGCTTCTCGTAGGAGTAGTTCACCTCTTTGTGTTCCAACCAAAAGCCGATGGAACTGTACTGGTTGTTCTTCACCTTAAGGAGCGCTACGAAGTAGTATTTAGGCACGGCCACCTTCTTCCCGTTGGGGCGCTCCACGTAGGTCTTGATTTGTCCGTCGCGGATGGTTCCGCCTTTTACCACGTAGAGTGTGTCGCAGAATGTGCGGTCGCGGCCCAATTTCTGTATTTGTCCTTCGAGGGTCACCCAGTAGCCTTGGTTGAAGGAACTGATTTGGGGCGACATGTTGGACATGTAAAACGTGTTTTTGTTGGCTTGGGTAGAGTAGACGCGGTCCTCAGAAGCGCAGAGGTGTCCGCGGTCGTAGCCCCAAAAGCTATTGCTTCCGATGTAGAGATCGGTAGTGAGGGAAGGGTCGTCTTGGAAATCGCCGCTACGGCCTACGGCCTTTTTGGCGGTGACACCGTCAAAGCGGAAAGCCACCCATTTGGAGTGGTACTTTTGGGCGTCGTATTGCAGACAGTAGGTCATCACGCTGTCGCCGTTCTCCACGGTCCAATGCGACACGATGATGGCATTGTCCTCGGGGATGTTCGGCGTTTCCAAACGGCTTACAATGCGTTTGTCCGTTTTGCTCGGGGTGGGGGAGGGATTGGGGTTGCTTCCGCCTTCGTCGTCATCGCCGCAAGCGGCAAGGGTGAGGCCAAAGAGGAGAAGGAAAAGGTATTTAAGGAGGTTCATTCTAAAAAGGCTGAAAAGCGAAATGAAACCGTTGTTGCTTTCAAGAGTACTTGAGCGCAACAACGGTTTCTTATTTCAAATACTAAAAAGTTTCGAGCTTAAAGCGTTATTCGGCGTACTTGATGGTGATGGAAGTGAAGCGCAACTGGCTTGCTACGCCGCTTGTGGCTGTAGGCGAAACCGTGATGGTGTTGTTTGTAGCGTTGATGCCGCTAATGGCCACAATGTTGCCGCTTGTTGATACTGTACCTGACGTGACGGTGAGTTCACCGCTTGCGTTGTAGATGTCGCTGTTGTACTGGTAGCAGGTCAAGAATATTTTCTCAATTTTCTTCGAAGAGTTAATCACAAAGGAGTTCTTCGGATACATACGAACGCTTGCGCCGTTGTCGTAGTACTTCGGTGTGTTGCTGTTGCCACCGCCGTCGAACGTCAGCGTGGTGCCGTCGGGGAGCGTGATAGTTTCGAGAGATACGCCGTTGGCTGCGCCAAACGATATTGCGGTGTAGGTGGTTCCTTCAACGTCGGCAGAGGGCGTGTCGGGCGTGGGGTCGGGGGTCACTTCGCTGCTCTTGAGCGAAACGAGGTAAGCCTCGTTCTGAAGCGTTTCGGGGGTGTTGCCTTTGTAGTTTACGACCTTACCGCAAACTACTACCTCGTCGCCAACCTTGATGTTGGTGCCTTCGGTGTACTTCACGTTGTTGAGGTAGAGGGCGCGGAACACGTAGAACTGGTTCGTGGTGGAGCCGTCGTCGGAGATGTAGAAGGAGGCGTTGCCGTAGTTAGTGGAGTACTGCTCCTTTACGGAAGAAATTTTGCCCTTCACGTAGATTACATCGTCAGAGGCTACGTCGGCAGCGAGTGAAGACACGTAGTTGTTGGCTGCAACGCTGTTGAAAGGATTGCTTGCCGTGCCGTCGCCAGTAGCTTCGCCTGTTGTGGGCGTGCTGCTGCCGCCGTCGGAAGTCTTGCCGTTGAGGGAGTAGAGGTAGCCTTCGTTCTGGACAGTTTCGACGGTGTTGCCCATGTAGTTGGTAATCTTGGCGTAGACACACACCGTGTCGCCTACCTGAATGTTGGCCTTGCCTTCAGTGTACTTCACGTTGCCGAGGTAAAGGGCACGGTAAACGTAGAACTGGTTGGTGGTGTTGCCGTCGTCGGAGATGTAGAAGGAGGCGTTGCCGTAGTTGGTGCTGTAGGCTTCCTTGATGGAAGAAACGATGCCCTTGATGTAAACCATCGTGTCGGTGCTGGCGCCTGAAGCGAGTGCTTCGCCAATTTCGTTGGCCTTCACGCAGTTGTAAGGATCGGCAAGCGAACCGCTACCCTTGGCTTCTGCGGTGTTGCCGCCATCGCCGTCGGGAGTTGTGGGAATGATGCTATAGGGAGCGGGAACGTCCTCGCAGGCAGTGAAACCCAACGTGAGGGCTGCTGCTGCAACGAAGAGAGATATGAATTTCTTCATGTTGTGTTTGGAGTATTATGGTTAAAGGATAATTAGTTCTTTGAGATGTCTGTGGTGTCGCGGAGCTGCACCTGCCAAGAGTCGTAGTAGCTGAGTACGCCAGTGTAGGAACGGGCATCGGAGGGCAACTCGAGGTAGGAAATGCGGTTCTTCGTGGAAGTACGCAAAGCCACAGTGGAGTTGTTGCTGGCCAACTGGATGGTGCGGTCCACGCCGTAGCCGTCGTCGTGCAGTTCGTAGGGGGCGAAAATCTTCTTGCCGTTGGCAGAGAGGCTTTCCACTTTGTTTACCACACCCGTTGCAGTACCCTTTTCGAGGGCAGTGCTGTATTCCTTGATGGTACCGCGCACGGTGCCCAGCATGGGGGTGTTCTGGTAGGTCTTGTTGGCAGAAGCGCGAAGCCATGCATCGCCGTCGGCGTCCGTGAGGTCAACGGGCTTGCACTCAGCCACAGTGGTGTCGGGAGTTCCCACAAGCTGGATGTTGGTCTTGACCAGTTCCATGTCCATGGCACCAAGGTTAATGTTGCCGTAGGACGAGAGGGTGGGCTGGCCTATGCGGGGCACCTTGCTGTAGACACCCGTGTAGAGACCTTTCAAGTTGATCTTCACGCGCTGGCCCAAAGCGAAGAAGGGATAGAGCGCCGTGGTCTTTATGCCGATTACGATGCTTTGGTCGCGGGCAGCGTCGCCTTCGGCCTTGGAGGTGTCGATGTTGCGCAGAAGGAGGGTTTGGTAGAGGTTGCCGCTGATGTCGTTGGCGCAAACCACACCTTCAATGATGATGTCTTCAGCCACCTTCGTATAGAAGTTTGAGGCGTTGCGCATGTAGTCGGCCTTGTTGCTGTTTGCGCAGAACTTCTCTTTCACCTCAAGGATGGTGCTGTTCACCTCGCCTATGTCGGTGGGGCTGGTCACAAGCACATTGTCGGTGTTGGGCGCGTCGAAATCGTTCATACACGATTGTGCACCAAACAGGCTTGCTGCGCAGAGAGCTATGATGGATAGTTGTTTAAGTTTCATAGTAATGTTTACTAAGAGATATGGTGTTGTTTGCTTAGAACTTGAAACCGATGTTCAGGAAGCCGTTGATCGCATTGGCGTAGTAGTACTTCGCATTGCGCGAGAATACGTAGTTGCGCGCTTCGCCCGTAGTGTAGTAGTCGGAGCGGTTCTGCTCGTAACCACCGGTCTTGAGGTTGCGGTTGTTGGTGATGTTCTGAACGGTGAGGTTTATGCTCAAGCTCTTTCCTTTCTTCAGACGGATGTACTTACCGATGGAGGCGTCGAGCATGAAGCCGCCCTTGGCCTTCTCTTGCTTGGCATAGTGGGTCTCAACCATGTTGCCGTTCTCGTCGAAGGCGATGCCGCCGTTTCTCTCGAGGTAGGCCTGGTCGTAGGTCTTGTCCTTGCTGTAAGTACCGTTCTTGTCGCAGCGGAAGTAGTTGTAAGTCGTGATGGTGTTGCCGTTAGCGTCAACAGTAGTCTGCGAGGTGCGCGAGTAGGAAATGATGTTGCTCAAGCGACGGTATTCGCTGAAGTCGATGTACACGCGGTCGTAGTAGTTGAGGTTGGCGCTGAAGAACCATCCGTTCACGTTGTAGTCGAAGCCGAGGCTTACCACACCGAGGGGCGTGCCGCTAACTCGTGCGCCCTTGGCAAGAACGCGAAGGGGCATGCTCTTCTGAGCGTTGGGGCTCTGCCAGGTGTTGATTTCCTGGAGCGTGGAGGCGTTTGAACCTTCGTAAGCAACCTGAGCATAGGGGTTGTTCACGTATTTGGCTTCGCCGTAAGTGCCCACGAGGTTGATGGCAAAGTTGGAGGTCACCTGATACTTGAAGGCGGCTTCCACGCCGTAGTGTTCGCGGTCGGCACCGGTCATGGTGAGGTAGGTGAAGCGCGACTCGTCGTCGTTGTAGAAGGCGGTCTGTTCCACGCAGTGGTTGAAGCGTGCATAGTAGCCGGCTACCTTACCAGTGAAGTTGCCGAAGCGGAAGGTGTAAGAGAGGTCGGCGTTGACAATCTGCTCGTTGGTCAGGTTGTTCACGAAGTCGTTCTGCATACGGGGAGCAACGAACGAGTTGCGGGCGAGGGGCGCGTTGCTCTCAGCACCAAAGTTGAGGCTGAGGACGTGTGAGCCGTTGGGACGCATGGTGATGCCGAAGCGTCCGCCACCGCCGAGGAACGAAGCCTTGCCGCTCTTGCCGTAGGAATTGTCGGCGGCACGGCCGTTGCGCATGAGGCCTTCGCGCTCCATGAGCGTACCTTCGGCAAAAGCCTGGAGGTTGTACTGCCAAATGCCTTCGTTGTACTGGTAGAGTCCGTAGGCGCGGGCCTTGTCTACGAAGATGTTGTAGTTGTAGCCAAACTTGTCGCCTTCGCCAATCTGACGGTTGGGATTGTTGAGGTCGTTCTGTGCCTCCTGGCTGTTGATGCCGTAGTCGTTGGCAGCGAACTTGTCGATGTCGGTGTAGCGTGTGCCGCCGAGCATGTCGGCCATCGTCTTGTAGTGCATGCCCTTGGTGGAGTTGAGCTGCAAGCCCACGGTGTATTTGTGATGGGCATTGACTTCGTGGTTGAAGGCGGTGCTGAAGGCGGCCACCATCTGGTCGTTGTGACGGCGCTCCTGATAGTAGAGCGTTTCGTCGCCCTGTGCGGCGGCCAGGCGGTTCACGGCGTACATGCGGTCCCAATCGATCTGACGGTGTTCCTTGTTCTGCCAAGCATCGTACATGATGTTCCACTCGTTGAGCTGCCATTCGTTGGGCACGGTGCCGTCATATACGTTGAAGGCCGAAGAGGGGAGATTCTTGTAGTAGTCGGGGCGCGGGTCGTAGGCGTTGCCGTTCCAGCCGAGGGCGGTGGAGGAGTACATGGCGTACTTAAAGCCGGCGGCGGTGGTGAGCTTCATGTTGTCGCGCATTTTCCAGTCCCAGGTAAGGATGGCGGTAGGCTCGTAGTCGTTGACCACGCGCGAGTTGCGCTTCTTGCCGTTCTGGTAACCCCAGTTGGGGTTGTAGTAGTGGGAGTTGGCAAGCCAGTAGGCTTCTTCGGTGGAGGCACCCTGCTGTCCGCGCTCGGTGGGCGAACCGAAGGTGACGAGCGAGAGGGCGTGTTTCGTGCCGAAACGCTTTTCTACGGAGAGGAAGTAGGAGAGGGAGTTGTAGAACGTTCCCTCAATGTTACCGTTCTGGCCCCAGCGGTAGCCTACGAGTCCGGCGAAGGCCCAGCCTTTGGAAGAGAGTCCGGTGGCATAGCTGTACATGCCGCGTGCCACGTAGTTGCGGTTGCAACCCGAGAGCGTGAGCTTGTTGCCTTGGGCAAACTGGCTGGCGCGGGTGTTGACGTTCGTCGCACCGCCCACTCCGCCAATGCCGAAGCGGTTGTACTCGTAAGGCGAAACGCCTTCCTGGTTGCGCGTGGCGTCGTTCATGCCGCCTACCATGCTGTAGCTGAAGCGACCCATCTCGAGGTCGTTGAGCTGCAGACCGTTCATGTAGTAGTTGTTGTACATGTTGTCGAAGCCGCGCACTCTGAAACGCATGGGGCTGAAGAGGTAGCCCACCTCAGAGAGGTAGGGGTCGCTCTTCGACGAGGAGATGGAAGCCACGGTCTGTGCGGCGTCGTTGTCTTCGTCGAGCTGCGATTCGGTGAACGTGAAGTCGGAATTGTCGGCTTGCAACGTGTCGACGGGGGCCTGTGCCCATGCACCAGTGGCGAGGAGCAATGCGGCTGCCGTCAGTTTTACACCTTTTCTCATAAATAAGGATTGGACCTTCCGCCGATAATAAACGTTTTGTTTCGTTGCCTCCGCAAAACGTGCGGGCTGCACCGGTCTTTCGTGAAGACCTGTGTTTCTGTCGTTTACGACGTAAGGGAATAAAGAGTGATTAAAGTTATTTTCAGAATACAGAAGGATTCTTGACCTTCGATACGTCGGCAAAATTACGAAAAATCCCACGTAGCCTTATTACAATTGTGCTAAAACATAAGCGAATCGTCGTGCGTAGTGCGTTTTTGTCAGTTTTTTTTAAGAAATTTGCCGTGCCGTACGGCTCTGAGGCTGTTGAAAGCGCTGCTGTTTACGTAATTTCTGCGCATACTTCAGCTTCTATATATAATAGTATAAACATCCATACCCCTATATGAAAAAGATTTTCCTCCCGTTCGCCGCGCTTCTCTTCTGTGTGGCCACGCTCTGTTCGTTTACCACTCACGGACAGCAGCAGAAACGCTATGCGCTCTACGGCGCGGCTTTCTATAACCTCGAAAACCTTTTCGACACGCTCCACGACGCCGGAAAGAACGACTACGAATATCTTCCCTCCGGCACCATGAAGTGGGGAAAGATGAAATACGAAGCCAAACTCCACAACATGGCGCGTGTGCTTTCCGAACTCTGCACCGACAAGCTCCCCGCAGGCCCGGCCTTCGTGGGCGTCTCGGAAGTCGAAAACTCCAACGCGCTTGACGACCTCCTCAAGCAGCCCTCGCTCGCAAGCCGCGGCTGGAAATACGTGGACTACCCCGGCGTAGACCGTCGCGGCATTGAGTGTGCATTGCTCTACAATCCTAAAATGTTTCAGGTGGTGCGCAGCATGATTGTCCCCTTCTATTATTCTACTACGGGCAATGTGGAAGATCCCCTTATGGGCTTCACTGTGGATGCCAATGGCAAGGTACAGGCCGAGACGGAGCTTAAAGGCGACACGACCTACATCACCCGTGGCTTCCTCGTGGTCGAAGGCAAACTTGCCGGCGAACCGCTTTACGTCATCGTCAACCACTGGCCTTCGCGTGGCGCTTCAAGTCCTGCCCGTGAGCGTGCCGGCTATCAGGTTCGCCTCCTTAAGGATGCGCTGATGAAGGAAAATAAGGACGCAAAGGTTATTATCATGGGCGACCTTAACGACGATCCGAACAATCGCAGCATAACGCACGCCCTCGGCTGCGTCAGCAATCAGAAGGACGTGAAGAACGCCACGGATCTCTTCAACCCTTGGTACAACACGCTTTATAAGGTGGGTCAGGGCACACTTCTCTACGACGGTAAGTGGAATCTTTTCGACCAGATTATTCTTTCCGGCAACTTCATCGGCAACGACCGTTCCACGCTTAAGTTCTACCGCAACGAAATCTTCCTCCGCGACTATCTCCTCCAGCAGGAAGGCCGCTACAAGGGTAGTCCTCTCCGCACCCACGCCGGCGGCGTTTGGCTCAACGGCTACTCCGATCACCTTCCCACTTATGTTTATCTCGTCAAGGAGGTAAAATGACGTGGCGTCGGTCAGCGCATTCGTAGCTGACGCTCTTATTATATATAATGTATGGTTCCGCAGATATTTCTACCTTTCGGGGTTGACGTATCTGCGGAATTGTTTTCGCGCAACGGCATTTCGCGAAAATTCCAAGGCTTGAAATTAAAATTCCAAGGCTTGAAATTAAAATTCCAAGCCTTGGAATTTTTGTCCCAAACGATGGAATTTGTTTTGGGACTGCACATGCTTGATATTCAAGCCATTAAAATATTTGCTTCAGAACGGCGAGCGATTTTAGTTCAGGGAAGGACGGAAGGTGCAGTCTGTAAAACGTGTTGATCAGCTCTAAAAGGCGTGTTCGCTCTGCACCGTTGAAGCGAAACACACGCATATTGCCATAACGCATGCGCAAAATGAGCGGCACAAGGGCAGCGTCGCGCGGTTCAAGTACGTCGGCGTGCATAGGTTTTGTGGCGGTGAACGTACATGAGCGCATGTCGAACCATGTTCCTGCGGAGAAATTCTCCACGCTCGGCATGAAACCCAAGAACCGTGTGAGGCGCAGCAGGAACACGATGTGAAAATTCGAAAAGTCGTGCTCACTCTCGTCCAGCCACTCCACGCTTTTCTCTACAAACGCAAAAACGCCGCGCGCATCGCTCTCCGTCCGCACAGCATAGTGGAGAAACTCTGCGAGGAAAAGCGCCATGGCCGATTTGTAAGGGTCGTAGGGTAGGGAAGTGAAAGCATAAGCCGACTGCACCGCCTTCGGGCGTTGGAACTGCGCCGTAGGACGGTCGTTCCACTCCACGTCCAGCAGCGCCAACGGCTGGAATAGCGTGTGGCGAACCTGTGCGCGTCGCGAACGGCTTATGCGCACCATCATCGTGACGCATCCGCGCGCTTCGGTGAGCAAGTCTACAATCAGTTGCTCGTCGCCATAACGCAAAGTGGTCAGTACAATTGCTTTCGACTTCATAGCTGTATCGGAATGTTGGGATTTTAGAGGCGTTATATATAATAAGGAGTAAAAATGTCGTTCGTGAGGCACGCGGCAGTGTAAAGACTGCTGCGGACGAGTGCATAGCTTTGACGCACTTTGCTCCATACAAAGTTAGGCAAAACGCCCTCGAAAGCCCCGAAAATGGGGCTTGGAAGCAGAAAAATCACTTTTTTCGAAAAAAAATAGGGGAAAGGCTTGGTGGGAATAACAAAAGACCGTACCTTTGCACTCGCAAATGAGGCACAACACCTCACGAAGCAAAACACAAACAACGGCTTGGTCCCTTCGTCTATCGGTTAGGACGAGAGATTTTCATTCTCTAAAGAGGAGTTCGACTCTCCTAGGGACTACTAAATAAAAAGAAAAAAGAAATAATGGCAAACCACAAATCATCTGTAAAAAGAATTCGTCAGACGGCGTCTCGCAGACTGCACAACAGATATTACGCTAAGACCATGCGTAACGCAGTACGTAAGCTCCGTGCTACGACTGACAAAGCAGCTGCCGTAGAACTTCTGCCGAAGGTGCAGAAGATGCTGGATAAGCTCGCCAAAAACAACCTCATCCACAAGAATAAGGCTTCTAACATCAAGAGCAGCGTTATGACTCACGTCAACAAGCTCGCCTAAGCCAAAGGTTGTAAATAAAGAAATTCAAAGCTCTTTGCTACTTCAGCAAAGAGCTTTTTTGTGCTTTTACTCCTTACCAAAAAGTTTTCTTGCAACTTCCACCCCACAAAGACACAGCCCCTTAAGCGCCGAAAAGTAAAAATCCGCTACTTTTTCGTAACTTTGCCGCCGAAACATTCGGGTTATATCCCTTAAACCCACATTCTTTTAAACATATGGCACAAAAACCCAGCATCCCCAAAGGCACACGCGACTTCGGTCCCGTCGAAATGGCGCGCCGAAACTACATATTCAACACCATACGCGAAGTCTATGCCCTCTACGGCTTCCGCCAAATAGAGACTCCCGCCATGGAAAACCTCTCCACCCTCATGGGAAAGTATGGCGAGGAAGGCGACAAACTCCTCTTTAAGATTCTCAACTCAGGCGACTTCAAGCACGGCGCTACCACGGAAGAATATGCCGAAAAAACTTCCGCCCAGCTCGCTTCGCGCTTTTCCGAAAAGGGACTTCGTTACGACCTCACCGTACCCTTCGCACGCTACGTCGTTCAGCACCGCGACGAACTGCAAATGCCCTTCAAGCGTTACCAAATACAGCCCGTATGGCGTGCCGACCGTCCGCAGAAAGGCCGCTATCGCGAATTCTATCAGTGCGACGCCGACGTAGTAGGTTCCGACTCTTTGCTCAACGAAGTGGAACTCATGCAGATTGTCGACGAAGTGTTCACCCGTTTCGGCATTCGTGTGAGCATTAAAATCAACAACCGCAAAATCCTCACCGGTATTGCCGAAACCATCGGCGCTGCCGACAAGATCGTGGACATCACCGTGGCCATCGACAAGCTCGACAAGATAGGACTCGATAAGGTCAACGAAGAACTCCGCGCTGTAGGTCTCAATGAAGAGGCTGTCGAAAAGCTCCAGCCCATCATCGCACTCCAGGGAACGAACGAAGAAAAGCTTGCCACCATGCGCCAAGTGCTCGCTTCAAGCGAAACGGGCCTCAAAGGCGTTGACGAGGTGGCCTTCGTGCTCGAAGCACTCCAGGAAAGCCAACTCCGCAACGAGATAGACCTCGACCTCACCCTTGCACGCGGTCTTAACTACTACACCGGCTGCATCTTTGAGGTGAAAGCCCTCGACGTGCAGATAGGTTCCATCACTGGCGGCGGTCGCTACGACAACCTCACCGGCATCTTCGGCCTTCCCGGACTCAGCGGCGTAGGCATCAGTTTCGGTGCCGACCGCATCTACGACGTGCTCACGCAACTCGATCTCTATCCCGCCGAAACGAACTCCGGCGCACGTCTTCTTTTCATCAACTTCGGTGCCAAGGAAGCCGCTCGCTGCCTCCGTCTCGCTGCCGCCGTACGTAACGCCGGCATCTCCGCAGAAGTTTACCCCGACAGCGTGAAGATGAAGAAGCAGATGAGCTATGCCAACGCTCACCAAGTGCCTTTCGTGGCCCTCGTAGGCGAAACAGAACTCGCCAACGGTACTGTTTCGCTCAAGAATATGGCTACTGGCGAGCAGCGCGAAGTCACCGTGGACGAACTCATCGAAGCGGTGAAGTAAAGTCGTAAATCTGAAATTTATAGCGTCCGCAGTCTGCAGCGCATCCCTTGCGCTCAGGCTGCGGACGTTTCAAAACCAAGAAATCCTTCTGTTAATGGAAACAGACAAGCACATCGCAACCCCTTCCTCCCCCGCAACTACGGCTCCCGAGCCTGAAGTGCTTACCTACTTTGAGGAAGTGAACCGCATGTACACCATGCGCGAAGCCATCGACGAGGCCAAGCGTTGCCTCCACTGCAAAGTGCCGCAGTGCAAGAAAGGTTGTCCCATCGAGAACAATATTCCCGACTTCATCCACGCCCTTTCCATGGGCAACATGGGCGAAGCCATGAACGTGCTTCACGAAAAGACCAACCTTCCCGCCATCTGTGGCCGCGTTTGTCCTCACGAGAAGCAATGCGAAGGCCACTGTGTGCTCGGCAAGAAGGGACGCCCCGTGCGAGTGGGCAAACTGGAGAGCTTCATTGCCCAATTCGATGCCGACATGCACCTCACCCACGAACGTCTTGCCGAGAAAACACGCGGCAAGGTAGCTGTAATCGGATCTGGACCCGCCGGACTCACCGTAGCTGGCGACCTCGCCCGTCAAGGTTTTCATGTCACCATCTTCGAAGGCCAGGCCGAACTAGGCGGCGTGCTCATGTACGGCATTCCCGAGTATCGTCTGCCCAAGGCTGTGGTGCGCAACGAGGTCGAGAAGATTGAAGCCCTCGGTGTGAACTTCATTCGCAACTGCCTTGTGGGTTCTCCCGAGTCGGGCGTGACAATCGACAGCCTTTTTGCCGATGGATTCGATGCCATCTTCATGGCAACCGGCACAGCGCTGCCGCAAAATCTCAACGTACCCGGTGCCGACTTGAAACGCGTCACGCAGAGTACCGACTTCCTCCATAACGTCAACGCTTACGTCGAAGGCGTACTTCCTCGCGAGATGGTTCCGCTCCGCGAAGGCGACAAAGTAGCCGTCATCGGTGCAGGGAATGTAGCGATGGATGCGGCCCGTACCGCACGCCGCCTCGGTGCCGACGTGACGGTCATCTACCGCCGCACGCAAGCCGACATGCCCGCCAACCAGAGCGAATATGAGGAAGCCGTAGCAGAAGGCGTAAAATTCATGTGGCAAACCAATTCGCTCGAATTCCTCGCCAACGCCAAAGGCCGTGTACGCGCCATCCGTCTTTCCACCCCCGAAGGCGAACGCGTTGAGGAGTTCGGTCGCGTGTTCCTTGCCATCGGCTCGCGTCCGGCAAACCGCATTGTTAGCACAACCACGGGCATCGAAACAGACGAGAAGGGTTACGTCATTGTAGGCGAACGTCCCATGGGTATGACCACTCGCCGCGGCGTCTTTGCCGGTGGCGACGTCGTTCACCGCCCGCAAACCGTTGTACTTGCCATGAAAGCTGCAAAGGAAGTGGCCGTGGGCATTGCGCAATACGTCGACGCCATCAAACTTCTTGAAGACTGTGGCTTGCAGACGCCGCAAGCATAACACTAGCTCACGTCAATCATAGAAAAAGTCCCTTTCCATCGGAAATATACCGATGGAAAGGGACTTTTTTCGCCATATAAGACGTTTTACTATAATTTCCGTGCTTCCTTCAAGGCTTGGATGTTTCGCTGCAAGCCTTCAAATTTTGCCCTTTTCACCGCACTTTTGCGGAAAAGTTCGCGGTAGCGCTCCACGCTCAGCATTTCCCAGTCGGCAGGCGTCATCTCTTCTATGGCGGGGCGTGGCTTCAGCTCTTCCACCTCGGTGTTGTGGGCAAAGCGCACGTTCCACGGGCAAGCCTCTGCGCAGCGGTCGCAACCATAAAAGCACGTTCCCATTTTCTCTCCCGTGCCCTCAGGAAGTTCTCCGCGCTTCTCTATCGTCAAGTACGAAAGGCATCGGCGGGCATCGAGCGTCCCGTCGCCCAAGAGCGCACCCGTGGGACAGGCGTCGAGACAAGCGTGGCACGAACCGCAGCGATTTTTCAATGGCTCGTCGTAACGGTCGGCTTCGTGTGTGAGAATGAGTTCGCCGAGGAAGAAAAAACTTCCTGCTCCGGGCATGATGAGTTGCGAGTGGCGTCCTCGCCACCCCAGTCCGCAGCGCACCGCCCAGTATTTCTCGTCCACCGGTGCTGTGTCCACGAAGCAGCGACCGTCGCGGCCTTCTTCAAGTCCTAAGTCGGCCATTAAGTGGCGGAGCATATCCTTTACCACCTCGTGGTAGTCCGTACCGCGTGCATAGCGGGCCAGATGCCATGCATTATTGTCGGTTTCATCGGGATTTTCGTCCTTCATGCTGCCTTCCTTTGTGAAGTAGTTTACCGCTAAAGATACCACGGTATGCGCCCCTTCCACAAGCAATCGAGGATCGAGCTTCTTGTCCACGTTTCGTGCCAAGTAGTCCATGTCGGCATGCTTCCCATCCGCCAACCATCGGCGATACTCTTCCGCTCTTTCGCTCGCCACAGGTTCGGCAGGGGCAAGGCCGCAGGCTGAAAAGCCCAGCGCAAGTGCTTTCTCTTTGATGGTGTCGGCACAGAGCATCATGGCTATTCGTAGATGAGCGTGGTGAGCCATTCCGGGCGGAAAACTTCCTCCGCCACGCTTTGCAGTTCTGCGGCGGTCACGGCGCGCAACTTTTCGCAAATCTGCTGCACGTCGCGATGGCGGCGGTAGTGGGCGAATGTCTTGCCGAGTGCTAGCGCATAACTTTCCGACGCATCTGTGCTGATGCCAATTTGTCCGCAAAGTTGTTTCTGCGCCCTCGCGAGTTGCGCCTCCGTTAGTCGTGTCGTGGCAAGGCGCTCCATCTCGCGGAGCACGCGGCGACGGCAGCGCTCCACGTCGTGGGCATCGCAGCCAAAGTATACATTCCAAAAGCCCGTGTCGGGATAAGTGTTCAGATAGGAGTCCACACTGTAGACCAATCCCGCCTTTTCGCGCAGACTCACGTTAAGGCGTGAACTCATGCCCGGACCGCCAAAGAGGTTGTTAAGCAACACGAGCGCATAGTGGCGGCTGTCCTGCGCACCGAAGGTCGGAGCGCCCATCAAAACGTGTGCCTGGTGCGTACCCTTATCCACGCGCCGTTCCTGCTTTTCTGTGCAAGGCACGGGAGCGTTGAAAGCGGGCTTTTCTGCGATGGAATCGGCAAAATCCGTCGCCGGAAGCAACTTTTCGAGCGTACGTACGGCACGCTGAAAGTCCACGTCGCCGTAGATGTAAAACGCACAATTCTCTGGGCGGTACCAACGCTGCGTGAAGCGCAGCGCATCGGCAGTCGTGTATTCGTGAAGTCTCGCAGCCTCGCCCAAGATGTCCCTTCCAAGCGGCTGACCATCGTACATCATCTGTTCAAATTCGTCGAAGATCAGTTCGGAAGGCGAGTCGCGATAACTTTCTATCTCGTCGCAAATCACTTCCACCTCTTTGTCTATTTCCTGTTGCGGAAACGTGCTGTGGAACACGATGTCCGTGAGTAAGTCCGCCGCACGGGAGAAATCCTCTTTCAGCACTGTAGCGTAGTAGACCGTTTCCTGTTTTGTCGTGTAGGCGTTGAGGTCGCCGCCCACGCGCTCCAGCGCATTCGATATGTGGAAAGAGCGCCGGCGTGCCGTGCCTTTGAACGACATATGTTCGATGAAATGGGCCATTCCTGCATCTTGCGCCTCTTCGTGGCGCGTTCCTGCACACACTACGATGCCGCAATAAACCACGGGCGAGTCCGTCCGTTCGTAGATGACGCGAAGGCCGCAGGGAAGTTCGGCAGAAAGAAAGTCTTGGGTCATTTTCTGAAATATTTTCCCACAACGGGAAGGTTCGATAGAGGAAAGTCGTAGTGGACCGTGTGCGCCACGAAAAGCACGATGCACGCCGTGTTCACCAAAAGGCGCAGTCCGAGTTGCGGTATGTAGGCTTCAGCCCCCTGCATGACGGCAAAGAAGATGAGCGTGATGAGCACGTAGCCGCCAATGCTTCGCAAGGGATAGGCAATCGGATAATATCGTTGGCCCACGAAATAAGAGAGCACCATGGCCGTTCCGTAGCCGGCGAAGCCCGCCCAAGCGCAAGCGATGTAGCCATATTGCGGTACGAAGACGACGTTCACGGCAATCAGCACCGCACAACCGATGCCCGAGAACCATGCGCCCCAAATGGTGCGGTCAATGAGTTTGTACCAAAACGAGAGGTTGAAATAAATGCCCATGAGAATTTCCGCCGCCATGACGATGGGCACCACGCGGAGTCCCTCCCAGTAGTCGCGACCTATGATGTGGCGGAGCACATCAATGTAGCCTACCACCACGAGGAACGCCAGAAGCGTGAAGATGATGAAGTATTTCATTGCGGCAGCGTAGGTCGAACGGTTGTCCTTGTCCTTTGCTTTACCGAAGACGAAAGGCTCGTAGGCGTAACGGAAAGCTTGCGTAATCATCGCCATAATCATGGCAATCTTCGACGCAGCCCCGTAGATGCCGAGTTGTGCGTGAGCGTCCGAACCTTTGTAAATGTAAGGGAAGAGAATCTTGTCTGCCGTTTGGTTCAGAATGCCTGCGATTCCGAGCACGAGGATGGGCCAGGAATAGGCGAACATACGGCGCATGAGCGCTTTCGTCTCGCTCCAGGGAGCGAACTTTCCGCCGAATCCATCGCGGAGTTCCTTGTAGAAACACAGCGTGATGCTTGCTGTGCACGCAAGGTTGATGTAGAAAGCGTAGCCCACGTCGTGTCCGTCGAGGAAGAGGTAGTAGACGATGTTAAGCGCAATGTTCAGCACGATGAAGAGCAACTTCAGCGCGGCAAACTTCAGCGGACGCTTCTTGTAGCGCAGATAAGCAAAGGGAATGCACTGGAAAGCATCGATGGCCACCGTCACGAACATTGTCCAGACGTAAGAAGGGTGGTCGGCGTAACCCATTGCTGCGCTCAGCGGATGGATGAATGCGAAGACTAGCGCGATGAAGACAAGCGAGGTGCAGCCCACCATGGCCAGTACTGTGGAGTAGACCGTAGACGCGTTCTCCTCCTCCTTGTTGACGAAGCGGAAGAACGTCGTTTCCATTCCGTAGGTGAGGATGACGAGCAGAAGGGCTGTATAGGCGTACATATTTGTGATGACGCCGTAGCCGCCGCTAGCAGCACTAATCTTTGCCGTGTAGAGTGGAACGAGCAGATAGTTGAGGAAGCGGCCGACGATGCTCGACATTCCGTAGATGGCCGTGTCTTTGGCCAACGATTTCATACTTGACATTCGTCTTTTTGTTTTTGTGATTTATCCGAAGAAGAGGTAGCCGATGGCTACGGCGGCAACGACGCCGGCGAGGTCTGCAAGAAGTCCGCACGTTACGGCATGGCGTGTGCGGGAAATGCCCACCGAACCAAAATAGACGGCGAGGATGTAGAACGTGGTGTCTGTGGAACCTTGGAATATGCAACTCAGACGGCCCACGAAGGAGTCGGCGCCGTAGGTCTGCATGGCATCCACCATCATGCCGCGTGCGCCGCTGCCCGAGAGCGGTTTCATGAGCGCTGTGGGGAGTGCTCCCACCCAGTCGGTGTTCATGCCTGAGAGCGAAACGAGCCATTTCACCGCATCAATGAGCCAATCCATGGCCCCAGAAGCGCGAAACACGCCAATGCTCACGAGTACGGCAACGAGATAAGGGATGATGCGCACAGCCGTTTCGAATCCGCCTTTCGCACCTTCAATGAAAGCATCGTAGACATTGACTTTCTTTCTCACGCCGGCGGCGATGAATGCCACGATGATGGTAAAAAGCATTACGTTCGCCGTTGTCGTACCCACGGTGTTCATCATCGTGCTGTCCAGACGGCTGAAGCCCCATATGATGGCGGCCACTGCAGCCGAGAGTCCGCCGAGCGTGGCGAGCAGCACGGGCTGGAGCAGGTTGATGCGTTGGTAAAGACTCGTCACCACGATGCCCGCAAGCGTGCTGAAGAACGTGGCGAGCAGTATGGGGATGAACACATCCGTGGGCTGCGCTGCGCCCTGCTGCGCACGGTAGACCATGATGCTTACGGGGATGATGGTCAGTCCGCTCGTGTTGAGCACGAGAAACATAATCATCGGGTTTGATGCCGTGTCTTTCTTAGGATTAAGTTCCTGCAGTTTCTCCATTGCTTTAAGTCCGAGCGGTGTGGCGGCATTGTCGAGGCCGAGCATATTGGCGGCAATGTTCATGAAGATGTTGCCGTAGACGGGATGCCCTTTGGGGATGTCAGGGAACAGACGGGTGAAGACGGGACTCAGCAGTCGCGCCATGGCATTGATGACGCCGCCTTTTTCGCCAATCTTCATGATGCCGAGCCATAGCGAGAGCACACCGGTGAGTCCGAGGGAAATTTCGAAAGCCGTCTTGGAGGTGTCGAACGTAGAGTCCATGATGGCTGGAAACACTTCCACATCGCCGAAGAAAATGAGTTTCACCAGTGCGATGATAAAGGCAATGCCGAAAAAGGCTATCCAGATGTAGTTGAGTACCATGCTTTTGTGCGTTTCTTTTTGGAGAAAATGAAGAACTCGGATTAGGGCAAGCCACGGCCCGTTATTTCTTCAGCAGTGCTAGGGCCTTGTCTTCGGCAGCTTCCATGATTTCGCGTTCGCCAGGTCCTTTGTCGTTGATGCCGACGAGGTGAAGAATGCCGTGAATGATAACGCGGTGGAGTTCTTCGTCGTAGGTTTTGCCGAAGAGTTCGGCGTTGGAGCGAACGGTGTCGAGACTGATGAAGAGGTCGCCGCTCAGCATGTCGCCCTCGCAGTAGTCGAAGGTGATGATGTCCGTGTAGTAGTCGTGCTGCAGGTACTGGCGGTTCACTTCGAGAATCTTTTCGTCGTTGCAGAAGACGTAGGCTACTTCGCCTACGCGTTTGCCGTAGGAGGCAGCCACGGCACGTATCCACGCCGTAGTTTCGCGGTGGGGGATGTCGGGCATCTTAACGTCTATGGTGTTGTAGGAGATCATATGTTAATGGGCTTTATGGGCATGGGCATGGTGTGCATAATGGGCATGGTGTGCATAATGGGCAATTATGGGCTTTATGGGCATGGTGGGCTTCCTTTAGGCGAAGCACGCAAAAGCCTCCGTGAGGCCCTCCGTGAGGCTGAGGCTTAGTCAAAGAGGCTGGGTTGTGTGGGGTCTTGGCTGTATTGGCTTCGTCCGAGGTGTTTGTAGGCGAGTTCGGTTACTTCGCGTCCTCGCGGTGTGCGGCGGATGAAGCCCTCTTTGATGAGGAACGGTTCGTACACCTCCTCCACCGTGCCAGCGTCCTCGCCGATGGCCGTGGCGATAGTCGTTACGCCCACGGGGCCGCCCTTGAACTTGTCGATGATGGTGAGAAGAATCTTGTTGTCAATCTCGTCAAGGCCGTATTTATCGATGTTCAGTGCCTCCAGAGCATAGCGTGCAATCTCCGTGTCGATGCGGCCGTTGCCTTTTACCTGTGCAAAGTCGCGCACGCGGCGGAGCAGGGCATTCGCAATACGCGGCGTGCCGCGTGAACGGCTCGCAATCTCGCCCGCTGCTTCTGCATCGATGGGTACGCGGAGAATGTGGGCCGAACGCTCAATGATGCGTTGCAGCGTTTCGGCGTCGTAGTATTCGAGGTGGAGATTAATGCCGAAGCGGGCACGGAGCGGCGCGGTGAGCAGACCGCTGCGTGTGGTAGCCCCCACGAGGGTGAAGGGATTGAGGTCAATCTGTATGCTACGTGCGGCAGGCCCCTTGTCAATCATGATGTCTATGCGGTAGTCCTCCATTGCCGAGTAGAGATACTCTTCTACTACGGGGGAGAGACGGTGAATCTCGTCGATGAAGAGCACATCGTTCTTTTCAAGCGACGTGAGTAGTCCGGCAAGGTCGCCGGGTTTGTCGAGAACAGGGCCAGAGGTAAGTTTGAAACCCACGCCAAGCTCGTTGGCAATGATGTTCGAGAGCGTAGTCTTTCCCAGTC
The DNA here is from genome assembly GCA_963589615.1 of Prevotellamassilia timonensis. Taxonomy (GTDB): domain Bacteria; phylum Bacteroidota; class Bacteroidia; order Bacteroidales; family Bacteroidaceae; genus Alloprevotella; species Alloprevotella timonensis_A. Next base: position 19,016 of record CAVALA010000043.1, read on the forward strand.
CCGGCGGACCGTGGAGGAGCGTATGGTCGAGCGGTTCGCCGCGGTACTTCGCCGCTTCCACGAACACGCTGAGGTTTTCCACCACCTTGCGTTGTCCGCTGAAGTCGTCGAACTTCAACGGTCGCAGCGCGTTCTCGAAGTCGCGTTCTGTGGGCGTGGGCGCTTGTTGCTCCGCGCGTATGTCGAATGTGTCGTCGTGCATGAGTATGGTAAATATTGAATTCTCAAAAAAGAAAAGACAGAGCCAGTGGCTTTAGGGTTCAATCATCTGCCAGTCAAGCAATCCTTTTCCCGAATCGTCAAGTTCGATGGCGAGACCAATGACTTTACGTGAGTCGCCAGTAAATGGTGTGAGGTAGTTGCGCATAGTCATTTGTTTCGCTGCGGCAGATTTTCCACCGTTGTTCTTAAGTTTTAGCTCCATCACGTAAATGTTGCGCACGGTCCAAACCACGATGTCGATGCGTCCTTTGTCGAGCATTCGCTCCACTTCCACTCGGAAGCCGATGGCATTGAAAATGGTGCTGATGACGAGGCGGTAGCGCTCTTCCATACCCATAGCGTTCATTTTCCTATTGCTGTAAGGCACGTCAGAGACGAGCGCCTTCAGACATTTCATGGATTCTTCCACGTTGCCACGGTTCATTTGTAGGCGCAGTAAGGACTGCGCAGAGATGGTATCGGACTGGCTACGCATTGTAAGAGCCGGCATGACTACTTTGCTCAAAGCCTGGCGCACTTCCTGATTGGGAAATCCCAGTTCGTACGTTCCGTCTTCAAAACCTTTTATCGTGAGGTAGCCAGACTGGTAAAGAAACAGTTCTGCACCGCCTCCCGTCACGTCGGACGTTTCGAGCGTGTCGGCATCGATGTAACACTGGTCAAACTGTTCCAGTCGAAGTTCCATGTTGTCCACAAATTTTGGAATCAGCGATGTGGCACCCGACGAAGCCCAGAAATTTATCAGTTTCGACTGCGCCAGTGCGTTGATGAGGCTGAAAGGGTTGTAGATGTCCGTCCTGTTTTCTTCGCTGAAGTGATAACCGTCGTAGTATTCCTTCAGACGGTTGTGCGTTTCTTGTGCCGTCCATCCGTTGCGTTGCCCCATTTTTTCCAGTTCAGGAACGAAGTTTTTGGCAATCTCTTCTTCCGTGATGCCGCAAAGCGGTGCGAAGTCGGGGAAGAAACTGATGTTCGTAAGGTTGTTGAGCACCGAGAAAAGCGAAATTTGCGTAAACTTTGTGATGCCCGTGATGAATACGAGTTTTTCGTAAGCATCGTCCGCTTTAAGTATGGCGAAAACCTCGCGGTAAAGGGCGGTGCACTCTTCGTGCTGCGGTGTTTGCCAGGAGTGTTGCAGCGGAGAGTCGTACTCGTCAATGAGCACCGCCACTTGATGTCCGTTTTTCTCATAAGCCCCTCTGATGATGCCGTCAAAGCGGTCGGCAAGTTGTGCCGTCGGCTTTGGGGTGATGCCGTATCGTTCTTCATACTGACTGAAGACGAGGTCAAGATAGGAGCGCAGCGTCGTTTCTGAGGCCCCTCCCCGGCTCATGTCGAGACGGATTACAGGACGCGACACCCAATCTTTCTCAAGATCCGTTATCTTCAGTCCTTCAAAGAGTTCCTTTTTGCCTTCGAGGTAACACTGAAGCGTATCCACAAGCACAGACTTTCCGAATCGGCGAGGCCGGCTCAGATAGTTGTATTTCACGTTCTTGTTGGCCAACTGCCATACCAAGTCCGTCTTGTCGACGTAAAGATACCCTTCACGTCTTATTTCTTCAAACGACTGGATGCCCACGGGCAACCTTCTTTCGTGTTGTGTCATACGCAGTTTCTTAAGTATTGCCGTATTCCTTGGCAAGTTGTTCCGCCACTTCGCAGAGTTCTTTGTACCAGGCTTCGCCGAAGCGGCGGATGAGCGGTTCTTTGAGGAAGCGGTAGATGGGCAGATTCAGTTGGCGGCCTTTCTCCACGGCGGGGCGACACACGTCCCAGCGGTGGTATTGCAGCCCAACGAGCGTTTGGCCAATCTTCTTCTCGCGGATGGGGTAGAGTGCGCACGAGATGGGTTTGGGCCATGCTGTGCGGCCTTCGCGGAAAGCTTTGTCTGTGGCGCAGAAGCAACAACCGTCCTTGCCGTAGCAGGTGAACACGCAGTCTTTGCCGTTCACGATGCTCGTCACGAGGTCGCCCTCGCAGTCGGTGTAGGCCACGCCCTGCGTGTCGAGCAAGCTCTGCGCTTTTGCGCTGAGGTCAGGCCACACATCGTCGAGCACGTTCTCCAGTTCGCCCACCTCGTCCATGGTGAGCGGTGCGCCGCTGTCGCCTTCCACGCAGCAGATGCCTTTGCAGGCGTCGAGGTCGCAGCAGAAACATTCGGTGAAGAGTTCCGTGGTGAGCACCACGCCGCCCACTTCGATGAGCGGAGGATATTTTGAGGACATAAAGTTTTGGTTGGTTACCACACGATGGGCGATATGCCGTGGCGTATGAGGTAGTCGTTGCAGAGGCTGAAGTGGTGGTTGCCGAAGAAGCCGCGGTAGGCGGAGAGCGGCGAGGGGTGGGCGGAGGTGAGCACGAGGTGGCGCGAGCGGTCAATGACCTGGCCTTTCTTCTGAGCGTAGCTGCCCCAGAGGATGAACACGAGGTTGTCGCGTTCGGCTGAGAGATGCGCTATGACGGCGTCCGTAAACTGTTCCCAGCCGTGGCCTTGGTGTGAGCCGGCGGCATGGGCGCGCACGGTGAGCGTGGCGTTGAGCAAGAGCACACCCTGTTCTGCCCAGCGGCGCAGCGAACCGCTCTCGGGCACGGGGCGTCCGAGGTCGTCGGCAATCTCCTTGAAGATGTTTTGGAGCGAGGGCGGTTTTTGCACACCGTCCTTCACGGAGAAGCAGAGTCCTTCCGCCTGGCCCTCTTCGTGGTAGGGGTCCTGACCTATGATCACCACTTTCACCGCGGGGAAAGGGCAGAGGTTGAAGGCGTTGAAAATCTCCCCGCCCGGCGGGTAACATACGCCGCGGCGGTATTCGTCGCGCACGTACTGGCTGAGCGCGTCGAAGTAAGGTGCGTTGAACTCGCTTTGGAGGCGTTCGCCCCACGTGGGTTCTATTTTTACGTTCATACGTGCAAAGGTACGTTTTTTTTGGTTTTGAGGTGCGGTGGTTGGGGAGGGAGGGGAGTAATGAGGCGTGGAATACAGAGGATGAGCGGATTTTGCATGATAATTTGCGCGAAGAACGGGCTGAAAGCCCAGCAAGCCTATAGCCCAGGGCAAGCGAAGCGACACCCT
>CAVALA010000044.1:0-21712 GCA_963589615.1 Prevotellamassilia timonensis
GAACCTTTTGTCGTTAGGTGTTCCCACAAAGACTATCGCAGAGGCTTCTGGACTCACAGAAGAGGACATCGAAAAACTGAAAAAAGGATAATTCACGTATGAGACACACAGAGGAACGCTACATCAGCTTGCTGACCGACTTCGGCTTCAAGCGCATCTTTGGAACAAAGCCCAACAAGGACTTGCTCATCAATTTCCTCAACTCGCTGTTTGAAGGTTTTCAGGTCATCAAGGACGTGAAATACCTGAACAACGAGCATGTCGGCGATGTGTATGCAGAACGCAAAGCCATCTTCGACGTGTACTGCGAAAACGAGCAGGGAGAGAAGTTCATCGTGGAGATGCAGAATGCCTACCAAAAGCATTTCAAGGACCGCTCGCTCTTCTACTCCACATTCCCCATACGCGAACAAGCCAAGAAGGGGACCGACTGGAACTTCCGCCTGGAACGCGTCTATACGGTAGCACTTCTGAATTTTGATCTGGAAGAAGAGGCTTTCGACCACGATGATTTCAACCACGACGTAGGACTCCTCGACAAAAAGACCCACAAGGTGTTCAACGACAAACTGTCTTTCAAATACGTGGAAATAGCAAAGTTCAACAAAACGGAGGCCGAACTCGTCACACTTTACGACAAATGGCTTTACGTGCTGAAGAACCTCTCGCGCCTCGACCGCCAGCCCGTGGCACTGAAAGAAAAAGTGTTTGAAAAACTCTTTGAGGAAGCCGAAATTGCCAAGTTCTCAAAAACAGAATTGAAAGAATACGAAGACAGCCTCAAAGCCTACCGCGACGTGAAAAACTCCATCGACACGGCCCTGGAAAGAGGCCGCGAAGAAGGACGGGCGGAAGGACGCGAAGAAGGACTCGCAAAAGGTCGCGAGGAAGGACTCGTGAAAGGCCGAGAGGAAGGACTCGCAAAAGGCCGAGAGGAAGGCGAAAAGAAAGCGAAGGAACAGATGGCATTGAACCTTTTGTCGTTAGGTGTTCCCACAAAGACTATCGCAGAGGCTTCTGGACTCGCAGAAGAGGACATTGAGATGTTGAGAGGGAAATAAATGATTCACAACGCCGAAAGCAATCTTTAAACATATACACAAAAAGTTCCGCACCTACGTATAGGTGCGGAACTTTTTGTGTGCACATTAATTTAATGAGGCATGTTGACAAATACTGAGTATAGACTGCGACTTTTCGGGGACAGCCTCACAGAGACTTTTGCTCGTCTGTTATTATCGGCACACAGCTTCAACTGAGGCCGACAATCTCACCGTCGATAAGGTCAATGTGATTGGCCTGCGGATCTTTGGGCAGACCTGGCATGCGGAGTATGTCGCCAGCAATGGCAACGACCATTTCGGCACCAGCGTTGAGCACCACATCCTTGATGACGATGTTGAATCCGCTGGCCGCACCATATTGCTTCGCATCGGCCGAGAAGGAGAACTGCGTCTTGGCAATACATACGGGGAAGTGGGCCATACCATGTTCCTCGGCAAGCTTGATGCGGTTGAGGGCAGGCTTGGCAAAGGTAACGCTTGCTGCACCGTAGATAGTCTTTGCCACTTTCTCTATCTTCGTGCGGATGGGGTCGTCATCGGCATAGGTGAACTGCAGCGGAGCAGAGGGGTGGTTCTCAATGGTATCGACCACCACACGTGCCATTTCTTCGGCGCCCTTGCTACCTTCGGCATAGGCGCGGTTCACCACGTAGGGTACTCCAAGTTCCTTCTCGCAGTGGTCGCGGAGGAGTGCCATCTCTTCGTCGGTGTCGGTGGCGAAAAGGTTGAACACCACCACCACGCTCTGTCCGAAACCCTGAAGGTTGCGCACGTGACGATCGAGGTTGGCCAGACCAGTACGGATGCCTTCGAGGTTGGGTTCTTTAATTTTGTCGACGGGCACACCGCCGTGCATCTTGAGTCCCTGTGCCGTAGCCACTATGACGGTGAGGTCGGGCGAGAGGCCTGTCTTGCGACAAAGAATGTTGTAGAACTTCTCTGCACCGAGGTCAGCACCGAAGCCGGCTTCCGTGATAGCGTAGTCGGCATGACGGAGAGCCATGCGGGTGGCGATAACGGAGTTGCAGCCGTGGGCTATGTTGGCAAACGGGCCGCCATGAACGAAGGCTGGAGTGTTTTCGGTGGTCTGCACGAGGTTCGGCTTGATGGCATCCTTGAGGAGCACCACAATGGAACCTGCCACGCCGAGGTCCTTCACGGTGAAAGGCTTGCCCTCGTAGGTGTATCCGAGAAGTATGTTTTCCACGCGGCGACGCAGGTCGGCCTCATCGGTAGCGAGGCAGAGGATGGCCATAAGCTCGGAAGCTGGGGTAATATCAAAGCCCGACTGGCTGACAATGCCGTTTGTGGCGGGACCAATGCCAGTGACAATGGAACGAAGCGAACGGTCGTTGACGTCAAGCACGCGTTTCCACAGCACTTCCTTGAGACCAAAGCCTTCTTTCTCGTGCTGGTAGAGATAGTTGTCGAGGAGGGCAGCTATCATGTTGTGGGCCGAAGTGATAGCATGGAAATCGCCCGTAAAGTGGAGGTTTATCTTCTCCATGGGGAGCACCTGAGCATATCCGCCGCCAGCAGCTCCGCCTTTCATGCCGAAGCAAGGACCGAGGGAAGGTTCGCGAAGTGCCACACAGGCGCGTTTGCCAATGGCATTGAGGCCAAGAGCAAGACCGATGCTCACGGTGGTCTTGCCTATGCCAGCACGCGTGGCGGTAATGGCGGTGACAAGGATGAGCTTGCCGTCCTTACGCTGCGGGTTGTCCATGAGGGAAAGGGGAAGCTTGGCAATGTACTTGCCGTAGTGTTCCAAGTCGTCAGCACCGATGCCCATCGTGGCTGCCACTTCCTCAATGGGCTTGAGCTCCGTGGCATGGGCTATTTCTATGTCTGTCATCATAAGGCTGAATGTAATATAGAGATGTGTAAAAAGGTTTTGCTTAATAAGAAAGTCCAAAACGGAGCGTTGTGCTTTGGACGAGAGCAAAGTTACCACTTTTTGTTACGCCGTGCAAGGGGCGACATTAAAGGGTGTGCCATTTCGCACCACGTCTTTTTGCATTCATCGCCCGTTCGGCTTTGATTTTTAAGCAAATGAAAGTATATTTGCACAAAAATTTCGCTTTTTGAAGCGAAACAACTATCGTCTCTATACAAAAATCATCACCGCTTATGAAGAATCCTTACACATTGCTACGTGCAAGTGTCATTTGCATCGTATTGCTCCTAATGGGCGCATTACCCTCATTGGCGCAAATTTCGTTTACCGAAGATTTCAACTATTCCGAAGGCGAACTCAAAACGCAAAGTGGCGGAAAATGGCAGCAAGCCAAAAGCTACTACTCCGCCAATCCCGTACGCGTTGTTGAAGGCGAACTTAGCAGCTCCAGCAGTTTGCTTCCTGCCACGAAAAATGTGGCGGCGCTCTCGGCACTCGACGGCAACGAGGGCGTGTTCTGCCAATTTACCGATGCCGACCGCGGCGCTACCGGCACCTTCTACTATGCCGCACTCGTACAGGTAGGTTCCGTGCCTGAAACGAACTATGCTTTTCTTTCTCTGGTAAACCTCACCAAGACGCAAACCGCCATTGCCACCAATACCATTCCAGGCGAAATGGGCCGCGTCTTCGTATGTCCAGGGAGCAGCGAAACAACATTCTGCCTCGGCGCAGCCTGTGCCGGCACATCGCCGAAAGTAAAGAGTGCAGAACTCGAAACAGGTGTGGCTTATCTCGTCGTTGTAAAAATGGAACTCAACTACGACGGAGCGGAGGCCGACCGCATGACACTTTACATCGATCCCCAGTCAAAGACCGAAGAACCCACCACACCCATTGGCGTTTCGACCAACGCCTACGGGCTGAGCAAAGGCTACGGTTGCAAGGCCATTATGCTCTCCCAGCAACTCTCCTACGGCTATCGTGGCGGAGAGGTCTACGTAGGCGCCATTCGTGTGAGCGACACCTATGCTTCCCTCTTTGCCGCGGGCAAAAAGGAAGAGCCCGAACTAACACTCTCTGAAGCCACGAGTTTCACTGGTTACCTTTTCCAAGGACTTACTTACAACGGCGAGTTCACCGTTAAAGGCAAGAACTTGACTTCCGACCTTACCCTCACTTCCGGCCATTCCGACCTCACCCTTGCCCGCACAACCATCACCGCAGCCGAAGTAATGAGCGAAGATGGAGCAAAGGTTTGCTACACGATTAGCCCGAAATCGAGTGTTGATAAATTGGTAAATACCAAAATTTCACTCGCCACTGATGGACTCACAACAGAGAAAGCCCTTAACTGGATAGCCGCAAGTGCCGTCAGCGTAAGCTCACTGAAAGAATTCCAGGACATCGACGCAGAAGACGACGATTCATACGTCTACACGGGTAAGGCACGCGTGACTTTTGTGGACAGAAGTGCCACGAAGCCCATCTATTATATACAAGACAAAGACGGAGCTCTGCAGCTCCGCGACGACTACGATTACTTCTCTGCCCTCGGCATTGACAACCTTGAAGAAGGCGACAGCATTACGAACGTCGTGCTCTACTCTCTGCAAAGCAAAGACGACGTGAACTACGGTGAACTCTACTATGCTCCCGTCAACGTGCTCAGCAAGGGCAACACCGAACTACCCGAGTATGTCACCCTGGCAGAACTCAAGACAAACACTGCCAACTATCTCAACCGCCTTGTATGTGTGAAGGACGTCACTATTGCTGCAACCGACGGTGCCACAAAGTTTGACAAAGACATGGCACTCCCCACCCTCACCGATGCAAACGGCGAGAAGGGCAAAGTAGGCATATTCCAAGAAACTTCACTCATCGGCACGGACATCCCCACCACGAAAGTAAATCTTCAAGGTATCTTTACGGCAAACAACGCGACGGACGGCCCCGTCATCTCGCCGCGTAGCCATGACGACATCATTGACCTTGCTTCGTCTTTTGAAGTGACCGTGGACACCCTAAGTTTTGTGAAGGTTCGCGGACAAGTGGGCCAGATCACAACTCTGCCCGCCATACATGTCAAGTCAAAGCAGACTTCATCCGTCACAGTGGAATTCTCAGACGAAATAAAGGACGTGTTCAGCGTTTCGGCAAGCGAGATTGCTGCAGGCAACGTCGACGACAACCTCACCGTCACCTACACTCCCTCCAAAGTGGGAAAAGACGCAGGCTACCTCCTTTTCAAGCAGAACGATGAGGTGCTCTGTGCCATCCAAATCGAAGCCATGGCCATCGACCCCAACGACCCGCCTTCGGTTTCAATCTACCCCGTTTCCTTCAAGACATTCACTGCCAAAGTGGGCGAAGAAGTGACGGACACCGTGAAGGTTACGCCATACGGCATGCCCGACGACATCAACGTAACACTCGCGCAAACCTCCGAGTACTTCTCTTTGAACACCACCAAACTCAACGCTACGGGTGAGCAACTCCTCGTGGTAACCTTCCGTCCCACCGAGAGCGGCTCGTTCGAAGCTACAATTACGCTGCGAAACGAATTTCTCGACCCCGTTGTGCTCCATCTTGAAGGCACCACAACAGCCGACGGCATTGATGCCGCGACAAACGACGACAATGTAGCCATAAGCATCTACGACACCGCAGGTCGCAAGCTCTGCAACGCCACGGGCGCCACACTCCGCGAAAGCATGCACACGCTTCCCGCAGGAACTTACATCGTTCGCTACGCCAACAGTGGACGTACGCTGAAACTGAGCAAATAAACACTCAAGAATCACAAAGTCAAGAATTGGAGAATCTCAGAAAGCCTTCGTCACTAAAGAACGAACCACGCTCTCCTATCAGCTCTAATTCTTGACTTTCCTTTTTTAATTTCTAACAGTTATCCTATGAAACAACTGGCAAAACTCTGCCTGCTCGCACTCGCTGCCACACCTTGGACCGCCACGGCACAAAGCGCTGCAGCAACAGACAAGGTGGACTTCCTCGGTTTCGTAGCCTATTCCGACTCCTGGACCGACAGCGGCACGAACAATCCGCAAGGAGGCTTCTACACCTTCAGCACCGATGCCGACGAAGGTTTCACCGCTGCAGGACCCACCGGCCGCGTTGAAGGCAACGAAGTGAGTGCCACCTACCACGACAACCTCGTGGAACAAGTGAAAGTGAGCGGCTACTGGTACAAATACAGCGTCACCTACAGCCGCACCAACGTAGACACCTGGAAAGACTCTTCAACCGCCGACCTCGGCAACAAATACGAGGAAGGCGTGGCTGAAGACCTCACCTACGACTACACCACCGGCACCACCTACGCCGTGACCTACAACAAACTCGGCAATTCCGAAAAAGGTTACCTCTGCACCATCAACCCCGAAACAGGTGTATTCACCCGCATCGCCTCCATACCCTTCATGCGCACCATCTCCGCCGACAAGGACGGAAACCTCTGGGGCATCGATGGCGGTGGCACACTCTACACCATCAGCAAGACCGACGGCGCCACCACCGCCGTAGGCAAAACGGGATTCACCCCGCAGGAACTGAACCAAAGCGCCACCTTCGACCTCCGCACAGGCCGCCTCTACTGGGCACTCTATGGTTTTGCCGACACCGACACGCAACACACCAACACGCTCTGCGGCATCGTCAGCGTGGACCTCACTACCGGCAAAGGCACCATGGTGCGTTCCTTCCCCCGCTACGAACGCATCAGTGCGCTCATCATTAAGGACGCACATCCCGATGCTCCCGCCACCCCAACGGGGCTCAGCGTGGAACCCGGCGAAGGTTCGTCCATCACGGGCACAGTAAGTTTCACCATGCCCACGCTCACCTACTCGCAGCAAGCCTCCCTTAGCGGCACTCTCTCCTACTCCGTACGCATCGACGGCGAGGAAGTGACCACCGGCACCGCGGCTCCCGGCGAGACTGTAAGCACCGTCTGCAACTACTACAAAGCCGGCACGCACACCACTGACGTGAACTGCACCTTGGGCTCGCTCACCAGTCCGCGAACCTCGCTAACCGCCTACATCGGAACCGACTCTCCAGCAGCACCGAAGGACGTAACCGTCACGGCCGACGAGATGCAGCGTAGCGTGACCATCAACTGGCAACCCTCCACCACGAGTGCCAACGGCGGATACATCGACCCGACAAAGGTGACCTACACCGTGACGCGAATGCCCGAAAACACCATCGTGGCGCGCAACATCGCCGAAACGTCGTTCACCGACACGCCCGACAACGAACTCCGACGCATACGCTACACCGTCACCGCCACCTACATGCGACGCGAAAGCGCACGCACATTCTCCCCGTGGGTACACGCCGGCACCTCGTACGAAATTCCCTATGTAGAACCCTTCGACGCAGAAGACGACTACAACACTTTCACCGCCATCGACGCCAACGGCGATGGTAGCGACGACTGGGAAGCACCCTGCTGGAAATACGACGCCACTTACGGCGCAGCTTTCTACTACAACAAGGGCACGCAGACTGCCAACGATTGGCTCGTCACACCGCCCCTTGCCTTCAGCGGCGACAAAGTGTACAAACTTACCTTCATGACCTACGGCTACTACGGACGCACCAACCACTTGCAAATCAGCCTCGGTGCGCAGCCCACAGCAGAAGCCATGTCCGAGCCCATCTTCGACGAAGAGTACGTCTCCACCATGAACAGCGTGAAGACCTACTCCGTCTACCTCAACCCTAAAGCCGACACGCGCTATGTGGGTTTCCACAACGTGACAGCTGAAAAGGACCACATGAGCATCGACAACATCTACATCGAAGAAATCGGTTCCAACCTCGTGCCCGCCACCGTTACCGACACGAAAGCCACGGGTTCCGTAAGTAACGTGACGCTCTCTTTCCGTGTGCCTCAAACCGACATGAGCGGAAAGGCGATGGAAGGCAACGTCAGCGTGAAGATTTACTGCGGCGACGAAACAGAACCCGCTGCCACACTCTCCGCCACGCCCGGCGAAACACTCACATGGACCGACCAGTGGGCTGCCGCTATGCTCAACACCTACACGCTCATCGTGGCCAACTCCTACGGCGACGGCACGCCTGCTTCCGTCAGCATAGACCTCAGCGAGACGGCCGCACCTGCACCTGAAGAACTCAAGGCCGAGAATCTTAGCGCAACCGCCGTACGTCTCACTTGGAACAAGCCGCAAAGCGCTGGCAACGCACCTTTGCTTTACAGCGTGTACCGCATGTACGACTACGAGAAGACGTGCATTGCCGACAACTTAAGCGCCACAGAGTTCATTGACCTCCACGCTACCGACGCACTTCCCGACGACAGTCGCCAAGATGTGGTAAGCTATCTCGTCTATGCCACCAACAGTGCCGGCGAAGGCGAATATGCTCAAACCGCCAAAGTGCCTGTGGGCAAAGCCTACACGCTTCCCTTTGCAGAAACTTGGTACCAGCAAGCCACGGCCAACAATCCTTGGTCGCTTGAAGGCAACGGCACAGCCTCATGGATTGTGGAAGGCTACGGCTACGACCCCGCCACACGCGGACAGGACGGCGAAGGCATGGTGAAGTTCACCGTGAACAGCTACACCACGGCCAACTCGGGCACGGCTTCCTACATCTCTCCGGCCATCGACTTCACCTCGCTGAAGAACCCCAAGGCCCGCTTCTACATCTACCGCCATCCCTCGCTCAGCACCGACCTCAATGTGAAGGTGAGCGTCCGCACCGAAAACGGCGAGACCATAGACCTCTCCAATGCCACCATCGGAGCCTACGCTGAAGAAGCCGGTTGGACAGAATGCAACGTCGACCTCACGCCGGCCGCCACACTCTCGCGCGCCTCGCTCGTGTTTACCGGAAGCGGCACAGTGAGCGGTCAGAATCTCCACCTCGACAACCTTACCATCAGCGGCGACGACTATGCTACCGACGCTGTAGTGGAAGACTTCAGCGTTCCCGCCCAAGTGGTGGCAGGATATGAGCACGACGTCACAGTGAAAGTACGCAACAACGGAACGCAACCGCTCACCGGAGTGCGCATCACCATCACCGAAAACGGCAATGCCGTGAGCAGCGACGTACTCGACAAAATCGCCGTAGGTGGCTCTGAAGATCTCGTGGTCAGCTACGAACCCACGCTAGTCGGACTCTCCACGCTCTCAGCTCGCGTAGAAGTAACGGGCGACGAACAGACGGGCAACAACGTGCTCTCCATCCCCGTTGTGGTAAATGAGCCGACATTGGCCTACGTAGGTAAACTCCGTGCTGCACTATCAGACGATAATACACACGTGACGCTCTCGTGGGACAAGCCTTACACTACTCCTTCTGCACAATACGTGACGGACGACTTTGAGTCCTACCCCGACTTTGCTATCTCCGGCATAGGCGGATGGACACTCCACGACGGCGACGGCGTGCTCCCCTTCACCTTCAAGGACAACACGGGAAGCCTCATTGAGTGGCCCAACAACACGTCCAAGCAAGCTTACATCGTGTTCAACCCGAACGAAACGGTTCTCGCCGGCTACATCCTCACCCATAGCGGCACGAAGAGCATGGTAAGTTTCGGTTCGCCTTACGCCACGAACGACGACTGGCTCATCTCCCCGCGCCTAAGCGGCAAACAACAAGTCATCTCGTTCTACGCACGCGGCATCGACAGCCAGAAAGCCGCCGAGCGCTTCAAAGTGCTCTACTCTACGACCGACACGCTCACCACGAGTTTCCACACCGTGAGCGGACCGAAGCCCCTCTCGGGCGACACCGTATGGACGCGCTACCGCTTCGCCTTGCCCGAAGGTGCAAAGTACTTTGCCATCCACTACATTGGCCACCAGCAGAGCGGACTCATGATAGACGACGTTTCTTTCGAAGGCTACTACGCCCCCGCTGCTGAGCCCGACGGCTACGAGGTGCTCCGCAACGGACAGGTTATGGGCGATGTACTCACCGAACTTGAATATGTGGAAGATTTGCCCGAAAGCATCAGCCGTTCGGAACAGATAACCTATCAGGTTCGAGCCATCTACGGCAACAACACCTCCGTACTCTCCGAACCATTCGTCTTCAGCATTGACGGCATAGACCGCGTGAGTGGAACATCAACCACATGGCAGCCCGTTGTAAACAACGGCACGCTCCGCATTGCCGGCATCGGCACACAAGCCGCCACCGTCACCGCCACAGACGGACGCACCGTTGGCACGCTCACCGAAGGTCGCACGCTCTGCCTCCCCCACGGCGTATACGTCGTCAGCGCACAGGGACGCAGCGTGAAGGTTGCACTCTAACGCACAATTCTCATACACAACTAAGAGAATGGCATGCCCGCTACGCAGCGGCGCATGCCATTCTTTTTTTGCGAATCTAGTTGCACACCATCACTTCCAGACAACCACCCTTAATAAAAAGGCGTTTCGCAAAAATTCCAAGCCTTGAAACTAAAATTCCAAGCCTTGAAACTAAAATTCCAAGCCTTGAAATTTTTGTTTCAAAACGGGGTATTCATTTCGAAACTGCACTTAGCTGATTTTCAACGAGATAATTTTTTCAACTCTTCCAACTGAATTTTGCTGCAAACTATGACGTATATTTGGAATTAAAGTTTGCGGCTCGCAAACGATACGACTTGCTACTTTTTCCACCGAAAAACAAAGTCTATCGCACACAGCCTCACATTAAAACTCGCTAACTTTGCAGTGAGAAAGAAAATTTGGGGTAGAAATCCACTACTCATAAACAAAAAAATAAAATAATATCTCAGATATGAGAAGCAATAATCACATTTATACAACAGGAAGCGAAATTCGAAAAGTTTTACTTCCTATGGTATTGTCGCTATTTTGGGGATTGCTGCCAGGTACAACACAAGCTGCCGTTCTTGACACTTCTGAGCCTACGCTCAACGACAGCAGTTACTACGAGATTGGCACAGCAGAGCAACTAAAATGGTTTGCCGACAAAGTAAAGTCGGGAAGCCAAAACATTAATGGTGTGCTCACGGCCGACATCAACCTCAAGGGACTTGAAGAAGAGTACTGGACTCCAATCGGACTCGCAACAGAAGAGGGCTTCATCTACAAGTCCTATAAAGGCAAATTCAACGGGCAGAATCATGTGATTAGCGGTCTAGTGCTACGTAAAGCTATGGCCAGCGGACTTTTCGGATACACCGAAGGCGCTGTCATAAGCAACATCACCGTGAGCGGTGCACAGATGAAGACAACGCGCGACACGAAGGTGTCGTCCATCCAGTATGGCATCGGTGTCGTATGCGGTGTGGCAATTGGTGGAACCCAGATAGACAACTGCCACGCTACAATGACGGAACTTAACTACTACATCGATGATACAAACAAGCAGAAAGACATTGACTGCGTGGGCGGAATAGCTGGAGAATTGCGTAGTTCCACCATAACCAACTGCACAGCAGATGGTTTCATTTGTACAGAAGGTAAGTACGTAGGAGGAATTGTGGGCGCATTGAATACGGGATTCGTAAAGAACTGCCAATTCAACGCCTTTAACGGCGGCAACTCCAAGGTGATAGGACTTGACTATGTGGGCGGTATAGTAGGCTTTCTGCAAGGCAGAACAGTCAATTATGCCATAGTGGGCTGTACTGTATCAGACGGTTCTGTGATTACCGCGAAGGCTGGTGCGAGCGGCACCATCGTTGCTTCCGACACCTTACTTGCCGAGCCTGGCGAATGGAACGGCTATCGGGAGATCTACACCCCAGAACAACTCAAGACTTTCGCCTCGCTCGTAAACGGAGGACAAACCACGCTTAAGGGCAAGTTGATGAACGACCTTAACATGAGCAAAGCTGGCGGCTTCAGTCCCATTGGCACCAGCGACAATCCGTTCGCCGGAGAGTTTGACGGGCAGAACTACACCATCGACAGCCTTACCATCAACAATCAGAAATATGGTGGTTTGTTCGGCTACGTAAAGGACGGAGCCATAAAGAACCTCAAACTGACAAACCCTTATCTTGCCACGCAGAACAACAACTATCTTGGACTCCTCGTAGGCTTTCTCACGCAGAACTCCGGCCATCCGACTCCCGTAGGCTATATTGAAAACTGTCAAGTGACCAACGGCCAGCTCATGCGCAACGGCAAAGGCGAGCCACAATATGTCGGCGGACTAGTGGGCAAGATAGACATGAGCGCAGAGATGCGCGACTGTTCTTTCCAAGGAACAGTGCAAGCCCACGAGGACTACATCGGTGGCATTGTTGGATGTATGGACTCCGGCGCAAAACTCTATCGCTGCTACACCATGGGCCCCTCAATCGTGTGGGGGGACGACTATGTGGGAGGCGTTGTGGGCTACATGACCGACAAGCAGACCATGATAGACAACTGCAATGCCGACCAAAGCACAGGAACCATCACCATACACGCCGAGGGCAGCGGCTACTCTGGCCTCATCCGCGGCTACGACAAAAGCGGTTCCGTGACGAAAACAAAATACAACGAAGGTGGCCTGCAGTACGAACTCACGGGCAAGAAGGTGAACGTGGACGGCAAGCAAGTGACGGAAACCCACATCACGGGTGTGTCTGACAAAAGTCAAAGTTCTCACTATGCCTGTGTGGACATAGGCAGTTCTGGCAGCGACTACTTCAATACGGTGATAGAAAACCTCGATGGAGCCGAGGAACTCTACTTTTGGGACAACATCAGTAACTTGGCGGAAACCAAGGCTTGCGGATGGATCAACATGACCATCAACGACTACGCCTTTGGCAGCTCCTTCAAGCGGCTGAAGATGATGTACCGCATATTTGCCGGCGACGACCATGATGTGATGTTGCGTCCGTGCGATGTGCGCCCTGCAGGCGAAAAGATGTTCGCCAACTGCCCCGATGCAAGGATTCTCGTTGATGCCGAATATTACGATGAGTTTTGCAACGACTCTATTTGGGGAAAATACAAAAGCCACATCGTGCCGGTCACTTCCATGCGAACAGAAGACGTGAACGCCGAACACGGTGCACGCTATGCCTACGACCGCAACCGCGACAACACGGGTTCGATAAAAAAAGAGGGCAATGTGCGTCAGGTACACGTGATAGGTGCTGACGACAGCTACATCAACGATTCCGACAACGAAAACACGTTGTGGATATACCAGGACATCGGCGAGAGTTACGACTACAACACCACTAAAATCTGGGCAAGCGCCTTCAAGGGCAAGGACAACATCAAGAAAATGAAGATACAAGCCATCACAAAGTCGGGACGCCGCCCTAGCCAGGCATTCCACATTGAGATTGGCGACTCCGTCTTTGCCAACTGCAAAAACCTAAGTTCTGTTGAAGTAGCCCTCTATTCCGACCAGGGATCAGACCACACCGAAGTGCTCCATCCCAGCCAGATTCCCATAGGAAAGGGCGTTTTCGCCGGATGCAGCAGCGTGAAGATTTATGTAGATCCCACAGTACTCGATGAATTCCGCAACGACACGCAGTATGGGTGGGCCCAATACCGCGACATCATTTCGGCCTCCAATTCCGCGTGGAGCATCTATGAAGAAGACGGTGTGAAGTATGGCCACGTGACCTCGCCCGACGGCAAGACTCGCTACACCAGCAAGAACAAGGACGAGATGGAGGAATACGTGAAGACATGGGTCGGACAGTTTGCCAACTTCACGACCAAGAGCGTACTCTGCCCCGACTACGACGGAACAATGAACTATATGGTTGCCACGGGAGTGAATCCCGACGACGACGATATCGAGGACGGCAATCTGAAAATATACAACGACATAGGCAACACCTACGACTACAAGACCATAGCCCTTTCGGCTACGGGATTCCGAGGCAACACGCAAATCAAGTCCATCACCTTTGAGGATTGTGCTGGATCATCGGGCAACGCTAACGTGGAGCTCTCGCTCGTCATCCCCGACGGTACGTTTGAAGGATGTTCTAACTTGCGAGAACTCAACATGTTTCAATATGTTACCAAAGGCACCAACCACTACGAAAGCATCAAGCCCTCGCAGGTGTTCATTGGTAAAGACGTGTTCAAAGGCGTACACCACGACTTCCGCATCAAGGTGATACCAGCCCTCTATGACGACTACATCAAAGACCCCAATTGGAGCCAATACAAGGACCTTATCACGGCCTCCGACTACGTACCTACGGGACAGAGCGACATCACAAAAGAAGGAGTGACCTACGGCTACGCCTCCAGCACGCTCAACACGACGACGACCAAAGAAACGGTACAACTGCAAGCCTCAATATGGAATGTGCCGATTATCATTGCTGAGACCGTAATGCTGGCTCAAGACATCTATTCCTTTTTAGACCTATTGGGATATACGACTGAGAAAAATGCAATAAAGGAGGTGTTTCTGGAAGCACAAAAAGACATGAAGTATTATGAAGATGAGCTAGTAAGACATTGGTATCAATCATTCAATCATAACTCCGTCTTAGACCACCGCTCTTTATTTAACAATATCGTTTGGAATCAAAAAGTTACGTATCTTGAGTACGTAGAGGATGGAGTCGAAAAGGTGACTTTATTCGATGCAAATTTTTACACAGAGTTTGATTTTGCCGAGGAAGCATTGAAACAAGCTACAAAAAGTACAATTCAGGCTACATCTGCGTTCTACAGCTCAGTACTCCTCACTGCTGGAGCGGCAGTCGGACCTACCATATTGGACAAAATGGCCGGCAGTCGTCCGTTGAACAACGCCATTTCTTATCTCACAAACCGAGCTTCGAAGAATTTCACAAAGAAAACCTCGTGGTATATCAACGCCGCCAACTGGGTAACGGAGCGCGTACGCAACAATGTGCCGCAGATGTATGTCAAGGACGTAAAAGACCAGTCCACGGTCAACATCTATGTGAATCCCGGTACGTCAAACTCTTGGGATGCTATAAAGTATGCAGCCTTCCAGACCATGGAAATAGGACGCACGGCCTTCCACGACAAAAACAACATAAAGGAGGTGAAGTTCACCGACTGCGAAGGAAGTAACGTGCCTATAGAACCCATGGTGATGGTACTCCCCGACTCCTGTTTCTACACCTGTAACGGGCTGGAGAAGTTGAACCTCGTGCTGCATAGCGATGGACCAAGTATCGGGTCTTACATGAACCGCTACAAAGCCCTCACGCCCGACAACTTTATACTCGCCGGCGACATCTTCGCAGGTTGCGACACCACCAAGATAAGGATTTACGTAGGAGAAAAAGTGCTTCAGGACTTCCTCGACGACGACTACTGGGGCAAGTACAAAACGATGTACCGGACCGTCGACGTAAGAGAAGTGGAAGACAACAACGAGTGGAGTTGCCGCTACACCTATACTTACGACAACAACACCATGCCGCGTGTCACCACCACCTCTTCAGACGAGACCATCTACCACGTGGACATTTATGGCCCCGACGACGATGCGCTGATAAACAAGAACAACGGACTGGCAGCCCTCATCAACGACTATGGGCTCACCTACAACTATCAGTTGGACAACGTGAAGGCCAATGCCTTCAAAGGCGACCCGTACCTAAAAATTCTTGACGTGACGGACTCGCATTCCAATACCGGTGACATCTACACCACATTCCAGGTAAACTTGGAAGACTCTGCTTTTGCCCATTGTCCGAACTTCGAGGAGTTCAACCTCATCTACCAGGTGACCGACGGCACAAACAACACAACGTCGTTAGCTCCTTCTCAGCTTACAATTGGTAAGGGTGTGTTTGCCGACTGTCCGAAACTGAATATCAAAATTTGTCTCGACCAAGAAGACGCCTTCTTCTCCGACGTTACATGGGCTAGATATTCCAAACAAATAAAACCATGTTTCTTCGATCCGCGAGATAGTAGGGTATACAAGCTTCTTAAGAGCAACTATAAATTCCGAACAGACCTCAACGGCGATGAAAGCTGGAACCACATCGATGCCATGCGCGCCAAACCCGAAGAACTGAAAGACATTTTCAAAGGCAGCAACATCAAGTCGTTCGACGAGTTCCGAGCCTTCGGCACCTGCGGACTCAAGACCGTCTACGACGGCATGTTCAGCAACTGCTCTTCGCTGCAAAGCATAGAGTTGCCCGACAGCATCGTCACCATAGGCAAAGAAGCATTCAAGAACTGTACGAACCTCCTGAAGTTGGAAATCCCCGATTCTGTGAAGACCATAGCCGAAAACGCCTTCACTGGAAGCGCTATAAAGGAGTTCGTGGTGAAGAGTCCCATACCTGCGAATATAGACGCCGCAAAAGCCTTTTCCGGTCTGATGAACGAGAAAGACTATTTGATTTACGTACCAGACACTGCCGTAGCAACCTACAAAAAGCTGTGGGCCGACGTGAAGGACCACATCAACGCACTCTCGAAACGCGTCACGCTACGTGTCATAAAGCTTCCGAAAGCTGGTGTACTTCAAGACTCGCTCGGCGTAAATGTCGACATCTCATTTTTTGACAACACCACAGGCAAC
Organism: Prevotellamassilia timonensis; assembly: GCA_963589615.1. Lineage (GTDB taxonomy): Bacteria > Bacteroidota > Bacteroidia > Bacteroidales > Bacteroidaceae > Alloprevotella > Alloprevotella timonensis_A. The sequence goes on from CAVALA010000044.1 coordinate 16,483, forward strand.
TTTGCGCAGTACGACTCGCTGCGCATCATCGGCCCGCTCGACGGTAAAGACATCCGCGCCATACGCTACTTGGGCGGACGCAACACAGAAAACGTAAAGAACGGAGTGGGACACCTGCGCTATCTTGACCTCTACGATGCCGAGTTGAAAAAGAGCAGTGACGTATACAACTACCAGCCTGTTGACAACAACTGGGATGAAATAATTTCTAATTGTAAGATTGAGGGCGATGGGTATGTTGACAGATACATGTTCAGCGGCATGACCGACCTGGAGATGATTATCCTGCCCAAGACCACAAAAAAGATACGAAGCAGCGCTTTCAACAACTGTCCGAAACTCCATACGGTCGTTGTCGGCGACGAGACGAAAGAGATTGAATCATTCGCTGGTGCAAACTGCCCTAACATGCAGTATCTCATCATGTTGCCGGAGAAAGTGCCGGAAACGGAACGCAATTCTTGGCCATTCCATGGCGTGGTTACGGTTAACAAGACGAATATGTCAGGAGGTCTGAAGTTGAACGGCGAATACACCCGCATACAGGTCATTGCTCCACCTACAACATATGGCGACTATTTCAAAAGCGATGCCTACACGTCCTACACCGCCGACTCCATAGGATGTCTCTTCAGCGACGAGGCCATATTCAAAGCCATGAAGCAGGCACATGTGTTCTCACCCTCGCAGCTCGTCAACCTCAAAGACATAAGCGGACTGGTTTGCGGAAACACCGACGTTTCGATGTTCAACGAACTGTTCGTTACATCGGTCGACACACTCGGCAAAAACTCTCTCAACAACATGACGAACATGACGGCCGTAACCCTACCCTACGGGCTGAAGCATATCACAGCCGACGCCTTTGTGGGATGTTCGTCGCTCACGGACGTGCTCGCCATCAACGACAGCATTCCCACAATTGATCCAAAAGTTTTCAACGACTTGCCTTCTAATTTCGTTATTAGCGTGATGGCTGGACGTGAAGAGAGCTACCGCAAAGCTTGGCCAGAATGGGAGAGTCACATCAAAAGTTACCGTCCAGAAAAGAACATACGCGAGATTACCCTCACCACAATGAACACCCTGGCCGACTCGTTAAACCTCAAGTTGTGGATGACCGGTCATACCGTTACGGGAATAACCGGTAACATGTCGGACATCACAGCGCTAAAAGTTAACGGCCCAATAGGGAACAAAGACCTGGCGGTCATGCGAATGCTTGCCGGTAGGGAACCCTACAACGGGGCACTGTCGTATGCCACAAACCTCAAGTATCTGAATCTCTACGATGCCAACATACGAAAGGACGAATTCAAATTCGGATTTGTAGGCGATTTTGCCCAATGCATTGACGCGGACAACGAAATTCCGATATCCTGTTTCAAGGAATGTTACAATCCGGAAACTTTGATTCTGCCGAAAACCGCAACAGTTCTCAACGACGAAGCGCTCTACGACATGTACTCCCTCTCCACGCTCACCATTGGCGACAAACTCACAAAAATCGGCAACGACGCTTTAGGCGAGTGCAACAGTCTGAAGAAAATCATATTCCTTTGCGACAAGAAGCCCGAACTCGACGATGATGCCTTTACCGATCCAATAATGTGGTACAACGACGTCTACAAAGTCGACAAGATGTATGTGCGCAAGGACATCATTGACGACTACACCAAAGACAAGGAGTATACGAGCCATGCCAGCAACATCACAAGCGTCTTCCCCAACGACGACTTGTTCCGTGCCTACGGAAGCCGAGGCATAGCCACCGAAGACGACTTGGCATCCATCAGCGCCATAACAGGATGGTTCACATGGTACGGCGGAATTGACGACTTGAGTTCGCTGAACAAGTCGAACATCACAACTTTCAGTTCCGACGACGTATCTAATCTTAAGTCGCTGCAGCACGTGAGTCTGCCATCTACAGTGAAGACCATCAGCGACGGCACGTTTGCCAACAACGAGCAGCTCTCCTGGGTAGACCTCACAAGGTGCGACAGTCTGACCAACGACATCGGTAGTTTGGGCATCCGCGATGAAGCACTTATCTATGCACCTTCTACGGCAAAGCATTCGGTAGCGCCTTCGCCCGTTAAAGTCAAAGACATGAGACGCACCCCCAGCGTTTCCGCAAGAGACGTGGTGAACACAGTATATAACGTAGATGGACAACTGGTATGTGAAGAATACCATATGCCCACCACACGTAGCTACGACGTACCTACGGCATTCACTGCAAAGAAACTTGTGCTTGACCGCAACTTTACACCGCAAACCTACACCACCATAACCCTCCCCTTCGGCTTGACTCGCAATCCGTCGGGCTTCAAGTTCTTCAAACTCTACGACAAGAGCGAGGAAGAAATAGGGCTTAAACGGGCTTACTCCACAGAAGAATACGTCCCCTACGTGGTATGGGCTGAAAAAAAACGCATGACAATCAATACCGAGACTATGGTCTCCTCTACAGGTGTAGGAAAAGTGGTTAAAAACCAAGGCTATACAATGAGAGGTGCCATTGAAAGCCTCTCCAACGACGAAGCACAAGACTTGAAAATCCTTAAGTTCAACAGCCAGACGAACCTTTGGAATCTCGTCCAGTCCGATGCCGCAGACAGCATACAAAAATTCTCGGCATACATTCAGGTCAACGACCTCGTCGCTTCAAGCAAAGACGTACCGAACAAGTTCCTCGACCCGCAGTATTTCTACACCATAGGTACTGCCAAACATATGCTCGACGGTGATGACGTGGAAGTTCCGCTTACAACCGATTCGCTCAAACTCGTCGATGGGCTCGACTTCAAGGCCGACAAAACTTTCGCCACTTCCGCAGCTACCTATAGCCGCACAATGAATGCCACATGGGGTACACTCTGCCTCCCTTATGCCTTCGATGCGTCCAGCACCTCCGACTTCCAAATTTACGAGGTGACGGACATGACAGAAACCGATCTTGTCATCAAGCAGCTTACAGGCACAGTAGAAGCCGGACGTCCTGTATTGGTGCGCTGTCCAAAGAAAGGCAACACTCTCGTCTTCGAGGTGGCAGATAGTACAAAAGTACTCAACAAAGAAGTTGCTGATGACAACGGACAACTTGTAGGCTCGTTTGTACAAACTGACGTACCTTCCGGCACATACTTCATCTCTAACGACCAATTTTGGCGCACCGACGACTATTCGCAATACGGTGTTAAGATTAGCGGATTCCGCGGCTATCTTAAGAATAGCACTCAAGTCAAGACCAGTTCGCTACGCATTACCATTGACGAAGGCGAAACAACTGCCGCCGATAAACTTAACGCCATTGAGAATGAAGCCAATGCCATTTTCTACGACCTCAACGGCCGCCGCACCAATGAACTGCAGAAAGGCGTGAACATTGTGAAACGCGGCAATAAAGTAACCAAGGTAATAATCAATTAAAGGACAATATGCTATGACAAAGAAAAAATACCAAACGCCGCGTCTCTTAACGCTGCACATAGCTTCCGAAACCATAATTTGTGGCTCCACCGACTACAGCGCAAGTCCTTCAAAGCCTAGCGCAGGTAGCAGCGAATCAGGCGGACCTAGCTCCAGTGGAATAGGCCAACCCCTTTGGGGCGATTGATTAGCACGCTGAGCCATCCTTTATGAAATAATGGCCTCCACATTGCTTCATAACGACTAGGAGATAAACACCTATCACTGGTGTTTATCTCCTATTTTTTTTCGAAAATAACAGTTGTAGAAGAATTGCTAAGCTCAATTGATTACCACAAATGGTGATGGCTCGCTTTGCCGATAAATTGATTTTTAGAGGAAGGCGCGCCATAGTGGTTAGAAACGTCGCTTGAAGAATACCATCAAAAGGTCATTCTGCCTCGTCATGGGGTGAGCGAGTTTAGGTAGAACACTAGAAAAGGGAAAAGGTGCATGGACGATGACCACAAATAGTGATTTTGAGACGAACTGGAGTAATACCCACGCGGGGGTATTGCCGCTGCGTCACAATTCGGGTTCCTTTGCAGTACAATATTCACCACTACAACGAAACATTAAACTTATGACAACAGGTATCTTTTTCGGTAGCACAACAGGCAACACGGAAAGCGTAGCCCAGGAAATAGCTCAGACGCTGGGCATTGATGCAGCCGACATTCACAACGTTGGCACAACTGACGCATCGGAAGTACAAAACTACGACACCATCCTTCTCGGTTCCTCCACCTGGGGCTGCGGCGACCTACAGGACGACTGGTACGACTTCCTTGATGCCCTTTCCGCACTTGACCTTTCGGGCAAGCGTGTGGGTCTCTTCGGTTGCGGCGACAGCGATTCGTATTCCGACACATTCTGCGGTGCATTAGGACAAATCTATGATGGTCTTCAAAGCACGGGTTGCACCTTCGTAGGGGCTTACGAACCGACAGACTATAACGTGACCGATTCCGATGTTTGCCGCAGCGGCAAATTCGTTGGCCTCGCCATTGACGAAAGCGATTCAGAAGACAAAAACCATGCCCGCCTTGAAGCATGGTGCAAACTTGTAGGTTAACTCTCAGTAGAAATATATCAACATAGCTCCATGTCCGCCGAAGAATTCCACACATACGACTCCATGAAACTCTTCATGCACCAGATCTACGAATACCGCAAAGGTGTACGTCAACTAGTCTTATGTACAATGTGTCCTGAATGCTGCGACATTATGCGTCAGCGTCTCGCTTCGCAAGGCATAGCCTACCTCGAACAGCGCGTGTCGGACCATAAAGTGAATCTCTACTTCGGCAGTGATGTATGTTTGCGAGTTGTTGAGACATTCGTCCACAAACAGCTCTGGCAACTTTCAGCAGCAGAAGATTTCATGTTGGGAGCTATGCTGGGCTACGACATCCGCCAACAATGCGAGCGTTACTGCAAAAGAAACTCCGCAGAGGCGTAAGAAAATAAATATAATATACAATGCGCACCGCCATAGGATATATAGCCCTATGGCGGTGCGTATTTTTAGGCGTGCGGAGGCTTTTGCGTGCTGGGCCTCACGGAGGCTTTTGTGTGCTGCGGCCTCACGGAGGCTTTTGCGTGCTGCGCGTTAATTCGCCGTGTAGAGCGTCACGTCGGAGACGTGACCCCCATGCGCTTGCGCACTCATGCGTTGCAATTAATACGCTGCGCATATACAAAAAAAATAGTCTGAACTTTCGTTCAGACTATTCGCGTGTTTAGGAAAAAAGTT
>CAVALA010000045.1:0-21215 GCA_963589615.1 Prevotellamassilia timonensis
GCATTCCTCGCGAACATGTTAACCCAGGGTGTCGCTTCGCTTGCCCTGGGCTATAGGCTTGCTGGGCTTTTCTTTGACAAAATCGGCTGCGGCTTTTCAATGCTCAAGCAAGCATAGCTTTGCTTGGCATTGCGTTCGCCTTGCACGATTTTTCAGCCCGTTTTTCGCTGGCTTGATTTATTATCAAACAAGCGGAACTTATTTTTTACACATTACTAAGTGGAGTAGGTTTCCTTCCAAGAAGGAAAGATTTGACGAAAGGTTTCCTTTTGGGAAGGAAAGAATTGGCGAAAAGTTTCCTTCTTGGAAGGAAAGCATTTATCTTTGCATTCAAATCCCACAAAGCAGATTTATAGAATCACCCTAAAAAAGATATGGCTATGGATTTACGAAGCACCTTTCAATCTGTTATAGCTCTCCATCAAAAGGAGTTCCCCGTAGAGCTACAGGGGCGTGAGAATGAACTTCCCCTCTCAAGCGGGCGCATCGTGACGGTTACTGGCATACGCCGTTGCGGCAAGTCGTCAATGCTTTTGCTTACAGTAAACCGATTGTTGGCTTCGGGAGTGGATCGAAGTCAGATTCTTTACATCGGTTTTGACGACGAGCGCTTTGCCGGCATGAAATCGTCAGACCTTGATGAAATTCTTCAAGCCTATCGTGAGATGTTTCCCTCTCGTCCGCTGAGTGAGGTCTACATGTTTTTTGACGAGATTCAGCTTATTGATGGTTGGGAACTTTTTGTGTTGCGTGTCTACAAGAGTTATTGCAAGAATATCTTTATCACGGGAAGTACAGCCAAGATGCTTTCAGACGAGATGGCTTCTGCTTTGCGTGGATGGCCCGATGAGTACCGGGCATTCCCTCTCGATTTTTCTGAGTTTTGTTTGTTTCGTGGCATAAACTCCAATCCGTTTACCGAAGAAGGTGCGGCTGTTTTGGCCGACGCTTTCCGCACATACTGTCATGAGGGAGGGTTTCCCGAAGTAGTTTTGGCTTCAACTGATACGCAACGTACGAAGATTTTACAGTCTTATTTCAGCACTATGATGTTTCGCGACATGATGGAGCATTACCACATTAAGGCCTCATCTTCTGCTGTCCGCTATTTTCTCAAACGCGTGATGAGCAATCTGACGAAGCCAACGAGTGTAAACAACGTTTACAACGAACTCAAGTCGCAAGGCGTGAAAGTTTCCAAGGACTCGCTGTATCAGTGGCTGGACTATGCATGTAATGTATATCTTTTCCGGAGTCTACCGAAGTATACGCATTCACTTGTAAAGCAGACGATGTCCCCTTCAAAATATTACATGACGGACATTGGCCTTCGCAACGCTGTGCTTCTTTCGCAAAGCGAAGACGAGGGTAAGGCTTTGGAAAACTATGTGTTCGGTATGTTAGACCGCAGTCTTGCCGAGGAAGACCAACTGTTCTACTTCAACGAAGGCCAGGAGTGCGATTTTGTTGTGGTTCGTCGGGGGAAAGTGGATGAATTGGTCCAGGCTTGCTGGGCACTTGACGAAGACAACGTGAAGCGCGAGGTAGGTGGCTTGCTGGCAGCTTCAGCATTTACTGGATGCAACAACTTGCGCATAGTTACTTTCAATCAGCAAAGAACCTACTCCGAAGAAGGCAAGACCATCGAAGTTGTACCAGCTTGGAAATGGTCTTGACAGAGACGTTTTTAAAACGTCGCGCTCTACACGGCTTGTTCTACACGGCCTCACAGAGGGCTGTTGCGTGCGTTAGCGCATGGGGGTCACGTCTCCGACGTGACGCTCTCGCGGCATCACATGGCCTAAGCAATAGACTATAGCTTACTTTGCAGAAACGTGTCCAAGTGGCCAGCGTAGTAAAGCGGAATGTTGTAAAGCGTAAAGCATTTGCTGGACTGTGTGCTGACGCTGTCGGACGTCATGGGACCGTTCCAAAGGCGCAAAGCAACGTTCTCTTCCGATTCGTCCATAAAGAGATGCAGCGAACGTAGCTTTGAATTGCTTCCGCTTTTCACCTCTATAGGCAAAAGGTGCGACTTGAAGCGGACTATGAAGTCCACTTCGGCTTGAGAGTTCTTCGCATCGCGAACCCAAAACATTCTTTTAGATCCAAACGTTGTAGTAGAAGCGAGCAGCTCTTGTCCCACGATGTGTTCCGCAATGTCGCCATTCCATAGTTCGTCCGTGTCTTTGCTGAAAAGCAAGTTTTCTTGCATGCCGGCTACGTAGTTGACGAGTCCTGTGTCAAGCCAAAGCAGTTTGGGACTTTTTTTCATGTCGGGAAGCACAGGAAACGATGCCCTCGTTTGCGGATAGACTAATTCAAGTAGCAAAGTCTTTTCCAACGTTCTGAATGCGTTGCCGACTTCGGCAGCTTTGAAGGAGGAACCGGTAAATTTGGCAAATTGAATGCGATGGCCTGCAGCTGCCCAACCATAGTTGAGAATGTAACGTATTGCATCCTGCTCCTTGGGCCTGTCGGCATATTTCTCCACATCGTCTCTGTAGCCAGAGAGCAAGGCGTTGAACACTGCGTTGAGCCGTACATAGTCGTGATACTTGGCATAGTTTGCCACCGCTTCGGGAAGTCCGCCTACAATCATGTATTTTTTGAACAATTCCATGGCCTCGTTGTGAAGAGATGCTGGTAAAGAAACGCTTTCTATGCGGTCGGCCATCAAGTCTTGACCCACAGCGCGAAGAAATTCCACGAAGCTGCAAGGATGAAGGGCCATATATTCCACTCGGCCTACGGGAAAGGAAATGTGGCGGCCCATCAAGCTTTCGAGCAGTGAACCAGCCGCAATCACATAAATGTCGGGGCGTTTTTCGTAGAAATAGCGAAGGGTTTGAACAGCTCGGGGTTCGTTTTGAATTTCATCAATGAAAATCAAAGTGCGTTTGTTGTTTTGCGCCACATTGGCCTTAAGAAAAATGCCCGAGAGCAAGTCCTCAAAAGAGTAGTCGGCGGCAAACAACTCCGCATTGTCTTTTTCTTCAAGATTCAAATAAATATAGGCGTCGAACTCTTTGGCAAATAGTTCAACCAATGTGGTTTTTCCTACTTGACGGGCACCACGTAAAACCAATGGTTTCCGTTCTTCGCTTTTTGCCCATTGCTGTAGGTGTTTTATGGCTGTGCGTGCAAACATATGTAAGTCTTTATGAATCAATTGGTAGACTGATGCAAAGTTACGGCATATTTTTCAAAACCAAACCAACTTTGCCCGATTTTGTGAGCAAAACCAAACCAACTTTAGCTGAAAATTTGAGCAAATCCAAACCAACTTGGGGGAATTTTAGGTTCAAAACCAAACCAAATCTCTTTCATACGGGCGGGGAAAACGCCATTCCCTGGGTGCCCCTAATAGAAGCGTGCGCCGCATCCCCTTGGTGGGGTGCAGCGCACGCAGCATCTCTCTTTCTCTTATGTTAGCTGTTCGTTTATGTTTATAGTTTTGTGTCTCTTTTTACTTTAGGCTGAAGGCCGCAGTGGTGCGGACGTCGGTTTCGCTGGCGCAGATGTAAGCCTTGAAGCGTCCGGGAGTGGCAGTGAAGGCGTGCGAGCGTGTGGACCAGTAGGCGAGGTCGGAAGGCTTTATGGTGAACGTAACCGTCTTCGTTTCGCCCGGAGCCAGTTCCACTTTCGCAAAATTCTTCAGTTCCTTCGTGGGGCGTTCTTCGGCGGGGTGCTCTTCGGCGATGAAAAGTTCAACCACTTCCTTGCCCTTCATGCGTCCCGTGTTCGTGATGGGGACGGAGAGCGTGATGGAGTCCGTGGCCGAGAGCGACGTGGCAGAGAGGGTGGGGGAGCCGTAGCGGAACGTCGTGTAGCTCAGTCCGTGGCCGAAGGGGAATTGCGGCGCGACGTGCTTCGTGTTGAAGTGGCGGTAGCCCACGTAGATGCCCTCGTCGTAGTAGACATGGCCGTCTACGCCCGGATAACCGCGTTTGCCGAACTGGAAACAGGGGTAGTCCGTCTGTTTGCGGGCAAACGTCACGGGGAGTTTGCCGCTCGGGTTCACCTTTCCGCTTACGATGTTGGCAAGCGTTGTGCCCGACATGGAGCCCAAGTACCAGCAGTGGAGCATTGCCTTGACATTGTCTATCCACGGTGTGGCAAAAGCGTTGCCGCCGAAGGTCACTACCACGAGGTTCTTCTGCACCTTGGCGAGCGCAGCAATCAGTTCATTCTGGCCGTAGGAAAGATTGTAGTCCGTGCGGTCGCCGTTTTCGCAGTCCTGACGGTGATTCTTGTTCAGTCCGCCTATGAAGATGATGAGATCTGCTTGGCGCGCCTTCTCCAGCGCTTCCGCCTTGAGGGCCGCTTGCTGCGTGGAGTCGATGGGGTCCACCGCGTCGTAGAGCGCGCGTCCGGCACAGTAGCCTTGCGCGTAGATGATCTTGTCGCCGTAGAGCGCCTTCAGCCCCTCAAGGGGCGAGATGTCAAACTTCGTTTTCAGTTCCGACGAACCTCCGCCTTCGCTCATGTTGCGCGTGGCGTTGTCGCCCACAACGAGGATGCGGCGGTACTTCTCCGGTTTCAGCGGCAGGATGTCCTGTGCGTTTTTGAGCAGTACAATACCTTCTTCGCCGATGGCCTGACAGGCGGCGTAGTGCGCCTCGGAACATTGTGAGCCTATAGCCTTCTGCGGGTTCATGCTGGTGCGGAAAATGAGGCGCAACACGCGTGCGGCTTTTTCGTTGAGCACCTTCATGGGAATTTTCCCTTCGTTGATGAGGCGTTCAAAGGGGTCGGCAAGGCGGTAGGTGTTGTAGCCTTTGCTGTTGTCCTCCGTCTTTCCGTTCGTGTCCGTTCCCATCTCAATGTCGAGACCGTTGAGTGCCGCTTGCCAAGTGTCGTGTGTGCCGCCCCAGTCCGAGATGACACAACCGTCAAAGCCCCATTCTTTCTTCAGAATTTTGTTGAGCAGCGAGTCGTTGTGGCAGAGGTGTTCGCCGTTCCATATGGGGTAGGAACCCATAATGGTCCAAAGGCCGGCGTCGATACATTTCTTGAATGCCGGCAGATAAATTTCGCGAAGGGCGCGCTCACCTACGTGTACGTTCAGGGTGAAGCGGTCCACCTCTTGGTTGTTGAGGGCAAAGTGTTTGAGGCAGCAAGCCACGCCGTTGTGCTGTGCCGCTTGGATGTAAGGCACAGCCATCTCGCCGGCGAGGTAGGGGTCCTCGCCCATATACTCGAAGCTGCGGCCGTTGAGCGGCATGCGACAGATTGTTGTGCCTGGTCCGAGCAGCACGTCCTTTCCGCGAAAGGCGAACTCTTCGCTCACGGCATTGCCGTAGACGGCGCTGAGGCTGCGGTTCCACGAAGCTGCCAGACACGTGAGTGAGGGGAAGGCCACGATGGAGTCGTTTGTCCAGTTGGCCGTGTTCCACGAGTTCCAGTCCACTTCAGCGCGCACGCCGTGAGGGCCGTCGCTCATCATGAGTTGGCGTATGCCGAGGCGGGGCACACCGGCAGAGGAGAATTTGCTTTGTGCGTGGAGAATCTGTATTTTTTCGTGCGTAGTCATTCGTGAGAGCGCGTCTTGAATGCGTTCTTCTATGGGCGCTTGGGGGTTGAGATATGTGGGCAGCGTTTGTGCCGTGGCTGTGGTAAGCGCGAGAGACAGCGCAGCAGCAGTGAGAAGTGTTTTCATGAGTGCTTATGGTGTGAGGAATTTTACTTTGTTGTGAACGAAACTGTTACGTTGGGCAGCGAGTAGCCGCATGCCGAGAGCGTGAGCGGGCCCGAGGTGCCGTCGTTCTGCACCACAACGAGACAGCGTCCGAAGAACGCTTTGCGGTGGTTGGCCTTGAAACGTTCGGTGGAGATGGGGCTGCCGTTGTCCACACCGATGATGCGTCCGGCACCTTTTACGGAGAAGAACACCTCGTCGTCGGCGCGCGGACAGAGATTGCCGTCCTTGTCCACCACTTCCACACTGACGAAAGCTGTGCTGCGTCCGTCGGGAAGAAGAATGGTGCGGTCCGGTGTGAGGCGGAGGTGGTGCGGCGTGCCGGCGGTGCGTATGGTCTGCTCCGCTACGGTCTGTCCGTTGCGGCGCGAAACGGCCTTCACTTCGCCCGGCTCAAAGGGCACGCTCCAACTGACGTGGTACTGGTGGGAGTCCGCCTTGCGGCGAATGCCCTGGCTGCGGCCGTTGACGAAGAGTTCCACCTCGTCGGCGTTGTTGTAGTAGCACCAGAGGTCTACGGTCTGGCCTGGTAGCCAGTTCCAGTGAGGGAACACGTGCAGCACCGTGCTGTCCGTCCATTCGCTTTGGTACATGTAGTAGACATCTTTCGGGAATCCCGCGAGGTCCACTATGCCGAAGTAGCTGCTGCGGGCAGGGTAGGAGAAGGGCGTGGGTTCGCCCAGATAGTCCCAACCCGTCCATACGAACTGTCCGGCGCACCATGGCGTGTGTTTCACCACGTCCCAGTTGTGTTCGTGCGAGGCGCCCCACGAGACGTGGCAGTTGTCGTAGGCCGAGCACATGTAGGTGGGGTCGGTGTAGGGAATCCACCACTCGCGCGGAGCGATGATGGTAGAGTCGGCCGGCATGACGTAGTAGCCGCGTGTTTGCAGTGCCGATACGCTCTCCGTCATGAGAAACGGCTTGCCGGGAAAGTTCTTCGGCACGTCGGCAATGTATTGGTCGTGGTAGTTGAAACCGATGATGTCCAGCGAACCGCTCTTGAAGAGATGGTTGTTGGGGTCTGGCTCGTTGCAACCGGCCGTGACGGGACGCGTGGGGTCGAGGAGCTTCACGATTTCTGCCAAGTGCGAGGTGAGCACCGAGTTCACGCTTCGCTTCCCGTCCTTGGCGAGCGTGGAGGCATCGTGTCCGAAGTTGAGCAGGAGGTTCGCTTGTTCGAGCGACATGGTGTCGGCGTCGGCCTGTGTCCACTGCTCAAGCACCTCGTTGCCGATGCTCCACATCAGGATAGAGGGGTGGTTTCGGTCGCGGCGAATGAGGTCGGAGAGGTCGCGTTCGTACCATTTGTCGAAGAATCGCGCGTAGTCGTTCTGCGTTTTGCGTTTGCGCCACATGTCGAACGACTCGTTCATGACAATGAGTCCCATGGAGTCGCACATGTCGAGCAGTTCCGGGGCCGGCGGATTGTGTGAGCAACGAATGGCGTTGCACCCCATGTCCTTGAGTGTCTTGAGCTGACGGTGGAGTGCGTCCTCGTTGAGTGCAGCGCCGAGGCAGCCGAGGTCGTGGTGCTGGCAAACGCCGTTGATCTTGATGTTGCGGCCGTTGAGCCAAAAGCCCGTGGCGGGGTCGAAGTGGAAGTCGCGCACACCGGTCCGTGTGGTTTGTGAGTCGACGGTTCGGCCGTCCACGATGAGATCTGTGCGCACGGCGTAGAGCGCAGGGTGCGTGATGTCCCAAACGTCGGGTTGCTGGAGTTTGAGCGACTGCACGTTCTGCACGTCGGTCTGGCGTGATTTGAGGCGTACGTTCTGCTTCACGGTGGCGAGTTGGTGTCCGTCGGGAGCGAGGAGCGTGTGCTGTAGGCGCACGTCGGCGGGGCGGTCTGTCTCGTTGTTGATGTAGGTCAACACGGTGAAGAGGGCGCGTCCGTCTTTCTGCAAGAGTGGATTGACGAAGATGCCCCAGTGGGCAATGGCAACGGCCTCTTTTTGTTCGAGCCAGACGTGGCGGTAGATGCCGCATCCGCTGTACCACCGACTGTTGGGTTGGTCGCTGTTGTCCACGCGTACGGCCACCACGTTGTCGCCTTCCTTGAGGTATGGCGTGAGGTCGTAGCGGAAGGAGGAGTAGCCGTAGGGCCGTGTGCCAAGGGCATGTCCGTTGACGTAGACGGTGGAGTTCATGTACACGCCGTCGAAGTGGATGTATATGCGGTCGGAGGCCTTGTTGAGCTGATTCACGGCGAGGTGCTTACGGTACCAAGCCGTGCCTCCAGGCAGTGCGCCGCCGCCGGCACCGGAGGGATTGTTGGCGGAAAAGTCGCCTTCGATGGCCCAGTCGTGGGGTAGGTCGAGGAGCCGCCATCGGGAGTCGTCGTAGTCCGTTCGTGCCATGGTGGCAGAGTCGGCCAGGGCAAATCGCCAGGCGCGGTCCCAATTGGTGCGCTCAGCCTTGAGGGCGAGCGGCAACAGGAGCAGGAACAGACAGAAGGAACGAAGTGTGTTCATGGCTTATGAGGAAAATAAGGAAATACTTGCTGAGTTTCGGTGATGGGGAGCGTGAGACTATGAGAGCGCGAGGTTTGGAAAACCTCGCCTCCATAAGCCTCCAAAAACGTCACCCCCATGCCGGGAAAATTTCAAGGCATGGAATTTAAATTCCAAGGCATGGAATTAAAATTCCAAGGCTTGGAATTTTAGTTTCAAAGCACGGAATTTTTCTGAAACTGCAAGTTGTTGTATTTCAATGCGTTGCAAAAATGCGGTTCTGCGTGGGCGAAAATCCGTTCAAAGCTTCACTTGACCGGGCTGTCCGTTGTAGTTCACTATGCGTCCGTCCGGGTTGTCGAGATTGAGTTCGCGCTGTTGCGAAGCATCGATGAATACCACGTTGAAGCGGCGCTTGGTGAGCATGCCTTTGAAAGAACCTTGACGTTTGCCGAACGACAGTGTGCGGGAAGCGTGGTCGTAGTGGATGGCTATGGTGGCAAAGCGTCCCTTCTCGTAGTTGTAGTTCGTGCCTTCGTCCTCGTAAAGTTCAAAGTCGGCATCGCGGCCGCCGTAGACGTAGAGGTTGATGAGTTCCGGTTGTTTCTCGTCGGCCCATTCAATCTCCGGCCCGAAGGGAATGATGCTGCCTTCCGGCACAAACACCGGAATGCGCTCGTAGGGTGCGTCAGCTTTGATGGTCTGTCCGCCGCCGTAATGTTTTCCCGTGTAGAAGTCGTACCATCCGCAGGGAGCAGGGAGATAAACGTTGCGTGAGCGTTCTTTGTAACGACCTACGGGGCACGCCATGAGCGAGGGACCGAACATCCACTGGTCACCGATGTTGTTCACGTGCGAGTCGGTGCCGTAGTCCATGACCAGTCCGCGCATCATGGTGTAGTCCTTGCGGTTAACCCATCCCGCCATGCTGTAGAGGTAAGGCATGAGGCGGTAGCGGAGGCGGTCGTAGTAGACGATGCTCTTGTAGGCCGGGTGGCTCTCAGGAGCAATGTTCCACACTTCGCGCAAGGGCCACTGTCCGTGTGTGCGATAGAGCGGTACGAAACATCCGAACTGGTTCCAGCGTGCCTGCAGTTCGCGCCACTCGCGGAGGTCGTCGTTTTCCACTCCCGTGGCATTGTATGTGCCTTGAGCTGCCTGGTAACGGCTTTCGGGTGTGAAGCCACCTTGGTCCATCCCCCAGAAAGGAATGCCCGCCATGGAGTAGTTCAGTCCGGCCGTCATTTGGTCGCGGAGGTCCTCCCAACGAGAGCTGATGTCGCCACTCCACGATGCCGTGCTGTAGCGTTGCAGTCCGGCAAAGCCGCTACGGGTGAGGAGAAACACGCGCTTGTCGGGGTCCACGCTGCGCTGTCCGTCGTAGATGGCTTCGGCGTTCTCAAGGGCATAAGCATTGAAAAATTCTGTGCTTGAGCCCATGGCCGTAGGTCCGCAGAGTGCTTTGCGGTAGTCGATGGGCGTGCAGTCGCGCACGTTAGGTTCGCTGGCGTCCATCCACCAAGCGTCGATGCCTTCGCGGTATTTCGTGAAGATCCGTTCGTTCATCTGCCGCCAAAACATTTTGCGGGCATCGGCCGAGTAGGCGTCGTAGAATGATCCCACGTAGCCCGGACCCACCCAGTCGCGAAGAGAGTCCTTCGCGGCTTGGCGGTACATCCATCCGTGGGAGTCGAGTTCGCGGTAGTTGTCTGTGTTGCAGTAGAACTTCGGCCATACCGATATCATGAACTTTCCGTTCATCGCATGCACGCTGTCGAGCATGGCTTGCGGGTCGGGGTAGCGTGCGGGGTCGAATTCGTGGCTGCCCCACTGGTCGTCGCGCCAGTAGTTCCAGTCCTGCACAATGTTGTCGACGGGGATGTGGCGGCGTCGGAATTCGGCGAGCGTCTGCACCACCTCGTCCTGTGTGCGGTAGCGTTCGCGGCTTTGCCAGAAACCGAGCGCCCACTTCGGCATGACCTGTGCGCGGCCCGTGAGTGTGCGGTAGCCGCTGATGATTTGGTCCATGGAAGAGCCGGCAATGAAGTAGTAGTCCATGTCGCGCGCCATCTCGCTCCAAATGCTCAGGCGGTTCTGCTCTTCGTCGGTTTGCGGGGTGGCCACACGGAGTCCGCAGTAGGACACATCGCCATCGGGCTGCCACTCAATGCGGATGGGGGTGCGGTGACCCGCTACGAGCTGTGCATTGAATTTGTGGGAATTGGGGTTCCACGCTGTGCGCCAGCGTTCAGGCACCACTTCGTGGTCGTCGAGGAACACGCGCATGTAGCCGGCGTAGTAGAGGATGAATTGGAAATTGCTGCTCTCTTGCGGTTCGATGTAGCCTTCGTAGACCACGTGCGAACCGACGAGTTTGAAATCCTTCGGCAGATTGACCACAGAGGCAGAGTTCTCAAAGTAAATCGAGTCTTCGCGGCGTGTGAGTTGGCGTCCGTCTTTCTCAGTGTAAGTACCAGTGAGGCAACCTTCGTGTCCGTCGCGGTCGTAGAGCTTGAACACCTTGGCCAACTGCTGGTAGGGGTTGGGGTTGCCGAAACGGCAGAGCGAGTAGGAATCCCAAAGCAAGCCGTAGCCTTTGTTGCTGAGGACGAACGGCACGGAAATCTTCGTGTTGTACTGGAAGAGTTCCTCGTTTTTCCCTTTGTAGTTGAAGTCGCCCGCTTGGTGCTGGCCCAGTCCGTAGAACGCCTCGTCGGCAGGACTTTCGAAGGTGGCGTGCCACGACCATGCCGAGCGTTCGTGATTGGTGAGTGTGCCTTGGCCAATGTTGGCCTCCGGCACGGTGTAGGGCGTGAACGTCATGCCGTTCTGTGCGCCGTCGAGTAGTTGTTTGCCGTTGGCATCGTAGAAGGCTATGTGGCCCGTGCGCTCGTTGATGACAGCTTTCACCTCGGAAGCCGCAAGCGTCACTTCGTCGCCGCTTTGTGTGATGGTGTAGTGCGGGCGGAACGTTTGCGGCACAACGATGAGGCTCTTCGGCTTGTTGGGCAAAGCCTCTTCGGCTGTGGCGCGCACGCGGATGATGCGGTTGTTCACCACTTGCAGTTGCACGAGATGTGCACTGCCCGAAGGAGCATCTTTCACCTCAATGGTGATGCCGTTGCCGTTGTCCTTGAAAGCGAGCGCGGGCGATGTGGCGAGGAAAAGCAGGGCCAGGGCCAGCGGATGGCTCTTAGCGGAGCGGAGGGGAGAGGGGAGAAAATGATTCATGGAAAGGTAAAGTTTGCGACCCTTTTGCGCGCCTTGGATTTACGCGGTGAGCCGTGTGGGGTTTGTAGAAAGGATTTGTTGTATGGTCGGTTTGTATGTTTGCGATTTATATGGAAGCACCATGGGCAACATAGGCAAAGAGACACATACGTCCTTACTTTACCCATGTACTACCCTTCCTTGCTCTCGTTGGAAGTAGCGTCGGTGCGCGAGGCCTTTAGTTGTGAGGGCATCATGCCGAACATTTCCTTGAAGTACTTCGAGAAGTAGCGCGGATTGTTGAAGCCCACTTTATAGGCCACTTCGCTTACGTTCATCTGACCCTCGCGGAGCAATTGCTCGGCATGCCGGAGGCGCACGGTGCGGATGAGTTCGCTCGGTGTGCTGCCAGTGATGGAGAGCAGACGTTTGTAGAGGTGCGCACGGCTGATGCCCAGTGCTTCGCCTAGCATCTCCACGGAGAGATCCGTGTTGGCGAGGTTCTTCTCGATGAACGTCGTGGCGTCGCGAACGAGTTGTTCGTCGAGCGAAGTAACTTGCTCTTCCTTCACCTTCGGCGTTACCTTCTCTCCCACGGGCGTGGCGTTGTGCCACTTGATGAGGTTGTAGATGCGGAGGTTCAGAAGGTCGAGGTTAAAGGGTTTCGTGAGGTAGTCGTCCGCACCGGCGGTGAGTCCTTCAAGCTTGTGTTCGTTGGAAAGGCGTGCCGTGAGCATGACGAAGGGGATGCGCTCCGTCTTGGGGTTCGCCTTCAGACGGCGGCAGAGTTCGTTGCCGTCCATTTCGGGCATCATCACGTCGCAGAGAATGATGTCCGGCCGGTGCTCGGCAATGCGCTTCAGAGCCTCGTGGCCGTTGGTGGCAGTGCGCACCTTATAGGTCGTGGAGAGGAGATCCGTCATGAACGAAAGGAAGTCCTCGCTGTCGTCCACGAGCAACACTTCGTAGTCGCCTTCGCGGAGACGTTCGTTCATGACCTCGCGCTGAACTTTGTCGGCATCGCTGTTGTCTGGAACAGTGGGAACGCATTCTGTCGGTGCCTCTTGGGTGACGGCCTCAAGGTTCGTCGGCAGACTGAACCAGAAGATGGCGCCTCCACCGTTGTTGTCGCGCACCCCAATCTCGCCATGGTGCATGCGGACGAACTCGCGGGCTATGTTCAGGCCGATGCCGCTGCCACCGAAGGGCGTGTGCGAAGCACCTTCCGCTTGGTAGAAGCGGTCGAAGACGTGCGCTTTGTCTGCGTCGCTAATGCCGGGACCCGTGTCGGCCACGCTAAGCGTGACAGTGTAGAATCTGCTTGGAGCTCCAGCAAGAATGCCTTCCGAACGCGTCACACTCACCGCTATGCTTCCGCCTTCAGGCGTAAACTTGTAGGCGTTCGAGAGCAGGTTTGTGATGGTCTTCTCCATCTTGTCTGCATCGAAAGCCATGGGGATGGTAGGCCAGTTGGCATGGAACGACAAGGAGATGGGCTTTTGCGAAAGTGCGGAGAAGTTTTGGCAGATGTTTTCTGCAAAAGCCACAAAGTCGGTTGTGGTCAGTTGCAGCGTGGCGGTGTGCTCCTCTATTTTGCGTAAGTCGAGCGTTTGGTTCACGAGCGAAAGCAGGCGCTGCGCATTGCGGTAGATGAGCTGTAGGCGCGAGAGGCGTTCAGCATCGGCCTCCTTGTCGATCATTACGCGCAAGGGCGAGATGATGAGCGCTAGCGGAGTGCGCAGTTCGTGGCTGATGTTCGTGAGAAACTTGAGCTTCATCTCGTCCATGTGACGGAGATGCTGAAGTTTCAAACGCTCCAGTTTGCGATGTACGGTGAAGTACCACACGAGCCACACCGTGGCGCAGAGTAGCAGCACGTAGAGTGCGTAAGCCCAAGGCGTCAACCACCAGGGCGGAAGCATCGTGATGCGGAGTGCGCTCTCTGTTTGGCTCACGCTGCCGTCGCGTCCGACCACCTTCACACGCAGCGTGTAAGAGCCGGGGGAGAGGTTCGTGAACGTCACGGCGCTCTGTCCGTCGGGAAGCATGAGCCACTGTCCGTCGGCAAAGCCATCAAGACAATAGAGGAAACGCGCGCGTTGCGGTAGCGTGACGTGGTCCGAGGCAAGGAGAATGTTGAAGGCATTCTCGTTGTGACGGAGACGGAGGTGGCGGCTCGCATTGAGCGAACGCTCCAGCACGATGTGTCCGCCGAACTTCTCGCCCGTGGCGACGGGATGGTCAAAGAGCGTGAGTCCGCTGAAGACTGCCCGTGCACCCGCAACAGAACTTTGCGGCGTTTCCGTTGGGATGATGTTGATGCCCTGTTGTCCGCCGAAGACCATGCGGCCTCGGCTGTCGGCGAGGATGCTGCGGTAGTTGAAAGCCGGCTGCAAACCGTCGAGGCGGTCGAACGACGTGACGGAAAACTTCCACTGCTTGCCGCTCTGCACCACGGTGATGCGCGAGATGCGTCCGTCGGCATGGCTTGCCCACATCGTGCCGTGGGAATCCTCGCCTACGGCACTCGCCAGACGCATGTGGTCGTGGAGCGAGTAGAGGCTGTCGGTCCGCGGATCGTAGATGTCCAATCCTGCAGCGTTGGCACTCCACACTAGCGATCTACTGTCCGCGAACACTTGGTTACACGTGGAGTTGGAGAAAGGTTTTCCGCTACGCGTGTGTGACATGTTCGTCCACTGGCGGGCATTGCGGACGTTGCAGAAACTCAGTCCGAGCGAGTGGCCGGCTACGATCCGGTCCGATTGGTAAGATGCCACGCTGGCAATGTAGTCGGAAGGGAGCGTAGCGTTGTGGGAGTTGTACGTGATGAATTGTCCGTTGCGGGGATTGAGCAACTGCACTCCTCCGCCCAGCGTGCCTATGGCTATGCAACCGTCGTTTAGTTCAGCGAGCGACCACACGCTTTCGTTGGCCAGTCCGTCGCGCTGATGGTAGGCGCGGAACGTTCCGCCAGAGATGTGCGTCAGTCCGCCGTTGAAGGCTCCGAACCAGAGCGAACCATCAGAGGCACACAAACTGCTTACCACCACGTTGCTGGAGAGGCCCACTTCGCGGCCCATGAAGCGTTTCTGTTCACCCTCGTCGGGCGAGTAGCAGACGATGCCGCGGTCGTTAGTGCCGCACCAGTAGCGGCCCGTGCCGTCCTCGGCAATGGTGCAGATGTCGCCCAAAGGTATGGTGGGGTAGCGCGAAAAGAACTTCGAGGTGTAGGCCACACCATTTTGGTACGTGGCGAGCCAAATGCCACCGAAGGAATCGAAGTAGACGCTGCGAATGGTGTGGTCCGGCAATGCGTTGGGACGGCTGTTGTCCTTCGTGAGGTGTTGCAGCGCATGGGCAGAAGGTGAGGCAATGTAGAGTCCGTCGTGTTCCGTGGCAAGCCACAGTTCGCCTTCGGGACTTTCCTTCACGTCCTTGAGGAGCATGTGCGGCGCGGTAGCGTAGCCTTCGGCGCGGAGAAACGCTTCGGCCGAGGTGAACCAACGGCGAGCGCGTTGTGCATAGACGTAGGTGTGCTTCTCACCGAGCACCCAGTAGTTGTAGTGTGAGTCGATGAAGGTGGTGAACTTCTGGTAGTTGCCCCGACATAGGCGACGCAGTGCCGGTGAGCTCCACACAACGCGGCGGTGGGCACCGTCGAGGCGTACCATGGCACCGTCGTCGAAGGTAAGGAGCAACGCATTGCCACGTTCGCTGATGTCCGTCACGGTTGTGGCGGGAATGCTTCCGGCTTTGCCGTTCATCGGGAACAGATGGTGCTCGCCCTTGGCGGGAACGTAGAAGTAGCAGCCGAGGCGGTTCACCACAATCCAGAGGTTGCCGTTGTGGTCGGCAAAGGCAAGGTCTGGGCGCCCCTTCATGCCGTGGCGTTCCATCCATCCCTCTACGTTGCGGTCGAAGCGTTCCGTGTCGGGGTCGTAGAGGCAGTAGCCCACGTTGGTCTCCACCCACATCAGTCCATCGGCCTCAAAGATCTTGTTAATCTGGTTGCTGATAACGGAGCAGGTGTCTGTGGCATTGAAGTAGAAGTTGCGTATGCGGTAGCCGTCGAAGCGGCTCAGGCCGGCAATGGTGCCGAACCATAGGTAGCCGTTGTGGTCGCGGCAGACGGAGCTCACGTGGCCGTCGGCGAGGCCGTCGGATGTTTGCAAGTGCCAAAACTCGGGTTCCGATGTCCACGCCGTAAGGCAGCATACGAGGGAGAGAACGACGAGGGCAATGCGGCGTGTGAGGCATTTTCTGCCAAAGCGGGTGTACATGCGGTTTAAACGGAAAGAGGTTTTCATGGACTTTATCCTTATGGTAAGACGTTTCTTTTGTTGTGCATAGTGGAGCCCCAGCTGCAAACTATTGCTGGGCTTCTCTCTACTTTACGGGCAAAGATACGAAACGCCTTAGACAGCATGCACACCCGATGGCAGAAAGTGGACGTGCAGGGAAGTGTGCCGGGATATTACCAACCCGCATTCTGCTTGTAGACGCCTCCGGAAAGATTGATTTCGGCTTTCGGAATCTGGAAGAAGCCACGCTTGCTGCGTATGTTGCTTTCTACAAACGAGGAAGCGATGGTGGTCTTCTCCTTATTGTAATAGACTTCAGCGGGACGGCCGTCCACGTTGGCTTGTTCCATTTCAGCTTTCACAAAAGCGTCGAGGCCCTGACGGCGCAGGTCAAAGTAGCGTATGCCTTCACACATGAACTCTTTGCGGCGTTCTTGCCAGATTTCCTCGCGCGTGGGAGCGGCAGTGAGGTTGTGCGAAGCGTTGCCGTAAGCACGTTCGCGCACTTGGTTCACATAGTTCACGGCGTTGTTGCTGCCCAGCTCCGCAGCCATGAGGAGCACATCGGAGTAGCGGAGAAGAATCCAGTTCTGGTCCTGCGACGTCATGAAGTTGCCACCCGTGACGTCCGTCTCGGAAGCGGGGATGGACGTGCCGTCGGTGAAGATCATGGGGCAGTACTTCTTGTTGAGATAGCCTGTGTAGTCCACACAATCGGAGTTGGCCTGTTCGGAGTAGGCCGTGTTGCCGTTGCCGTCGGAAAGTGTGCGGCAGTCAATGATGGTGGCTTGTAGGCGGGAGTCGTCGGAGGAGAAGATGTTGTGGGCGGCATCGGTGATGGGGCAAGCTCCCCAACCCATGCCGTAGGGGGCATACTTGTTGAGGTTGCGCATGCCGAAGTTCACAACGAAGCGGTTGCCGTTGGCGTTGCCGTTGCTCCAGTTTTGGTCGTTGTTGAACTTCACAACCCACACGATTTCGTCGCTCGCTTCCTTGTAGGTCGACTTGCGGCCTTCCTCCACCGCTGTGGCTTCAGTGCATGCCGCAGGCCAAAGGTTGGCAAAGGAGGGCTCGAGCGAATAGTTGCCGGAACGGATCACGTCCTCGCAGTATTGCAGCGCTTCGGCCTTGGTGAGTCCGCCAGGCATGGCCTCGCCGCGGTTGTCGTTGTAGACTCCGTCGTAGAAGAGGTATACGCGGGCAAGCATGGCGGCAGCGGAAAACTTCGTGATGCGTCCGAGCGAGTTGGACTTGTCCTTATAAAGGTCGGCGGGCATGTTGTCGGCAGCAAAACGGAGATCGCGCACAATGAGGGCGTATACGCTGTCGGGGTCGGCCTGCGGCACTTTGTCGTTGCTGGCCTTAGTGAGCAGAGGTACGTTCTCGAACATGCGCACGAGGTCGAAGTAGGCAAGAGCACGCAACGAGCGTACCTGGCCTTCTATGGCCGTGCGGTCGGCGGCGCTGCTCCAAGAGATGGCGTTGAGCGAGTTGATGAGCTGGTTGCAGTTGTAGACGGCTTTGTAGTAGTCGCCCCAGATGCCGCTAAAGAGGTCGCCCTGTGCCGTGTTGATGCTTGGGTCCATGCGGTCGAGTATGCGGTTGTCCTTATCGTCAGGGCCTCCGCCTCCGTAGCAGTCGTCGCTCATAGTCTCGACAGCCTGATAGAGGGTGGGGGAATAGCCGTCCGACACGGTGCGTTGGTACTGGTCGTAGCAGCCCGTCAAGGCGTAGTCGGCCTGTTCGGGAGTTTTGTAGAACGAGGTAGAGTTGAGGTCCGTCTTTGACGTGGTGTCGAGAAAGTTGTCGGTGCACGACGTCAGCACGGGAGTGGCCAACGTGGCGGAGAAGAGCATTCCGGCACAGAGGCATTTCGTATAGAGAGGTTTCATCGTGGTTCAGTTATAAGGATTTAGAAATATGATGTGTCAGAACTTGAGGTTTACACCAAAAAGGAAGGTGCGTGCGTGGGGGTAGCAACCCGTGTCCACTCCGCTCATCCACGACTTCTCGCCGTAGCCCACTTCGGGATCCATGCCGTCGTAGGAAGTGAAGGTGTAGAGGTTCTGTACTTGGAAGTAGAGGCGGGCTTGGCTGATGCCCTTCCAGGCAATGAGGGGCGCAAAGTCGTAACCGACAGTGATGTTGGCAATGCGCAGATAGTTGCCGTTCTGAAGGTAGAGGTCGGAGAAGTTCGTCCAGTTCTTGTCGTCGTTCGTAAGGCGCGGCAACTTGTCGGACGTGCCCTCGCCGTGCCAGCGGCCGAGGAAGGTGGTGGTGTAGTTGCTCTTGTAGCTGTTGCCCCAGTTGCGGTAGCCACCGTTGGCAATTTTGAAACCGGCGGCTCCGGAGAGTACGGCAGAGAAGTCAAAGTGTTTGTAGTTGAGGCCGAGGTTGAGACCGAAGGTGTACTTGGGAATGCCGTTGCCGAGGTCCGTCTTGTCGTCGTCGTCAATCTTTCCGTCGTGGTTGCGGTCCACTACGATGATGTCACCCGGTTCGGTGTTGGGCAACGTTCCGTTGCCAGCAGCCTTCCATTCGTCAATCTGTTGCTGGTTTTGGAATACGCCTGCGGTCTGGTATCCCCAGAAGAAACCCATGGCGTGGCCGTTCTGGCAACGGAAGAACTCCGGCTGGTTGTTGAACATGATGTTGGCGTTGGTGGAACCGTTGCCATAGCCGTGGATGATGCCGCCCTCAGTGGGGATGCTGTTCACTTCGTTGTGGTTGATGGAGAAGTTCGCACCCACGTTGTAGGAGAAGTCGTCCGTGATGTGGTCGCGCCAAGTGAGGGCGAGTTCCACACCTTTGTTCGTGACATCGCCGCCGTTGATGTAGGGAGCATCGGCACCGGCTGTGGCAAGTACGGGCGCCTGGACAATCCAATCCTTCGTCTTCTTGTAGTACCAGTCGAAGGTGAGGGAGAGACGTCCACGGAGGAAGCGGGCGTCAATACCGAGGTCGGTCTGTTCCGAAGTTTCCCACTTGAGATTGTCGTTGCCCAGGCGGTTGGAATAGGCGCCATTGGAGTTCTTCGTAGAACCTTTGCCTGTGCCGAAGTTGTAGCCCGATCCGTTGAGCGATACGGTGGCGGCATAAAGGAAGGGGTCGATGTTGTTGTTGCCCACCTGCCCCCAACTGATGCGCAGTTTGAGGAAATCGAGCCAGTCCTGCATGGACTGCATGAACTTTTCGCCCGTTACGACCCAGCCTGCTGAAACTGAAGGGAACCATCCCCAACGATGCGAGGGAGCAAAGCGGGAAGAACCATCGCAGCGGAGCGTGGCGTTGAGCATGTAGCGGTCGTCGTAGGTCCAGCCGAAGCGACCGAAGTAGGAGGCGCGGCGGTACTGCTCGGCGGGATAGCCAAGAACGTTGGTGCCAGTGTGGCCGTTGCGGTCGTTGCTCAGATAGGCCGTAGCCCAGTTGTCGTAGAGCGAGAGGAGGGTGTTTTGAGCCGAGAGGTTGTCGCCTTCCTGTCGTTCGGCTTCCATACCGAGCATGGCATTGAAGTCGTTCTTTCCAGTGGTCCAGTTGTAGGTCGCCGTGTTGGTCCAAGTGAGCGTCCAACCCTTGTACTGGTTCTGCAGCACTTCGGGACCTTTCGTGTTCTGGTCCTGCGTGGTGGAAACGTACTCGGGGGAGTACTGGCGGTAGGAACTCGTGTTGTTGTTGAACCCGAGCATCGACTTGATGCGAAGATTTTTAACGGGCTGAAGCTCTACGTAGAAGTTGGCCATCCAGTTTTGACGGTCGGTCAGGTTGTTGCCGCGATAGAGGTTGGCAATGGGGTTGCCGTCGTATTGGTACCAGTCCGTAGACTGCGAATAAGAATAGCCGTTGTTAAGGTCATTGCGTCCGTCGTTCTGAAGATAGAGCGACTGGAGAGGCGAGGTGGAGAAAGCGGGACGCAACTTGTTGTTGTACATGTTGCCTTCGCCAATGCCGCGGTTCTTGGTGTAGGCCATGGAGACGTTCTCGCCGAACTTGAGGATGTCGCCGTAGAACTTCTGCTCAAAATTGCCGCGGAAGTTGTAGCGTTCGTAATTGGAGGCGCGTTTGCCGCCTACGATGCCTTCTTGGCTGAAGTAGCCGAGCGAAACGGCATAGGAAGTGGTTTTAGAACCGCCGTTGATGCCGAACGCGTAGTTCTGTATGGGAGCGTTGTTCTTAAACATGAGGTCCATCCAGTTCGTGTCGAGGACATTGCCGGAAGCATCGTGAATGCTGGCAATGTTGCTCCAGTCGTAGGCTTGTCCGCCAGAGTTGATGTTCTGTTCGTCCATTAGTTCCATGTACTCTTTGGCGTTGAGCATCTTCACCTTCTTGGCGGCAGACTGCCATCCGTGGTAGGCGTCGAAGGTTATCTGTGCGTGGCCTTCCTTACCGCTCTTTGTGGTGACAATGATGACACCATTGGCAGCCTGGGCACCATAGATGGCAGCGGAGGCAGCGTCCTTGAGCAAGTCGAACGTTTCGATGTCGGAAGGATTGATGGTGGAGATGTCGCCGCCTGGCACGCCGTCAATGACGTAGAGCGGTGTGTTGTTGCTATTGGAGCCTTGGCCGCGGATGATGACTTTCATGTCGGAGCCTGGCTGGCCGCTGGACGAGATGATGTTTACACCCGGTGTCTGACCCTGTATGGCCTGCAGTACATTGCTCGTGTTGCGCTGGGCAATGTCGGCACCCTTGATTTGGGCTGTGGCACCCGTGACGAGTTTCTTCTTTTGTACGCCGTAGCCGATGACTACAACTTGACTGAGCGAGTTGCCCTCTTCTTTAAGGACAATCTGCATGGGCTCTGCCGTTGCTTTCACTTGTTGCGGGGCAAAGCCGATGTAGTTTATTTTTAACGTGGCGTTGGGACGTGCCTTGAGGGTGAAATTGCCGTTGGCGTCGGTCATGGCCATGGTCTTCGTGCCGGCCACAACTACAGCTGCTCCCATGAGCGGCTCGTTGTCGACGCTCGAAACCACTTTTCCGCTGATGGTCTGTATTTGTTGTGTGCTGGCCGCGGGAGTCTGTGCGAACGTAGCCGTAGGATAAGTAAGCCCAAGCGCGGGAAACAGAAGCATGGATGCCAATGCAACTTTGCAAAGTGAAGGGCTCATGGGAGAGCGTTCTTCAGGAGATTTGACTTTACTCATGTCTGCGAAAGTTTTGGTTAGTAAGAAAAAAGTAGAAAGGTGAATGTGGGTGTTGCAGGGCAACCAAACGTTTTTCAAGGCTTTTAAGCGAATACTTTTTAATAAGGCTATTGTTAAGAGCACTTTGCAAATGGCTGCTTGCAACGGCTGCAAAGTAGCAACATTCTTCTTTTTTTGTCTTCAAAATAGCGGCGCAGAAACACGCATTGAATGTTTCAAAAGTGTGTACATTTTGTTTCAGGCTTGTGTAACATCTTGAAAGTCAATGTATACGTAGAGATGCAAATGTTGCGCTCCTACAGTTTGTACTCCCCTTAACGAACCGAAAACGCCCTGTGTACTGTAACCATCCGAAACAAGCCGACTTGTAGCAATCTCTTCCAATCCCGAACTTTGC
>CAVALA010000046.1:0-21039 GCA_963589615.1 Prevotellamassilia timonensis
GTGCTGCGCTTTGGATTTATGGGCTTAATGGGCACATGCAGATTGCTGACTATACGACGCTTCTTTGCACTATATATAATAAGGGGTTTGGTAGATTGGTAGGACAAAGATAGGAAGTTTTTTGGAGATAGAGGAAATGAAAGCAGCACGCAAATGCCTTGGAGGAATTTGCGTGCTGCAGTTTGATTTTTCGTGTAGAGCGTCACGTCGGAGACGTGACCCCCATGCGCTTGCGCTCACAAAGCGCAGCACGCAAAAGCCTCCGCGAGGCCACATTATCACAGTTGCACTTTGGCTGTTCGCGTGGCTTTTTGGTTGCGTGCGTGGATGATGTAGTTGCCGTGCGGGAGGGGGAGGGTGAGCGTGGTGGTGTAGGGTGCGAGGCGGTAGAGCTGGCGGCCGGCGGGGTCGGTGACGGTGACGAGGGTGAGGGTGCCGCCTTCTGCTGCGCTGACGTGGAGGGTGGCGGAGGTGGCTGTGATGAGGGGACGGAGGTCGAGGAGGCCGTCGGGGTGGTCATCGTCGGGGGTGTCGGTGCCGATGATGTAGTAGCGTCCGAGGGTGCGGGCGGGTACGCTGACGGTGGCTGTGTCGGCGCCGCAGAGGGTGAGGGGATGGAGTTGGCCGGTTAGCTCGTCGAGGAGTGAGAGCGTTTGGTTGAAGGTGTCCATGCCGGTGATGCGGAGCGTGACGAGGCTGTCGGGCGCGGTGGAGGTGATGCCGAGGGGGACGCGCTGGAGGTGCTGGAGCGAGTTGACGGTGAGTGCGGCGCTGTCGGCAAGGGTGTAGACGGTGGGACAGTCGTCGGTGGCGCTGTTGAGGAGCGTGATGAGGTCTTCGCTCTCGCGGTAGGCGTTGGCGGCGGCGGGGGTTTGACGGACGATGGCGCGGCTGCGGTCGGTGCCGTGGAGTGCCTCTATATATAATGTAGACTGGAGGTCTTCTGCGGCGGTGGTGGTGCGCACTCCCCTACCCTTCGCGGTGGCGGCGGCGGCAGCAATGGGACGGGTGAGTACGTGGGGTGAGGTGTACCAGCCGGCGTCGGTCTGCATGTCGGGTGTGAAGGTGAGTTGGAGTTCGGTGCCGTCGGCAGCGGCTTCGACGAAGAAGCCTTGTCCGGGTGCTACGCAACCGGGGTCGGCGGCGGAGCCTGTGGTGATCCACGTGGACTCGTTGCGGAGGGCTGCGGTCTGTCCTTCGGCGGTGTAGAGCCAGTAGCGGGGTTTGAGCTGCGGATTGGACTGGAAGAAGAGGTTCATGTCGAGTCCGCAGGGGAAGGGGTTGCCGGCGAGGAAGATGTGGCTTGCTGCGGTGGCTGCGGTGAGCGTTTGTGTGAAGGAAGCGGCAGCGGCGAGCGAGTCGGTCTTGAGTCGTGCGGTGAGGTCGAGGGTGTCGGCAGCGTCGGTGGTGGCGGTGCGACGGGCGGGGGTGTTGTTCTTGTAGTAAGATCCGTCGCCGTCGCGCTTGTAGTAGTCGAAGGACGTGTCGTTCTTGGGCAGACGGAAGAGTGCGGAGCCGTAGGTACGCGAATCGGTGCCCTTGGTGCCTACCTTGAGGGAGAATCCGCCTGCGGAGTAGGAGGCGTCGACGTCGTTGTAGACGGGCGACCAGTCGGCGCGGAGTGCTACGTTGTCGGTGTGGAGTGAGGAGGCTTCGGTGGCGTCGGTGGGGTTGAGATAGTAGAGGGTGGCTTTGCCTTTGTCCCAACCTTTCTGGTAGACGGCGGGTGAGAAGCGGTTGTCGGTGGCGGTGGAGAAGGTGCGCGGGGCGAAACGTTCGGTGGTTTCGGCAGCTGCGGCGGAGGGTGCGTACCAGTCGCCGGAGAGCATGCGCGAGAGGGGCGAAGCGAGGGTGTACCAGCGTCCGGCGGTGAGGGGATATTCCATGTAGGCTCGGGAGTACTGGAGGTGCTGGGCGTTGATGATTTGTCCGCCGGCTTCGAGGTAGATGTCGCGGCAGGTGGTGGTGTAGAAGGGTATGCAGCGATAGACGGGTACGGCGGCGTCGGTGGTTCCGTCGGCGGGCGTGGTGGAAACGGTGAGGTCGTCGACGTTGGGCGTCATGTCGTACTCGATGTTGTTGGTGTGTGGCTCTTGCGTCATGCCGTCGCCGAGGTCGAAGTCGACGAAGGTGGAGGTGTCGTGGTTGCCTGTGACGCTGAGGAGCGTGGGTGAGTAGTATTCGTCGGGATCGACTTCGGGCACGATGACGCGTGTGAAGTCGAGGGGCACGTAGGCGTGGTCGGTGCCGTTGGCTTCGTTGGTGGGATAGGCGTCGGCGTCGGTGCGCTGGAGGTCGGCTTTGTCGGCGCGTGCCCAGTTGCGGTCGTTGGCCCAACCTTGGGTGCCGTCGAGTCCGGTCCACTTGACGTATTCGGGGACTATCTTGAAGGAGAAGACGAGGCTGCCGTCGCAGACGGCGTTCTCGGCCTCGGTTTTGACGTGTCCGGCTTCGAACTCTTCCTGGAAGTCGATGCGCATCTGGTAGTAGAAGCCTTCGCGGGGCTGGAAGTCGGAGAAGAGGTAGAGGTCGACGTAGGCGTCGGACTTGGTGAGGGAGTTGGAGGAAGAGAGGTTGTCGGGGTCGCGCGCGACGATGTCGTAGATGCGGCCTACGGTGCGGAAGTTGACGAGCGAGTCGGAAGCCTGTTCGTAGATGTCGGTCTGGTCGTCGTTGGTGCCTACGAGGTAGAGGGGGGCGAAGGTGATGCCGTTGTGTTCCACGCGCTTCACGCCGATAGAGGCTTGGGAGATGACGGCGATGTTGCGGAGGGGAATGCGGAGCATCTGCTTGGGAAGCGTCGTGGCGTCGTCGGCTTCGATGCCGGACTTTTCGTGGGTGAGGAAGGCACGGCCTACGCGCACGCCGATTTCGGTGAGGTCGGAGGGATATGCGCCTTGTCGGTCGCGGAAGCCGATGAGCATGGTGGGTGCTTGTCCGGAGAGGAGGAGGTGTACGTTTTGCGGGTCGTAGCAGTAGACGATGGTGTCGGACACTTCGGTCTCGATGGGGAGGAGGGTGATGGTGCGTGAGGTTCCGAGGTCGCCGCTGACGGCTACGTTGAGCGACTGGGAGTAGAGGTGGAGGACGGCGGGGCGACCTTTGACGGTGAGTTCCGTGCCATCGTTGCTCCACACGTCGGCTACGGCTTGCGTGAGGCTGGTGAGACCCTTGATGGCGGCGGCGGTGAGGGGATAGTCCTTGTCGGTGGGTTTGGCGGCGATGGTCTCGGTGATGGCGGTGAGTTTGGGGTAGTGGTGACGGAAGTTCTGAATGGCCTGGCGCACGCTGATGGACCCGTCGGCGTAGTCTTTGGCGTCGGTGTGCTGAACGAATTCGCCGTCAGCGCTGATGTATGCCTGGGCGAGGGGACAGAGTGCGTAGTCGAGCCACCAGTCGTACATGGGCACGCGTGTGACGATGTTGCCGGAGGTGGTGATGCCGTTCATCTTTGCGGAGATGTTGACGTTCTGGTTGGAGCAGACGCGCACGGTGTCGTCGAGTGCGGTGTTGGAGTCGGCATTGTCGAGGAAGGTGACGGATGCGGAGGTGACGAACTCTGACATGACGCAGCAGGCGTCGCCAATTTGGAATTGCTGTGCGGCGTTCTTGGCGGTGATGGCCTCGGTGGCGTAGCGTGGCACGAAGACGAGGTAGTACTTGTGGTTGCCCTTGAGGTTGTTGCCGCTGACCTTGTCGGAGATGACCATGGAGCGCACGCCGGTGGACGTGGTCTCGCGGGAGATCACGCCGGTGTTGGTCTGGTCTACTTTGCTGATGATGGTCTTGTAGTCGAAGACGGGTAGTTCGCTGTACTTCGTGGAGAACTGCACGGAGCGGAAGGCGCGCTCTGCGGCGTCGGTGCTGTTGGGGTCGCCCACGAGGGCAGCGAAGAAGGCGTTGCGCGCGCCGGCCTGTGTGGGGTTGGCGGCGAGTGCCTCGTCGTAGGTGTTTTTGTCGAGGAGGCAGTACCACATGTAGGGGTTGCCTCCCGCGGGTGTGTCGTTCTCGGAGAGTCCGAGGGAGTTGAGCATACCGTCGAAGTCGGCGGTGAGTTTGGCGAGTGTGACCTGCTCACCGCAGACGGGCGTGGTGCGCTCGATGGCGACGGAGGGTGTGAGGGCGTACATGGCGATTTCGTCGATCATGATGTCGCCACCTTCGGAGTTGGTACAAGCGTTGTTGACGACAAGTTGATAGTGGTTGTAGGTGTGCGCTCCGTTGTTGATGAAGGAGAAGTACACCTGCTGCCAAATGCCGAGATTGTCGCTTCCCGTAATGGTAGATCCGTCCGCAGCGCGCGCGTTGCAGAAGATGGGGCCAGGACTATAGCTGTAGAGTTCGTCGGCCTGCTCTTTGCCGAAGGCGTCGGTGTAGACGCCCTGCACGGTGAATACCACGTTGGCGGGGGTGATGTTCGTAGCGTTCGGCGAGGCTATCCAGGCAGAGAAGAAGAGTCGCGAACCTTGGCAGAGCGTACCGTTGTAGTCGAGCGTAATGATCTGTCCGGGCAGTTCGGAGGCGTCGATGTAGAAGAAGGCGGAGTTTGCCGCGTTGGCGAAGCGGTCGGCGAGGGCGGGATAGTATTGCTTGTAGTAGGTCTGGAGAGCGGTGTTGTTTTTGTGGTTCTTCACAATGGAGTATGCGCCCCATGTGCTTTCGCCTCCGCTTTGGGCACAGGGTTCGAAGGCGTAGGACGACATGTTGAACTGTACGGGAAGGGCGAAGGTGTTGGCCACTTCTGTGTTAGGGTTTCGTGAACTACTTTCGAAAATGTATGACGTGCCGAATGGCGGTGTGCGGTAGGTGGTGAAGGAGGAGAAGTTCAGGTTGATTTCGGCACGTGCGCTGCCGTACTTCTGTTCGAGCGCGAGGGGGGCACGGGCGTCCTTGAAGGTGGTGGCGGTGGAGTCGGTATAGCCTAGCACTTCTGACACGGGACGCGGTTCGCTGGCGTCGTTGAAAAGGAGGACGAACTTGGCGAGCTGGTAGCGAATGGCGTCGGTGTTGTCGTCGCCTTTCACCACGGCATATACTTTGACGATGGCAGAGTCGCCGAGGGCCATGCCCATGTCACCATTGGCGGCATAGGAACCTTTCACGCCGTTGCCGTCGGAGCCCATCTTGGGATAGAGGAAGGTCATGAATCGAGCCTTGCGAAGGTCGGAGTTGGCGTCGGTGGCGTTGTCCATGGGCCGACTGGTCGTAGAGGCGTTGTCGGCGGCGGTGTAGGAGAGACCTATGCCGGCGGAGTTGTGGTCGGCATCGATTACGAACTCTATGTTGGAGTAGGAGGTGATGTTCTGGAGGGCGGCGTTGGCGAGTTCTATCTCCTGCTTGGTGTAGGCGGCTCGTGAGTTGTAGAACCAGTAGTCCTGGAGCTGGAGGTCGAAGGGAACGGTGCAGTTTTTGAAGTTGACCTTCTTCTTGGGGAAGGCTATGGTGTGGGTCTCGAGCCAGCGGTCGTCGTTGTTGCCTTCGATGCAGAGACGCATGGAGTCGGCCATCTCGCGAGCGTTGTGCATGACGAAGATGTAGCGCGAGGTGAGGGTGGGCTCAATGAGGTTGGAGTTGGAGGGAATGGTGATGCCGGAAGTTGTGGTGGACGCATCGTAAGCCACGCCGTTGTCGCCGAAGTAGTCGACGAAGTCGGTGTAGCGGCTTACGTCCATCGCCACGCTGTAGCGGTAGCCGGCAGAAGTTTGGAAGGGCATCTGGAAGGTGAAGCCGCATGGCACGTAGCAGCCGGAAGTCTGATGATTGAGTGCGAGATTGTCACCCATAATCGTACCGTTCTTATAGCGACGTCGGCTGTCTTTGTTGGTAGGCAAGACGCGGAAGTTACTGAAGTTTTCGCCCGTCTCGTAGTTATAGAAGCGCTGGTACTTGCGCATTTTGGAATAGGTCCAGTCAGGATTGCCAGCTTTGTAAAGGATGGATGGCAGATAGAGTGTGCGCACGGTACCGTCTTTGACGTAGTGGTGTACGGTGTAGGTGTTGACGTCCTGCTCTTGCTTGCCCGTGTAGGCATTTGTGGCAAAACCGTAGGTGGGGTCTGGCTCTATGATGGAGGTTGGGAGCGTCTGCGTTTCGCTCTGCGCACGGTATACGAAGAAGGAACGTTTGGGGAGGATTTCGAAGTTGGAGTAGTCCTCGGCTTCGGTAAATCCCCATGAGGTGACCGTCATGCGGGCGGTGGCGTCGGTGAGGCCGAGGCAGGTTTTGCCGTCGGCGGTGAAGAAGTAAAGGCGTTTGCCGATGTAGTCGGCAATGACGTCGTCCGCATCGAGTCCGCTGCTCTTGAGACACACGGCGAAGGCGTTGGCGGCGAGGTCGGCGTCGGTACCTGTGATGTAGAAGTGGGCGGCTTCGTCGCGGTTGATGGTGGTGGAGAAGCGTGCGGGGGTGACGTCGGGGTCTTTGTTCCAGCAGAGGTACACGCTGTCGCGGCTCATCATGACGAAGTCCATGTGCGTGCCGGAGAAGCTCCAGAGCTGACTGTTGTAAGGCTCGGAGTATTCGGTGAGGAGCTTTGCCTGTCCGTTGGCGTCGAAGGCGCCGTTGTCGTTGTCGGTGAGAAACTTTGAAGTGTTGGTCGAGAGGGTCACATAGTAGTAGGTGGCCTCTTTGGCGTTGGAGAAGTTTACGGTGACTTGGGTGGAGAAGTAGATGGCGGCGTCGGCCGAGGCTTTGTGGTCGGCATAAGTGCCCACGGTGAGCGAGCCGTCGGCGGCGCGGACAATGCACTGCGAATTGTCGGTGGGCGCGGCGTAGGTGCCGTCGTCGTTGCGGGTGAGGAGGACGAAGGACCAAACGACGTAGTTGCCGCCGTAGTTGTTGGCGGTGAGGGCGAAGTGGGTGCAGGAGGCGGTGTCGGGGGCGGTGGTGAAAGTCTGGGTTTCGGCGTCGTAGGTGAGGAAGGTGCCGTCGGCAGCACGGAGCACGAAGTTGCTGGAGGTACCGACGTTGGTCCAGCAGCGCTGGGTGATGGAGCTGGTGGTGGTGCCGGTCACGGTGGTGGGGGTGGACGAGGAGGAAGTGCCGTTGGAAATGTAGGGCGTGTCGTCGACGTGTATGAACTCAAGGAAACGGAGCGCGCCGCCTTCTGCTTCGTAGAAGGTGGGACGGAGGTCTATGGGTTCGATGACGAAGTAACTGGCGTCCTTGTTGGGGGAGCCAACGGCGAAGGTGCCGTTGTTGTAGTAGACCACGTTGTTGGTGCCGAGGGAGGAGTCGATGATTTCAATCTGCCAGTTGAGGTACTTGGCGTCGTTCTCGACGAGGCGCACGCGGGCGGCTGCGCTTTGGTCGGTGGTGGTGATGCAGCGAGAGTTGGTGGCGTCGTAGGCTAAGTAGCGTCCGGTGTTGGAACGGAGGTATACGTCGCCGTTGTCGTTGGTGGTGTCGTAGGGTTCGAAGTACCAGAAGTCGTTGGCGTTGTCCTGCTTCTTGAAGGTGGAGGCGCGGTGGGTGGAGAGAGCTTTGGTGGCGAGGGCCTGGCCGTCGGATGAGTCGGTGCTGCCGTCGAGGATGACGAGTTGGGAGGCGTTGGTGAAGATGCGGTAGGAGTGTGCCTTCACGCCGTCGTGGGTGTATTGGGGGTAGACGGGTGAGTTGAGCATCACGTAGAAGCGGAGCGTGGAGTAGCGTGTGCCGGGTGTGCCCCACTTGAGGGCATAGGTTTCCTGCTCAGTGCCTTGGTAGTCTGCGCTGAGTGCTTTGGTGCCGTCGGTGGAGAGGAACTCCAAGCGGAAGTTGCCGTTGTTTTCGTAGGTGTTGAAGGCTAGGCAGAAACGGTAGGCGTTGGCCTCGAGGGTGTCGGTGCCGAAGCCGTCGGTCTCGTTGTAGGTGATGTAGCGTCCGTTTGCGGAGTGCAGGGTGATGTAGTGACTGAAGTACTTTACGGTCCATCGTGCACATCGGTCGTCGGAATGGGTAATGCCGTTGCGGGCGCAAGGCACGCCGTCAGCCTGGGCGTTGTCGCAGAGGGGCACGGAACCGAGGGCGCTGAAATAGATGTAGGAAGTGGGTAAGAACTCGGCGGGCACGAAGGCTATGCGGTTGTTGAGGTTGTTGTAAGCGCCTTTGCCGTTGCCCATACCTTGGGCAGTTTCGTTGGGAACGTTGTTGGATGTTCCGCCGAGGGCGTTGCCGTAACCGTAGAACATGAAGGTGTTGAACCCGCTGTCGACGTTCTTTATCTGCCAGAAGTTGACCCAGACGGAGTCGCGCTTCTCCACGGCATCGACGAGGCGGAGGCGCGAGGCTTTTGCGGAGTCGGTGGTGAAGGAGTAGTTGGCGGTCTTGGCGGTCTGTGTGAGCCAGTAGCCCGACATGCTGTAGAGGCGGAAGTCGCCGGTGCCGTCGTTGGTGCTTACAGGAATCCACTGGTAGGGGAAATTGGAAAAACTTGGGCTTGTGAAGGCGTCGCGAGTGGTGTTCTGGTTGCCGATGACGTAATTGATGGTTGCGCCAGCGACGGCTTTGACGTGGGCATAGGTTGTGCCGCTTGCCCAGAAGGTGCTCATGGTGTAAGCGCAGGAGTCGAGGACGAGGCGGTCGGGACCTTTGATGACTTCGAACACGCCGACGGCGGCGTAACGCGAAGCGGCGGCGACGAGGGCAAGCTGTCCGCGCTCGTCCACACCGAGGGCCTGAGCGGTGTTGCCCACGGGCTGGAGGTTGTAGCGGGTGAGGCCTTCGGCGGCGTAGTAGGTGTCGGCGTTGATGTTGAACTCGGTGGCGTCGGCGGCGGTGGCGGTGGCAGTGAAAGTGCCGTCGGTGCCTACGGTGAGGTAGCGGCCGTTGCCGTTCTTGAGGCGATAGCCGTTGGTGGAGAATTCTTCTTGCCACTGGTAGCCGAGGTCGGAGGGGATGCTGTCAGTCTGCACATCGACGGCACTTACCGCTCCGTCTTTTTCGTAAAGGGCGTAGCGTCCCTGGCCGGTGAATTGGAAGTAGTGGCCGTAGCCGGCACGTCCTTGGTCGGCAAACTTGCAGCGGTTGATGCCGCCGCAGTAGGTGGCGACGGCGGGACCGCCCTGGTCTGAATTGTTGAATGTATTGCTGGTTCCGCCAAACTTTCCTCCGCCGCCTTCGTAGATGTAGTAGCCATTGGCGGAGTTGCGGAGTTGCCAGAAGTCAGCCCATGTAGCACCGCTGAGGGTGGTATTTCCGTGGGTCATAAATTGCACCGTGCCTTGATCCACGGCATCGACGAGTTGGAACTCTACGGCTTCGCTGGGCTCCGTGGTTCGGGTATAGTAGTTGGCAGCGGAGGCTTGCTTCATGTAATAGCCGTCCTTGCTTTTGAGCACGAAGTTGCCCATGTCGCCGGTTTCGACCAAGCGCCATTGGGCATTGGCGTTGGAGGCTGTTCCGCCGGTAATCATTGTAGAAGAACTCGCAGAGATGTAATTTATATCGTTAGGCTTTTCCAGCCAGTACATGAGGATGTTGTAGTAGTGCTTCTGAAATGGATTGGAAGAGAGTTCGGGCAGCTCAGGACCTGCCACGGTGCTCTCGGCGAGGTAGACCTGGGCAAAGCGGGAGTTGGCTTTGACGGCCTGGAGTTTGCCGGCGCGCACGCCGACGGCCTCGGTGGTGCTGCCGGGGATGAGGAGTTGCTGGCGGGAGAGGTATTTGTTGGTCCAGTAGGTGTTGGCGGTCCAGGTGAAGGAGGTGGCGTTGGCGGCGGAGGTGACGGCGGTGAAAGCACCGTCGGCGTAGCGGAGATAGAGTCCGGCATCGTTTTTGAGCACGGCGGTGGTGTCGGTCTGCGAGCCGTTGGTGGTGACGGTGCAGGTGAGGGTCCATAGGTAGCCGGTGCCGGAGGGTGTGCCGTTGTCCACGACGGGGGCGCTCACGCTGCCCTCCTCGGGGGCGTAGAGCACGGTGCGTCCGTTGCCGCTGAACTGGAAGTAGGCGGTGGTGGTGAAGGTGGACGTGGTTTGGGCATAAACGGTAAGTGCCGCCTTCGGGGAGAGGGCGGCTATGAGAATTAATGTGCAAATGTGCAAATGTGCAAATGTGCAAATGCGGCGCAGAGCGAATGTGCGAATGCAGCGCAGGGCGAATGTGCAATTGTGCAAATGTGCAAATGTGCAAATGCGGGATGATTGGGAGAGTATATGTTTTAGGGAGAGGGGCATAGGATGAATGGATTGTATGAGGAAGGGGCAACGCAAAAGGCGCTCACATTTGCACATTTGCACATCTGCACATTTGCACATTGGCGAAGCATTTGCGAAGCATTGGCGAAGCCTTGGCGAAGCCTTGGCGAAGCCTTACTTCACCACGAAGTAGACGGTGCGGTTGTAGACTTGTGTCTGTGCGTCGTTGACGCGGATCTGGAGGGTGAGGCGCACGGAGGCGGTGCCGGAAGCGCCGCTGAGGGTGCCGAGGATTTCGCCGGTGGTGGCGTCGATGTGGGGTGCGGTGGTGAAGATGGGGGTGGCGTCGGTCACGCGGAAGTCGGTGACGGTGACGCGCGAGGTGTCCTGAAGGGTGAACCACTTCTCGGGGGCGTTGCGGTCGGCGAGGGAGTAGATCTGTGCAGTGAGCATGATGTCGCCCTCGCCAGAGAAGGTGGCGTAGAACTCGTCGTCGTTGCGCTGAATGGTGACGGAGGGATAGCCGCCGATGGGGGGATAGAGCCAGGCGCGGAACGAGACGTCGTAGTCGGTCAGGGCGAGGGGTACGCTGATGAGGGTGTTGCGGGGAAATTCGGTGAGGTTCAGGAGGGCGTGGCGGTCGAGGAAGTCGGTGTCGCCGTCGCGCTTGAGACGTATGGTGAGGGGGAAGGTGTTTGTGGCGTGGGGGGTGAGGCTCTCGTTGACGTAGACGTCGGGGAGGGTCTGCGAGGCGTCGGCGGCGAGGGTGAGGGGGGCGTCGTCGCCGGGGGCGTAGGGCGAGAAGGTGCCGGTGGTGTGGGCGCTGATGCCGTCGAACACGGCTGTGGGCACGCCGTTGGCGAGCGTGCGGGGGAAGAGGTACTGCGGGGTGTTGTCGGCAGTGACGCCGTCGAGGGTGATGCCGCTCACGCTGACGCCGGTGCCCATGGCGTTGCGGAGGGTGAAGCGCATCTTGCCCATGCGGCGGTAGAGCTGGAGCACGATGGTGGTGTCGGCGCTTACGTTGTAGGTCTCGGAGTTGGACATGGGGAGCCCCGTAGCGGGGGCGGTGTAGTTGTTGAAGGCGGTGGTGGCGGTGGCAGCGGCGAGGGCCTCGGCGGTGGGTGCGGTGGCGCCCACGGTGAAGGTCTGTCCTTCTATGGTGATGCTCTGGAGTTCGTCGTTGTCGCTGACGTCAGCGGTTTGGGTGGTGCTTTTCTTTATGGCTGTGGGCGCTACGTTGCCGAAGGAATAAAAGGAGTAGGCGCCGCTCTCGGTGGTGACGTATTTGACAACTTCCTGTTCGCTCTCGGTGGCGGTGGGTGTGACGGGGATGATGTGGGTGACTTGGCGCGAGGCGTTGTTGACCATGACGACGTAGGCGCTCTTCATCATCTCGCCGTCGGCAGCGTTGGGATCGTTCCACGCGGCGCGGGTGTCGATGGAGGTAGAGGCAGTGCCGAGGACGAGGCGCAGGGCCACGGGGTTGCGCGGCACGTCGGGGAGGGAGGTGTCGCAGGCGGTAATCATGGCTAGGGCCATGATTACCGCCAATGTGCAAATGTGCAAATGTGCAAATGTGCAAATGCGGCGCGAGGCGAATGTGCAAATATGCAAATGTGCAAATGTGCAAATATGGGATGCTGAGGAGAGTATATGTTTTAATGAGAGGGGCATAGGATAAATGGATTGTATGGAGAAGTGGCAACGCAAAAGGCGCTCACATTTGCACATTTGCACATTTGCACATTTGCACATTGGCGAAGCCACATTTGCACATTTGCACATTAGATTTGATGCGCTTCGCAGCATCAAATCTCAATCTCCTCCACCTGTCGCGTACCCCAGTCGCGCACTTGGATGAGGACGACGCCGAGGGAGGTGACGCGGTTCACGTAGAGGCGGTAGATGTTGTTGCGCACAATGCCGTACTTCATGGGAAGGGCGGCAGAGGAGTTGTGGGGGTCGGCGTGGCGGATGAAGTGGGTGTAGGTCTTGGCGGAGTAGCTGTACGTTCCGTCGCTTTTGTGTTTGCCGTAGTAACCGTCCACACGGAGGCCGGTGGCATAGGTCTGCGTGGGCGAGGTGGTGGTGAGGGTGTTCTCCTGGGTGTAGGAGAGGATGTAGTAGCGGAGGCCGTCGGTGGTGCTGACGGTAGTCTCGCGCAGAGGGAGGAGTTGGTCGGCCTGGAGTGAGGCTACGCTGGCGTAGGGCGTGGCGTAGGTGAGACCTTCGGGGAGGGTCTGCGAGGTTTTGAGGAGGGTCCAGGGGTCGAGCACGAAGTTTGTGGCGAGGCCGTTGGCGTCGGCAGTCTCACGGCCGGCGTAGGTGAAGGTCTGGAGGTCGGAGGTGCTGCGCGTGGTGCGCTTTATGAGGGAAGTGCCGGAGGAGAGGAGATTGAAGGGGGTGACGTCGGTGAGGAGGAAGATGTCGCCGTTCTTCGTGCCGTCCTGGTTCTGCACTTCGTAGCGGTAGTGGCGGGGAATGGTGTGGGTGGTACCGTCGGAG
Organism: Prevotellamassilia timonensis; assembly: GCA_963589615.1. GTDB lineage: Bacteria > Bacteroidota > Bacteroidia > Bacteroidales > Bacteroidaceae > Alloprevotella > Alloprevotella timonensis_A. Next base: position 12,621 of record CAVALA010000046.1, read on the forward strand.
GTTTCGATGGTGGTGGCGGTGGTGACTTCGGTGGACGTGCCGGGTCCGAAGTCGAGGCGGGCGGCGAGGCGCTGCACGGTGGCGCTGACGTTGTGGGGATGGTCTGCCCCACCCTCTCCGGCGAGTGTGACGGTCTGGTCGTCGTAGGAGGTCATTACGAAGTCCGTGGCTGTGGAGGGGTCGGTGGCGGAGGTCTGCTTGTAGGGCTGAGTGCAGAGGGCGTCGCGGAGTGTGCCGAGGGTGGTAAGGGAGGAGAGGTCGCCCATGTTGGTGACGACGAGTATGTGGTACGTGCCTGCGGGGATGTCCTTCTCGCTACGGAGGAGTCCGGAGGTGTAGGCAACGGTGGAAGTTTCGGTTTTGGAGAATTGGGGCGCGTAGAGCGCAAAGAGGATGGGTGTGTCGGCGGCGGCGTTGATGCCGCTGGCGGCTTGGTAGAGGAATATGGTGGCGTTCGTGACGGTTGTCTCGTTGCTGAGCGCCGCTTCGTTGTAGGGACCTTCGCCGCCTGAAGGGCCGCGCGAGGTACGCGCAGCGCCTTGGGGGGCAATGGTAAGTGTGAGGTAGGTGCCACGCTGCTGCGTGGGGTCTACTGTGGGGTCGTCATCGTCTGATGCCCCGCCACCGCTACATGCGGCAAATGCCAGCACCCAAAGAAGGAGCTGGCAGATGCGGAATGTATGTCGGAAGGAGTGGAGCATGATTTTTAATGTGCAAATATGCAAATGTGGCCTCACGGAGGCTTTTGCGTGCTGCGCTTTGGGGCGAAGCGCATGGGGGTCACGTCTCCGACGTGACGTTCTACACGGCCTTACGGAGACTTTTGTGTGCTGCGCTTTTGTTCTTCGCGCTTAACTGTCACGTCAGAGACGTGACCTCCATACGCTTGCGCACGCAAAAGCCTCTACGAGGCTTAGAAGTCGAAGCCGTGGGTACGAACTGCCCAAGAGAGGATGTTGATGGTGCAGTCGATGTAGTAGTTGTTCACGTCGTCCCAATAGGGTGTGGGCTGGGGCACGTCGGGCGAACCGGGCTGTGAGATGGTGTTGACGGTGAGCTGGTACCAGTTGTTGCGGACAATGCCGTAACGGCCAAGGTCCTTGGTGGCGTCGTAGAAAGCGCTTGAGCTGCGACCACCTGCGGGCCAAGCATCGGTTGCGAGATCTACGAAGTGGCGCACGCGACCTACGTAGTAGCACTCGCCATCGGTGTAGACCTGAATCTTGCCGAGGGCGTTCTGGATCTTGGTGAGGTTGTCGTTGGAGACTTCGGTTTCGAACACGGCTGCGGTGAGGTCCTTGTCGGTGCTCTTGAGTTGGTTAGCCCAGTCTTCCTTGAGCGTGGCGCTTACGTTGGCTGCTTTGACGGCAGCTTCGATGCGGGCCTTGAACTGGTCGGCGGTGAGGGGCGTGCTGCTGGCGCCTACGGTGTACCAAGTGTCGCCGTCGTTGAAGCCTTTGGGGGTGAACTTAGCCTTGAAGAGGACGCGGGTGGTGCGGTCCTGACGCATGTTGTCGGTGTCGAAGGTGTTCTCGAAGCAGTACTGGGGCGTGCCGAGCGCTCCGTTTACGCTGCTTCCAGCATCGGCGGCGAGGGTGGTGAAGAGGCCGTTCTTGACGGCATTTTCAGCGTTGTCGTCGGTGGCCTGGGACTTGTCGTAGTTGGTGTCCTTAGCCCAGTAAACGCGCTTCATGCCGCTCTGGTTGGCGCCAATGAGGTTGCTGACGGAGGTCCAAGTGCCGGAACCTTCTACGTCGGTGGCAGCTACGTTGCGGAGGAGGTAGGAGGAGTTGTTGGTGACGTCGAGGAGCCAGTTCTGGATGGTTACTGTGCCGCCGGAGTAGGGGCTGGAGGTGCTGTTGACGTCGGTGGGGATGGTGTAGGCCCATTCGCTCCAACCCGTGTTGGTGGGTTTAGTGAGGCTTACCTTACCTAGGATGCGCTCCACGTAGACTACGCCGAGGTTGCTGCTCTCCTTTGCTTTTTTTGCGGTGACGGAGGGGGTGATGGAGGTGTAGGTTACGAGTTTGCTGACATCACCGTTAGTCATGTAGGGAGAGGTGGACATGAAGAAGCAGCCGTCGTTTGCGGTGGTGGTGTACTTACCGTAGTCGGCAGAAGTCTTGTCGGTGGCATTGAGCATGGCCTTGAGTCCGTCAAGGTTGGCGAGGGTGGAGAAGTCGTGCTTCTTGTCGTTGTTGAGGATGACAACTACGTGCTTCTCGCCGTTGTCGGCCACGCGGAGGGGCACGGTGGTGGCGGAGGTGGTGACGTTGTTGTCGGAGCTTTGCTTCTCCCATGTGAGGGCGGAGAGCGAACCGTTCTCAGTGGAGTAGTACTGCTCGAACTTGTTGCTGATGTTGAAGATGAGCACGGTGACGTCCTTCACGTTGTACTCGGCAGCGCTGCCGTCGTCGAAAGTTTCGGTGTAGCCAGCGCGCGTACCGTTGGTGGTGGGGAGGTTGATGCTGACGGCTACGTAGGCGTCGCCGCCGTTGCCGTTGTTCTTGCCAGCGTCGATGTTGTCGTCGCTGGAGCAACTTGCTGCAAGCATCGTAGCGAGCGGCAAAGCAAAAAGGATAGACTTTTTCATCATATGAATGGTTTTTTGAATTGTGATTGCGTGGTTAAGCCTCACGGAGGCTTTTGCGTGCTTCGCTTTCATGCGTTACACCCCCTCTTGCAACTTTAGGGTACGACAAAGCAGAGACTCGCACGGACTGTGTGCGCACGTTCCTTGCGCGACAGATTCCATGCCGGATCTCTTCTCTTATCGTTTACTGTTCGGGTTGTTAAGCGGTACTTCGCTGTGCCTCGGTGCGTTAGGTTAATGTGTTGTATCGGGGGCTACTCTCCCAAGAAGGGGGGGGGGAGAGTTGCGAAGACTAGCTTATAGTTGTGGCAAAACTACGCATTTGTACGCAACCGACAAACTTTTTATGCGCAAAAGTTTTGTTTTGGTGGATTTCCGGAATGATTGTTAACGATTGGCGGCCTCAGGGGTGGCTTTTGCGGCCACGGCCTCACGGAGGCTTCTGCGTGCTGCGCAAGCGCCCTATGCAGTTTCATCTTCAACACGCTGGGGCGCACAAAAAGCCCCAACTATTTCACAATAGCTGGGGTAGAAAACTGGAGTCCGCCTTTAAAAACAGATATATATAAAAACGGCTCCTTTAAAAAGGAAAACAATGTGCGTTTTGGAGTACTACACCTTGATCTCAACCTCGACACCGCAGGGGAGTTCGAGCTTCATGAGTGCGTCTACGGTCTTTGCTGTTGAAGAGTAGATGTCGATGAGACGCTTGTAGGTGGAGATTTCAAACTGTTCGCGGCTCTTCTTGTTGACGAAGGTGGAACGGTTTACGGTGATGATGCGCTTGCGCGTGGGAAGGGGGATAGGACCGCTGACAACAGCGCCTGTAGCCTTCACGTTCTTGACGATCTTCTCTGCTGATTTCTCAACGAGAGTGTGATCGAAGCTCTTGAGCTTGATACGGATTTTTTGACTCATTGTGTGTATAGAAAGTTGTTTGGACTTGCCTCCTCGGCACGCTGCATAAGAGTCATTCGTTATGCCGTGGCTTTGGATTGCGATGCAAAGATAGGGAGTGTTTTTTGATTGTGCAAATGTTTTGGGGATTTTTTTCGCGAAGTGGCACGATTATACGCAAAAAGCCGTCAAACTATGTTTGACGGCTTCGAGCGGATGCAAATAAAACAGAGATTATTTGCCTATGAACGAGTACAAGGAGTGTGTGTTCGTTACTTTACGAGGTCTACGCGGCCCTTGATTTCTTCGAGCACGCTGCGGGCGATGCTGGAAGAGACGGGTGCGTGATGGTCGTACTGCATGGAGCTGGTGGCACGGCCGGAGGTGATGGTACGGAGGGCGGTGACGTAGCCGAACATTTCGGCGAGGGGCACCATGGCCTTGACGATGCGGGCACCGCTACGGCTGCTTTCCATGCCTTCTACCTGACCACGACGCTTGTTGAGGTCGCCGATGACGTCACCCATGTTTTCTTCGGGGGTAACGACTTCGAGCTTCATGATGGGCTCCATGAGGACGGGGCCTGCCTGGGCACAAGCGTTCTTGTAGGCCTGGAGTGCTGCGATTTCGAAGGAGAGCTGATCGGAGTCGACGGGGTGGAACGAACCGTCGAGGAGTTCTACCTTGAGGCTGTCGAGGGGGAATCCGCCGAGCACACCGCTCTTCATGGCGTTTTCGAAGCCTTTCTGTACGGAGGGGATGAATTCCTTGGGGATGTTACCGCCGGTCACCTTGTTGATGAACTGGAGGCCGCCTTCCTTGAAGTCTTCATCGACGGGACCTACGTTGACGATGATGTCGGCGAACTTACCGCGACCACCGGACTGCTTCTTGTAAACCTCGCGGAGGTTGACGGTCTTGGTGATGGCTTCTTTGTAGTTAACCTGGGGCTTACCCTGGTTACATTCTACCTTGAATTCGCGCTTGAGGCGGTCGATGATGATGTCGAGGTGAAGCTCACCCATACCGGAGATGACGGTCTGGCCGGTCTGTTCGTCGGTGCGAACGGTGAAGGTGGGGTCTTCTTCGGCGAGCTTGGCGAGGCCCTGAGAGAGCTTGTCGAGGTCCTTCTGGGTCTTGGGTTCTACGGCGATACCGATTACGGGATCGGGGAAGTCCATAGACTCGAGTACGATGGGTGCGTCTTCGTCGCAGAGGGTGTCGCCAGTGTGGATATCCTTGAAACCTACACCTGCGCCAATGTCGCCAGCGGAGATGACTTCAACGGGGTTCTGGTGGTTGGAGTGCATCTGGAAGAGGCGGCTTACGCGTTCTTTCTTGCGTGAGCGGGTGTTGTAGACGTATGAACCTGCTTCGATCTTACCAGAGTAAACGCGGAAGAAGGTGAGACGACCTACGTAGGGGTCGGTGGCAATCTTGAATGCGAGGGCTGAGGTGTGTTCTTCCTCGGAGGGACGACGGTCTTCCTCTTCGCCGGTCTCGGGGTTGGTGCCCACGATGTTGGGTGTGTCGAGGGGTGAGGGGAGGAACATGCAGACGTAGTCGAGGAGGGTCTGAACGCCCTTGTTCTTGAAGGAAGATCCCTGGGTCATGGGCACGATGTCCATGGCGAGGGTACCCTTACGGATGGCAGCGATGAGTTCTTCTTCGGTGATGGAAGAGGGATCGTCGAAGAACTTGTCCATGAGGGCTTCGTCGCACTCGGCAGCGGCTTCGACGAGTTTGTCGTGCCATTCCTGTGCTTCGGCCTGGAGTTCTGCGGGAATTTCGTCTACTTCGTATTCGGCACCCATTGTTTCGTCGTGCCAGAAGATGGCTTTCATCTTGAGGAGGTCTACGATGCCCTTGAACTTCTCTTCAGCGCCGATGGGGATGGAGAGGACTACGGGTTTTGCGCCGAGGATGTCCTTCATCTGACGTACTACTTCGAAGAAGTCTGCGCCGGAGCGGTCCATCTTGTTGACGTAACCGATACGGGGTACGTTGTATTTGTCGGCCTGACGCCATACGGTCTCTGACTGGGGCTCTACGCCGCCTACTGCGCAGTAGGTGGCTACGGCGCCGTCGAGTACACGGAGGGAGCGTTCTACTTCGGCAGTAAAGTCGACGTGTCCCGGAGTGTCGATGAGGTTGAACTTGTACTGGTTACCGTTCCAGTTCCAGAAGCAGGTGGTTGCAGCGGAAGTGATGGTGATACCGCGCTCCTGTTCCTGTGCCATCCAGTCCATGGTGGCACCGCCGTCGTGTACCTCGCCGATTTTGTGCGTCTTACCTGTGTAGAAGAGGATACGCTCAGACGTGGTGGTCTTACCGGCATCGATGTGGGCCATGATGCCGATGTTACGGGTCAAATGTAGGTCTATTTTTGCCATCGTTGTGGGTCTGATGAGGATATATTTAGAATCTGAAGTGAGCGAATGCACGGTTGGCTTCTGCCATGCGGTGCATGTCTTCCTTACGCTTGAAGGCGCCACCCTGTTCGTTGTAGGCGTCCATGATTTCGGCTGCGAGCTTGTCGGCCATGGTCTTACCGCCGCGCTTGCGGGCGAAGTTGATCATGTTTTTCATTGACACGCTTTCTTTGCGGTCGGGACGGATTTCGGTGGGGACTTGGAAGGTGGCACCACCAATGCGGCGGCTCTTCACTTCTACCTGAGGCGTGATTTTGTCGAGTGCGGCTTTCCAGATTTCGAGGGCGCTCTTTTCTTCGCTCTTCATCTTCTCGCCTACGAGGTCGAGGGCTTTGTAGAAGATTTCGTAAGAGGTGTTCTTCTTACCGTCGTACATGAGGTGGTTTACGAACTTGGATACTTTCTGGTCGCCGAAGACGGGATCGGGGAGGATCACACGCTTCTTAGGTTTTGCTTTTCTCATTGTGAGTGTTGAATGTGTGGGTTGGTTTGTAAATGATTAGGCTGCATCGGTGTTCTTCAGTCGCGCTCTGCTGGCGGCTTACTCAACCCTTTTGCAAACCGTGCGCAGCGCTGCGGGCGGTGCGCGGGGGTGCGGGCCTTTTCGGTCTGATTTGCTCTCGGAGCATCTGTGGCCGGGAGCGGCGGGCGGCTCCTACGGTGTGGCGCAACAGGATTTTTAAGAAGAAGAAGCGCGGGGAGCAGCTTTGCAGAGCGAATGCTCCCGTTGCTTCTTCTTGCAGCTAAAGACCCTTTAAAAAAAGTTTTCTTGGAATAAACGCTGCTGCGTCACGTTGTGCTTTAAGCGGTGCGAATTACTTCTTTGCAGCCTTGGGGCGCTTTGCGCCGTACTTTGAACGGCGCTGGGTGCGGTTTGCCACGCCGGCGGTATCGAGTGTACCGCGAACGATGTGGTAACGTACACCAGGGAGGTCCTTCACACGACCACCGCGCACGAGCACGATGCTGTGTTCCTGAAGGTTGTGGCCTTCTCCGGGGATGTAGCTGTTGACTTCCTTGGAGTTGGTGAGGCGTACACGGGCTACCTTACGCATTGCTGAGTTCGGCTTCTTAGGCGTGGTGGTGTATACACGCACGCAAACGCCGCGACGCTGGGGACATGAGTCGAGCGCAGGCGACTTGCTCTTGTCGGCTGCTACGCTTCTGCCCTTACGTACTAATTGTTGAATAGTAGGCATTTGTTTTGATTTTATATTGTTATATTGTTATTTCTAAGGAAGATAGGATGTGTGTGGTAGGTATACATTACACCTTTCGGGCTGCAAAGTTACGCTTTTTGTGTGAATGGTGCAAGGGATGGGGGTGGAAATGTGCGAAGAGTGCGAATGCTTTGCTTCGCAAATATGCAAATGTGCAAATGTGCAAATGTGCAAATGTGGTTTGCTTTGGCGGTGCAACGCATCGCTTATGGGGGTGCAACGCATGGGGGTGGGCTAACGTACACAAAAGAAATGGGCGATAATGACGGGCTGAAAGCCCAACAAGCCTATAGCCCAGGGCAAGCGAAGCGACACCCTGGGTTGATATGTTAGCGAGCAATGCGCCCTGAAAGGGCAAAAGCCTATAGCCCAGGGCAAGCGAAGCGACACCCTGGGAAGCGGCACCCTAGATATAGTATTCCTTCAATCTCTAAAAACATATTTCTCGTCATATTCAATACCATATGTTTTTAGAAACATACGATATTCATCTTGGAACGACAGTTTTTTATGATGTTCACGTTGGTTCTTGATATATTCAAGCGTTTTGTCAACGACTGATTGGCTTACTGAAAACGCGGCGTATCCGTTTTGCCATGCAAAGTCGGCGTAATGTTTATCTATGGTCTTTATCCACCGACTACTGTTACGCTTTGCTTCTTCTACGACGTGCGAAATACTCACGTCCTTCGTCAAGCAAAACAAAATGTGTGCATGATCGTTGATGCCTCCAACACGCATTACATTACAACCTGTAGAATTTACCAATTCGCCGATGTATGAATGTACACGTTCTATGTCGTTTTCTTTGATACGAGGACTCGTGGTTTTGATATGGAAAACCAAATGTACGTAGATTTTGCTCAATGATTGGGCCATGTCGTGGATATAAAATTGTGGATTGGGATGTTTTAATCCTAGGTCGAAGCTTCCCAGGGTGTCGCTTTGCTTGCCCTGGGTTGTAGGCTTTTGCCCTTTCAGGGCGCACGTGCGACTTTGCGGTAAACCCAGGGTGTCGCTTCGCTTGCCCTGGGCTATAGGCTTGTTGGGCTTTCAGCCCGCCATTATCGCGCAATGTCTTTTGTATGCGTGCGTTGCACCGACGTGCATTGCACCCAAATGCGTAGCACCGACGTGCGTTAGTGCCCATATGCACATCATTCGCACATTTGCACATTTGCACATTTGCGAAGCACATCATTCGCACATTTGCGAAGCACATCATTTGCACATTTGCGAAGCACATCATTTGCACATTTACAATATGGCAAACCCCG
>CAVALA010000047.1:0-21021 GCA_963589615.1 Prevotellamassilia timonensis
AGCTCGCAAGGCTCATAACCTTGAGGTCGTTCGTTCGAGTCGAGCCTCCGCAACTAAACAAGAAGTGGCGAGTCCTTTTTGAGGACAAAGTCATCACATCGCGGAGTGGAGCAGTTGGTAGCTCGCAAGGCTCATAACCTTGAGGTCGTTCGTTCGAGTCGAGCCTCCGCAACTCCTCATTAAGTCATCCTTCCCGAGAGGCTTTACTATCATGGATAGTAAGGTCTCTCTTTTGGTATGCATCTTCTCTCTATGTCTTTTTTCATGGTAGTTCGTGTTTGAATAAAAGCAAGGCATCCCGTGAAAACTCCAAGGCATCCCGTGAAAATTCCAAGGCATCTCAATGCGTTGAGATGCCTTGGAGTTGTTAGTAAATTTTACCACAAATGTTTTTCTGCTTTCGGCTGATGCACTGCTCGCATTTAATGGCGTCAATGCCTTATGTATATACGCGCACGCGCACGCGCGCGTATACAGGAAGTTTGTGCAAACAATCTTCAGCCTTCAGCCGGGCGATGTCTTAGCCGTGTAGAGCACGAGGTTTTGAAAACCTTGGTTCCATGCGCAATCTTCAGTCAACGGCTGAAGGCTGAAGATTGTTTGCACAAACTTTGGTGTATATGCGTGCGTGTATATTGCTCCATTCTGAAGGTTCTTTTGTGAGTTCGGTAAAAGAAAAACGGAGAAGAGGTTTGCTATGTCGGAAGAAATGTCTACTTTTGCACCGCAATTTTGCAATACTCAAACCAATTCAACTCATTCAACCACTATGATGAATCAGTACGAGACCGTTTTCATTATGACTCCCGTTTTGTCTGACCAGCAGATGAAGGAAACGGTCGAAAAGTTCAAGGGTATTCTCACCGCCGCAGGCGCTGAGATTATCAATGAAGAAGAGTGGGGCTTGAAGTCAATGGCTTACCCCATTCAGAAAAAGTCCACCGGCTTTTATGAGCTCGTAGAGTTTAAGGCCGAGCCCGAAGTTGTGGCCAAGCTCGAACTCGGTTTCCGTCGCGATGAGCGCGTTATCCGCTATCTCACCGTAAAGATGGAGAAGTACGCAGCCGAATATGCTGCAAAGCGTCGTAACAAGTTTAACACAAAGGAGGACTAAACAATGGCACAAGCACAATCAGAAATCCGTTATCTGACTCCCCCCACCGTGGACGTCAAGAAGAAAAAGTATTGTCGTTTCAAGAAGAGCGGCATCAAGTACATCGACTACAAGGATCCCGAATTCCTCAAGAAATTCTTGAACGAGCAGGGTCGCATCCTTCCCCGTCGCATCACCGGTACTTCACTCAAGTATCAGCGTCGCGTGGCTCAGGCCGTTAAGCGTGCCCGCCACTTGGCTCTTCTTCCCTTCGTAACCGATTTGATGAAATAATAAACAGAGGAGGCATAAGATATATGGAAATCATTCTTAAAGAAAACGTTATCGGTCTCGGCTATAAGGACGATATCGTAACAGTAAAGGACGGCTACGGCCGCAACTACCTTATCCCCACTGGTAAAGCAGTCATCGCTTCTGTTTCTGCAAAGAAGCAGCTCGCAGAATGCCTCAAGCAGCGCGCTCACAAGATCGCTAAGATCAAGGCCGATGCTGAAGCACTCGCAGCTAAGCTTTCTGCAGTAGAACCCATCAAGATTGCCACTAAGGTAAGCTCCACCGGTTCTATCTACGGTTCTGTCAACAACCTCCACATCGCTGAAGAGCTCGCTAAGCAGGGCTTCGAAATCGATCGCAAGACCATCGTTGTTAAGGACGTGAAGGAAGTAGGTTCTTACACTGCAACAGTGAAGCTTCACAAGGAAGTTTCTGTAGAAATTCCCTTCGAAGTAGTAGCAGAAGAAGCTTAATTCGAGCAGTTCACCCTTTGCGGAAGAGCTTTCGCAGTTCTCTCGTGAACGGTAACATTCAATAAAGGGTGCCGCCTTTCATCAATGAAGGGTGGCACTTTTTGATTTTTACCCCCATCTTGAACATCCGAAACCTTTGTAAATCCGGAATATCCTATGCGTTACTCAAGTTTCGGATTTAGGTTTTGCGTTGAAATCTGAGCGGAATCGTGCTGTAGGCACGACACGTAAATCCAGGTTCTTTTACAAATTTGAAACTTAAATGCGTTATTTCATAGACCTTTCCTACGACGGCGCGGCCTACCACGGTTGGCAGGTGCAGCCCAATGCTGTCAGTGTGCAGCAAAAGCTCAACGAGGCGCTCTCCATGCTCCTCCGTACTTCCGTGTCAACAGTCGGTGCAGGTCGTACCGATGCTGGGGTGAATGCACATTGCATGGTGGCACATTTCGACTACGAATTGTCTGACGGAAGTTTGCTTGACCTTCCTTTGCTCAAGCACAAGATGAACCGTCTGCTCCCGCCGGACATCGCCGTGAATGACATACGCCCTGTCCGCTCCGATGCCCATGCGCGTTTCTCAGCCACGCAGCGCACCTACATTTACCGCATCTATACGCACAAAGATCCTTTTGCCCGCCATTCAGCTGCTTTCATACCCTTTCCACTGAATTTTCAGTTGATGAACGAGGCTGCTGCCATACTTCTTCAGACATCCGACTTCACCAGTTTTTCCAAACTCCATACCGATGCGAAGACCAACATCTGTCGTGTCACGAAAGCAGAGTGGCACACTGCCGACGATGGTACCGCCTATTTCGTCATCGCTGCCGACCGTTTCCTCCGCAACATGGTGCGTGCCGTGGTTGGAACGCTTATTGATGTAGGGCGCGGAAAACTTACGCTCGATGCCTTCCGTGCCGTAATTGCAAAGAAGGACCGTTGCTCCGCAGGCGACTCCATGCCCGGACATGCCCTTTCGCTCGTTGACATCCAATACCCTGACGACATTTATCTGGCTCTGTAGGGTCGTATTTATAAAATCCTACCTATAACGAACAAGGGGGCGACATTGTATAAAGCGTCGCCCCCTTGCGGGTTTTTATAAGCTGGACTTTTTATTCAGGCATTAAGGAATGAGGTATTTGTCGCCTGTTTCGCGGATAATCTTCTCCTTGAAAGCATCGGGGAATCCCGGACGTGTCACGGCCTTGCCCAATCCATCGGGCGTGAGTTCGAACTTTCCGTCCTTTTCGGGTTTCACGGCCTGGTCGTTGAACTTCACAACGAGGTACTGTCCGAGCTGTGTCCAGCGCGTCATCATTTTCTGGGCGCACGAGAGCGAATAGTCCGTAAGGTAAGCAGCAGCTTTTGTGGGGTTTGTCTTCAATATTTCCTGTGCTTTGCGTTCCACCTCGGTCTGCGCAGCGATGAAGCCACCTTCAAGTTCTTCGCGTGCCGCTTTTACGCTGGGGAAGAGTTGGCTGTAGCGCGGGTAGGTCATGTTCGACACCCAGTTCTCCACCCAAAAGGCTGAGTTCCACGAGAATGTCACGCCGTCGGCATCCTTCGGGTCGTAACATTCGGGTGCCTTTGTGGCACAACAGTAGACGGGAGTATAGGCCACCATGTTGGGGTCGTCATTGCCGTACCACACAATGCCGCCTACCGCATTGGGGAGGTCGCCTCGCAACTGTATGACGTACGAACCTGCCGTCTGCTGCGTTGAAGTGGGGCGCTCGTTGAAGTATTTCTTGCCTTTGTATTCCCAAGAGAGAGGGGTGGGGCGGTAAGGTGCACCATATACGCCAGCGCCTACGTCCTGCGTGATGTCGAAGGGCGTACCCTCGTAGTGGTCGCGCATGGAGTTCATCACGTCGGTGAGCGAGAGTTTCTGCTTCGGCTTGAAATAGAGGGGCATCACTTCGGCTGTGCCGATGTGTTTGCCGTCCACGTAGTCGAGATACTTGTCCATGCCGTCTACCCAATGGTTGAAGAAGCTCCACACGCGTGCTTCGCAGTAGCGGATGGCGCTGAAGTCGGCGGGAGCGTAGGCATCGGCAAAGGAGAAATCGGCGTCTTTTCCTTTGAAGTAACCTTTTTTGCGGGCGAAGGAGACGACGTCTTTAGAGTACATCACGTTGTTTTTGTCCTTGAAGTCGATGTGGTGAATGCGGCTCTGGTTGGCGTGCGAGGCGATGCAGTCGTCGGGGATGCGTACGGCAGCCCACACGGTGCCTTTCTCGTTGGGGCCTTTGCCAATCATCTCAAGAATCCACACTTCGTTGGGGTCGGCTATGGAGAAGCTTTCGCCTTCCGAGGCATAGCCGTATTGCTGTACGAGCGTGGTCATTACCTTGATGGCTTCGCGTGCGGTTTTGGCTCGCTGGAGGGCGATGGTCATAAGGCTTACGTAGTCGATGGTGCCCTTCGGGTCGACGAGTTCTTCTCGTCCGCCGAAGGTCGTTTCCACCACGCCCACCTGATGTTCGTTGATGTAGCCCATGACGGCATAGGTGTGTGCCGCTTCGGGTATCTCGCCCAAGTAGTGGTTCGTGTCGCCGTCCACAATGCGTCGCATGGCGCCTTTGGCGTGGTCGGCAGCGGGAAGATAGAGTAGTCGGCCGAACATACCATAGTCGTCCTGATTGTAGGTGATGAATGCCGAACCGTCGGCAGAGGCTTTCTTGCCTACGAGAAAATTGGTGCAGGCTCCGGCTTCTTCGGCCGTAACGAGCGAGCCGCAGAGCGCAAGGCCGAGAGCTATGTTTTTGAAAAGTCTGTTCATTGGATTGGGGTTTATCGTGTGTGAGAACAAAATAATAACTTGGTAGACAATCGTACCAAGTTATTATTGTTGGGAACTATTGTTCTGTAATGGGGTCAGCATGCCTTGAACGACATGTCGAGACCTTTCACGGAGTGGGTCAGCGCACCGACGGAGATGTAGTCTACGCCACACTCGGCATAGTCGCGGAGCGTGTCGATGGTGATGCCGCCGCTCGATTCGGTTTCAAACTTTCCGCCGATGAGTTCTACTGCTTTGCGCGTGTCTTCAACGGAGAAGTTGTCGAGCATAATGCGGTCGGCACCGCCGTGGGCCATCACCTGGCGTATTTCGTCGAACGAACGACATTCTATTTCGACCTTCAAGTGCAGGCCGTGTTCCTTCTGGTAGGCTGCGCAGCGGTCCAGTGCATTGGCAATGCCTCCGGCGAAGTCCACGTGGTTGTCCTTAAGCAGAATCATGTCGAAGAGACCGATGCGGTGGTTCACACCGCCGCCAATCTTCACGGCTTCCTTTTCGAGCATACGCATGCCTGGCGTCGTCTTGCGTGTGTCGAGCACGTGGGTGTGTGTGCCTTCGAGTCGCTCCACGTATTTGCTCGTCATGGTGGCAATGCCGCTCATGCGTTGCATCACGTTGAGCATGAGGCGTTCCGTCTGAAGCAGTGAGCGTACTTTTCCGGTGACTACCATGGCCACGTCGCCCGGCTTTACGTGTGCGCCGTCTTCAATGAACTGCTCTACCTCCATGGTGGGGTCGAAGCGGTGGAATATTTCTTTGGCAATGCGCATGCCGGCAAGGATGCCTTCTTCTTTGATGAGGAGTTTCGATTTTCCTACGGCGTCTTCGGGGATGCAGCAAAGTGTGGTGTGGTCGCCGTCGCCGATGTCTTCCGAGAAGGCAAGGTCTATGAGGCGGTCGTTGAGTTCGTCTACAGTGTACATATTGTTTATCTGTCTGTTTGGAATGTAAAATGCGAATCTAAGGACAGTACTCATTGTTCTGCTTTTTGGGGAGAAAGGAGCGTTTTGTCCATGTTTCTTAAGGCAAATGTACGTATTTTCCTTCAGTCTTGCTCCCTAAGTGGAGGCAAAAAGCGCTCTTTGCGTGTATACCATGTAATGCGTGGAGTGTTTGCCTTTTAAAAGTTACGGTGTGTATTCGCTTTGCTAACGTGCTAAAAGCATTGTAGGTGTCTTGTGGATATAGCAAAATGGCGATAATAAGGTTAAAAGACAAAAATGAGAAACAAAAAAATAAGCCCTAGGCTTGCAAAGTGTGCGGAAGACCCGTACATTTGCAATGTTTTTCATGGTATTAGATTTAAGGTTAGTAAAGATTGGTTGTCGGGAGACAATCAATTTTTTTGTTTATAGCCCATAAGAAGCCCTTCCCGGGGGAGTCCGGAAAAGTAAAGCGTGAAGAAAAATATGTGGAGGAAGGATTGGAAAAATAAGAAGAAAAAAGAATCAGTCAGACTATAAGCCGGGTTCTGTACCGCCCGTGAAGGCGGTGCCTGCCATTTATCCGCACGTGCCGTTGCCGACACGCTCTATCGTTCTACCCTCCGGCGTTCCGCTCCGCAAGGGAAACGGAATTGGGCGAGCAACCCTCTGCCGCCGGTATACGCGAACTTTCAGCTCCCGATGTGCACAGCCCGTATGTCACCACACGGCTGGTGGGCTCTTACCCCACCTTCTCACCCTTACCTCCTTCCTTCAATGACAAATGCCATACGAAGAAAATGAAATCTATGGAGGCGGTTGTTTTCTTCTGCACTAATTCGCCCTCGCGGACGTCTTCCCGTTAAGAAGCGGGATGCTCTGTGCTGCCCGGACTTTCCTCCTGTGCCTTAGGACACAAATGTGACCCGACACACGCGGCAAGCCGTCCGGCTGATTCTTTGCGGACGCAAAATTAGGAAAAAAGAAAAGACGTTGTCCGGCCTCTAAGGGAAAAATTGTACTTTTGCTCTACAAAAAGGAACATTCGTACGTTTTCTTCAGCCATTATGTCGTTATATCCCTATAATATATATAATGAGTAATGAGTGGCGCGCATTCATGCACTACCCCTTTCGCACGACTTTTCTGAAGGCAATGGTTGTTCCATTTCCCATAAATTCATTATCAACACGTCATCCCGTACGCCATGAAACGTCTACTCCTCACAGCAGTCCTTTCCTCTTCGCTCTCCGTTTGCGAAGCCCAAACCGCAGCTCCTGCCGCCGAGAAATATGTGCCCACGGCCGAAAACCTCGCAGCCCGGCAAGCTTTCTCCGACAGCAAGTTCGGCATATTCCTCCATTGGGGGCTTTATAGCATGTTCGCCCAAGGAGAGTGGTACATGCAAAACGAGGACATCAACCGCGACGAGTATGCCAAAGCTATGAATGCCTTTTATCCACATTCGTTCGACGCAGCGAAATGGGTTTCAGCATTCAAGGCCGCAGGCGCCAAATACATCTGTTTCACCACACGTCATCATGAGGGCTTCTCCATGTGGGACACCAATCAGAGCGACTACAACATTATGCACACGCCCTACGGTCGCGACATCGTAAGGCAGCTCGCAGACGAATGTCACAAGCAAGGACTCGGCCTTCATCTTTACTACTCACACATCGACTGGACGCGTGACGACTATCCCACAGGACGTACGGGAAAGCACACGGGAAAGGACCCGAAGAAAGAAAACTGGCCACAGTACTACGCCTTTATGAATGCCCAGCTCACCGAACTGCTTACGAATTACGGACGAGTGGACGGAATATGGTTTGACGGGTGGTGGGACCACGACGAAGACAAACAGCCTTTCGACTGGCAACTGCCCGAACAGTACGCCCTCATCCACAGTTTGCAGCCCGCTTGCATCATTGGCAACAATCATCACCAAACTCCCTTCGACGGCGAAGACATGCAGATGTTCGAACGCGACGTGCCCGGTGAGAACAAAAGCGGACTCTCCGGTCAGGACATCAGTAAACTTCCGCTCGAAACCTGTCAGACCATGAACGGCATGTGGGGATACAAGGTGAAAGACCAAAACTACAAGTCGACACCCGAACTCCTCCGCCTTCTTGTACGCTCGGCAGCCAAAGGAGCAAATTTGCTCATCAACATTGGTCCGCAGCCCGACGGCAATCTGCCCGCTGCCGCCCTTGAACGCTTGGCGGAAATGGGCGAATGGCTCCAGTCGGTCCGTGGCGAAAGCATCTACTCCACCGTGGCAGGTCCTTGCGCATTGGGCGACTCCATTGTCACTACGCAAGGTCGTGAAAACGGCGCACTCTATGTACACGTGCTTACCGACAGCGCGCAAACGTCCGTCACCTTGCCTTTAGGTAAAAAAGTGAAGAGTGCCACATCCCTCTCTTCTAGTGCCCGCATAGCCACACGGTTCGATAAGAAGAGCGGAAATGTGACATTCACCATTCCCGACATGAAAGCCGGCGAGGCCGACTACGTCATCAAGGTGGTGCGGTAATCCCATCTCTTGCCTATGCCCAAGATATTCTACACGTTGCTTTTTGCAGCAAGTTTCGCCCCGCTCGGTCTTTCGGCACAACCCGGACGTACCACACTCCTTGCGGAACATATCCATACGCTCCGTGCCACTATTGACGGGGAAGATACCTTCGTGCCCGTCGTTCAACTCGGGGGCAGTCAGACGCTGGAATTTTCTTTTGACGATTTCACCCACGAATACCGCCGTTACACCTACCGCGTGGAGCACTGCGACTATCAAGGAAATCCAACAGAAGACCTCTTCTCCTCTGACTACGTGACGAGTGGCGACGACGAGGAAGTGATAGACACCTATCAACCTAGCCAGAACACTTCCGTCCTCTACAACCACTACAGTCTAACGTTGCCCTCATCGCGTATGCGCATCCTTAAGTCGGGCAACTATAGGCTCACTATAAACATGGAAACCGACGAAGGCGAAACGGTTCCCGTTGTCCGCACCTATTTTGGCGTGGTCGACCCTCAAATCCGCCTTTCCGCCACATGTTCCACCAATACCGACGTGGATTGGAACAACGCTCATCAGCAACTCAGCGTGAACGTCGACATGGGGTCGCTCGTCATTCGCGATGCAGCAGAAGAATACAAACTCATAATCCTTCAAAACGGGCGCTACGACAACCAGGTGACGGCACCGCGTCCCACCTCACAAAGTGGTCAGCAGCTCATTTGGGACCATTCGCGCGAACTCATTTTCGATGCCGGCAATGAATATCGGAAAATGGAGTTCCTTTCCCATCGCTACCCCGGCATGCACGGCGAGAGCATGAAGTGGTTTGACCCCTATTATCACTACATTCTCTTTCCCGACACACCACGTCCCAACTATCTCTACGATGAGGACCAAAACGGCATAAGCGTGGTGAGAACGGAAAACTCTTCGTCGCCCGAAACCGAAGCCGACTACGCCCTTGTGCATTTCACCCTTCAGGCAGACGAACTGCCCGAAACCACACTCTATGTGGACGGCCGCTGGGCTTCTGGAGGATTCCAGCCCGCTACTCAAATGCACTACGACGCCGCTTCCGGGCAATACGAGGCTACCGTTCTCCTCAAGCAAGGGTACTACAACTATCAGTACCTTGCCGTGCCCGACGCCGACGCTAAAAGTGGAGTGGGGAAGACCCTCCCTATGGAAGGCGACTACTACCAAACAGAAAACGAATACACGTTCCTCTCTTACTATAAGGCCACAGGTTCGCGCTACTGGCAAATGGTGGGCAACCTTTCCTTGAAGTATAGAAAACGTTGAATAAGACCTTTTTACGAATGAACATATCCTTTCTTGACGGATACACCGTCGTCACGGACGACTCCGGACGCAAAAAACTTGAAGCCTTAGGCAATCTTTCGCTTTACGACCGCACACAGGATGCCGATGTCGTTTCGCGTGCTAAGGGAGCGGACGTGGTTATCGTCAACAAAACGGCACTCAACGAAAGCCATTTCTCACTCCTTCCCGACCTCAAACTCGTGTGTGTGGCCGCCACGGGTTACGATAAGATTGACGTGGAAGCCGCCGCACGCCATGGCGTTACGGTGTGCAACTGCGCCGGCTATAGTAGTCGCTCCGTGTCACAAATTGTGGCCTCGTTTGTGCTTGAAGTAGCCGACTCCGTCGGAGAATACACGCGCGAAAACCGCAACGGCCGGTGGTGCAAAAGTCCCGACTTCTGCTACACCTTGCGCAACCGCATAGAACTTGTGGGAAAACCCATGGCCATCGTGGGTTTCGGAAATATCGGGCAGGCCGTGGCCGACGTAATGCGGCCCTTCGGTGTAAAACTCTTTGCTGTCACTTCAAAGCGTCAGGACGAACTGCCCGATGATGTAGAGAAAATGTCGCTTGGCGAGGCATTCCGTAAGTGTCAGTTTGTGAGCCTTAACTGTCCGTTGACGGCTGACAATAAGGAATTTGTGAATAGTGAGTTGCTGCAAAGCGCGAACTCCAATCTTGTGTTGATAAACACCGCTCGCGGCGGACTCGTCAACGAGCACGACGTGGCGCAGGCCTTGCGCGATGGGCGCATAGCTGCTTACTGCACCGATGTGCTCACCACAGAACCGGCACAGCCGGACTGTCCGCTACTCGCCGCTCCCAATCTCTACATCACGCCACACATCGGTTGGGATACTCCTGAAGCTCGCATGCGTATCATCAACATATTGGTGGAAAACATCCAGAACTTCTTTGCCGGTAATCCGACAAACTGCGTAACAAAGTAGAACGCTTTGTCTGAAATCGTAAATCCTTAAACCACAGCAATTACATTCCTTAAAGTGATAACTTTAGTTCAAGTCTTTGACTTTCTCGGCACCTTCGCCTTTGCCATATCCGGCATTCGTTTGGCATCCGCCAAGCGCTTCGATCTCTTTGGTGCCTACGTGGTCGGAGTGACAACGGCCATCGGGGGCGGAACGGTCCGCGACCTTCTTCTCTCTCAGTCGCCATTTTGGATGGACAATCCCTTCTATCTTATATGTTCAGCTTTAGCCTTGGTGTGGGTCATTTGCTTCCGTAAATACCTCGTAAGACAAAATCCTACTTGGTTTATATTCGACAGCATCGGACTTGCCCTCTTTACCGTCACTGGCATCGAAAAAACCCTTGTGGCAGGTTTCCCTTTTTGGACTGCCATCATCATGGGCGCACTGACGGGAGCAGGTGGCGGCGTGTTTCGCGACGTGTTCATCAATGAAGTGCCCCTTATCTTTCGCAAAGAAATCTATGCCCTCGCTTGTGTGGTAGGAGGAGTGTTCTACTACCTTTGCGTGAAACTAGGCGGCGACAATGTCGTTGCCGGTCTCGTCTGTGGCGGTGTAGTGTTCCTCACCCGTGTGCTCGCCGTACGTTACAAACTACATCTTCCCGTTCTCAAAGCTGAAGAGTGATGAAAGGAATGGTCTACATTCATGTGCCCTTTTGTCAGAGCCGCTGTATCTATTGCGATTTCTATTCCACGGTGAGCGGTAGCGAAGTGCGGAAGGCTTATGTAGCAGCAGTTTGCGATGAACTTAAGCAACGAAGCGGCGAACTTTCCGGCAGAGAAGTGCAAAGCGTTTATTTCGGCGGAGGAACCCCCTCGCTTCTTCAGCCCGAAGAGATTGCCGCGATTTTACAGTCCGTTCGTACCTATTACGCCCTTTCGCCAGAATCCGAAATCACCCTTGAGGCCAATCCCGACGATGTGAACGCAGCTTTCGTGAGCCGCCTCGTCGAAGTCGGAATAAACCGCATGAGTCTTGGCGTGCAGAGTTTCAACGACGATACGCTCCGTTTTCTGCGCCGACGCCACAATGCCCGCCAAGCCATTCAAGCCGTGGAAGCCATCGTTGGGGGCGGAATAGAAAATGTGAGCATAGACCTTATCTACGGACTGCCCGGTCAGACCAACGATGTTTGGGCGCAAAATCTTCAGACCGCATTCTCTTTGCCGGTGACTCATCTCTCTTCCTATGCCCTCAGTGTGGAAAGCGGTACACCTTTGGCACGGTTGATGGAAAATCAAAAGGTGGCAGCAGTAGACGATGAAGCGTTTTTGGCACAGTATGAGAAGCTTATGAATGAATGCTTGAAGCATGGCTTTAGGCATTATGAAATATCAAACTTCGCAAAACCTGGTTTCGAGTCGCGTCATAATTCGGGCTATTGGAATGAAAAACCCTATGTCGGTGTAGGCCCTGGCGCACACTCTTTCGATGGCGACCATACCCGTCGTATGAATGTGGCCGATCTTGCCGCTTATGTGAAAAGTGAAGGATGCCCCGTTCATGAAGATGAACACCTTACGCCGAAAGAGCAATTCAACGAAACCGTCTACACCGCATTGCGTACTGCAGATGGCGTGAACCTCTCAAATCTCCGTCGGCGCTTTCCCCGCGAATGGTGCGAGAGGCTGTTTCGTACAGCACGCCAGTTCGTCGTAAAGGGAGCAATGGAATATGATTCAAACGCAAATGTGCTCAAGTTTACCCGTGGTGGAATCTTCATCTCCGACCGGATAATGAGCGAATTCATGCTCCTTGAAGAAGACGAATAGCACACGTTTCTTGCCGAAACAATAAAATGTTGTAATTTTGCAGCGTAACAGCATGACAAAAAATCACAAAACACGACGTTAATGACCACCCAAGAAGAATTTATCCAAGTACTTGCCGCTTGCCGTGACCTCTTCATCAAAAAGCTCCACGACTACGGAGCAGCTTGGCGCATTATGCGTCCGCAGACCATGACGGACCAGCTTTTCATCAAGGCCTCGCGCATACGCTCGCTTCAGATGAAAGGTCATGCCATGGTAGAAGAAGGCATCGTGCCAGAATTCGTGGGAATTGTCAACTATAGCCTTATTGCCCTCATACAACTCGAACACGGCGCTGCCAATGAGGAAGATATCACGCCCGAGCAGGCCGTCGAACTCTACGACGCCAAGGCTCAAGCAGCTCTCGAGCTTATGCTTCGTAAAAACCACGACTACGACGAGGCTTGGCGCGGAATGCGCGTGTCGTCCTATGCCGACCTCATCTTCATGAAACTCTTTCGTACCAAGCAAATAGAGGACCTCGGCGGACAAACCCTCGTTTCGGAAGGCATAGCAGCTAACTACATGGACATGATGAACTATGCCGTGTTTGCATTAATCAAGCTCACACTTGAAAACGAATAAGACCCTTCGGCGCGTAGCACTTGTGGTGCATTTGCTTTGCCGCATGGTGCTTGCCTGCACGTTTATCTTCTCGGGTTTCGTGAAGATAGCCGACCCGATGGGCATGACCCATAAACTACATGCCTACGCTGTGGCACTTGGCGTACAATTGCAATCCGATTCCATTCTGTTGCAATTCTTCGCTTGTGCAGTAGGTTGTGTGGAATTCGTGTTGGGCATCTATCTCCTTTTGGGCGTGCGTCGCAAGTTGGCCGTGAGAATCGCATTTCTCGTTATGCTCATCTTTACGGCCGTCACGGTGTGGATATACAAAGCCAATCCCGTGGCAGACTGCGGATGCTTCGGCGATGCTGTCCACCTCACCAACGGACAGACGTTGGCGAAGAACATTGTGCTTCTTCTCTGCGCCTCCATGCTGCAGTTCTACCCAATGCCCCTCCAGCGGGTCATATCCCAGCGCAATGCATGGGTTGTATCCATATATTCGTGGGTCTATGCCGCAGTGCTTTGTGTATACACGCTGCATTACTTGCCCACTATAGACTTTACCCCCTATCATACGGGCGGAAACATACGTGCTGTGCTCAACGGGGAAAACCTGGAAGATGCCGGCGGGGAGTCTCGCTTGGCCAACTTCTATCTGGCCGACATTCAGACTGGCGACGACAAAACGTTCGATATCGTAAACGACAGCGGTTATACATTCCTCCTCGTTGTGCCCGATGTCAAACGGGCTGACGACGGATGTAGCGACCGCATCAACGATATCTACGACGTTTGTCAGGACATGCACTACGCCTTCTTCATGGCTACAGCCTCGGGCGAAGAAGACATCGCCGAATGGCGCGACCGTACCGGAGCAGCCTATCCCGCACTACAAGCAGAAGATACCGAACTGCAGACCATGGTACGTTCCAATCCCGGTCTGCTCCTCATAAAGGACGGACGCATCGTGGCCAAATGGAGCAACAATGCACTGCCCGAACCCGACGTTATGGGACCCGATGCCAACAAGTGGATACCCGTCGAAAGAATCAATCCGCTCCTTGCGCTCATCCTTTGGTTCCTCGTCCCCGCTTGTCTCGTTGTAGTGGCAGACTCCCTTTGGATCGGTAGCAAATATTTTAAACACCATATATACAAAAAACGTTTAACTCAAATCAAAATGAGAAAGAAAATCGTAGCAGGCAACTGGAAAATGAACAAGAACCTGCAGGAAGGCATCAGCTTGGCAAAGGAACTCAACGAAGTACTCTCTGCCGACAAGCCCAATTGCGGCGTCATCATCTGCACTCCCTACATCCACCTCGCCAGCGTGGCAGGCATCATCGACAGCAATATCATTGGTCTTGGTGCTGAAAACTGCGCCGACAAGGAAAAGGGTGCTTACACGGGCGAAGTTTCAGCCGAGATGGTAAAGAGCACCGGTGCCAACTATGTAATCCTCGGTCACAGCGAGCGTCGTGCTTACTACCACGAAACTCCCGAAATCCTCAAGGAGAAAGTAAACCTCGCTCTCGCCAACAACCTCGACGTAATCTTCTGCATTGGTGAAGTTCTCGAAGAACGCGAAGCCGGCAAGCAGAACGAAGTGGTTAAGGCACAGCTCGAAGGTTCACTCTTCGACCTCACCGCAGAACAGTTCTCACACATCATCCTCGCTTACGAACCCGTATGGGCTATCGGTACTGGCAAGACTGCTACCTCCGACCAGGCTCAGGACATGCACGCTTTCATCCGCGCTACCATCGCTGAAAAGTTCGGCGCTGAAGCTGCTGAGAACGTAACCATCCTCTACGGTGGTAGCTGCAAGCCCAGCAATGCAAAGGAACTCTTCTCTAAGGTCGACGTAGACGGTGGCCTCATTGGCGGTGCAGCCCTCAAGGCAGCCGACTTCAAGGGTATCATCGACGCTTGGAAGGCTTAATTCCATCCCTTTAGCCGTTTTCTATAGAACTTCTGCTGCAACTTTGTGTTGTTGCTGATAGTTTGTAGAATAGACTACATTCCTTTTAGGAAAACTTGAAGCTGTATGATTCCGTTTTGGCATAGATTCCCCAAGGGGATAGTGCTTTAGCGGACATGCAGTTTCAAGTTCCTTTTTACAAAAGTTTCCCATTAGGGGCGTATCCTTTACGCAATCAATTCGGCTTCGGCCCAAAGTCTCAAAAAATCATCGTTACATTAAAGAATGAAACTCCTTTTTGCCCTTCTTTTCTTCATCTCTTCGCTTTCGCTAGGTGCGCAAACGACCTTTACGGGCCATCTCCGTGCTGCAGAGCAAGGAAAGGGTGTAGTCGTCATTATTCAGAGCGATGAAATAGAGCAGGCCGTAAACCGCAAGAAAACCGTCTCTGCAGCCTCTTCTGCAAAAGAGACAAAGACATCTACTGCGCAAACTGCACAGAAACATACTCCAGAGCCGTCCAAAACGACACCAAAACAGTCACACACTGCCGACTCCGCCAAAAAGAACCATGCCGAAACCGAAAAGGCTGGCCATTTAGCCGAAACATCCTCGGAACATAGTACGGCCGGAGCGTCACGTCACTACACCGAACGCGCCCGCCGAAAAGCACAAGGCTATCGCATCTGCATCTACACCGGCGGCAACTCACGAGCCGACCGCGAAAAAGCCGTGAAGATGGGCAACAAGTGTAGGGCAAAATTCAGCGAACTCGCTTCCTATCCCAACTTTATAGCCCCGCGATGGGTCACCTATGTCGGCGACTTCCGCACACGCGAAGAAGCGAAGAAATACGTCACCCGCATCCGCAAGGCAAACATCAGTTACGAAGTGCGCATCGTGAAGAGCGAAGTAAACCTTCCCTATTGATTCAGTACACCCAAATTTAATTGGCGCACCCATTCCAAACGAAAATCCAACGTAGGCACAGCCGCTACGGCATGCCACGAACCACCCATATATGATGGACACCACACAAGAACTGCAAAACCACTATACGGAAATAATCAAACTCCTCGGCGAAGATCCTACGCGCGAGGGTTTGGAAAAGACACCTCTAAGAGTGGCAAAAGCCATGCAAACCCTTCTTCGGGGATATGACATGGACCCTATAGCCACCCTCCGCTCCGCTCAGTTTGAAGAAAACTGTCAACGCATGGTGCTTGTGCGCGACATCAAGTTCTACTCCCTTTGCGAGCACCATATGCTCCCCTTCTACGGTACCGCCCACGTGGCCTACATCCCCAACGGCACCATCACCGGACTTTCCAAACTGGCACGTGTGGTCGACATCTTCTCCCACCGCCTGCAAGTGCAGGAACGCATGACGCGTCAAATCTGCCAGGCTGTGAATGAGGCACTCGCCCCGAATGGCGTAATCGTGATGCTCGAAGCGCACCACATGTGTATGCAGATGCGTGGCGTGGAAAAGGACGATTCCCTCACCACCACCGTAGACTATTGCGGTTGTTTTGAAAACCAAGCGCAGCGCGAAGAATTCTTCCGTGCGCTCAAGCGGTAACACGCGAAGGGCGGTTCTTCACGCAATCTTGCGCATCTCCATTTGCTCCATAGCCGCAAAAGCCGTAATTTTGTGGCACCAAACGAAACTCTAAACACACAATCATACATTCACGATGGAACTTGACATCCTTACGGCCGTTTCGCCCATTGACGGACGCTACAGACAAAAAACGGAACCCCTCGCACCCTATTTCTCCGAATATGCACTCATGAAATACCGTGTGCGTGTGGAAATAGAGTACTTCATCACCCTTTGTGAACTCCCCCTTCCGCAGCTCGCAAGTTTCCCCCACGAGTTGTTCCCCACGTTGCGTGGCTTCTACCAGAACTTCTCCGAAGCCGATGCTGCACGCGTGAAGGAGATAGAAAGCGTCACCAACCACGATGTCAAGGCCATCGAATACTTCATCAAAGAACAGTTCGACAAAGTGGGCGGACTCGACGCCTATAAGGAATTCATCCACTTCGGACTCACCTCACAGGACATCAACAACACCTCCTTCCCCCTCATGCTCAAGGAGTCCATTGCCGACGTCTATGTGCCTTTGGTAAAGGAACTCATCGACCAACTCAATGCCTATGCTGAGGAGTGGAAAGACATCCCCATGCTCGCCAAGACCCACGGCCAGCCCGCGTCGCCCACGCGTCTCGGCAAGGAAGTGAAAGTCTTCGCCTACCGCCTTGAAAAGCAACTTCAGCTTCTCCTCGCACTCCCCGTGACCGCCAAGTTTGGTGGCGCCACCGGCAACTATAATGCCCACCACGTGGCTTATCCCTCTTACGACTGGCGCGCCTTCGGCAATCGTTTCGTCAGCGAGAAGCTCGGTCTTGAACGCGAAGAATACACTACGCAGATTTCCAACTACGACAACATGGCAGCCATCTTCGATGCCATGAAGCGCATTCACACCATAGTCATCGACCTCGACCGCGACTTTTGGCAGTACGTCTCCATGGAGTACTTCAAGCAGCGCATTAAGAAAGGCGAAGTCGGTTCAAGCGCCATGCCCCATAAGGTCAACCCCATCGACTTCGAAAACTCCGAAGGAAACCTCGGCCTTGCCAATGCCATCCTTGAACACCTCAGCCGCAAACTCCCCATCAGCCGTTTGCAGCGCGACCTCACCGACTCCACCGTCATCCGCAACATCGGCGTACCCATGGGCCATGCCCTCATTGCGTTCCAAAGCACGCTCAAGGGTCTTCGCAAACTCCTCCTCCACGAAGAGTCCATCCGCCGCGACCTCGACAACTGCTGGGCAGTGGTGGCCGAAGCCATACAGACCATTCTCCGCCGCGAGGCCTATCCCCATCCCTACGAAGCCCTCAAGGCACTCACACGTACCAACGAAGCCATCACCGAAGAACGCATCCACCACTTCATTGACGGCCTCGACGTAAGCGACAGCGTGAAGAGCGAACTCCGCGCCATCACGCCGCACAACTACACGGGTATTTAAGATTTATATACATTACAACATACCTTAATCGATTTACATTGCTGCATCCTTACCTTTGGACATGCAAACTCATAAGCACGCAAAACAAGAGAAGGAAAATGGCATTCGTGAGAATGTCAAACATGCACAGTAAGCTCAAATCACAACAAACAAACTACATCACATGAGCGAAGAGTATTTCAACAACGAAGGCGGTGGTAGCCGTGACGGTTACACACCCCGCAACGAAAACAGCGAAAACGGCGGACACGCACCCCGTCAACGTTTCAGCCGCGGCACGAAAGTGGCAGGTAGCAACGGATACGGCAACTCGCAATCAGGCAACGAGGGCGGCTACAGCTCCCGTTACAACAACGAAGGCGGTTATCGCCCCCGTTACAACAACAACGACAGTTACCGTAGCAACAGCGATGGCTACCGTAGCAACAACGACGGTTACCCCCGTCGTCAAAGTTCCGGCGGTTATCAGCAGCGTCAAGGCGGTGGCTACAACCGTCAAGGCGGTTACCAACCTCGCGAAAACCGCTGGGGCAAGCAGCGCTACGGCAATCAGGACCGCTACAACAACGAAGGCGGCTATCGCCCCCGTTACAACAACGACGGCTACTCGCCCCGCGAAGGTGCCTACCGCTCCAACGACGGCTACTCACCCCGCGAAGGTGGCTATCGCTCCAACGACGGTTACTCACCCCGCGAAGGCGGCTATCAGCCCCGTCAAGGAGGCTATCAGAACCGTGGTGGATATAACCAGCGCGGTGGATACAGCCAGCGCGGGTCGTTCGGCGGACAGCGCGGTGGCTTTGGTCAGCAGCGTCCCAAGTTTGCTCCCAAGAAGCGTGTCGACGTGCAGGAAGTAAACATCGATCCCAACCAGCCCCTGCGTCTGAACAAATTCCTCGCCAATGCTGGCGTGTGCTCACGTCGCGATGCCGACAAATACATCCAGGCCGGCGTAGTCACCGTAAATGGCGAAATTGTTACAGAACTTGGTACCAAGGTGCTCCGTTCCGACGAAGTAAAGTTCCACGACAACCCCGTCAAGATAGAAAAGAAAGTCTACGTACTCCTCAATAAGCCCAAAGGCTACGTCACCACGAGCGACGATCCCCAAAACCGCAAAACGGTGATGGACCTCGTGGAACGTGCATGTCCTGAGCGCATCTACCCCGTAGGCCGACTCGACCGCAACACCACAGGCGTACTTCTCCTTACGAACGACGGTGAACTGGCCTCCAAGCTCACTCATCCCAAGTTCTTGAAGAAGAAAATCTACCACGTCACAACCGACCAAAACGTCACGGCAGCCGACCTTCGCCAGATAGCAGAAGGCATCACCCTCGACGATGGCGAAATCAAGGCCGACGCCGTAGAGTATGCCAGCGAGACCGACAAGAAGCAAGTGGGCATTGAAATCCACAGCGGAAAGAACCGCATTGTCCGCCGTATCTTTGAAAGCCTTGGCTACCACGTGGTGAAACTCGACCGCGTCTATTTTGCTGGACTTACAAAGAAAAATGTGCGTCGTGGCGACTGGCGTTTCCTTACCGAAAAGGAAGTCAACATGCTTCGCATGGGTGCATTTGAATAAGTTCACCACACAACACGATAACAGAAAAATAATATGCAACGTACAAAAATAGCAGAACTACTTGCCTCAACAGCCTATGGCAGCGAAGTCTGCGTAAAAGGATGGGTGCGTACCCACCGTAGCAGCAAGGTGGTGGAATTCATCGCCCTCAACGATGGCAGCACCATCAAAAACATTCAGGTGGTAGTAGAAGCCGGAACCATCGATCCTGAAGTGCTCAAGCTCTGCACTACGGGCGCCTGTCTCTCCGTGTGCGGTACCCTCGTGGAAAGCCAGGGAGCCGGTCAGAGCGTGGAAGTGGCCGCCAAGAGCCTTGAAGTGCTCGGAACTTGCGGTGCCGACTACCCCATGCAGAAGAAGGGTCAGAGCTTCGAATACATGCGTCAGCACGCCCACATGCGTCTGCGCACCAACACCTTCGGTGCTGTGTTCCGCATTCGTCACAACATGGCCATCGCCATCCACAAATATTTCCACGACCACGGATTCTTCTATTTCCACACCCCCATCATCACCGCTTCCGACTGCGAAGGCGCCGGACAGATGTTTCAGGTGACCACGAAGAACCTCTACGACCTGAAAAAGGACGAGGACGGAAAGATTGACTACTCCGACGACTTCTTCGGAAAGACCACTTCGCTCACCGTGAGCGGTCAGCTCGAAGGCGAACTCGGTGCTACGGCACTTGGCGCCATCTACACCTTCGGTCCCACGTTCCGTGCCGAAAACTCCAACACGCCCCGCCACTTGGCAGAGTTTTGGATGATTGAACCCGAAGTAGCCTTCAACGACATCACAGACAACATGGACCTCGCTGAGGACTTCATCAAGTACTGTGTGCGTTGGGCACTCGACAACTGCAAGGACGATCTTGAGTTCCTCAA
This sequence comes from Prevotellamassilia timonensis, assembly GCA_963589615.1. GTDB lineage: Bacteria > Bacteroidota > Bacteroidia > Bacteroidales > Bacteroidaceae > Alloprevotella > Alloprevotella timonensis_A. The sequence continues at coordinate 20,262 of CAVALA010000047.1, forward strand.
CAAGATGATCGACAAGACCCTCCTCGACCGTCTCCACTTCGTGGTCGAACACGACTTCGTGCGCCTCAAGTACACCGACGGTATTGCCATCCTTGAAGAGGCTGTGAAGAACGGCCATAAGTTTGAATTCCCCGTCTATTGGGGCGTGGACCTCGCCAGCGAACACGAGCGTTACCTCGTGGAGGAACACTTCAAGAAGCCTGTAATCCTTACCGACTATCCGAAGGAAATCAAAGCCTTCTACATGAAGATGAACGACGACGGCAAGACCGTTCGCGCCATGGATGTCCTCTTCCCCCAGATTGGCGAAATCATCGGTGGTTCCGAGCGCGAAGAGAGTTACGAAAAACTCATGGGCCGCATCAAGGAACTCAACATCCCCATGAAGGATATGTGGTGGTATCTCGACACCCGCAAATTCGGTACTTGTCCCCACTCCGGTTTCGGCCTTGGCTTCGAGCGCCTCATCCTCTTCGTGACGGGCATGCAGAACATCCGCGACGTAATCCCCTTCCCCCGTACACCCAAAACGGCAGAATTCTAATTTTTAGGATTTTTCCATTACTTACAGTAAAATCCCCGAGTCCATACACGATGGATTCGGGGATTTTTCGTGGCAATAGCTCAAAAAGAGAAAGGTAACTATTCAGGTTGTTACCTCCCACAGCTCTCACGGATTTCACAGATATTCGTCGTTCATCATTTGTAACCATCCGAAACAAGCCGACTTGTAGCAATCTCTTCCAATCCCGAACTTTGC
>CAVALA010000048.1:0-20714 GCA_963589615.1 Prevotellamassilia timonensis
CTCAATTAATTTGGAGGACAAGGATATGAAAAAGATATTTCAATACATCATGCTGGTTGCCACCGCTTTGACTGTGGCAGCATGTGCAAACGACATAGAAGACACTACAGTTACGATAAGCAACGACAACATCAAGCTTGTGGTTGCCGACTTCCCTGTCTTCGACGATTCGCAGACTCGTGTTATCGGTACGACTGATGCCGGCAAGACCGAATGGGCAAAGGGCGACGAGCTGCTGTTGGAGATGGCGAACACCTCTTATGGCACACAGCATGCCACCTTTGCCTACGATGGCAAGAATTGGGAATTATCAAGTGGTAATTTAGTTTTTAGAGAAGGGGATCCTGCAATCATGTCTCATGTATATTATGCCCCTAATTATAAATGGGTTAACAATACATTAAAGTTGAAAGATGGTAAAGCAGCCGGAACTGATGAATACATAGAGGGAACGGCAGTAATCACCAATAATGGTAGAACTATAGCCGTCTCTTTTCCCTATGATAGAAACTATTCACGTCTGCGCATTGCAACGATTGCTAACCAAGACATCACGGTAGATGTCAAAGGATTCACACCTGTCAGCACCTCTTCCTCTGTATCTACCAGCAACTCCATTCATTCCGATGCGAAGGGCAATGCCTATCTGTATGGCAAATTTGACAATAATGCCTCTGTTATGGTGAAATACAATGGTGCTACGTTGGCATCCTACACGTTCACCGAAGCAACAGTAAACACGAAGAGCTACGCCTTGGATGCCTATGCCTTGATGGCCACGAATCTGAATGCTCCAGCTTTAGCCACGGCTATTAAGGAAGAATTGGGCAAGGGGAAAACAGACATAAAGATCGTTCTTGCAGATGATGCAGGAACTGACATCTTCGATGCTGTTCGTAATTCCTTGAAAGATGTCACAAGTGGCAGCATCTCCCTTTCTTTGATAGGATGTACAGAAATTCCCGACAGTGGTTTGAGCGGAATAAATGCTTTAAAATCCATTTACCTACCCAATGTGACCAAATTAGGAAAAAGTGCTTTGGCAAACTGTGAGAAACTGGAAACAATAAATACACCTAAGGTTGCCGCTATAGATGAAAAAGCTTTTTGCAGTTGCAAATCACTTAAAGAAGTAACGTTTGGAATAGTTACCGATATAAGCGGAGTCACTTATAACGGAAATGGAATTTTTGACGGCATTGACAATTTGAAGCAAAACGTGACTTTGTATTTAAATGAAGGCCAAAAACAGCTTTACGAATATGGCGGAGTCTGGGCACCTACGTCAGAACCTTATTTTGCGAGTCCTGCCTCTGAAGTAAAATGGTTCGTTGGCTATTATTTTTACTCTGTAAAAATGTGGAGCTAATATCTGCCTTTGTGGATTATTCTCCATTATCGTATAACTCCTAAGCTGGGCAGCAGTATAAGGCGCCCAGCGGCATAACATTCACACAAAACTCTATCGCTTATGAAGAAATCATATTTTATACAGATGGTTTGCATCGCTCTTATGCTGATGCTTGCAATGCCCACTTTTGCCCAGAAGAAGTCAAGCAAGAGCAAGAAGGATAATCCTTATGCGACAGTTCCTGCCAGTCTGATAACAGACAATGGCAAACTTGATATGCTTCATTCCATCCAAGACTTAAGCGACGGGCGTTTCTTTTATCTTGACTATACCGCGGACTATAAGCTGAATGAACTTGTAAGCAAGAATGTCACGACTAATGACGGATTGATAGGGTTTGTGTTGAAAAATCTATGTGACAGCATGCCATCGGGAATTTAAGAAACAATATCTTTTCACTCTCAACGGGTATGTTGAGAGTAAATGAAATAGGACGATAGTAACCGCCCACCAGTTGTTGTGCGAGCACACATCAGCTGGTGGCGGTCGGGTATATCTACTCAAGTTTCGGATTTTATTTTCTTGTTTCCAAATCTTCCGGCTCCATATTCTTCACATGGCATTTGTGCATTTACGCGCTTTCCATTAACTTTGTCGGCAAAACGTAAAACCGTGCGCCCAGTGGATGCGTCTCGTTCTTTAATTGGAAAGGATGAGGTGTGCCTTTTGTGCACTTAATGACTCTCATAGAACAATGGCAAAAGATACAGTGATACTCACCGGTGACCGTCCTACAGGTCGCCTCCATATAGGACATTACGTAGGTTCGCTCAAACGTCGCGTGGAACTTCAGAACGAGGGCGACTACAAGAAAATGTTCGTGTTTATTGCCGATGCACAAGCGCTTACTGACAACATGGACAATCCGGAGAAAGTGCGTCAGAACGTCATCGAAGTGGCGCTCGACTATCTCGCCGCCGGACTTGACCCCGAGAAGGTGACCATCTTTATTCAGAGCCAGATTCCTGAACTCTGCGAACTCTCCTTCTACTTTATGGACCTCGTCACCGTGAGCCGCCTGCAGCGCAACCCTACGGTGAAGAGCGAAATCGGTATGCGCGGCTTCGAATCCAGCATTCCCGTAGGCTTCTTTACCTATCCCATCAGTCAGGCTGCCGACATCACCGCCTTCCGCGCCACTACAGTGCCCGCCGGAGAAGACCAGAAGCCCATGATAGAACAGGCCACGGAGATTGTGCGTCGCTTCAATCATATTTATGGCGAAACGCTTGTCGAGCCTAACATTTTGCTTCCCAGCAATGCCGCTTGCTTGCGTTTGCCCGGTACAGACGGAAAGGCCAAGATGTCTAAGAGCCTCGGCAACTGCATCTACCTCGCCGAAAGCGCCAAGGAAGTAAAGCAGAAGGTGATGTCCATGTACACCGATCCGCAACACATCCATGTGGAAGATCCCGGTCACATCGAAGGCAACACCGTGTTCACCTATCTCGACGCCTTCTGTCGCCCCGAACATTTTGCAGCCTACTGGCCCGAATACGAGAATCTCGACGCTGTCAAGGCTCACTATCAGAAAGGCGGACTCGGCGATATGAAAGTCAAGAAATTCCTCAACAACATCCTCCAGGAAGAACTTGAACCCATCCGCCAGCGCCGCGCAGAATTCGAGAAAGACATTCCCGCCGTCTACGAAATGCTCCGCAAGGGTTGCGAAGAAGCCCGCGCCGTGGCAGCCGACACGCTTAGCGACGTGCGCCGCGCCATGAAGATCAACTATTTCGAAGACCGCGCGCTCATAGAAGAACAGGCCAAGCGCTTCGCGCAGAAATAACATTCTCATATATGAAAACGAACACTATGCAGAATAATTCAGTCGTTCCTTATTGGAATGAAATCAAGAATTGGAGTCGGGAAGACAGAAGTCGCCTCGTAGAATTGATAACCGAATCGTTGGAGAATGAAACAATAGATGCGGTATCTGGCGAATTCTTGTCTTCAATAGATGAAAACTTGATGCGTAGTGTTGCCGAATGTGTTCATTTGCAATATATGAATGGTGAATGCATTTCTCATGATGAAGTTGTGAGTCGTATTAGGGAACATTACAAATGAAGATAATTTGGTCCGAGCTAGCGTTAGATAATTTAAGCGACATAGCTATTTATGTGTCAGATTATTTTGGTAAATCAGTCTCGGAAAAATCAATCAGAAAGATTGTTGAGATGGTTGAGTCCTTGAGAGATAATCCTGGAAAAGGTGTTCAAGATGTGTCGTTGTCTACGAAAGACTATACGATTCGTCATATCACAAAAAATCCCAATGTGGTTTATTATCTGCAGGAAAAGGATGCTGTCGTAGTGATGACGATTATTCATATGAAGCGCTCTCCTGGATATGTCAATCGTGTATTGAAAGATTACGTGGCGCGTTTCATAGCTAAAAATAATCTGCATTAGGTAGCTTCCGGGCCGTCTCCAAGTAGTGTTTGTGCATCTCCATATCCTTGCTATCGAATAAATTAAAGATAGGAAAAGTTTGTCGGATGGAAAAGATTGCATAACTTTGCACCCCGAAGCGTAAAGGAGCCTCTGTGAGGCAAAGCCGTGAGGCTTGGAGCGACGATGTGCTGACCTTCTCCGCTTCGCCTGATTGTATATCAAAAAACAAAAACAGCATAACGAAAAATGAAAAGAACTTTCCAACCGCACAACAGAAAGAGAAACAACAAGCATGGTTTCCGTCAGCGCATGCTGACCGCTAACGGCCGTCGCGTATTGGCAGCTCGCCGCGCTAAGGGTCGCAAGAAGCTTACCGTATCTGACGAAGTACACGGCAAGAAATAATTCAACCGTCAATACGACAGCGGAACGCTCCGCCAAAGATACTCGAGAGAAGTCGAGGTTTTCCATAGTGAAACCTTTGCTTCTCTCTTTTTTTTATAACTTTGCCCATAAATGTATCCGTTCCGAAAAGGGTGCGGCGAATCTTCGTCGTAGCAGATTCAACGGATTTACCGACAGAAGACGTATGACTCTCGCAACTTTCTTTCGCAAAATATTCAGCAAAATGATGGTCGGCAACTGCTTAGGCATGGTTGTCGTCACCTTTCTGCTGATAGGGGCAGCTCTCCTTTTCATCAATCGCTATACGCGTCATGGCGAAGAGGTTGAGGTGCCCAATATCTGCGGCGACAACGAAGAGGTGGCCACACGTAAACTCGAAGCCTTGGGACTGAAGGCCGAAGTGAGCGACACTGGCTATGTTTACACTGCTGCCCCCTTCGCCGTCTTAGAGCAAAGTATAAAGCCTGGCGAACGTGTGAAGCCCGGACGTATCGTTATGCTCACCATCAATTCCGACGGGCCTCGGAAAGTGGCTCTGCCTGATATTGCCGGAAACTGTTCGCGTCGCGAAGCAGAAGACAAACTTAAGGTGCTCGGATTCAAACTTGCCGCCACAGAATTTGAACACGGTCAGCCGCTCGACTGGGTGTGCGGAGTGAAAGTCAATGGTAAGAGTGTGAAAGCCGGCGATCGTATTTCCGTCAGTTCGCCCATCACCCTTGTGGTAGGTGGCGGCGATGTGGAAGAAGACTACAACGGCAACGACAGTCTCGACTACATCCTCAATGCGCCAGAAGAAGAACCCGCTGATCCCGACGGCGCAGTAGAAGATTGACGGTTGTAGCTAACCACATCCATTCTTGTACCCATAAACTTCAATCCATAAAAATCCTTTCCTGTTTTGGAAACCGACAATATAGCAAAAGAAACCTCAACAGCCGAAGTGCATCTTCAGGACGAAATGTACGAATCGGAATTCTCTCCCTCTACCGCCAATTGCGATGACGACGACGTCAACGACGACGACGGCGGCGAGGAAGCAGCCGAACTCTATGAGCATTATCGCGTAGTAGCCGACAAGGGACAGGCCTTGCTCCGCGTGGACAAGTTTCTCCTGGATCACCTCCGCGACACCTCGCGAAACCGCATACAGCTCGCGGCCCGTGCCGGTTTCATCCATGTGAACGGGAAACCGGTGAAAAGCAACTATCGCGTCAAACCGTTCGACGTGGTCACCCTCCTGCTCGACAGACCGCGCTACGAAACCACCATAGAGCCCGAGAATATACCTCTCGACATCGTTTACGAAGATGCCGATGTGATTCTCGTCAACAAACCCGCCGGTCTCGTAGTCCATCCCGGCTGCGGCAACTACACCGGCACCCTCGTCAATGCCATTGCCTGGCATATGAAAGACAATCCAGCCTACGACCCCAACGACCCCGCTGTTGGTCTAGTTCATCGCATAGACAAAGACACCAGCGGCCTCCTCGTCGTGGCAAAGACCCCTGAGGCCAAGACCAAACTCGGCGTACAGTTTTTCAACAAAACCACGCGTCGCCGCTACAACGCCCTCGTGTGGGGCAATTTTCAAGAAGACGAAGGCCGCATAGAAGGCAATATAGCCCGCAATCCGCGCGACCGCATGCAGATGGCCGTGTTCGATCCCGCTTCAGGCATAGGCAAACACGCCGTGACCCACTATCGCGTGTTGAAGCGTTTTGGTTACGTCACCCTCGTGGAATGCATTCTCGAAACCGGACGCACCCATCAGATACGCGTACACATGAAGCACATCGGTCATCCGCTCTTCAACGACGAGCGCTACGGCGGCGACCAAGTGCTTCGAGGCACCCAAAGCGGAACGTACAACAGCTTTATCCGCAACTGCTTCGCTATCTGTCCCCGTCAAGCACTCCACGCACGAACCCTTGGCTTCAAACATCCCAAGACGGGCAAGGAGATGGACTTCACCACCGAACTGCCCGCCGACATTACCGCACTCATAGACAAATGGGAGACCTATACCCGACAGCCTTAGAGTGTCTGTGCCAGATATTTCCAAAAGAACACAACATACACAAGTATAAAACGTATCTATATGAAACGTAATATTGCTATCGTTGCCGGAGGTGATTCCTCCGAGCACGATGTTTCCCTGCGCTCTGCCGAAGGGATTGTATCCTTCATGGACACAGAAAAGTACAATTGCTACGTAGTTGAGGTAAAGACCGGCAATTGGACTGTATTCTACAACCACGAAAAATGCCGCGTTGACACCAGCGACTTCTCTTTCACTGCCAGCGACGGATATCATACTTTCGACTTCGCCTACATCACCATTCACGGCACACCCGGCGAGAACGGCATACTTCAGGGCTATTTCGACCTCATCAAAATGCCCTATTCCACAAGCGATGTGCTCGTGGAAGCTTTGACATTCAACAAGTTCGCCCTCAATAACTACCTGCGTGCCTATCCCCAGCTCCACATTTCCGACTCTGTGCTCGTGCGCAAAGGCGACGAAATCACCGCCGAAACCGAAAAGCAACTTGCAGAGCGTCTCGGCATACCTTGCTTCGTGAAGCCCAATGCTGGAGGTAGCAGCTTTGGCGTGACAAAGGTGAAATTTGCCGATGCTATCCGCGCTGCCATAGAGAAAGCCATGGTAGAGAGCGACGAAGTGATGGTGGAAAAGATGATGACCGGCACCGAAATAACCTGCGGCTGCTACAAGCGCCTCGACGGCACACTCTATACATTTCCCATCACAGAAGTCGTTACCTCGCAGGAATTTTTCGACTACGATGCGAAGTACAACGGCAAAGTAAGCGAAATAACCCCCGCCCGCATTGCCCCCGAAACAGCAGATCGCGTGAGCGAAATGACGAAGTTCATCTACCGCACGCTCGGTTGTTACGGCATCATCCGCATAGACTATATCCTCTCTGGCGAAAAAGGTAACGAACAGATAAACCTCTTGGAAATCAACACGACACCAGGCATGACCGCCACGAGCTTCATTCCCCAACAAGTGCGTGCCGCCGGACTTGACATCAAGGACGTGCTGAGCGAAATTATCGAAGGTAAACTCTGAATCACCCTAAGTCCTTATCACCATGACACTCCACGATTTCGACGCCATACGTCCCTACGCTCCGGACGAAATACCACAGGCCGTAGAGGAACTGATGGGCGATGCACAGTTTCGCACCATCCTTCCCATGTTCTTTCCGGGGGCCGACATAGACCAACTCAAAGAACAGATGAAACGCTGTCCCGACAGCCTTACGTTCCAAAAGCAGTTCCTCTATCCCGTCATCACCGTACTTCTCGCAAAGTGTACTGACGGATTCACACTCCGTGCCGCAGACATCCCCGTTGAGGAGCGCACCGAGCCGCACACTTACATCAGCAACCACCGCGACATTGTGCTCGACTCAGCTATTCTCGATGTACTCCTCATCGACAACGGTTTCGGCAACACCGTGGAGATTGCCATCGGCGACAACTTGCTCATCTATCCCTGGATACGCATCCTTGTTCAGCTCAACAAAGCCTTCATCGTGCAGCGCAGCGTAGGGTTGCGCGAAATGCTTGCAAGCAGCAAACGCATGAGCGAATATATGCACTTCGCCGTAGCCGAGAAGAAAGAGAACATCTGGATTGCCCAGCGAGAAGGACGTGCAAAAGACTCCAACGACCGCACCCAGGAGTCGCTCCTCAAAATGATGGCGATGGGCGGCGAAGGCACGCCCCTTGAGCGCATTCGCCAACTCAACCTTGTGCCTCTCGCCATCTCCTACGAATACGACCCCTGCGACTTCCTTAAGGCTCAGGAATTTCAACAGAAGCGCGACAATGCCGACTTCAAAAAGTCGAAACAAGACGACCTCGTCAATATGAAGACCGGCATAATGGGCTACAAAGGCAAAGTCGTCTACGGCATGTCTGCTCCCGTCAACACGTGGCTCGACGAACTCGCAGAATGTTCCAAAACTGAATTCTTTGCCCGTCTTGCCCAGCGCATCGACCAAGGCATCCATAAAGCCTATGTCATGTTCCCCAACAACTACGTAGCCTACGACCTCCTCAAGGGCGGCGACGAAATGGCGGCACATTACACGGCTGAAGAGAAGCAGCGCTTTGAAAGCTATCTGCAGCAGCGAATAGCCCTCGTTGACCTTCCCCAAAAGGACGAAGCCTTCCTTCGCGAACGAATACTTACGATGTACGCCAATCCGCTTATCAATCACCTTGCGGCCACGGCACAGTAATGAGGTGTGAGCCGTCACAATCCCTTTCAGAAATAATCCGCTTATGAACAAACCGAAGCTGTCGGCAATCGTAGCTCTTGTGGCCTTCCTCTTTGCCCTCGTCTCGTGTAGCGACGACGAGAAAACCGTGGCACCCTACGTAGAAGATTTGGCTTGCATCGTGACCAACGCCAACGGCCATGCCGTTTCGTTCATCAGCGACGACGGCAAAACATACGCGCTGAGCAACAGCGTGATCGGACTTCGTCCAGACAGTACGTACCGCGTGCTTGCGCTTTTCACCCGTGATACGCTGAACCACACCGTGTGGCTCACAGACTACGCCCGCATTCTCGCTCCCGAGCCCGTGGCCTACAAGCCGCAAGCCACCGTCTACGATGCCGTCGGCGTCACGTCCGTGTGGAAGGGTGGGGGATATGTGAATCTTCGCCTGGCCCTAAAAGCCACTTATAGCGGAACGCACTATTTCGGTTTCAATCTGTTGGACACCACAACGTCCGCCTCCGGCGTACGCACGGCACACGTAAAGGTTATCCACAGTCAGAACAACGATCCTCTTTACTATACGCGTGAGGCCTATCTCTCAATGCCACTTGCAAAACTCTCGCAAAACTTCACTGCCGGAACAGACTCCATATGCCTTGCGGTAAAAACCTTCAACGGAGAAAAGGAATACAAGTTCGCATTCTGAGAACATGTCCTTTGCGCTAGTCATTCCCACACAAAAACAAGGGTAAAATTATTAATTACCACCCGCTAACTATTCCCAAGCAGAAAGACAATCGACTAACCATGCCGATAGATTTTCATCCCCTCGGTATTGCTGACCGCGAAGACGTGATGCGCGCTGTTCACAACACCGACAACCGCAACTGCGACCTCAACTTCGTGAACCTCATAGGTTGGCGTTTCCTTTACGATACGGAAATGGCTGTCTACGATGACACCCTCGTGGTCCGTTTCAAGACCAACGGCCACTTGGCATACCTTGCCCCCGTAGGACCGGGCGACTGGACGCCTGTGCTCCACGCTATGCTCGACGATGCCGACTCTCAAGGACATCCCTTCCTCATGCTCGGCGTTTGCGAAAACTCCATAGCCAAATTGGAGGCCGCCATGCCAGGATATTTCTTCGCCTCGGCCGATCGTAACTATACGGACTACATTTACGACCGAGCTAAACTCGAAACCCTTGCAGGTAAAAAACTTCAGAGCAAACGCAACTTTGCCAACCGCTTTGAAGCCGCTCATCCCGATTGGCAAGCCTCGCCCCTCACGCCCGACGACATTCCGCAGTGCATAGAACTCGAAAGTATGTGGAAAACGCGTAAGATCGACGAGTCGACAGATGAGGCTCAAGGCTACGAAAATGAGCGTCGCGCCCTCCTCACCGTGTTCCGTCACTGGGACGAACTCCCTGTCAGCGGCTGCGTGTTGAGAACCGGCGGAAAGATAGTGGCATTCTCCTACGGTGGCCCAGTCAATGCCGATACGTTCGATGTTTGCGTAGAAAAGGCCGACACTGCCTATGAAGGTTCGTTTGCCGTCATCAACCGCGAAATGGTGCGCATGCTCCCTCCGCAGTATGTCCACATCAACCGCGAAGAAGACCTTGGTATCCCCGGACTTCGCAAGGCAAAGCTCTCCTATCGTCCGTCCTTGTTGCTCAACAAATACACTGTAATGACCAAACATCCGTTAGGCGAGTAGCCTTATAGAAAATACTCCTTATCCCATAAACCATGTTACTCACTCCCGAAGAAATCAAAAACCAAACCCGTGACCTCTGGCGCACCTGTTTCAACGACTCAGAGGAATTCATGGACATATATTTCGAAGATAAATATACCGATGCTTCCAATCTTACCATTCGTCACGATGGTCATGTGGTGTCGGCCATGCAGTTGCTCCCCTACCGCATGACGTTTTACGGAACGGTTCAGCATGCGGGCTACATATCCGGACTTGCCACGCTTCCCGACTTCCGTGGACGTGGCTATGCCGCCAATCTTCTGCACGAAGCACACCGCCGCCTCTTCCAGCAGGGCGCAACGCTCAGTTTGCTCATCCCGCAAACCGATGAGTTGCGCAGCTATTACGAAAAACCCGACCACGGCGCTTACTGGACAGCCGTCTACCGTCAGGAACTCCCTCTCGACATCAGCCAGGACGGAGCGTTCGACAAAATAGAGGTGGTTCGTCCCGACGAATGGGGTGAAGACCTTTACGTCTACTATCACCGCCTCACCATGCAGCTTCCCTTCATGGTCCATCCGTCCGAAAACGACTTTTTTGCTGCCCTCGAAGCCGCCGACCTTGAAGACGGCTACATCCTCGTGGCGCGCCGCAAGCGCCGCATGGTTGGCTTCTGCCTCGCCGTGAAAGAACCAAACGGAAAAGTCTACATCCGTACGCTTGCCATCACCGAGGCTGCCACGCGCGCCGCTTTTGTTGACTATCTTTGCCGTGAGTGTGGCGTAGACAAAGTGTACCGTCGTTTCTGCCTGCCAGGTTCGCTCAAGGAAAGCGTACCCTATGCCATGGCCCGCGTCATCAACGTGCCTCGTTTCCTCTCCGCCATAGCCGTGAAGAATCCCGGTTTCCAACTCCACATAGGCGTGGACGGCGACCTTGCCATTCCCGAGAACAACGGTTGGTATATTGTAGAAAACGGCACTGTGCGTCTTACCGACATTCAGCCCGACAGCATTGTCACTCCCGGTGGACTCGCCGCCATGTTTATGGCTGCACAGCCCATCGTGATGGACCTCTTGCTCGATGAATAATCCAAAGTTCAAAAACGCAATCTTCAGCATGATACGTTCCCTTCTTCTAACCCTATCCCTACTTGCGGCACCTGTGCTTGCACAGACCGCCATGGAACTCAAGCAGAAATCCATGGCGCAGTGGGGTGTAGGCACGGCACAGAACAGCGGCATCACCGCCTTGGGCGGCAACCGCTATGCCATGGTCAGCGACAAAGAGCCGTCCGACGGCTTTTTCACTTTCCGCATAGACCAAAATGCCGCCACGGGAGAAGTAACCAATGTCTATCTCGAAGGTTTCCACGGCAATTCTTCTCCCAAAGTCGACGCCACTGGCATTTCCATTCGCGACTGCGAAGGTGTGGCCTATTTCCCTCCTTCGCGCAGCATCTTCATCAGTGGCGAAGGCGACCAGGCAATACTTGAATATGCGCTCGACGGCAAACCGACGGGACGCGCTCTTGCCGTTCCTACGCAGTTCGGGCTCGACAAGATAGTAGCAAACTACGGCTTCGAAGCGCTCTGTTACGACACCATCAACCACCGCTTTTGGACCATCACGGAGAGTACACTCAAAGCCGACGGGCACGCAGCCTCTGCACAGTATCCTACGGCGCAGAACGTACTTCGGCTCCAGTCCTTCACCGATGACCTTCAGCCCGAGGCCCAGTATGCCTACCGTATGGATCATGGGCGCTCAGAAAAGTTCGGCAACATCTACGTCTATGGTGTACCTGAAGTGACCACGCTCCCCGATGGCCGTGTACTTGTGCTTGAACGCGAAGCGAACATTCCTTCTGGCTACATCGGTAGCGAATGCCGCTGCAAACTCTTTCTCGTAAATCCCGCGCAAGGTTATCGTATAGACTCTTCTACTGACCTTCGCACGCTCGATCCCAACAAATTTCTCGTGAAGAAACTTCTGCTCGACTTCCGTACGGTGATGAACCTGACGAAGCACAACTTTGCCAACTACGAAGGTATGTGTTTGGGACGCAAACTCGCCGATGGCCGACATACGCTGCTCCTCGTCTGCGATTCGCAAGGCGGTTACGGCAAAGGGCCTGTACACTTGAAAGACTACATAAAAGTGGTCGTCCTAGGCAATTGACATCCTCGAAAATCGACACGCTAAACGCGTTAAGACGGGAAAATAGCCGGACTTTTCAGTCTTTTTGGAATAAAATGACAAAAAAAGCGCCGCTTCGTTTGCTGGACGTAAGATTTGTACTACTTTTGCTCTTGAATTAAACAAACAACAAGCTAAGCGTCGCGAAAGCATTTGCAACGGGCATTCGTCTTAAAAGCAAGAAGTTTTGCAGCGCACCTACAATTTGCGAACTATGATGGCTAACGCATCCTACTTTTTTGGCTTTTACTTTTACTTTGCCGAACAAGCGAAGCGGGATGTCGCATGCCAACATTAAATACGACTAAAGAAACAACGAAATCCCGCTTCCACCTATGGAGGCGGGATTTTTCGTAAGCGAGTAGCTCCACAAAAACTATTTATGAAGAAAATTGCCATACAAGGAATCAGAGGGTCGTTCCACGACATTGCCGCCCATCAGTATTTCAAGGACGAAGACATCGAACTCGTGTGCTGCGACACCTTTGAGGAAATCTTCCAGCAGATGCGCGACGACTATTCCCGTCTCGGGTTGATGGCCATAGAGAACACCATAGCCGGCAGCCTGCTCCACAACTACGAGCTGCTCCGCGAGAGCGGGATGACCATCATCGGTGAACACAAGCTCCATATCGAACACTCCCTTATGTGTTTGCCCGAAGATGACTGGGATACCATCACCGAGGTCAACTCCCATCCCGTAGCCCTCATGCAGTGCCGCCACTTCTTGGACCAACATTCTTCTTTTAAAGTAGTGGAAACAAGCGACACTGCAGGTTCGGCCGAGACCATCAGTCGTGAGCAACTTCGCGGCCACGCCGCCATCTGTCACGCAGGAGCCGCTCCGCTCTACGGCATGAAAGTCCTGCAGCAAGGCATAGAGGACAACAAACACAACTATACGCGTTTCCTCCTCCTCTCCGACCCCTGGGCAGCCGACAAGCACCGCAACCTTAGTCTTACAAACAAGAGCAGCATCGTCTTCTCCCTCTCCCACGAAGAAGGTTCACTCTCGCAAGTGCTCAGCATTTTCTCTTTCTACCGCATTAACCTGACGAAGATTCAGTCCTTGCCCATCATCGGTCGCGAATGGGAGTATCTCTTCTACGTCGACGTTTCCTACGACGACTACGTACGCTACCGCCAAAGCATCGATGCAGTTCGCCCCTTGACACGTGAACTCAAGATTATCGGCGAGTATCAGGGCAAATGATGCGCCGCCCCATACCGAATCTGTAATGTATTGTTACGATAAACCGAAAACTATGACAGACGAATACCACCACATAGCTCCTGCCGAACGCCTTTCGGACGTGAGCGAATACTACTTCTCCCGCAAAGGAAAGGAAGTGGCAAAGATGAACGCCGAGGGCAAGAATGTTATTTCCCTCGCCATTGGCAGTCCTGACATGCCGCCTTCGCCCGAAACCATTGAAACACTCTGCGCCGAGGCGCACAAGGCCGACGCCCACGGCTACCAACCCACGGCAGGCATTCCCCAACTGCGCGAAGCCATGGCGGCCTTCTACAAGAGGTGGTTCGGTGTGGACCTCGATCCCGCCACCGAGATACAACCCCTCATCGGTTCCAAGGAAGGCATTCTCCATACGACCCTCGCTTTTGTCAATCCCGGCGACAAGGTGCTCGTTCCCAATCCGGGATACCCCACCTACACTTCGCTTTCAAAACTGCTTGGTTGCACCATCGTCAACTACAACCTCCGTCCTGAAAACGGGTGGCAGCCCGACTTCGACGAACTTGAGCACATGGACCTCCAAGGCGTGCGTCTTCTCTGGTGCAACTATCCCAACATGCCGACTGGAGCCGCTGCACGGCGCGAGACTTACGAACGCCTCGTAGACTTTGCCCGTCGTCATCACATCGTCGTCGTCAACGACAATCCCTACAGCTTCATTCTCGGTAAGGAACACTTGAGCATCCTTCAAGTGCCGGGAGCAAAGGACTGCTGCATAGAGTTCAACTCCATGAGCAAGAGCCACAATATGCCCGGTTGGCGTGTCGGCATGCTTGCCACCAATGCCACTTTCGTCAAGTGGATACTCAAAGTGAAGAGCAATATCGACTCTGGAACTTTCCGCCCGCTGCAACTTGCTGCCGCGAAGGCTTACGCCAACAGTGATGCCTGGCACGAAGAAGCCAACGTAAACACTTACGCCCGTCGTCGCAAACTTGCCGGCGAAATAATGGACGCCCTCCACTGCGAGTACGATCCGGCTCAGGTGGGCATGTTCCTATGGGGACGCATCCCTGAGAGTTACGATGATGTGGAACAACTCACCGAACGTGTGCTTCAAGAGGCCCGTGTGTTCCTGACTCCTGGCTTCATCTTCGGGTCAAACGGCAAGCGGTATATCCGCATTTCGCTCTGCGCAAAAGAAGATAAACTCGCCGAAGCTCTTGAACGAATCAAGAAGGTCTTCGCTTGAAACGTGAACTTATAACCTCATATATCCAACAGACAAAAAACAAAATTAGATATGGAACTCAATCTCTCCCCCCTCGCCCTCATCGGCAACGAACTCGACTCAAAGCGTCCCGTAGTCATTGCCGGTCCCTGCTCCGCCGAAACTGAAGAGCAGGTCTTCACCACAGCTTCGCAACTTGCCAACAATGGCATCAAACTTTTCCGCGCCGGCGTGTGGAAACCCCGCACGAAACCCGGAGGCTTTGAAGGCAACGGTGAAAAGGCACTGCCTTGGCTCAACCGCGTACAGAAGGAACTTGGCATGAAGGTCTGCACCGAAGTGGCAACCCGTGCTCATGTTGAGGCTTGTCTCAATGCCGGAGTTGACGTGCTCTGGATTGGTGCTCGCACCGCTGCCAATCCCTTTGCCATGCAGGAAATTGCAGATGTGCTGAAGGGAGTAGATGTACCCGTGCTTGTGAAGAACCCCGTTAACCCCGACCTCGAACTCTGGATTGGTGGCTTGGAGCGTATCAACCAGGCCGGCATCACTCGCCTTGGTGTGATTCACCGCGGTTTTTCCACTTACGAGAAGCGACTCTACCGCAACCTCCCCATGTGGCATATTCCCATCGAACTCCGTCGCCGCATTCCCAATCTCCCCATCATTGGCGACCCCTCTCACATGGGTGGAGCGCGCGAACTCATTGCTCCGCTCAGCCAGCAGGCCATGGATCTTGGTTATGACGGCCTCATCATTGAGAGTCACTGCACGCCCGACGCAGCATGGAGCGATGCCAAGCAACAGGTTACGCCCGACGTGCTCGCATTTATCCTTGACAAACTCGTCATCCGCAAGGTGACAGAAAGCACAGAGAGTCTTAACGCCCTCCGTCACCAGATTGACGAGATTGACAACTCGCTCATAGAACTCCTTACGAAGCGTATGCGCGTGAGCCGCGAGATTGGTCAGTACAAGCGTGAGCACGACATGACCGTGGTGCAGAACGGCCGTTACACAGAGATTCTTTACAAGCGCGGCGCGCAAGGCGTGCTTTGCGGCATGTCGTCGGACTTCATCAAGGCTGTCTTTGAGAATATCCACGAGGAGAGCGTGCGCCAGCAAATTGAGGTGATGAACAAGGACTAACGGAAAGGCTCAGCAATATTATGCGAATACTTATTCTCGGAGCTGGCAAGATGGGTTCCTTCTTTGTGGATCTTTTGAGCTTTGACCACGAAACGGCGGTCTTCGACGTGGACCCCAAGCGCCTCCGCTTTATGTACAACACGCAGCGCTTTACGTCGATTGACGAGATTGACGCATTCCGTCCCGAACTCGTCATCAATGCCGTCACGCTCAAGTATACGCTCGACGTGTTCAACGAAGTGTTGCCCCATTTGCCGGCAGACTGCATCATTAGCGACATTGCTTCCGTCAAGACGGGGCTGCGCGAGTTTTACGAACAGTGCGGACGCCGCTATGTGAGTACGCACCCTATGTTTGGTCCAACCTTCGCCAACCTCGGTGCGCTGAGCAGCGAAAATGCCATCATCATCAGCGAGGGTGACTACATGGGTCGCATCTTCTTTCGCGACCTCTATTCACGTCTTGGACTCCACATCTGCGAATACACCTTCGACGAGCACGACGAAACGGTGGCCTATTCGCTGAGCATTCCGTTCGTCAGCACGTTTGTTTTTGCCGCAGTGATGAAACATCAGGACGCGCCTGGAACTACTTTCAAGCGTCACATGCAAATAGCCCGTGGCGTGCTGGGAGAGGACGACACGCTTCTGCGCGAAATACTTTTCAATCCGCGCACAAGCGGCCAGGTGTCGAAGATTCGCGAAGAGCTGAAGGAACTCATGGAAATCATTGATGCGAAGGACGAAGATGCGCTCAACGCTTATCTGAAGAAAATACGTGCGAACATCAAGTAATTCCTCAGCAATCTCAGAAACAGAAAATCCCCGCAAACGAACCATTTTCGTTTGCGGGGATTTTTAGTAGGTGCTTCTATGTAGATGTATGTCTGCTTATTTTTCTATGCAGGCGTCGAGGAGCGTCTCAATGGCCTCGCGGTCCATGCCCTGGCCAATGAATACAAGCTTTTGCATGCGGTCGCCGTAGGTGTCGTCCCATTCTTTCAGTACGTCGGGATTGTCCTTCTTGAACGTTTCGAACTCGTCCTTCGGCATGGTGGCGTACCAATGGCCAGCCTGACTGAGCGAAACCTGTTTGCCCGCCTGCTCGAAGACGTAGCACATGTCCTTCTCGTTGCTGAAGTAGCAGATGCCTTTGCAGCGAATCACGCTCTTGGGCCAAAGGCGTGCCACGAGTTGGTCAAACTCTGTGAGGTTGAACGGTTCGCGACGCTTGTAGACGAACGTACCGATGCCGTACTCCAAAGCTTCGCCTTCTTCCTCGTTCTCCAAGCCGTGATGGTGGTGGCAGTGGCAATGGCAGTGCCCATTGTGGTGGTGATGTTCGTGTTCTTCGTCATCATCGTCGTCGTGGTGATGATGGCAGCAGTGATGCTCGTGTTCTTCGTCATCATCGTCGTCATCGTGATGGTGGCAGCAGTGATGCTCGTGTTCTTCGTCATCATCGTCGTCGTGGTGATGATGGTGGCAGTGGCGTTCGTGCTCTTCTTCGTCGTCGGAGTCGTGGTGCTCATAGTCTTCTTCATCGCCCTCAATGGCTTCAATCCAACGGGCGGAGGTGGCAACTTTTTGGAAGTCGAAGAGATGTGTGTTGACGAGCGTGTCGAGGTCTACGTCGCAGAAGTCGCAAGTAACGATTTCTGCTTTCGGCTGCAGTTCGCGAATGATGCGTTTGATGCGTTCCAGTTCTTCGGGCGTAACTTCCGAAGCCTTGTTGAGGAGAATCATGTTGCAGAACTCCACTTGCTGGATGACTAGGTTTGCGAGGTCGTCTTCGCCAAGATCCTTTTTCTTCAGGTCGTTTCCGAGCGAGAATTCGTCGCGCAAACGGAGTGCGTCGACTACCGTCACGATGGAGTCGAGTTTTGCAACGCCCTCTTCTGCGAGGTTGGGGTATACCTGCGGGTAGGCGCTGATGGTCTGTGCAATGGGCGCAGGCTCGCAGATGCCGCTGGCTTCGATGACGATGTAGTCGAAGCGGTGCTGTGCTACGATGTCGCTCAACTGCTGTACGAGGTCCATCTTCAGCGTGCAGCAGATGCAGCCGTTCTGGAGCGGAACGAGGCTATCGTCTTTCTGGTCCACTACGCCGCCTTTTTGGATGAGGCTCGCGTCGATGTTCACTTCGCCGATGTCGTTGACGATGACGGCAAACTTAATGCCTTTCTTGTTGGAGAGTATGCGGTTGAGCAGTGTGGTCTTTCCGCTGCCCAGATAGCCCGTGAGCAGAAGCACGGGAGTTTCTGTTTGTGTCATATCTGTATGGGATGTTGTAGTTTGTATCTTGACTTTTCGGAATGCAATATGTGTGCCTAAGGGGTATGGACAACAAGAAAAGAGGATTGCAGCCAAATGGTTGCAATCCTCGTGGAAATGTAGCGCGAGACAGGATTGAACTGTCGACCTCATGATTATGAATCATGCGCTCTAACCATCTGAGCTATCGCGCCAACAAAAAACGTGCAGTAAGACAAAAGCTTGAAAGTAGCGCGAGACAGGATTGAACTGTCGACCTCATGATTATGAATCATGCGCTCTAACCATCTGAGCTATCGCGCCATTTTGTCTGACTGAAACGATTGTTTCTCGTTTGCGGCTGCAAAGTTAGACTTTATTCTTGAATTGCCAAAGCATGAAGCCGCAAAAATTGACGCGTTAGGAAAGAAACGTGCGGTGAATTGCGTAATTTTGCATTTCAAACCACTCAACAAACCTTTTCGCCGTATGCAAATAAGAGTTCACAGTTACGAATCGATGGGGACGTTCGACGGTCCCGGTCTGCGTTACGTTGTTTTTCTTCAGGGCTGTCCCTTCCGATGTCTTTATTGTGCGAATCCCGACACAATCGACCCGGTGGGGCAGAGCAAACTGACCGATCCTGACTACATTGTGGAGCAGGCCGTGAGCATGAAGCCTTTCTTTGGCAAGCGCGGCGGCATTACCTTTTCGGGTGGCGAGCCCACGGTTCAGGCCGAAGCCCTCGTGCCATTGTTTCGCCGGCTGAAAGCCGAAGGCATTCACATCTGTGTGGATTCGAACGGCGGCGTTTGGAATAGTCACGTGGAGGAGCTCCTCACTTTGGCCGACCTCGTGCTTCTCGACGTGAAAGAGTTCAACTCGGCTCGTCATGAGCAGATCACCGGGCGTCCAAACAAGCAGACGCTCCGCACCGCTGAATGGTTGGAAGAGCACAATCATCCTTTTTGGCTACGCTATGTGTTGGTTCCTGGACTGAGCGATTTCGAAGAAGACATCCGTGCGCTGGGCGAACATTTTAAGGACTACAAGACGATAGAGCGTGTGGAACTCTTGCCTTACCATACGTTGGGTGTGCACAAATATGAAGCCTTGGGCTGGACCTATAAACTGGAGGGCGTGAAGGAAAACACGCCTGAACAGCTTGAGCGTGCCGAATCGTTGTTGCGCGAATATTTCCCCCAACTCATCGTAAACTGATAGTCCATGCCTCATATCGTACCGCAAATAGCCGTTGTGATTCCCAACACGCTTGCCGCTTTGGGCATGGGTGACATCTTGCATCGCTTAATGCCTGGCGCGGAGGTCGCGCTTTTCGACCGCGCCGAAAAACTTGCAGCAAGCGACGATTGCGACGCGTTTTTCCACTATTTCGTTTCGGCTTCGGAAGTGCTCCTCGCGGCTCAGTTCTTCTTGGCCCGTCAGCACAAAACGATTGTGCTGGTCCATGGCGACGATGCAGGCCAACTCCCCAAGGGGTTTCATACGCTCAACGTCTATCAGAGCGAAAAACAACTTGTGCGTTCCATTGTCCAACTTGCTCAACGTTCTCATCATGCCCACGGTGCGGAACCTGCGGCCGTGCGTATGGCACAGAATGCGGCTGAGCCGCACGATGAACCTCAACTTACGCCGCGCGAACGCGAAGTGTTGCGTGGTGTGGTGGAGGGTTTGATCAATAAAGAGATTGCAGCGCGCCTTGGCGTGAGTTTGACCACCATCATCACCCATCGCAAAAATCTTACCGACAAACTTGGCACGAAAAGTGTGGCAGCACTTACCATCTATGCCGTGACGCACGGCATAGCCCGCAGCGAGGAGTTGTAGACGACATCTTATTTTATAGGGTGTCCAGTTTTGCGTACTGGTTTTGACATTTTGCAAAACAATTCATTGGCCCCACGGCCACAGAAGCTTTAGCGCATTGAGGCCACAGTCGAAAACATAAGCATTCCGTAATTTTCTAAGGCAGCAAATTCAAAATCTCTCCTAGCTCAACACGTTGAGCCTGCAGCTCAAATTTTAAAAAAGTTTACAATTTCAGAAAGAGAATATTTCGGTACGAAACTACAGCCTTGCGTGCGCGCGCACGCGCGCGTTTCACCGAAGTTCGCACATTCTACCTTCATCTGTCACCCTGCGCTTTTCAAATTGTTGTAAATCGAAGAAAAAGAGCGAGTTGCGTTTTTTGCTCAGGGTGACAGCAAATTCTCACGAGGGGGTAAATATTCGTCACGCCATAAAAATATCGGTCATACGCATGTACCGAAATTTCTGAAGGAACTGTTTTAACAGAACAAAATATTTGTGAGCGATTCTTTTTGCCGTCACCCTCAAAACAGCGTATTCTTCATTCCTTTATTTGCCCATCTGCACATCTGCACATTTGCACATTTGCTTCGCATCATTTGCGAAGCACGGGGTGACGGGTGACAGCAACTTGCACAAACTTTGGTGTATACGCGCGCGCGTGATGTGAGAGC
>CAVALA010000049.1:0-20040 GCA_963589615.1 Prevotellamassilia timonensis
TTCAATGCTCAAGCAAGCATAGCTTTGCTTGGCATTGCGTTCGCCTTGCACGATTTTTCAGCCCGTTTTTCGCTAGCTTGATTTATTATCAAACAAGCGGAACTTATTTTTTACACATCACTAAACAGAAGAAATCACTTCACCTTCCACCCGTCATTGTCAAAAACCCATTCTTTACCTCGTCATTAGGAAAGTCCAATAGATAAGAATTGGTATTCATATTCCAGTCCTTAATGGTTAGATAGCCACTCTGATAAATCATGGGCAAAGGGGCCTCAACATCGGCACGATAATCCACAAAACTACTCGTTGGATAATATTTTCCGGTCAGCTCATTCAGATTCTCCCTACAATGAGACAGCAAACGAATCAAATAAGTAGGCGTGCCCGTGGCAAACCAAAAGTCGCTCAGCATTCTCTTGCTTAAAGCATTCAATAGGCTAAACGTCCACCAAATTAGTCATCAACCCATCATCTAACAGACGATTCAACTCCGCCATCCGCTCCTTTCCTTTTTCCGCATCCTCATCTAGCAAATGCCAAATCCATTTGACTAAGCGAAATGATTCTAAAAATACCACTTCTTCTACCGAAAACCATAGTCGCACACCTACGGAAAACAATAGTTTTGCATTCTCACGCTTGAGATTCCGAACTTTTTAATTGGAACGAAGAAACGTCCGTGCATAATTTTGCTAAAAAACAGAAACATTTTTCAACCGAATGGAGCAAAACGGCATGGCAGAAAAGAGCGAACATATCACCTCTCGTGAGATGGAAGTACTAGACTTATTGTCCAGAGGACTAAGCAGCATGGAAATTGCGGATAAACTCTTCATATCACCCCACACCGTTGACTTCCACCGCCGCCAGCTCTTGAAAAAGACGTCGTCGAAAAACATTGCAGAACTCATCGGCAACGCCTATCGCCAAGGTCTCTTGCCACAATGAAAAAGCACGCCGTAAAAAATCCAAGGCACGCCGTAGAAAATCCAAGGCACGGTGTGTAAGGCTAATCCGTTCGTCGGACCCGTCGCAGAACTTACCTTGCAATTTCGGTACAAACCGAACATTTCGGTACACCATGCGCACGCACACCCCCTACACAGAAGTTTGTGCAAACTACCTTCAGCCTTCAGCCAAGAGGCATTGATGCGCACAAATGTGCACATCTTGTACAACGCGCTGAAGGCTGAAGATAGTTTGCACAAACTTCGGTGTATACGCGCATACGCGCGAGAGGCCAACTTTTCATTTATTTTTCATAACCGCAAGCACGCCAATCTCAATAAAAAAAGCCAAATTTGTGGTCCATTAACCATCCCATCAAGGAAATTCCCCATCTAAAAAAGACACATGTCACACCTTCATTCGCGTCGCTTACAGATTCTAAGCGCATTCTTCATCCTCGCAGTAGCCCTGCTTGCTCAAACAGCCCCCGACTACTACTCTTCGGCAAAAGGCAAAAAAGGCAGCGCACTCAAAACGGCCCTCGCAAGCATCATCGCTTCACACACGGCAAGTTCGTACGACAAAATATGGACCCACTTTAAAAGCACCGACGTGCGCGATGACGGCAAAATTTGGGACATCTACTCCAACACCACCAACTACGTGCCCGGAGGTTCCAAACAAGGCGCCAACTACAAAGCTGAAGGCGACTCGTACAACCGCGAGCACTCGTTCCCCAAAAGCTGGTTCAACGACGCCAGCCCCATGTACACCGACCTCTTCCACATTTACCCCACCGACGGATACGTCAACAACCGACGCTCCAACTATCCCTTAGGCGAAACCGACGGAGACCGATACACCTCTGACAACAAATTCTCAAAACTCGGCACATCCACCGTGTCGGGCTACACCGGCATCGTGTTTGAACCCGCCAACGAATACAAAGGTGACCTCGCACGCTCCTACTTCTACATGGTGACCGCTTACGAAGACAAAGTGGCTTCATGGAGCAGTCCCATGCTCGCCGGAAGCAAATATCCGGCCTTCACCAATTGGGCACTCACCATGCTCCTCCGCTGGGCACAGGAAGACCCCGTGAGCGAAAAGGAAACCAAGCGCAACGAAGCCATCTACAAGATACAGCACAACCGCAACCCCTACATTGACTACCCCGGACTAGAGCAGTACGTTTGGGGCACTATGACGACCACCGCTTTCGACCCCGTGGCCTACGTCAAGCCCGACGGAACAACGCCCGACCCGACGCCCGATCCTACGCCCGATCCCACACCCGATCCCACACCGGACCCAACTCCTGATCCCACGCCCGATCCTACGCCCGAACCTTCTGAGGGCGAAGCCGTTTACGTAATGGCCACCGACAATGCCTCCATCAGTTCCGGACAACAAGTGATTATCGTTTGCGTCAGCAAAGCTAAAGCCATGGCCGAAGCCAACTCCGACATACGTTCCTATGCCGACGTAGAACTCACCGACGGCACGTCCCTCACCACTTCCACCGGTGAGAGCGGAAAGCCTTACGACATCACCATCGGCGGGAAAGACGGAGCATGGACACTCTACGATGCAGTAGGAGAAACCTACCTCGCGCTGACGTCAAACAAGAACAAAATCAACACATCCGAGACTTGCACCGAAAGCAATGCGCAGTGGACCATCAGCATTGCCTCAAGCGGAACGGCCACAATCTCCCCCCTCGCCTACCCCGACCGACTCATCTCCTACAATGCCAGTGCACCGCGCTTCGCCTGCTACAGCAGCATACAAACCGCCGTACAGCTCTTCGTCAAACAAAAGAGCGATGCCATACACCAAGTAATTGGTACGGCCAACGACGCCCGCGTGAACGTCTACAACACCCAAGGCACCATCGTGCGCTGCAACGTACGCGCCGACCGCGCCTTCGACGGACTTCCCGCAGGCATCTACGTGGTAAACAACCACAAAGTGTACGTACGATAAACATACCACATCGGGGCAAAAAGCGTTTCGCCAAGCAGCGAGGCAATATTTGCCCCGATTTTACGTTTATCATATATAATAAAGTTATAGGGCAAACGCATGCGTTCCGCCCAAACCAATGCAACACCAACCTGCAACATGAAGATAGACCTCACCGAAGGATATGCCGTAAAAAAGTTTGACGGCCCCACCAAACGTTTCTGCCAGACGCTCGACCTGCGCGACAACCCCGAACTCATAGCCACCTACCGCAAACTCCACGCACAAGACGGCATATGGCCCGAAATCATCCAGGGCATTCGTCAGGTAGGCATACTCGAAATGGAGATATACCTCTTGGGCACACGCTTGTTCATGATTGTGGAGATGGCCGAAAGCACCGACTGGAACACAGCCATGAGCCAACTCGCCACACTGCCCCGACAAGCCGAGTGGGAAGAACTCACCGCACGCTACCAGCAAGCCTCGCCAAACGCAGGTTCTGCAGAAAAATGGAAACTCATGGAACGCATCTTTCACCTCTACGAAGTTTAACGCCGCCATGAAGATACTCATGTCCGTACCCCTTCGCAACAATCCCGAAGGAGGCTATTTCCCCAATCCCATACACACACTCCCCGACACGGCTTTGCTCGGTGCAAAAGCACCGTTCTTCATCCCCGACTTCGCACCCTGCTGCACAGCAAACCTCTACCTTGCCGTACGCATAAACCGTCTCGGGAGAAGCATCTTCAGCAAGTTCGCCCACCGCTACTACGATGCCGTAGCCCCCGCAGTGCATTTCACCGCCAACCCATTTCTCGGAGAGCTTCAGGACCTCCATCTGCCATGGGACATGGCTTGCGGCTTCGACAACGCACTGGCCGTAGGCTCATTCACACCAGTGGCAGAAGCTATAGCTGAAGACGACTCCGTCCGCTGCGAAATCGTACGCAACGGAAAAGCCGCTATCACCGGCACGTTCAGCAACACGCGAAACCTCATAGCTGAATTCATCCACGTGGCGAGCCATTACTACATGCTCCGCCAAGGCGACATTCTCCTTTTCCCCGCAGACGAAAAAGGTTTTGACGTAGACATCGACGACCGCATAGAAGCCTCACTCAACGGTGCTCCCGCCCTCGCATTCAACATAAAATAGCCGAAACTGCCGGTCGGGAAGTGCCCTCTCACCCGTACCGCAATCAACCCACACATGAAGAAACTCCACACGCGCCACATATCTTCCGTTCTCCTGCTTTCCCTGCTCACCGCAGGTCCACTGCACGCTCAAGACGACTTTGTACAGTTGCCCGCCCCTGCAGTATGGTCTGCTCAGCATCAACTGCCCCACTACGAGGTGCAGGTGCCGCTCGGAAAGCTCCTCAACGGAGAGAACGTAACGTTCAGCATTGCCTACCCCGAGTACACCGCACTTACCGCGTCGCAAAAAGCACAGTTCAAGGCGCTCGGAGCATGTCCCACGCAAAACATCAAGCTCAACGTGACGCAAGGAACGGAACGCGGAAACACCGTGGCCGACGTTTCCTTCATGCCCCTCATTGAGCGCAACGGCAAATGGCAGCTGCTCACCAGTTTCAAGCTTCAGAAAACGTCGTCGGCACAAAACATGCCCAAGACGTACCGCCTTGCGGCACAAGTCGCAACACAAGCTGAGGCCGCTAACCGCTATGCCGCCCACAGCGTGCTGGCAGAAGGCAAATGGGTAAAGATAAAAGTAAGCAGCGAAGGCATCTACCAACTCAGCACCTCGCAACTCAAAAAGATGGGTTTCAACGACCCCGCAAAGGTCAAACTCTACGGACAGGGCGGACGCCCGCTCGTGGAACTGGCCTCCACATCGGGGTGCGACGCTTGGGTGGACGACCTTAAGGAAATACCACTCCTCCGCCGCGAAAGTTCCGTAGTGTTCTTCGCCGAAGGAACCACACGATGGAACACCGACGGCTCGCACCGCCAAAGCGCCTTCTCCTCCAGTTCCTACTACTTCCTCACCGAAGGCGACTCGCCCGCAACGCTCACCACGCTCGAACGCCCCACGACGACCGCCACTGAAGTGACCCAAGTCAAGGCACACACCCTCACCGACAACGACGGATACTGCTGGTACGAAGGCGGACGCGACTTCTACGAACAAGAAACGGTAGGCTCCGGAAAGCGCTACAAGATGCAGCTCCCCGGGCTCGTCACCTCTGCGCTCAGCACTTCTGGCACAGCACCTAACGTGGACATTGCGTGGGACATCGCCAACAACAACGCCGTAAGTTCCACCACGGTCAATCTCGTGGCAGAGTCGACCGGCAACGTGCTTTCACGTGGCACTATCAGCACAGCCAACGGCGACGGCGAGAGCGCGCGCGGCTATCGCGCATCGTTCTCTACCAACCAAATAGACACCGAGCAAGCCACCCTCCTCGTTCGCGCATCCGACACCCAAGCACGCGTCAACTACATACGCATCAACTATCCCCAACTGCTCTCTGCCGCCAACCCCGCAGCAGCGTTAGCGCCCAACGTGAAAGGGGCCGTCAAGCTCATCATCAACGACGCCACTTCCAACACACGCGTTTGGCAAATTTCAAGCGGAAACGCCGATGCCGCCATACTCCCCTCGGAACTCAACGGAACAACGCTCACAGCCTATGCCCCCGATGGCACGCAACGCTTTGTCATCGTAGACGAGCAGAAAGAATACTCCTCGCCGCAGACCGTAGGAACGGTGGGCAACCAGGACCTCCACGCCGACGCCAACATTCAATATGTCGTCATCGTGCCATCGTCCGGAAAACTCACCGAACAAGCCGAGCGCCTCGCCCAAGAACACCGCACCCGCGACGGACTCACCGCCAAAGTGGTCACCGCAGGCGAAATCTACAACGAGTTCTCCTCCGGCACCCCCGACGCCACAGCCTACCGCCGCTACCTCAAGATGCTCTACGACAAAGCCGCCACCGACAGTGAACGGCCACAGTACCTCGTGCTCTTCGGCGACTGCCTCTGGGACAACCGGGGCGTAACGGCCGAATATGCCTCCGCCTCACACGACGACTACCTCCTCGCCTATGAGCGCAACGACCAGGAGTCTTACTCCAACACGGGCTACTCCATCGGCACACTCCATGCCTACGTCACCGACGACTACTACGGACTTCTCGACAACACAGAGGGAAGCAAAATAGAATCGGAGAAAGTGGACCTCGGCATCGGCCGTATGCCGTGTCACGACGCCGCCACAGCAAAGATTCTCGTAGACCGCTCCATAGATTACATGGACAACAAGTCCACGGGAGCATGGAAGAACCACATGTTTGCCATTGCCGACAGCGGCGACGAAAACAGCCACATGACCGACGCCGACACCATCTGCGCACAAACGCTCCGTGCCGCAAGCGACCATTTCCTCGTGCGCCGTCTTTATCTCGACTCCTACACCGCATCCCAAACGGCACAAGGAACCACCTACCCCGCTGCAACAGAGCACCTCAAACAACTCATGCAGCAAGGCGCACTCATCTTCAACTACAACGGGCACGGGTCGCCCGACCGCCTTTCCCACAAGTTCCTCATCAACAAGGACGACATGACGGCCAACGTGTCGCAAGCGCTCCCCTTGTGGATATACGCCTCGTGCGAGATTTCGCCCTACGACCAACCCATAAGCGACTTGGCACGTAACGCACTCTACAACACTGAAGGGGGCGCTGCAGCAGTAATCTGTGCCGCACGCTCTGTCTACTCCAACTACAACCGAGCCATAGACAAAGGCATCGTCAAATATTTGTTCGCCAAAGACGAACAGGGCAACCGACTTACCTTCGGTTCTTCCTTACGAAAAACGAAGAACGAACTCGTAAGCAGCGGATCGTCCATCGGATCCGACTACACGATGAACAAGCTCAAGTACGTCCTCCTCGGCGACCCTGCGCTGAAACTGGCCTATGCCGACAACGGCATCAGCATAGACAGCATCAACGCACAAGCACTCGGCAGCACTACCGCAACAAGAACCATCGCAACGGGAACCGTCACCCGATTCTCCGGCGCTGTCACCGCAAGCAACGGAACAACAGCCGACGAGTCGTTCAACGGCACACTCACCGCCACCCTCTTTGCTCCGGCCGAAACCATCACCTGCAAAGGACAAGGCAACTCTTCCGCCAACCCGAAAGTATACAAAGACTACACCCGTTCACTCTACCAAGGCGAAGTGAAAGTGGAAAACGGCCGTTTCAACATTGACATGGTCGTGCCCCGCGGTGTGAATCTCAGCACGGACCGCGCTCTGCTCTCGCTCTACGCCGTCAGCACCGACGGCACACGCGAATATAAAGGAAGCGAAACGCGCTTCTGCATCAATGCCACAGGACAAGCCGAAAAAGTCGACACGTTGGGACCCGACATCTACGTCTACCTCGACCGTCCCGACTTCCCCAACGGCGGCATAGTGGACGTAAACACCACATTCTATGCCACCGTGAGCGACTCCACTGCACTCTCCGTAGCATCCGGTGCACTCGGCCACGACGTTGAACTCATCCTCGACGACGATGCCGTCAATGCCATACGTCTCAACGACTACTTCAAGTTCAACTTCGGTTCCTACAATACCGGCCTGGTAGAATACCCCCTCACCGGACTTTCCGCAGGCGTTCACACCCTCGCCTTCCGCATGTGGGACGTCTACGACAACTCCACCACCGCACGACTGCAATTTGAAGTACGCGAAGGCGGCGCATCCACCTTCGAAGTAAACGCCACAGAAATCTCCCCCGGACAGTCGGCACGCTTCGTCACATCGTTCATACGCCAGGCCGAAGGCGACGTCGATGTCCGCACAGAAGTGTTCAACACCATGGGACTCTGCGTATGGGCAACCACACAGCGCGTAGCTTCTGGCGAATATGCCACTTCCGACTGGAACTACTGCGACTACAGCGGCCGCCGTCTACCACAAGGCGTCTACTTCTACCGAAGCAAAGCCTATGGTAAAGAAACGAAGACGAAGAAACTCATCGTTCGATAAGTACATAATTATATAATGAAAAATATAGCTTGCGCATAAATTCCTACTGAGGACTTGCGCAAGCTATTGTTTTGAATACCATCAAGCACATGCAAGAAATGAAAAGCATAGAAGTGGCAGCTGCCATCATCTGCCACGACAACAAGGTGTTCGCCACACAACGAGGCTACGGAGAATGGAAGGACTGGTGGGAATTTCCCGGCGGAAAGATAGAACGAGGCGAAAGCCCACAAGAAACGTTGCAACGCGAAATCAAGGAAGAGCTAGACTCGCTGGTTCATGTTGAAGACCTTATCACAACCGTAGAGTACGACTACCCGCAGTTTCACCTCACCATGCATTGCTACAAGTGCACTTTGATGAGCGGAAAACTGACACTTTTGGAGCACGAAGCCGCTCAATGGCTCACCCAAGAAAATCTTGATACAGCAAACTGGCTTCCCGCTGACAAAATCGTTATAGAGGCACTCAAAAAAGACAAAATGTGCTTTAAAGCGAATTCGGCCGACAAGTAAATCAAGAATTGGCACAATCTTTGCTTACATCAAAAGCGAACAAACATCAAACTAAAGCATCATGCAAAAAGGTAACATAGGAATCACCACAGAGAACATTTTCCCTGTCATCAAGAAGTTTCTTTACAGCGACCACGAAATTTTCCTCCGCGAAATAGTAAGCAACGCCGTCGATGCCACCCAAAAGCTCAAGACGCTCGCAATGAAGGGCGACTTCAAGGGCGAGACGGGCGCACTCAAAGTAACGGTAAGCATCGATAAGGAAGCCGGCACACTCACCGTTTCCGACCGAGGCATCGGTATGACAGCCGAAGAGATAGACAAATACATCAACCAGATAGCCTTCTCCGGCGCCAACGATTTCCTTGAGAAGTACAAAGACGACGCACAAGCTATCATCGGACACTTCGGTCTCGGTTTCTACTCCGCCTTCATGGTAGCCGACCGCGTAGACATCGTCACACGCAGCTACCGCGAAGATGCGCAGCCTGTGAAGTGGACCTGCGACGGATCGCCCGCCTTCGAGATTGACAACTGCGAAAAGGCCGACCGCGGTACGGACATCGTGCTCCACATCTCCGACGACTGCAAAGAATTTTTGGAGAAGAGCAAGATTGAAGAACTGCTCAACAAATACTGCCGCTTCCTCCCCGTGGAGATAGCCTTCGGCAAAAAAACCGAATGGAAAGACGGCAAGCAGGTCGATACCGACGAGGACAACATCGTCAACGACACCACCCCGCTCTGGACCAAGACGCCTTCCACACTCAAGGACGAGGACTACAAGACTTTCTACCGTCAGCTCTTCCCCATGTCCGACGAACCTCTCTTCTGGATTCACCTCAACGTGGACTACCCCTTCCACCTCACCGGTGTGCTCTACTTCCCCCGCATCAAGGAGAACATCGACATACACCGCAACAAAATTCAGCTCTACTGCAACCAAGTCTTCGTTACCGACCAGGTGGAAAACATCGTTCCTGACTTCCTCACGTTGCTCCACGGCGTAATTGACTCACCCGACATTCCGCTCAACGTTAGCCGCAGCTACTTACAGAGCGACTCCAACGTGAAGAAGATTTCGCAATACATCACGAAGAAAGTCAGCGACCGCTTGCAGTCCATCTTCAAGAACGACCGCAAGGATTTCGAAGAGAAATGGGACAACCTCAAACTCTTCATCCACTACGGCATGCTCTCCGAGCCCGACTTCTACGACAAGGCAAAGACCTACGCTCTCTTCAAGGACGTGGACGGAAAGTTCTACACCTACGAGGAATACAAGACGCTCATCAGTGCCGAACAGACCGACAAGGACGGAAACCTCATCTACCTCTACGCCAACAACAAGGACGACCAGTACAGCTACATTGAAAGCGCAAAAGCCAAAGGCTACAATGTGCTTCTCATGGACGGTCAGCTCGACACACCGCTCGCCGGAATGCTGGAACAGAAGTTTGAGAAGAGCCACTTTGTACGCGTTGACGGCGACGTGATAGACCGCCTCATCGTGAAGGAAGACAAAGCACAGGAAGTGCTCGACGAATCGCTCGTCAGCAACCTTTCGGGCGTATTCACCGCCGACCTGCCCAAAATGGACAAGAAGGAATTCCATGTCGAAGTTGCCTCACTCGGCGAAAGCTCAGCACCGGTGGTCATCACCCAAAGCGAATATATGCGCCGCATGAAGGACATGAGCCGCCTGCAGCCAGGTATGGCTTTCTATGGCGAAATGCCCGACATGTACAGCGTGGTGCTCAATGCTGACCACCGCATTCTCAAAGCCGTTCGCGACGACATGGAACACACGCTTGCCGACAAGCTTTCTCCCATCGAGAGCGAGATTAAGGGACTCAAAGCCCGCCACACCGCCCTCGAAGAAAGTCAGAAGGACACCAAGCCCGAAGACCTCACGGAAGAACAGAAGAACGAAATGAAGGAGTGTAACGATGCCATCGCCAAACAGGAAGATCTCCGCAAGGGCGTTTGGGCTGACTATGCCGCTGGCAGCGATGCCGTACAGCAACTCATTGACCTCGCCCTCCTCCAGAACGGACTCTTGAAGGGCGAAGCGCTCAGCAAGTTCATCAAGCGAAGCACCGACCTCATCAAGTAAGTTATAACAAACTATCTTATAAAGCGATAGCCGCATATAGTCTTCAAAAACTATATGCGGCTATTTTGTTTATACATCTATCTTCAACGTCTATTCGTTCTCTACGCGACGAAGCGCATCTTGCATGACAAGTCCGGCAATGGTAAAACCGAAAATGGCAGTAATATGCGAGAGACTACCATTGATTTGCGCTTTAGAACTGCACCATTCGTGATTTAGCAATTCTGGATCGCCCGGACCATTCTCGGCCTTAGGACAAAGACAGGCTGCGGTGCCACAAGCATGGCTACGTCCTTTGTTCTCAAGCAATTCGTCGGAATAGACACATTTGAATTTCCGCGAAGGGAAAGTACCCTGCTTCTTGAATTTGCGACGCAGTGCCGCACCGAGCGGGCAACCCTTCACTTTCCAGAACTCAGCCACTGCCACACGTGAAGGGTCTAGTTTGAGAGCTGCTCCCATGGAGGAGAAGAATTTTGCTTTGGATCGTGTGGCGCGCAGGATGAGGAGTGCCTTGTCCTGCAACGAGTCGATGGCATCGATGACGTAGTCGAACGAGTCGAGATTAAACTCATCGGCTGTCGACTCCGTATAGATTTTCTGCACGGCTTCCACTTCGGCCTTGGGATTGATGCTGAGAAGGCGTTGCTTCAAAGCATCCACCTTCACCATGCCTACTGTGTCCATCGTAGCCATTATCTGCCGGTTGACGTTGGTGATACACACACGGTCGGAGTCGACAATGGTGATATGTCGAAAACCTGAGCGTACGAGACTTTCCGCACACCAACTCCCCACTCCACCAACGCCAAACACGATGACACGCTTTTGGGCGAGAACGTCCATGGCTTCGGCGCCAAGGAGACGTTCAGTACGGTTGTAGATTGCTTTTTCTATACTTGCCATTCTTTTTTCAAATCTTCAAAGTGGTCACTGAATGCTTGCATGGAAGGGAAAAGCATGTTAGCCCCTTCGTTGAGCAGTGCGCTTTCGGGAAGAGGTCCCGTATTGACTGCCACGGTGAAGATGCGGGCAGCTACAGCCGCACGCACTCCAAGCGGTGCATTTTCTACTACAACGGCTTCCCAGGGATTCACTCCTGCTTTCGCCAAACCCATCAAATAGGGTTCGGGATCGGGCTTTCCGTGAACAACATCCTTGCTCGAAACAACGAGCGAGGGGGTAAAAATGCCCGGATAGTTGTGTTCCAAACGGTCGAGCAACGAACGTTGCCCACTACCTGTCACAACCACAATTTTGAGTCCGGCAGCCTTCACCTGACGAAGCAGTTCGTCGGCTCCAGGCATTTTTGGTGCTTCGGGGCAGGCATTGAACAAGCGGCACTTCTCTGCGTAGATTTGTTCAATCTCTTCGGAAGTGGCGTCGCGATGCCAGTAGCGCTGTGCCAATATGTTGATGGTGGCGTTTCCTGTGCGTCCCTCGTGCATATAGGCTTCTTCGGTGGACATGGTTAGCCCGAACTCCGTACACACCTTTGCCCACGATGTGGCGTGGTTGGGCATGGAGTCGAAGAGCACACCGTCCATATCAAAAAGCACGGCCTTCGGGGAGAAAGCCTCGAAGCCGTGCCTTTTTAGGTATTGGTCAACTGATTTCATTCAGCTTGAACAGTATTGTCGTTTTGTTTTTCTTACTTCAGACGTGCTTGGATGGCTTGGGTTTCGGCTTCGTAGCCAGGCTTGCCGAGAAGGGCGAACATGTTCTTCTTGTAAGCTTCCACACCAGGCTGGTTGAAGGGATTCACTTCGAGGAGAAGTCCGCTGATGCCGCATGCACGCTCAAAGAAGTAGATGAGCTGACCGAGGTGGTACTCATCGAGGCGCTCTACGCTGACACGCATGTTGGGCACACCGCCGTCTACGTGGGCGAGCTGGGTACCGAGTTCAGCCATTTTGTTCACTTCGTCCACACGCTTGCCTTCGAGGAAGTTGAGTCCGTCGAGGTTCTCGTCGTCGTGGGGGAAGAGCACTTTGTGTTCGGGATTTTCTACAGAAACGACAGTTTCGAAGATGGTACGCTCGCCTTCCTGAATCCACTGACCCATAGAGTGGAGGTCGGTGGTGAAGTCAACGGCTGCGGGGAAGATGCCCTTGCCGTCCTTGCCTTCGCTTTCTCCGTAGAGCTGCTTCCACCATTCGTTCATGTAGTGGAGCTTGGGCTGGAAGTTGACAAGGATTTCAGTCTTTTTGCCATCCGCGTAAAGTGCGTTGCGCACGGCGGCATACTGTTCTGCGGGGTTTTCTTCGAAGGGAACTTCAGGAGCGGTGAGTTTCTCCATGTCGGCAGCACCTTTGACGAGGGCTTCGATGTCGAAACCAGCGCAAGCGATGGGGAGAAGTCCAACCGGAGTGAGCACGGAGAAGCGTCCACCCACGTTGTCGGGGATAATGAAGCTCTTGTAGCCTTCTTTGTCGGCAGTGGTGCGTGCGGCACCCTTCTTGGCGTCTGTTACGGCTACGATGACTTTACGTGCCATTTCCACGCCGCGCTGGTCCTCGCACTGCTTGCGGAGAAGACGGAATGCGAGGGCGGTTTCGGTGGTCGTACCGCTCTTGGAAATGTTGATGACGCCGAATTTGCGGCCTTTGAGATATTCGGTAAGTTCGTAGAGATAGTCTTCGCCAATGTTGTTACCGGCAAAGAGGATGACGGGGTTCTTTCCGTCGTTGACGAGCCATTCGAAGCTGTTGCCGAGTGCTTCAATCACGGCACGTGCACCGAGGTAGCTGCCGCCGATGCCTGCCACTACGATGGTGTCGCAGTTTTCGCGAAGCACTTTGGCGGTATTTTTCAAATCTGCAAGATGTTCGGGTGTAAGGCTTGATGCGAGATGCATCCAACCCAAGAAGTCGTTTCCGGCGCAAGTGCCTTCTTCAAGGGCTTTCTGTGCGGCTTTTACACGGGGCTCAAGTCCCTTTACAGCATCGGCAGCTACGAACTGCAGTGCCTTGCTGACGTCCAAACTGATGTTTTTGCTCATATATAATTAATGTGCTAGTTTTGTTTCGGGTACAAAGTTACTATTTTTTGCGTAGTAAGCAGAACCTTACGCGAGGTAGGCTTCTACGTTCTTTTGGATGCGTGCGAGGACGTCGCCGCTCTCCTGGGGTACGAACTTCTCGCCTGTGATGTGCTCGTAAAGCTCAATGTAGCGGGCGGAGATGCTTGCAACGATTTCGTCGGTCATTTCGGGCACTTGCTGTCCTTCTTGTCCCTGGAAGCCGTTGTCCATGAGCCATTCGCGTACGAATTCTTTTGAGAGCTGCTTCTGCGGTTCACCAGCTGCGAAGCGTTCTTCGTAGCCTTCGCTGTAGAAGTAGCGTGAAGAGTCGGGCGTATGGATTTCGTCCATGAGGTAGATGGTGCCGTTGTGCTTACCAAATTCGTACTTCGTGTCCACGAGGATGAGTCCACGCTCTGCAGCGATTTCTGTGCCGCGACGGAAGAGGGCGAGGGTGTATTTCTCGAGCACTTCATACTCTTCGGGAGTGGCGAGTCCGCGAGCAAGTATTTCTTCCTTTGAGATGTCGGCATCGTGTTCACCGATTTCGGCCTTGGTGGTGGGAGTGATGATGGGTTCGGGGAAACGCTGGTTTTCCTTCATGCCCTCGGGGAGTTTCACACCGCATATTTCGCGCACGCCACTCTTGTAGGCACGCCAAGCGCTTCCGCAGAGATAGCCGCGCACAATCATTTCCACGGGGAAGCCTTCGCACATTACGCCCACGGTGACCATGGGGTCGGGAGTGGCAAGCTTCCAGTTGGGGCAGATGTCGGTGGTGGCATCGAGGAACTTGGCAGCGATCTGGTTGAGGACCTGTCCTTTGAAGGGGATTCCTTTGGGGAGGATTACGTCGAAAGCGGAAATGCGGTCCGTGGCAACCATGGCGAGTTTGTCGCCAAGGTTGTAGACGTCGCGTACCTTACCATGATAAACACTCTGTTGACCGGGAAAATGGAAATCGGTTTTTGTTAAAGCAGACATAGGTTTGATATTATTGGGTTCGGATATGTCTGTCAAACAGGAAATAAACGCTGACGACACATCCCGAACTTGTGTTTTATATTGTGATATTCTATACGTTTTCGGTCGGTGCATCCGGCGCACCGTTTGGTGTGGTGGCCGTTGTTTCGGCAGCTTTGCTTTCGCGCAGTGCCTTTTTTCGTTCGTCGTCGCGCTTGTAGGCTTCCACAATGCGTGTCACGAGTTTGTGACGCACAATGTCCTTCTCTGTCATTTCTATGAAAGCAATGCCGGGAATGTCCTTGAGGATACGCTGAGCTTCAAGGAGTCCGCTTCGCTGTGAAGGCGGAAGGTCTATCTGAGTGCGGTCGCCGGTGACAATCATCTTGGTGTTCCAGCCCATACGGGTGAGAAACATTTTAATCTGCGCCGACGTAGTGTTTTGCGCTTCGTCGAGAATGACCACGGCATCGTTGAGCGTACGTCCGCGCATGAAGGCCAAGGGGGCTATTTGTATAACGTTGCCCGTCATGTATTCTTGCAGTTTTGCGGCGGGTATCATCTCTTGAAGGGCATCGTAGAGCGGCTGGAGATAGGGATCGATTTTATCCTTCATGTCGCCGGGGAGGAAACCGAGTTTTTCGCCGGCTTCTACGGCAGGACGGCTGAGGATGATTTTCTTCACCTCTTTGTTTTTCAGCGCTCTTACGGCCAACGCGATGGCGGTATAGGTCTTACCCGAACCCGCAGGGCCAACGGCAAACACCATGTCGCTCTTGAGGAATGCTTCGACCAGTCGGCGCTGGTTTTCGCTTCGCGGAGTGATGGGTTTGCCGCCCGTACTGTAAACGATGACGCCCTCGGCGGCTTCGCTTTGGGTGGCGTGGCCGCGCACTATGTTGACGAGGTCTTCTTCGGTCAAGCGGTTAAACTTGGCGCAGTGGCGGTCGAGTGCGAGAAACATTTCTTCAAACGCTGCCATTTCTTCTTCTCCGCCAACCACGCGCACCACATTGTCGCGCGCCATCATGCGGAGTTTGGGGCAGAGTGCCCGCAGCATTTTAAGGTTGGCATTGTTGGCCCCGTAGAACACTACGGGGTCGGACTCTTCTAATATAAAATGTTTCTCTATCATTCAGTTATTGGGTTGGCGAACACTTGGGCTTCTTCAAGCCTCTATTGTTTGGTCAGTGCAAAATTAATGAATCCACATGATTCCGTCATTTTTTTTGCTACTTTTGTGTGTGGATAAGTGATGCGTCGCCCCGTTTTCCGTTGCGTCGGCACTTTTTCCTAATATAAATGTATACCGCAACAATAAAGAATGAAATTCCGTCTCCCCATAAACCGTCTGCATTTCATCGTGGCTTTTGCCGTGGTTGTCGCTGCTCTCGGCATAGCAAAATGTGTAAGTCCGCAACTTGGCGAACTCCCCCAGCAGCCCACGAAAGACGATGCTTCACTCCCCACCCCCTCCAAACCGGAGAGAACTGACAGCATTGCACGCCAGAGTGCACATGTGGACTCACTGCTACTCAGGAGCCGCAAAGCGCTCCGCTTGCTTGACGGTTCGGGCAAACCGGTAAAAAACCGCGTGACGAGTGTGGTACGCTTCGAGACGTCGTTTCCCGACCTCAACGATGTGCAGCTTGCCACAGCACAGCGCTTGGGCGTGAAGTTGATAGCCAACCGCGACGAGGCCGTACAACGCCGCAACGAACTGGTCTACATTGGCGACAACCCGTTCTACACGGTGCAAAAGCTGAACCACTCAAGTCCCTACCTCGTGCCACGTGCTGCCACTTTGCTCAACACCATTGCACGTGCGTTCTGCGACTCGCTCGTCACGAAGGGATATCCGCTCCACAAGTTGCTCGTCACCTCAGTGCTGCGCACACAAGAGGACGTACAGCAACTGAGAAAGTCAAACCGTAACGCTTCGGAGAATTCGTGCCACCAGTACGGCACAACGTTCGACATCTCCTACAACCGCTTCCTTGAAATCCGCGACCCGAAGGAGGGCGAGAGCGAAATACGCTACGTGACGGTCTACAAGTCCATCCTTGCGGAGGTGCTTGAGGACCTGCGCCTTGCCGGCACGTGCTACGTGAAATACGAGATGCACCAATCGTGCTTCCACATCACGGCAAGGTGATTGGCTGATGGGCCAATTCGTTTGCTAGTAACTACTCAGATAGTTACCTCCCACAGATTTCACAGATTTCCACAGATTTTCATCGTTCATCATTTCATTACATGTGTTCAAAAAGAAATAAATCTGTGCAAATCTGTGAGATCTGTGGGAGACTTTCTCCGCCGTTTAGGCGTAGATTCATGTGACTCGTCTGATTAGCTTTCCCTTCGGCCGCCGAACGTTGTTTCGTGATTGTCTTAAATATCTGTGTCATCTGTGCCCCCACCTGAGTAGTTACGTTTGCTATCAAAAAAAAGGAAAAACTTCCGCTCTTGACTTTGTCGCCAAGAGCGGAAGTTTTTTGTATGTATCCATCGCAAAAAGCAGAGCGAAACGCACCATCAAACGGATACAAAAATGGCTGTACCAGTGATGTGATGAAACTCCGAGAAAAGAAAGGATTTGAGGTCCACTGTGTCTCTGTAATCCGACCCTACGCTCCGCGAGGGAACGCATATCGGCACGCCATTAACATAGCGGCTTGCCTCGGCATTTCAGTTATTATTGATGAGTATCCCAATCGAACCGGTACAGCCTTTATGTAGTGCAAATATACGCACATCGTCGTAAGCTGCAAAACATTTCAGCCGCTTTTTTTCTTCACTACGGCATAACCCATAGCGTCACCCATCCCAATGCCTTTTAGCTTTAGGACAAACTTTCCGTTCTTTTCCTCACTGACAATGCCGTTGGGCGATGTGGCAACTTTGATGTACACGCCACCCAGAGGCGTGCGTTGCTTCTTGCCATTATAACGATAGGCCACACCTGCCTAGTCTACCGTCTGCGCATAAGCATTGCAGATGCTCACCATTGCGAAGAGGAATAAAAGAAAGTACTTGATTTTCATATTGTCAATGGGGTATTTAAGTAGGGGGTACAATGCTTTGAATGCAATAGCCTATTAGGTAGCATGTCGACAATTTTAGGATGGGTAACCCTGTTTTGCCAACAAACGAAGCATTCCGACTGTTTTGAGCACTTTCGTGTCGCAGCTCTGCAAAGTTTGTAAAAGTTTTCTATTCGTGCAATTTATCTTACGATAATTATTTCTCTATGGGGGCGAGGGTTTCACACCTCGCGCTCTACACGGCATTGTACAAAGTAACGCTACGCCTCGTCCATAGCCCTTACCCTTACCAGATATTTGTTGCCAAACTCTGTGTGGCGGCGCTTCACGCCGAGGAAGGTCAACTGGCGGGCAAGGAGCAAGGGGGAGCCGGAGAGTACACGCTGGGAGTAGCGCTGCGAGAGGCGGGTGAATAGTTCCGTTGCGGTAAGCCACATGGCCGAAGCAACGTCTGCCCCACCCTCTTCAGAAGCCTCTTCTTCAGCCGCTTCGAATGTGGCGAGGAAGGCTTCGCGCAGTGCGGAAGCGCGATAGAAGGAGCGGTTGTGCTGCTTAAGCGCGTCCTGGTCGGTGGCGGAAAGCGTACAAGGTTCGCCACGGAGCACTTCGGCGAGGAGCTGGGCGTAGAGCTGGAGGTAGTCTATTGGTGTGGCACTGTCGATGGGCGAGGTCACTTCCTGGCAGAAGAAGCGGCGCGAACCGGTGGGATCGGTTAGAAGTTCGGCGCTGTTGCTTGTGCCGATAAACGATGCCGTGCGTTGGAGTTTTTCGTAGAAACGTGCATGCGGACGGCGCACATTCATCGTGGAGAGCTGCATGAGGTTCTTCAAACGCACCATCTGCGAGGGGGAGAAGCGGTCGAACTCGTCGAGGTTGATGAGGGCAAAACGCGAGAGTTCAAGGTCGTGGTTCGTACGTCCTGCGAGGTCGAATTTGTCGGTGAAATACATCCGTAGCTCTTCCGGCAGCAGCATGCGACAGAAGGTACTCTTGTGGAGTCCTTGCTCGCGACTGACGAGCACGGGAGCGAGTTGGTTGCCGCCTTGCACGCTGATGTCTGTAGCTTCGAGCGCGGTGCGGTTGACGTCCGTAGCACACCACATCTGCCTTACGGCGGCACGCATCCACGTGTGGAACACGGTGTGCCACAATTTGTCGTCGCTCACACGCGAAGCCAGCTCAGCCACGCGGTCCGTACCGTCCCACTCGGGGAGTGACTCAAGATAGGCGGTCAACGGATGGTACTGACGGGGGAGGAAGGAGCAGACAAGGCGCTTCACATCGCGGTCCCACACACCGATATCGGCCGCATGGAGATGGAGCACAAGGGTGTTGATCACCTGCTCGTCGACAGCACGAAAATCAGCAAGTCGTTCGCGCTCGAGTTGACTCGCCTCGTCTGCCGCTTCGGATTTCAGACGTATTTCGGGACGTCCGTCGAGCACATTGAAGCGCACGTCGTAGCGGTCGGCAAGGAACGCCTGTGCTTGTTCTGAAAGTTTGCCCATGGCGCATCCCGAAGCGTACGTCTTTTCCTTCGCGCTCTCGGCTGCGGATGACGTTTCTTTGCTACAAGCGGCCGGTAATTTGACGTTCCGTTTGGCACTATGGCTTGAGGCCGAGTACGTGTTTATGTTGCTCGTGATAGCCATGGTTTTGCTACGGAAGAAGAAATTCGTCATGCGGTGAAAGAAAGCGCAGAGTTTAGCGCCTAATCTCTGACGGACAACATTGGATGTTTTGTGTGACATAAGAGTGGGTGTGTTTTAGGTAAATGATGAGTAAATGTTTCGTATGGCAAAATTACAAACTTGATGACGAAATGCCACATAAACCGACCACCTCTTCGGGCGCTAATGCACTCTATGCGCATGGATTTCTTACACGGAAGTTTGTGCAAACTATCTTCAGCCTTCAGCCATAGGAAGAATGTTACGCCCTGGGGGCGAGGTTTTCAAAACCTCACGCTCTACACGGCCCCAACTTAGCTCGGCTGAAGGCTGAAGATAGTTTGCACAAACTTCTGTGTACGCGTGCGCGCGTAGGGGAAGCCCCGCAGATGTTTTTGCGCGTTGAACTTTTGTATGCCTGACCGTCGCTTAAGAAAATTGCACTGCACACATTTGCATATTCGCACATTCGCACATTCGCACATTTTTCCTCACACCGTGCCTTGCATTTCTCACACCGTGCCTTGGTTTTCAAATTTCGCTCTTTCTCTTTAACTACTCAGGTAGAGGGAAACAGATGACACAGATATTTAAGACGAACACGAATCTACGCCTAAACGGCGCAGGAAGTCTCCCACAGATCTCACAGATTTACACAGATTTATTTCTTTTTGAACACATGTAATGAAATGATGGTAACCATCCGAAACAAGCCGACTCACACCGAACAAAAAAATCTCGCAAAGTTAT
>CAVALA010000050.1:0-18884 GCA_963589615.1 Prevotellamassilia timonensis
GCTGGTTGTAATACAAATTGGCAACTGTCAGTCCGGCAGTCACAGCCATCACAAAAAGTATGCTGCGGGGAATACCTCCGTTTGGTACAAGTTCCTTTTTCATATTTATTGTCGTTTAGTTTTATATAACCAACATCCCTCCTCATGCGAGTCAATGATGCCGATGGCTTGCAGGAACGAATATACGATGGTCGTTCCAACGAACTTCATGCCACGCCTCTTCAGTTCTTTTGATATGGCGTCGGACAAAGGTGATGAAGTCCTTTCCCACTCATGGATGACCTTGCCACGGGTAAAACTCCAGATGAATCTGTCGAACGAGCCGAACTCCGTTTGAATATCTATGAAAGCTTTGGCGTTGCTGACTGCAGCTGCAATCTTCAACCTGTTCCGCACAATGCCCTCGTTATGGCACAAAGCCTCCAATTTCCCTGCATCGTATTCCGCCACCTGCTGATAGTCAAAGCCGTCAAATGCTCGCAGGAAAGCCTCTCGCTTGTTGAGAATACATTCCCACGAAAGACCAGCCTGGAAACCTTCGAGAAGCAGCATCTCGAACAACTTGCGGTCGTCATGCACCGGTACGCCCCATTCCGTGTCGTGATAAGCAACATATAGGGGATTGTTCAGATTGCACCAGCGACAACGCGGTTTGGTTTGTGCCATCTATCTGTTCTCCTTGTTGATAAGGTTGACCACCACTTTCACCATCACATCTTTCTCTTCCGTACGACTTTCAATCTTAGTTGGACGGAACTTGTATTGAGTATTATGCAAAATTTGCATATTACTTTCTTCCGTGACTTCTTCCTCCTTAAAAGCATTGGCTATGTGTCTGGCAATGACAGATTGGTCTTTTCCAAACAACTTCGCCATCTGGCTTTGCGTGAGCCAGACGGTATCGTTCTCCAGTTTCACGTTCAGCTCAATGTTGCCATCTGCCGAGTGGTATATTTCTATTTGATTTTTCTCCATATTGGTGGGTATTACTGCTCATATGCATTCATGCGCGGAGCATGTCCATTACCTTGTCAGGATTGTAGATTCTCACTTGAATGTCTTCGCCATTGTCCAGGTGCTACGTTATGAGAACAAAGTTAACTATTTCAATGCAAACGTATGGTGCAAGGTATGCAAATGTAATAGATGTACAGGTGAGGGTGGCTGTTGCCGTAATTCGTAATCTTACTACGTTTCCTTTATCATAGGGAGTACCGCACCATTTTGCGCTTACGCTGCGGTAACTACTTAGGTAGGGGGACACAGATGACACAGATATTTAAGACAAACACGAATCTTCGCCTAAACGGCGCAGAAAGTCTCCCACAGATCTCTCAGATTTACACAGATTAATTTCTTTTTGAACACATGTAATGAAATGATGAACGACGAATATCTGTGGAAATCTGTGAAATCTGTGGGAGGTAACTACCTGAGTAGTTACACGCTGCGTGAACAAACCTTTCGATCGTTAATGTTTCGGCTCCGTTTCCTTCGTGCCGACGTTCAAACTAGCGCAAAGAACGAGCTGTTTTTGTCCGTTTCAGCAAGGGCGTTGCACACTAAGGCAACTTGTGGAAATTTTAAAGCACCCCAAAATTTTGAGCTGCCTTGGAATTTTCACTGGAAGCCTTTTCGTTTTGACTCGGAACATTGCGCTTTGTGCTCGGA
This sequence comes from Prevotellamassilia timonensis, assembly GCA_963589615.1. Taxonomy (GTDB): domain Bacteria; phylum Bacteroidota; class Bacteroidia; order Bacteroidales; family Bacteroidaceae; genus Alloprevotella; species Alloprevotella timonensis_A. The sequence goes on from CAVALA010000050.1 coordinate 1,672, forward strand.
ATGTTGCGTTTATACCTTAAATATGTGTCGAAATTGCATATATGCAGCGTTTCGAATGGTGCGTTGCATAATTATGCGCGTTGTGGTTGCCGTATTTTCGGCCGAGATACAAGCCGCCGATTTTACGCGATTCTCCACGTTAACGCCTTGCTGCGCAGGAAGGAGAAAAGAGTTTATTGGTGTTAATGCATTGGCGGAGCGCAAAGGGGAGGCTGTTCAAAAAGTTGCGCTCTACGCGAGCACACCTTCTTCCGCTCCCATATTCTAAGAGATATAAAAAACTTGGGGGTATATTCCTAATAACCTTTTAGCAGCAGTGGGTCATGGTTAAAAGAAAGCAACCATACGGCGATTTTTTGCAGCGCGGTGCTTTGTCCATTGCCCGTTTTTATACATTTGCAATGCCGAAACGGAAAAAGGCACTGAAAACGCCAAATGATAGACTGCAGAAGAGCGTTTGGCGCAAACTTTGCACGCTCCGTTTGGGCAAGTGAAAGGAGCTAGTCTTTGTGAGCAATACCGCAAGACGAGCTGTCAATATATTTACCGCAAAGAAAACTCATAATAGATACAAGCAATGAAACGTACATTCATTCCCGCTCTGGCGCTCGCCCTGACTATGGGCGTCGGCATGCCGAGCACCTCGCTGGCCGCAGTGCCCGCTACTGCCATTGACCTTACCACTGCTGCTGAAAACGCTGTCAACTCCGTTGTATACATCAAGGTGACCATCAACAGTAAGCAGCAGACCATTGAATACAGCAATCCTTTCGACGACTTCTTTGGCGACTTCTTCGGTCGCGGCAATGGTGGTGGCACACAGCGCCGTCAAGTAGAAACCCCCAAGCGCAGCGGCGCCGGTAGCGGCGTGATTCTTACGGCCGACGGTTACATCGTGACGAACAACCACGTGGTTCAGGACGCCGACGAACTCACCGTGAAGCTCAACGACAATCGCGAATACAAAGCACGCATCATCGGCACAGACAAGACCACCGACCTTGCCCTCATCAAGATAGAAGCCACAAACCTCAAGGCTATCACCGTGGCCAACTCCGACGACCTCAAACTCGGCGAGTGGGTGCTTGCCGTGGGCAACCCCTTCAGCCTTACTTCCACAGTGACGGCGGGCATCGTCAGCGCTAAGGCACGTTCGCTCGGTGCTTCGGCAGGAGGCATTGAGAGCTTCATTCAGACCGATGCCGCCATCAACCCCGGAAACTCCGGCGGTGCACTCGTCAATGCAAAGGGCGAGCTTGTAGGCATCAACGCCATGATCTATTCCCAAACGGGATCGTATGCCGGCTACGGCTTCGCCATCCCCACCAGCATCATGAACAAGGTGGTGGAAGACCTTCGCAAGTACGGCTCCGTGCAGCGCGCTTTGCTCGGCGTGATGGGTTCCGACGTGTCTACCTACATCGACCAGCAGAAAGACAAGGGTAAGGACGTGGACCTCGGCACGGTAAACGGTGTGTATGTAGCCGAAGTCACTGCCGACGGAGCAGCCGCCGTTGCCGGACTTAAGGAAGGCGACGTCATCACCGCTGTGGACGGAAAGAAAATCAGCAAGTTCGGCGAACTTCAGGAAATCATCACCAACCACCGTCCTGGCGACAAGGTGAAGGTAACTTACGTCCGCGACAAGAAGCAGCACGAGGCAACGCTCACGCTCCTCAACGTGCAGGGTACGACTACGGCCGTTGAATCGCTCGACACCGATGCGATGGGCGCAGCGCTCCGTCCGCTCAACGACACGGAGAAGAAGGAACTCAGCCTCTCTTATGGCCTCGTTGTTTCGGCCGTTCGCGACGGAAAGTTCAAAGAAGCCGGCATCAGCAAGGGCATCATCCTCATGAAGGTCAACGACCACGAGATGCGCACCGCTTCCGACTTCGACGAAGCCGTGAAGGAAGCGAATCTTAGCACCGACCGCGTGCTTTGGATACGTGCCAAGACGCAGAGCGGTATCAACAAGTCGTTCACCATTGAGCTTTCCGACTCAAAGAAAGACGCTAAGAAGAGCAAGTAAACGCTCGCCCTGTCCGCATAAGGCGGTCACAGAACAACAATAATAGCCACGGTCCCCGCATGGTCTGAACTTCAGACTGCGGGGACCGTGGTGCGTTTTGGTATATCGGAGGTTTGCACGTAGGGAAGAGAGAGTGGGGCAGGTGGTGCGTTGTGCAAACTTAGGCTGCTTTCGCTGTGCGATTGGCGCGTTTCAGTGCCGCCGTGACGATGGCGTAGACCAGTATGTCGAAAACCACAATCCACGTGGAACTGATGTCCATGATGTAGAACATGGCGAAGTTGGCCGCATCGAAGAATATCTGGAACAGTAGAATGCAAATGAGCGCACGATGCATGCTCATGCCAGTGGCAAGGAAGAGGTGATGGATGTGCGTCTTGTCGGGGGTGAATATGCCTTTTCCGCGAAGCAAGCGTTCAAAGGCCACGCGAATGAGGTCGAACACGGGGATTAGCACTAGGGTGAACGAGATGAGAATGGGGCAGGGGCGGATGGGGAACACGGCCGGGTTGAACATTGCATATTTGATGCAAAGGTATGCGAACGAGTAGCCGAGGATGAGGCTTCCCGTGTCGCCCATAAAGGTCTTCAGACCGCGTTCGGCATTGCCGAAAAGATTGAAGCCCATAAACACGACGACTGTGCCTAGCAGTGCTGTACACATCATGGCAAAGGCCACATTGTCCATCCTCATGAAAATCACGGTGAACACCGTTAGGGCAATAACGCTCAGGCCCGAGGCCAAACCGTCAATGCCGTCAATGAGGTTGATGGCATTGATGATGAGCAGGGAGATGAATATGGTGAGCGGATAACCCACGTAAGCGGGTATCTCATAGATGCCGAGAAATCCGTAAAGGTTGTTGATATACAAGTTGCAGATGGGCATGAAGAGCGATGCAATAAACTGCACGATGAACTTGATTTTGGCGTCAAGGCCAATCATGTCGTCTATCATCCCGATGCAGAAAATGAGGAATAGGGCACCGAACAGCAGAAACGTGGAGGAACTTATGCCGAGGATGTCTTGATGGAGCAGCGTCATGAGTGCTACGGCGCACGACATGCTCAGCGCCATGGCGGGAGCAAAGAGCACGCCCCCCATGCGCGGTATGTTGTTGTGATGCACTTTGCGTTCGTTGGGGATGTCGTAAAGTCCAGCTTTCTTGCAAAACTTAAGCAGAAAGGGCATGCCGACTAACGTAAGGCAAAAGCTGATGGCGAAGGTGAGGACAGGATATAGCGTAGATTCCATTGCGATATTTTTCGGTTGCTGTGGTTAGGCACTTTTGTGCAACTTCACAAGTTCAAGAGAGAGAGAGGGTGCACATTTTTGTGTCGTCCCTATATCATAACGTAGATTTCCGTTTTTTAGTACTCAAAAATGCCATAACCGCAGGCACGCACCTTAGCGGTTATGGCATTGCGAGAGGTTCATGGGCGGCATGCGGTGCAGGTGGCTTTGCCTTGTGCCGATGCACCGAGGGGTCGTCCCATTGGGGCTATTTTACAAGCGTTGCAATCACGGTTCCGAGCGTGGCCGTCATTGTGCCGAGTGAAAGAATCTCGCCGAACGACATTTTGTTGCGCTTGGCCTTGGCGGGAACTACCAAGTTGCAGCCCGGTTGGATGTCCTTCGCGCTGCGTACACGTGTCACGGTGCCGTTCATGTTGATGGCAAATACACGGCGCGACATGGCACGGCGTCCCCAACCACCGGCTTGGTCTATGTAGTAGCTGAGTTTGGCATTGTCGCGGTAAGCCACGGTGTTGGGGTACATCACTTCGCCGTTGATGGTCACCGTATTGTTATACTGCGGAATGACGAGGCGGTCACCGTCGCGCAGCACGATGTCCCACTCGTTGGAACCGGGGTGGGCGAGGGCCTGGTCGAGGTTGATGCCGACGCTTTGTATGTCGCTGAGCTCAAGTTTCTTAAGGTCTATTGAATCGCCCGAGGTGGCAAGCTTCACCATGCTCTGTTGTTTGATTTTCTCAGCGGGTGTCAGCGTACGTTCGAGGTGGGCACCGGCGGCGTAGGCTTCGGGTGTGAGTCCGCCCGCACTCTTGATGAGGTCGCTCAGGCGCATACCTTTGTTTGTAAGCGCATAGGTGCCCTCGAAGGCTATTTCGCCTTCAACTTTGACGTGCTGCTGTTCCACGTAACCCGGCGAGCGGCGCACATACACTTCGTCGAAAGGTTCAAGGGTGAACTCTTGTGTGCCGTCGATGACGAAGCCGTCCTTGAGTGTGAAGCTGAACTGCTTGGCTATCTCGTTGGAACTTTGAGTGGCTTTGTTGTTGCGCAAGCGGCGCACGACATCAACTTTCACCATGGAGGCGGCGTCTTTGAGTCCGCCGGCTCGGAGAATGAAGGTTTCGAGCGAAGTATTGTCGGCATATTCGTATTCGCCGGGATAGTAGACTTCGCCGTCGATTGTGATGATTTTTTCCTCTTGCATTTCTTTCTTGGAGGGAACGAAGAATACGTCCTCGTTCTTCAGCGCGATGTCCGCAACGGTGTGGTCCATGATGCCCTTGATGTCCACGTTGACCACTTCAAGCGTGCGGTCGTCCTTGCGGCGGTGAATCATGCCGCGGGCGGTGAATGCGTCTTCGCTCAAGCCTCCGGCAGCTTCGATGAGTTGGCGTACGGTGGTGATGCTGCCGTCCATTTGGAACATGCCAGGACGCATCACGGCTCCTTTCACTTCTACCATGTTCGTGTAGCGGTTGAGTGTGGAGTCGACGCTCACGCTGTCGCCGTCGGCGAGTTGGAAGGAGTTGCGCTCAAAGTCGTCGATGGAGTAGACGGAGAGTTTTCCGCCGCTCTTGCGCATAAGGTGGATGGCGCCTTGGTAGGCGTCGCCCGTGAAACCTCCGGCATAGTTGATGAGGGTGCCTACGCTTTCTTTGCTCTTCATTTCGTAGTACATGGGTCGCTTCACCTTGCCTGTCACGTTGACAAGACACTCGTAGGGACCTACTATGATGACGTCGCCGGAGGAAAGGCGCACGTTGCCTTTCATGTTGCCGTTGAGGATGTAGTCGTAGATGTCGCAAGTGGATATGAGTCGGCCTTTGCGGTAGATCTTAATGTTTCGCAAAGTACCTATTTCGTTTGTTCCACCAGCCATGTAAAGTGCGTTGAACACGGTGGCAAAGGCCGAGAGCGTGTAGGAGCCGGGTGTCTTTACTTCGCCCATGACATCGACGGTGATAGTCTTTGTCTGTCCCACCGTGAGTTTAATCTGGGAGGACGAATAGCGCTGGCCGAGGGTGGACCGGAGGCGGGAGTTGGCCTGTGCCACGGTGAGTCCGTCCACGTTGACGGGGCCGTAACCCTCAATGTCGATGGTGCCTTCAGGCGATACGGTGCTCTCGAAGCGTTCTTGCGAAGCTCCCCATACGTCCACGTAGACGGCATCGCCTGGGCCGAGGCGGTAGTCCTGCGGCGTGGAGATGTTCATGTTGGGTTCAAAGGAAAGCTTCTTGTTGTTGAAGATGTTGCGGCCGAACACCTGCTTCTTGTCCTTTTTCTTTGTAAAACCATACTCTTCATCCTCAATGTCGAGGTTGTCGAGGGAGTCGGGGAGCATGGCGTCCATTTCGTCCATGTATTCTTCTTTCCGCTGACGCTGGTACTTGATGCGTTGGGATTCGGACATGGTGCTTTCGTCTATCTTCTCCTGCTTTGCCTTACGCTCATATTCGCCTTTCGTGGTGGAGCGCTTGTCGCCGTTGTTCTCGCGCAAGCGGCTTGTGCTCTTTCCGGCGCCGGTGATGTCCTTTGCGCCGACAAGGCTTCCGCTCTTTTGCTTCTCGTATTTGTCGCGTACACGACGAATTTGGTCAATGGTGACGCCGCGCTCTATGAGCTTGGTCACAATTTGCGAGCGCGATGTGCCGCGGGCATTTTCGGTGACCATAAACTGCATGATCTGTTTGTCGGTCATGCTGCTTTGCGCCATTGACGGCAAGCATATGAGGAATGAAAGGGAAAGGGCAAGAAGGAGTTTCTTGATATACATAGGTCGCGGTTTCTTTTTTTTCTGAGGACGTTGCCGAGTAAAATGTGGATTGTGCCACGCTTGGCTATGGAACGGTTCTTTCCTCGGGAAACAAATGGTGGGTGGCACGCTTATATAACGTTTGCGCGCCTTATTTATTGCAAAAATACCTTTTTCCGCTTTATTGGCAAAGCACATTTGTTGCGTAAGTGCAGTTCTGCGTGTTTGCTCTCACGTTTAGTCGGCGCTGATGACGTAGTCCATCGTGGCATCGTGTGGGGCGAACGGGATTTCTTCGAAATGTTGCGGAGGAAAACAAATGCCTATGAGACAGGGACGTTGCTCGCCGAAACTGGCGATGAATCGGTCGTAATAGCCTTTGCCACGCCCCATGCGGTGGCCGTGGCGGTCGAAGGCGAGTCCGGGAACCACAAGGAGGTCTATTATTTCCGTTTCGTGCAGCACGGCTCCCACGGGCTCCATGATGCCAAAGGCACCGCGTTGCAAGTCGGCTTCCGAAGAATAGGCGTGTATTTCCATTTCGGTAGGACTGACTACGGCTGGTAGATAGACGTGCTTCTCTGCGGCGCATCGTCGGATGAGGGCGTGGGTGGAGGGTTCGTCGGGGAGGGAATGGAAAAGAAGCACATTCCGTGCTTCCTTGAAGGCGGGATGTGCTTCAACTTTTTGCATGATCCGTTCGCTCCATTCCGCTTTCTGCGCTGCGCTGAGCGTAGAGAGCGTGTGCTTTATGCTTTGGCGGAGGCGTTTCTTTTCTTCGTCTGTGGTGTGCATAGAACGAGCGGCGATATTTTTTGCTTGATGGACGGCCGGTGGTCGTTGACCGTGGCCAGATGATGGATGAACAAGTTGGCATTTCGCTGCATTCCTCGCTGTGCAAGGGCAAAAGCACTTGGGGCTGCTGATGTGCTGACGGGGAAGTGGAGGCATGCTGTTGTTCCGTTGTTTTGCGCTGTGGCGGTGGTGGGGAACGCTTTGCCTTGCGCAAAGACTTCTATGGCGCGGTTTACGGCATCGTCGAACTTGTTGACGTAGGCTGCCGATTCGCTTTCGTCGAGCAGGTCGGAAATGATGGACGTGGTGATGTAGCGTGTGAGGAGTTTGCGCGACTGCTGAATCTGGAGATTACGGCGCTTGAGTCCGGCCTTTGCTGCAAAGTTGGCGAAGCCTTCGATGAGCGAGTGCTTGCTGATGAACGCTGTTACGTCGTCGGCAGTGTGGACCTTGTTGAGGGCGGTGCGGTACTGGTCGACATATTCATAGGCATACTGGTAGAGCAGTCCGCTAAGGTAGGCTTCCTTGAAGTATGAGGTGAAGCCGAGTGTGTCGCGGGGGGTGAAGATGTCGGGCATGATGCCGCCGCCGCCGTAAACGGTGCGTCCGAGTTTTGTTTTGTACTTTTCACCGTTTTGTCGGATGCTGTCGGCAGAGTAATATTCGCCGTGTTCGGCACGAAGGATGAGGTCGGCTTCGTAGTCCTCTTCGTGGCCAGGCACATAGGGCTTTTGCACGCAGCGTCCGGAGGGGGTGTAGTAGCGTGCTGTGGTGAGGCGAAGCATGGAGCCGTCGCGGAACTCAATGGGTGCTTGCACAAGTCCTTTGCCGAAGGAACGGCGTCCGATGACGGTTCCGCGGTCGTTGTCCTGTATGGCTCCGGCGAAAATCTCGCTTGCCGAGGCTGAAGTCTCGTCGATGAGTACTACGAGGGGCATTTTGGGGAAAGCTCCGCGTCCGTCGGTGGTGTATTCCTTTCGGGGCGATTTGCGTCCTTGGGTGTAGACGATGAGTGCGTCCTTTGGAAGGAATTCGTTGGCGAGCTGAACGGCGGTTTCCATGTAGCCTCCGGGGTTTCCGCGAAGGTCTATGATGAGATTCTCAAAGCCTTGTACCTGAAGCTTGGCGAGCGCGGCGAGAAATTCGCTGTATGTGGTTTCGCCGAAGCTCTTTACGCTGATATAGCCCACTTTGGGTGCGGCCATACACACGGCATCGACGGTTTTGACGGGTACGTCACCACGTGTGACGTTGATGGTGAGCGGACTCTTCATTCCTGCCCGCACGACCTTGAGTTTTACTTTCGATCCATGTGGGCCTTTGAGGCGCTTCATTGTGCCGTCGTTGTCGATGGTGTCGCCCACGTAGGCTTTGTCGTCGATGGCTACGATGCGGTCGCCGGCTTGGAGACCGATGCGTTCGGATGGGCCGCCTTTTACGACGCGTACAATGCGGATGGTGTCTTTGTAGAGTGTGAACTGTACGCCGATGCCGGAGAAGCTGCCTTTGAGGTCTTGCATGGACTCTTCCACTTCGCTGGCTGAAACGTAGGTGGAGTGGGGGTCGAGTTCTTTAAGGATTTGGGGCAGTGACTTTTCTACGAGGTCGGAGATGTTTACGGAGTCGACGTACTGGTCGTCAATGAGGTGGAAGAGGTCTATGACCTTGTTGCTCGAGTTGTTGATGATGCTCAGGCGGTTTCCGGCGAAATGGTTGGCGAAGAAGCTGCCGAAGAGTACGCCTACGACTACGCCGATGGCGACGAAGAGGGGGACAAAGCGGTTTTTGTCTATTTTAGTCATTTAGGTTGCGGAAATGCGTTGTGCGTTCTATGGTTGGTGTTATGGCGTGGCAGTAACTGGTGTGTCATTGCTGTGCGTCGATCTCTATTTGCTGCACTTCTATGTTTGCTTTTTTGAGAAGATCTATTCCGTCGGTGAGTCGGTATGCCCGCGAGAAGAGTACGCGTTTGATGCCGGCTTGGATGATGAGTTTTGCACATTCTATGCAGGGTGCATCGGTGACGTAGAGTGTGGCTCCGTCGGAGTTGTTGCCCGAACGTGCTATTTTGGTGATTGCATTGGCTTCTGCATGGAGCACACAGGGTATGGTGAGTCCGTCTTCTCCTTCGCAGACGTTGGGAAATCCCGAGGGGGTGCCGTTGTAACCGTCGCTGATAATCATTTTGTCTTTGACAATCAGTGCACCTACTTGTCTGCGTGTGCAGTAGGAGTTTTCGGCCCATATGCGGGCCATGCGGAGGTAGCGGATGTCGAGAAGGTGGGCCTTTTCTGTGGCTGTCATATCTATCTTGTATAAGTGTGGTTCTTATGCTTTTATGCCGTCGCGGCGCAGGAGTGCGTAGAGGGTGGGCTCTTGTCCGCGGAAGCGCTTGTAGAGTGTCATGGGGTGCTCCGTTCCGCCTTTTTCGAGGATGCAAGTACGGAACTTATGGGCTGTTTCGGTGTTGAAGATGCCGGTTTGCTTGAAGAGGTCGAATGCGTCGGCATCGAGCACTTCTGCCCATTTGTAGCTGTAGTAGCCTGCTGCGTAGCCGCCGGACATGATGTGTCCGAACTGTACGGTCATGCACGTGCCGCTTACTTCGGGGAGCATTTGCGCGCGCTTCCATGCTTCGTGCTCGAAGGCGGGCACGTCGTGGCTGAAGGGTTGGTCCGTGGTGTAGTATGCCATGTCGAGCAAGCCGAAGCTTACTTGTCTCATGCAGGCGTAGGCCGCGTTGAAATTTCGGCTGTCGCGGATTTGCTTGACGTAGGTTTCGGGCAAGGGTTCGCCCGTCTGATAATGTCGGGCAAATGTACTTAAAAATTCCGGTTCCGTTGCATAGTTCTCCATGAATTGGGAGGGGAGTTCTACGAAGTCCCAATAGACTGAAGTTCCGCTGAGCGAAGCGTAGTGTGTCATGGCAAAGATGCCGTGGAGGGCGTGTCCGAATTCGTGGAGGAATGTCTGCACTTCGTCGAGTGTGAGGAGCGCGGGGGTGTCGGCGGTGGGCTTGGTGAAGTTTGTGGTCACGCTGACGTGGGGACGGATGGTGTTGCGGGGAGTGGCGGGCTCGGTGGAAGGTGCGGTGCACTCCTCGTCGCGGTAGCTCGTCATCCACGCTCCGCCTTGCTTGCTCTTGCGCGGGAAGAAGTCGAGATAGAGTACGGCCATGAAGTTGCCGTCGGCGTCGGTCACTTCGTAGGCTTCCACGTCGTTGTGATAGACGGGTATGTCGTTGTTGCGTTGGAAGTGGAGTCCGTAGAGGGTGGTGGCGAGGCCCATTACGCCTTGCTTCACGCGGGAGAGTTCGAGGTAGGGACGGAGTTTGTCGGGGTCGAAATCGTAGAGTTGCTTTTTGAGTTTCTGTGCGTAGTAACTGAAGTCCCAGGGTTGGAGGGTGAAGTCGTTGCCTTCGGTTTGTTTGGCGAAGGCTGCTATGCGCTGCACTTCGGCGTGGGCGGGCTGGCTGTAGTTGCTGATGAGGTCGTCGAGGAGTTTGTTGACGTTCTCGGGAGTCTGGGCCATGCGGCGGCGGAGTGCGTAGTGGGCGTATGTGGGATAGCCGAGGAGTTGCGCTTTCTCGCGGCGCAGATTGACGATGCGCTTTACGACGTCGAAGTTGTTGTGCTCATTGTTGTGTGTACATACCGTGTTGTAGGCCATGTAGAGCTGTTGCCGCAGTTCGCGGTTGTCGGCATACATGAGGAAGGGACGGAAACTTGGTGCATGGAGGGTGAAGAGCCATCCTTCGAGTCCTGCTTCTTTGGCTGCTTCGGCCGCTGCTTTACGGTGGATGTCGGGGAGTCCGGCGAGGTCTTCTTCTTTTGTGAGGTGGAGCTTGAAGTCGTTGAGGTCTTTAAGCACGTTTTGGGAGAAGCGGAGGGTGAGGGCGGAGAGTTCTTTGCTGATGTGGCGGAACTTTTCCTTCTTTTCGTCTGTGAGGTTCGCTCCAGCGCGTTCGAAGCCTTCGTAGGTTTTGTCGAGGAGCATGCGGTCTTCGGCGGTGAGCGTTGCGTCGTCGTTGTCTTTCACGGCTTTGACGCGTGCGAAGAGCGCGGCATTGAGCATGATGTTGTTGGAGTGGTCGGAGAGGATGGGCGACATTTCGTTGGCGAGGTCATCGAGTTCGTCCGACGTTTCAGCCGAGGTGAGGTTGTACATGAGCGTGGTGGCACGTTCAAGGGTTTTTCCGCATTGCTGCAGGCGTACGATGGTGTTGTCGAAGGTTGGTGCTTCGGTGTTTTGGCAGATGGCTGTTATTTCGTTGTCTTCCTCGGCAATGCCTTCGGTGATGGCTTGGCGTATGTGGTCGATGGTGATGTCGGGAAACGGAAATGTTTCGTGTGGTGTATGGAACGGTGAGAGCAGGGGATTCATTGTATGGTTGTTTGTTGGGCTGGGGTTTATTTGCCTTGCTGCAGATTTTGCATGATGGTGTCTATCTCGGCGAATTTCTTTCCTCTGTTGAGTGTGAGGTATACTTGGTAGAGGAGTGGTGCCCATCGCTTTTGTTCGTCGGGTGCGGCGGTGCGATAGGCTTCGAGTTGCGGCTCTGCTGCCTTGGCGTAGGCTTTGCGGCTTTGTATGGCTTTGCGGTAGGCTGCGGAGTTGATGTTGTCGGGGAGTGCCACTTTATCGGCGAGGGCGGCGTAGGATGCTCCTATATAATAATGTGTGTCGATGATGGTGGAGTCTACTTGTGCGAGTCGGGTGGCGGCTTCGATGCAGTCTTTGTATTGTTGGAGGTGGAAGGTTGCGTTGCACTGTGCGAGCATGGCTGCCTGGCTGAGGGAGTCGGCTGTGAGTTGCTGCTGGGCTACGCGGAGCATGGCGGTGTAGTTTTCGCGTTTGGCGTAGAGGTCGGCAAGCCGGACGAAGAAGCTGAGTCGGGTGGGGTAGTCGTTCCATCCTTCGAGGAGCCGTTTGTGATAGGTGGCAGTGTCTGTCTGCGCTTCTGCTGCGAGTGCAAGCCATTCGAGTGTGAATGGGCGGGCGGCAGTGTCGGTGAGTGCGAGTGTTTCGTAGTGCCGTGCGGTGGCATATTGCTTGGCGTTGTAGGCGCTGTTGACGTGGAGCACGGCATTCTTCGTTTCCATTGCGGTGCTGAGATGTGCTTCCTCACCGAACGGTGAACGCGGTGTTTCGATGCAGAGTGTGAGGTAGGGTAGTGCTTCTGCATACTTTTTGCGTTTGAAGAGGAAGCGTGCACCGGCGTGGAGGTTGGGGAAGTATTGCTGTAGGTTCTCTATGGTGTATCTGTGGTTCTTGTTCTTCTTTGCGTTTTCGCTGTTGGCGTGTTCGATGGAGTCGAGGCGTATGCAGGCTTTGACTATTTCGAGTGTGGTGGAGAAAAAAGCGAGCGTGTCGTAGCTTTTTTTGAGGTAGAGTTTTGTGTTTTCGGCATCGTTGAGCCCTTTGTTGGCTTCGATGGTGAAGATTTCAATTTTGGGCGAGTGTTTCAGTACAGAGTCTTTGCGCAGATTCTGTATGGCTTTTACGGCGTCGGCGTATTTTTTGTCCTTGAGTGCCGTGTTGACGGTTTTGAATGCCTTTTGTGCTGTGGCCGGTGCTGCGGCAAGGATGAAGACGGATAGCACTAGCATAATCAGTCTATGGAGCATGGCATTTCTGTTTTGATAGTCAGTTTTTGCTTTGGCCTTGTGGGCTTTATGTTAGAAACCGACAAGTAAGCGTGCCTTCCTTGCCTGCGTGCGTATGGTATGTTGGCGCACGATGTGGAGGTTGGCATCGTCTTACTTGTCGATTGATGTGTGTGTGGCTTGAAGTGTGTATGACGCTTCAAGTTATGTTGTGCGGACGGGGCCGCAGCGCGATTAGTTCTGCTTGTTGGCAGCGTCGAGGAGGTCGTCCATTTCCTTGGCTTTGTCTTTCATGCCGAGTGAGGAGTAGACCATCTGAAGTGCGGAAGCCCAGCGCTTGGGTTCGTTGGGGGTGAGCTCGCGGAAGTGTTCGAGGTAGGGTTTTGCTTTTTCGTAGTAACTCTTCACAGTGGCGAGTTCTTTGTCGTAGATGGCTTTGTTCTTCTGGTAGGAGCCGTCGGACGTTTTGCCTTCGATGCGGCGGTTGGTACCGATGTACTTGAACTTGCCGCTTATGCGCTGGTCGTAGATGTCGTTGATGTAGGCTGTGCCCATGTTGAAGAGTGCGTCGCCGAAGTCGGGATCGATGGCGATGGCTTTTTCGAAGCTTTCGCGTGCGGTGGCGTAGTCTTTCTTCACGTTGAGCTCGATGGCGCCTTTCATGAACCATGCGTTCTTGTCGTTGGGCGACTCGGCAACGAGGCCGTTGGCGAGCTTCATGGCGTCGTCAATCTTCTGGTTGGACATGTAGTAGTAGAGGAGCTGCTGCTGGAAGTTGGAGGAGCCTGTACGCTTTGAGGCTTCGACGAGGGTCTTGGCCCATGAGGCGGTGTCTTTCTTTTCGCCGTAGGCACCGATCTTCATGACGTAGAGGTCGTGCGTGCCCATGGTGTCTTTGAGGGCTTCGTCGCAGGCGGCGATGGTCTTGTCCCAGTCCTTCTGCTGGTAGTAGAGGTAGGCGAGGTTGAAGCGCGTTTGCTGGTAGTTGAGTGCTTTGGAGGCGTAGATGGAGTCGGTTTCAGACTGTGTGAATACGGGGCTCTTGGGCATCTCTGCGTACTTCTGGAAGTATTCGACGCTCTTCTCCTTGTTGCCGTTGGCGTTCATGAACATGGCGGCGTAGTTGTAGTAGTCGAGCATCTGGCTTACGGCAATCTTGTTTTGGAGGCTGATGACCTTGTCGGCCTTCACGCGTCCTTTTTCGTCGGGAGTCTGGTTGGCTTCTTCACTTTTGTTGAAGTAGTTGACGGCCTTGTCGAGGTGTGTGCAGAAGGCGAGCGTGTCGAAGGGGAGTTGCTGTGCGGCTTTCTGGAGTTGGGGAAGGTAGATTTTGTATTCTATCTGTCCGGCCATGTTGTACATTTTGGCGAAATTGGTCGTCTTGGGGTTGGCCAAAGCGGCTTCAACGATGCTTTCAGCTTCGGTGAGTTCGCCTTTGTTCATTTTGTCCTGGGCCTTGTAGAAGGCGTTGTTTTGGGCGAATGCACAGCCTGCCGTCATGGCGAGGCAAATGCTGAGAACTGTCTTTTTCATTATATAAAGGTTGTTTGGATGATTGTCTCGGCTAGGGGACGGTTCGCCGCATGGTTGGGGGCGAACCGTTCCGTCGTCGTTTTTATGCTTCGCTTTCTTCGCCGTCGGCTTCTTCGCTGTCGGCTTCGGGTGCGTTGTTTTCAGCGGGTGTTTCAAGAGCGTCGGTCGTAGTCTGAACGTCAGCTGTTTCGTTGCCTTCGGTGTTCAGAACTTCTTCGGCTTCTTCGCCTTCTTCTTCCGTTTCGGTGGGCACTATGCATACGCTGGAGATGACGTCGTTGCGCTTCTTGAGGTCGATGAGCTTGACGCCTTGTGTGGCGCGTCCCTGTATGCGGAATTCTGCAAGACGGAGTCGGATGGTGATGCCGCTCTTGTTGATGATCATGAGGTCGTCTTCGTCGGTGACGGACTTGATGGCTACGACTTTTCCGGTTTTCTCCGTGATGTCGAGTGTCTTGACGCCCTTTCCGCCACGGTTGGTCTTACGGTAGTCGCCCACTGCTGAGCGCTTGCCGTAGCCCTTTTCGCTGACAACCATAACGGTTTCGTTCTCGGGGTCGTTGACGCAGACCATGCCTACTACTTCGTCTTCGCCGTCGGCATCGAGCTGGAATCCGCGAACGCCGGTGGCGGTGCGTCCCATGGTGCGTATGGTGTCTTCGTTGAAGCGTATGGCTCGTCCGTTGCGGTTGGCGATGACTATTTCGTCAGACCCATTGGTGAGTGCCACGCTGACCACGCGGTCGTCTTCGCGAATGTTGATGGCGTTGACGCCGTTGGTGCGGGGACGTGAGTAGTCGGTGAGACATGTTTTCTTCACAATGCCGTTCTTGGTGCAGAAGACAACGTAGTGGCTTTGGCAGAAGTCGGCATCGGCGAGTTTGCGTATGTGCAGACAAGCGTTGACTGCGTCGTCGGGCTCTATGTTGAGCATGTTCTGTATGGCGCGTCCCTTGGCGTTCTTTGCGCCTTCGGGGATGTCGTACACCTTGAGCCAGAAGCAGCGTCCCTTCGCGGTGAAGAAGAGCATGGTGTTGTGCATGGTGGCGGGGTAGATGTACTGTATGAAGTCGGAGTCGCGTGCGGCTCCTCCCTTTGCGCCTACGCCTCCACGGCTTTGTGCGCGGAATTCGGCGAGCGGTGTGCGCTTGATGTAGCCGAGGTGTGAGATGGTGATGACTACTTCGTCGTCGGAGTAGAAGTCTTCGGGGTTGAACTCGTCGGATGAGAGGCATATTTCGGTGCGGCGTTCGTCGTCGTACTTGTCTTTCACTTCGTTGAGTTCGTCTTTCATCACTTTGCGGCAGAGTTCGTCGTCGGTGAGGATTTGCTCGAAGTAGGCAATGCGCTTTTCGAGTTCTTCGTATTCCTGGTGGAGTTTCTCTTGCTGTATGTTGGTGAGCTGGCTGAGACGCATGTCGACGATGGCTTTTGCCTGGATGTCGTCGAGCGCGAAGCGGTTCATAAGGCCTTCAATGGCAGCTTGCGGGTTTTTGGAGGCTTTGATGATGGCGATGACTTCGTCGATGTTGTCCGAAGCGATGATGAGTCCTTCGAGGATGTGTGCGCGTTCCTGTGCCTTGCGTAGGTCGTACTGTGTGCGGCGGATGGTCACTTCGTGGCGGTGCTCTACGAAGTACTTGATGCAGTCCTTGAGGGTGAGCAGACGGGGACGTCCGTGTACGAGGGCTATGCAGTTGACGGCGAAAGAGGTTTGGAGTGCCGTCATCTTGAAGAGCTTGTTGAGCACCACGTTGGCGTTGGCGTCGCGCTTCACGTCGACTACGATGCGCATACCTTCGCGGTCGCTCTCGTCGTTGACGTTGGAGATGCCGTCAATGCGTTTGGTGTTGACGAGTTCGGCTATGTTCTTGATGAGTTCTGCCTTGTTGACGCCGTAGGGTATTTCGGTGACTACGATGGTGTCGTGTTGCGGGCCAGACTCGATGTCGGTGCGTGCGCGCATGACAACGCGTCCGCGTCCGGTTTCGTAGGCGTTCTTCACGCCTTGCATGCCCATGATGTAGCCTCCGGTGGGGAAGTCGGGGGCTTTGACGTAGTGCATGAGTTCCTCGGTGGTGATGTCGGGGTTGTCTATGTAGGCTACGCAACCGTCGATGACTTCGCCGAGGTTGTGGGTGGGCACGTTGGTGGCCATGCCGACGGCAATGCCGCTTGCGCCGTTCACGAGGAAGTTGGGGATGCGCGTGGGCATGACGGTGGGCTCGGTGAGCGTATTGTCGAAGTTGGGCGTCATGTCTACAGTCTCCTTTTCAAGGTCCTGCATCATGGCTTCGCCCACGAGGGAGAGTCGTGCTTCGGTGTAACGCATGGCGGCAGCGGAGTCGCCGTCCATGGAACCGAAGTTACCCTGTCCGTCCACGAGGGGGTAGCGCATGCTCCAGTCCTGCGCCATACGCACGAGTGCGCCGTAGACGGAGCTGTCGCCGTGTGGGTGGTACTTACCGAGTACGTCACCGACAATACGTGCGGATTTACGTGTGGGTTTGTCGTGTGTGTTGCCGAGTCCGAGCATACCGTAGAGTATGCGGCGGTGTACGGGTTTGAAGCCGTCGCGCACGTCGGGGAGTGCGCGGGCTACGATTACTGACATGGAGTAGTCAATATAGGAGGTTTTCATTTCCTCTTCTATATTGACTTTGATAATTCTGTCGTCGTCTGTTATCATCTAATTATGCGTTCAATACGTGTAAGTTTGAAGCAAAGTTACGTTTTCTTTGTGGAATGTGGGAAAAATGGTGCTGTTTTTTGCAGAAAAGGCGCGAGAAGGTGCTTTTAAGGCTCATTTTCGCATTTTGCGTGTTTGGATGAGGCAAAAATTTTGAGGGCGAAAAAGGTGTTGCGTTCGCTGAAGAGCTTTAAAATAGCGTTTTTCGGGGTGATGTTTTCTTTTGGGAATGTAGCCGTTGGAAGATTGGGCGGGTAGGGGTGTTCAAAATTGCAAGGATGTGTGATTGGAAAAACAAATACCGGAAAAACACCCTGTGGTGGGCAAACTCTTCGAGTTTTGATGGCACTTTCCCACCACATGGCAAACACCACGCTTTGGCTAAAAAACCGCTGCGCTTTATAAAACGCAGAAAATCGTTATGTTATGTTCAAAAAATAACTTCCGCAGAATTTGCAAGCGTGGAGCGGGCTGAAAGCCCAGCAAGCTTATAGCCTAGGGCAAGCGAAGCAACACCCTAGGTTCTTGTAGGAACGTGTAGAACAGAC
>CAVALA010000051.1:0-17933 GCA_963589615.1 Prevotellamassilia timonensis
GGTGTCAACCGTGGGTAACGTAGAACGCGGAAATGCTGGGCTGTAGGCTCAGCACAAGAGCGGAAAAGGTGGCTTTTGCGTGCTTCGCCGTCACGGACGGTTCCGCGTGCTTCGCCGTGTACTTTACGCTCAAGAGTCAAGTCGGAGACTTGACCTCCATGCGCTGCGCACGCATAACCCGTAACGGCGTGTAGAGGGCGAGGTTTTGAAAACCTCGCCCTCATAGGCGCATGACCGACCGTCAGTCTTCGTCGTCGGGCAGATTGAGGCCTTCCATGGCGCTACGGGCAGCAAGGAGGAAGAGGATGACGAAACACATGCGCCAGCCGGGAGCGTAGGCCACGGGGAAGAGTACGGCCACGGCGGCAAGTTGGGCATAGAAGATCTGCACGGCTTTCACGGCGTGCACTTCGCGACCAAGGAGGAAAGTATAGATGCGCGCGGCGGCAACGAAGAGGCGCTGCGAGGCGAGGTAGAGGGTGAGGGACTGGAAGAGTGCGGCGAGGGAGAAGGTTGCGGTGCGCTGCTTGCGGAGGGTGGTTTCGTTTTTCATCATGACTTTGTGGTTTTTGTTGTTTTGTATGAATTCTACGTTTTGATTTGCTGTGTGTCGGACTGCTTGCTGCAGTTGGGCTGTGCGCCCCAAAGGGAACATTCTGCGCTGCGGCTTGCTTCCTGAACACGCTGCAAAGGAAAGGAGAAAACGTGACAGACTACGTCACCGCCATACCTCACATAGTTAATCTTTGTATACGCGATGCATTTTTTTTGCTGAGAAGTGAGATAAAAGGCAAGTGGGAGGAGTTTTTGAAGGTAAATGAGGCATCATAGACGTAACGCAGAAGCCCCCGAAAACCGATGATGGCTTTCGGGGGCTTCCGTGTGGTGGTGTGGATAGCTTAGCTCAGGGACTGAAGTGCTATCCGCACATAAAGAGTATGATGGCTTGCGCAAAGAGGATGCGCAGGAACATGGTCAAGGGGTATACTGTGGAGTAACCTACTGAGGGGGCGTCGTTGTTGGCCGTTTGGTTTGCATAACCGAGTGCGGGAGGGTCGGTGTTTGAACCGGCCACGATACCCATTATGGTGAAGTAGTTCATCTTGTAGTAGAACCTTCCGACAGCGCCCATGATGAGGATGGGCACTACGGTGACGATGAAGCCGACCCATACGTAGGTAAGTCCGTCGCCCTGTACCACGGTGTCCCAGAAGTTGCTTCCGGCTTTTATGCCGACGGCTGCAAGGAAGAGGATGAGGCCTATTTCGCGAAGCAGGAGGTTGGCGGAGGTGGTGGTGTAGGTCACAAGGTGGAACTTGTAGCCGTAAGCACCGGCAAGGATGGCAATAACGAGCGGACCACCGGCGAGACCGAGTTTGAGCGGGGTGCTCATGCCGGGAATCTGGAAGGGGATGCTACCGAAGATGATGCCGACGAGAATGCCAAGGAAGATGGCACCGACGTTGGGGTGGTCGAGTCGCTTCACGGAGTTGCCGAGAATGCGTTCCACGCGGGTCACGTTGTCTTCCGGACCGGCCACCATGAGGCGGTCGCCAATCTGTATGCGGAGCGAACGGTCGGCAAAGAGGTTCATGCCCTGACGGGTGATACGCGTCACGTTCACACCGTACATGGAACTGAAGTGCATTTCGCCGAAGGTCTTTCCGTTGACTTCGGCCTGCGTCACGAGGATGCGGCGCGAAACGATGGGGGCGTTTTCGGCTTTCCAGTCGACGTCCACTTCTTTACCGATGAAGGCGATGGCGGCTTCGGCATCGTCCTGTGCGCATACGGCATTCATCTCATCGCCCACATGAAGCACAGTGTCTTTGGTGGGCGAAAGCACTTCGCCGTTGTGCATGTAGTGTGTGCAGATGAACGTACGGCCGAGGAATTGCGTGAGCTGGGCAAACGACTTTCCTTCAAGCGACACGTTCTCTACGCGCAGCGAGAGGTGATGGGGTTTGGCGTGGGGATTGTCTTCCTGCTGCTCGCGAATTTTCTCTTCCTCCTTGTCGAGTTTGATGCGACAGATGTAACGCAGGGCGATGGTGGCACCGATGATGCCGAGCACACCCAAGGGGTAGGCGCAAGCATAGCCGGAAGCGATGTTCTGACCGCCCATGTCGATGCCGAGGGTGTTGATGGCTTCCTGCGCAGCACCAAGACCAGGCGTGTTGGTCACGGCACCGTAGAGCACGCCGACGGCCATGGGAAGGCTCTTGGGGTCGGAAGTGTCGAAAACGAGGTAGTAAAGTCCGAGGAGGGTGATGACGTTGAGCAGAACAATGCCGATGGCCATAATGTTCATCTGAATGCCATCCTTCTTGAACGACTGGAAGAAGCTAGGACCTACTTGAAGGCCAATGCAGTAGACGAAGAGGATGAGGCCGAAGTCTTGAATGAAGTTCAGCACCTTTGCCGGACAGGCATATCCGCCATCGGCATCGGTGATGCCCAGGTGATGGTAGATGTGGCCCACGACGATTCCTGCGAAGAGCACGAAGGTCACGCCGAGCGACACACTGCCGAACTTGATTTTGCCCAGCACTACGCCCACTGCAATAACGAGCGAGAAGAGGAGCACGATGTGCGCCACCGAATCGGTCGTTGTGAAAAGTGATTGTATCCAATCCATAGAATAGACAGGTGTTAGGTATGGTTTTTAAAAAAGTTGTATTCTTATTATATCGCTGCAGTAAGCGGGCTACACTTGCGTATCACAAAAATCGGGACGTCGCTGCAGTGCGATACGTTTTTCATGCGGATGAGGCACAACGCACATTTTTCTCACGAAGGGTCCGTGCATGGCCTGCCGACAACGTGGCGCAAATGTAATCATAATATTTTAGAGTTTGCAGAACTTCGAAAAATAAGTTGAGTTCCATATTATTCACAAGCGACAAATCCATTCCGTTTTTGTGCATTGTGCACCTTGGAAGGTGCACATTTGGTGGAAATTTGCATCTTCCAAGGTGCAAATTGCGCGCTTTTCTCAAGCCGCTGCGCATCTAGAAAATTTTCAAGGCAGCAAATCGGAATTTGCTACTTACTCAACACGTTGAGCTAGGAGAAAGTTGTTTGTTTACGTTCACACTTGGCCCGAACAACATATGAAGGCGCAAGCGCATGGGGTCACGTCTCCGACGTGACGCTCTACACGCCGTCACGGACGGTTCTTCGTGCTGGCGCCTTGTATTTTCGCGCTCATCAGTCACGTCGGATACGTGACCTCCATGCGTTACACCCTCAAAACGCACGACGCAAAAGTTTCTGCGAAGCCAGCAAATTGAAATTCCAAGGCACAAATTTTAAATTCCAAGGCAGCAAATTCAAATTCCCTCCCAGCCCAAAACGTTGGGCACGCAGCAAATTTTTCACACAAGTTTACAACATATTTTGCCACTGCATTTCGCGCCAAGTGCAGCGATTGCGCGCACGCGTACGCGCGCATTGCACCGAAGTTTGAACATGTTACTGTCATCTGTCACCCACGTTTTCCTCAAAAAGGTCATTTTCGTCTGTTTTTCAAGGTTTTCACGCCTTAGCAGCGGCTGACGAATTGTTTTCAAGCACCACCAATTTTTCGTCATCAACATATAAAAATCGGTCATGAACACGAAACAAAAAAAAAGCAACACCAAAGACTTAACGAGGCAAAACTTTTGTGAACGTTTACTTTTGCCGTCACCGTCATTTGAGCGTATTCTTCATTCCCTTATTTGCACTTCGCACTTCTGCACGTTGGCACATTCGCGAAGCAGCCGGTGACAGGTGACAGCAAGTGGTACAAACTTCGGTGTAAACGCGCGCGTATACACGCGCGTAGCATACTTTAGATTTCTTCTTGGCCATTCATACCTAACAACACGGAAAAATTAGTTAACTTTGCTACCTAAATGTACACACTTCCCCGACTCCCCTACTCCACTATGAAGAAGCCCCTACAACTCATCCTCCTGCTGCTCGCCTTTGCCCTCACCGCAACGGCGCAGAGCGAAGCGCCCAAACGCGAGTTTCGCGGTGCTTGGATTCAGTTCATCAACGGACAGTTCCAAGGCATGTCCACAAAAGAGATGCAGGACAACCTCACCCGTCAGCTTAACGAACTGCAGCGCTGCGGCGTGAACGCCATCATGTTTCAAGTGCGCGGTGAAGCCGACGCCTTCTACGCCTCGCCCTACGAACCCTGGAGCCGCTACCTCACCGGTCAGCAGGGACGCGCCCCGAAACCCTATTGGGACCCGCTCGCATGGATGGTGACCGAATGCCACCGACGCGGCATGGAACTCCACGCGTGGATAAACCCCTTCCGCGCCAAGACGAAAGGCACGAAGGAACTTGCCGTCACCCACCCCTACGTGAAAAATCCCGGGCGCTTCTTTGAGTACGACGGACTCTACCTCTTCGATCCGGGGCTACACGAAAACCGCACCTACATCTGTTCCATAGCCGCCGACATCGTGCGACGCTACGACGTGGACGGACTCCACATCGACGACTATTTCTATCCCTACCCCGTGGCAGGACTCCCCATCCCCGACCAGCAAACCTACGCCAAATACCGCAACGCCATCAACGACATCGGCGACTGGCGGCGCTACAACGTGAACCTCTTCATCGAAATGCTCTCCGACTCCATCCACCACGCCAAACCCTGGGTGAAGTTCGGCGTAAGCCCCTTCGGCATCTACCACAACGCCAAAGCCGGCAGCAACCTGCCCGGTTCCAAGACCAACGGCACGCAAAACTACGACGACCTCTACGCCGACGTGCTCTACTGGATCAACAAAGGATGGGTGGACTACACCGTGCCCCAACTCTACTGGGAGATTGGCCACAAGGCCGCCGACTATGCCGAACTCGTCAAGTGGTGGAGCCGCTTTGCCGGCGGACGCCCACTCTTCATCGGTCAGGACGTGGAGCGAACCGTGCGCGCCTCCGACCTTAAGAATCCGCAGCAGAACCAAATGGCGGAGAAGTTCCGCCTCCAACGCTCGCTCCGCGGCATTCAAGGTTCGTGCCTCTGGTACTCGGCCGCCGTGGTGCGCAACGAAGGCAACTACGCCACAGCACTCAAGCAGAACTACTTCCGCACGCCTGCCCTCCAGCCCCTCTTCCCCTTCCTCGACAACAAAGCACCGAAGAAGGCACGCAAGCTGAAAGCCGAATGGATGCCCGACGGCTACTACCTCTTCTGGACTGAACCCGCCGCCAAGCACGCCCTCGACGAGGCTCGCAACTACGTGGTCTACCGCTTTGCCAAAGGCGAGCGCATTGACCTTCACTCCTCCTCACACATCGTGGCCATCACTCCGCAGACCATGTACAAACTGCCCTTCAACGGCGGCAGCACAAAATATACCTACGTTGTCACCGCACTCGACCGCCTGCAGAACGAGTCGAAACCCGCAAAGACAAACGTAAAACTCTGAAATGAGAGATATATCCCATTTCCTTTCACGCAAAAACTGACGCGAAGAAAAAATGAAAGTACTCAAATTCGGCGGTTCGTCCGTAGGCACCGTCGCCCCCATACTCAACCTCAAGCATATCGTTGAAGAAACGGAGAAGCCCGTCATCGTGGTCGTTTCGGCCCTCGGTGGCGTGACCGACCAACTTCTGCGCATCACGCGCGCCGCTGCAAAGGGCGACAAGTCCTACGCCGTGGAACTCGGCAACCTCGCCCAGCGCCACCAGCAGATGGTAAACGACGTGATTCCCGAAGAACGGCAGGAAAGACTCGTGGCAAAACTCGACGCACACATTGCCGAACTCCGCAGCATCCTCCACGGTGTGTGTCTCATACAAGACCTCACGCCCAAGACAGCCGATGCCATCGTGGCCTACGGCGAACGCCTCTCCTCGCTCATCGTGAGCGAACTCATTGAAGGGGCACGCCACTACGACTCGCGTTCGTTCATCAAAACCATACCCCACACCGACCGCCACCTCGTGGACATCGACACCACCAACCGCCTCATTCGCGAAACCTTTGCCTCGCAGCCCGCAGTGGCAGTGATGGGCGGATTCATCGCTGCCGACGCCGAAAGCGGAGTGACCACCAACCTCGGACGTGGTGGCTCGGACTACACGGCAGCGCTCATTGCCGCAGCACTCGATGCCGACGCGCTGGAAATATGGACCGACGTGAACGGATTTCTCACCGCCGACCCGCGCCTCATTCCCAACGCCTTCACCATAGACCAACTCTCCTACGCCGAAGCCATGGAACTCTGCAACTTCGGCGCAAAGGTGGTATACCCACCCACCATCTACCCCGTCTGCCAAAAGAACATACCCATCTATGTAAAGAACACGTTCCACCCCGAACACCGCGGAAGCGTCATCCGCCGCGACGCCGCACAGAGCGAACGCCCCATCCGAGGCATCACCTCCGTGAGCGAAACGAGCATGGTCACCGTGAGCGGACCCACAATGGTCGGCGTGATCGGTGTGAACCGCCGCATCTTCGACACCCTCGCACGCGGCGGCGTCAGCGTGTTTATGGTGGCACAGAATTCCTCCGAAACGAGCACCTCGCTCTGCGTCTCTTCAGCCGACGGCCGCCACGCCTGTCAGTTGCTCGACAGCGAGTTTGCCTCCGAAATAGCCGACGGGGCCATGAACCCGGCCCTGCTGCTCGAAGGCCAGGCCAGCGTGGCAGTAGTGGGCGAACGCATGTACCACAAACCGGGCATCGCCGGACAACTCTTCAGCGTGCTCGGACGAAACGGCATCAGCATAGCCGCCGTAGCCATGGGCGGAAAAGAGATGAACCTCTCCTTCGTCGTGGAGCGCACACAGTTGAAAAAGACGCTCAACGTGCTGCACGACAGTTTTTTTCTCAGTGAACACGAAGAGCTGAACCTCTTCGTGTGTGGCACAGGAACGGTGGGCGGAAGCCTGCTAGAGCAAATTGCAGCACAAAAAGACAAACTGCTCAACGAGCGCGGACTGAAAATCAACCTCGTGGGCATAGGCGGACGCAGCCACGCCATTTTCAACCGCGACGGCATTGACCCATCCAACTACCGCGAACTCCTCGCATCGGCTCCAGCCGGCGGCGTGGAGCGCATGATGGAAGAGATTGAACAGATGAACATCTTCAACTCTGTCTTCGTGGACTGCACAGCAAGCGAAGAAGTGGCTGCGCAGTATCTGCGCCTGCTCCGCCACAACGTGAACATCGTGGCGGCCAACAAAATTGCAGCCTCATCAGCCTACGAAAACTACAAGTTGCTGAAAGACACGGCGCGCGACCGCGGCGTGAAACTTCTTTTTGAGACCAACGTGGGCGCAGGACTGCCCATCATCAACACCATCAACGACCTCCGCGCCACGGGCGACCGCGTGCTGCGTATTGAGGCCGTACTGAGCGGTACGCTCAACTACGTGTTCAACACGCTCTCTGCCGACATTCCCCTCAGCCGCGCCGTGCGCATGGCGCAGGAGAACGGCTACAGCGAACCCGACCCGCGCATTGACCTCTCCGGCAAGGACGTGATGCGCAAACTCGTCATTCTAGCCCGCGAGAGCGGGTATCGCGTGGACATCGACCACATCGATAGCCACCTCTTCATCCCCGACGAACTCTTTGCCGGCACGCTGGAAAACTTCTGGGCACAACTCCCCACACTCGACGCACACTTCGAAGCCGAGCGACGCCGCCTCGAGAGCGAAGGCAAGCGCTGGCGCTTCGTTGCCGAGTGGGAAAACGGAAAAGGCCGCGTAGGACTGAAAGAGTTTGCCGCCGGCCATCCGCTCTACGACCTCGAAGGCTCCAACAACATTGTGCTGCTCACCACCGAGCGCTACAAAGACTACCCCATGCTCATCCAAGGCTACGGAGCTGGTGCTGCCGTGACCGCCGCCGGCGTCTTTGCCGACATCATGCGCGTGGCAAACGTCTAAGGGCACCCGAAGCTTGCGAAAGCTTCCGTGAGGCCGTGAAGATTGCGAGGTTCCGAAAACCTCGCCTCCATAGGCGCGTCGGCAAACGACGCGCTGCCACCTTATATATACCTCCCTCAGAAAACAATAAAAATGACAATATACGATGAACTACAAATGGAACTACGTAGCTCCTTCGTCGACCGCTGCCACACAAGCGCGCGAGCTGGCCAAGGAACTGGGCATCCACCCCGTTCTCGGAAAACTGCTCATAGACCGCGGCATCACCTCAGCAGCGCAGGCCAAGCACTTCTTCCGCCCCCAGCTCTCCGAACTCCACGACCCCTATCTCATGAACGATATGGACGTGGCTGTGGAACGCCTCAATGCGGCCATGGGACGCAAGGAACGCATACTCGTGTTCGGCGACTACGACGTGGACGGGTGTACTGCCGTAGCACTCGTCTACAAATTCATCCTGCAGTACTACTCCAACGTTGACTACTACATACCCGACCGCTACGAGGAAGGCTACGGCATAAGCCGCAAAGGCATTGACTTCGCCGCCGCCACGGGAGTGAAACTCATCATCGTGCTCGACTGCGGCATCAAGGCCATCGAAGAAATAGCTTACGCGAAGACTCTCGGCATAGACTTCATCATCTGCGACCACCACGTGCCCGACAGCGAACTACCCTGTGCCACAGCCATTCTCAACCCCAAACGACACGACAACACTTACCCCGACACCAACCTCAGCGGCTGCGGCGTGGGCTTCAAGTTTATGCAAGCCTTCGCCACGAACAACGGCATTGAGTTCAACAAACTCGCTCCCCTACTCGACCTCTGCGCCGTGAGCATCGCCTCCGACATCGTGCCCGTCACGGGCGAGAACCGCGTGCTCGCCTACCACGGTCTGCGCTGCCTCAACTCCAATCCCAGCATCGGTCTGCAAGCCATCATCGAAGTGTGCGGACTCTCCGGACGCGAGCTGACGATGAACGACATCATCTTCAAGATTGGTCCACGCATCAATGCCTCCGGACGCATCCAGAATGGCAAAGAAGCCGTGGAACTCCTCGTGGAACGCGACTACCCCGCCGCGCTCGAGAAAGCCGGACGCATCAACCTCTACAACGAAGCACGCAAAGATCTCGACAAGCAAACCACAGAGCAAGCCGTGAAGCAGGTCAAGGACCTCCCCCACCTCGACGACCGCCGCAGCATTGTGATCTACAACGAAGAGTGGCACAAAGGCGTCATCGGCATTGTGGCCTCGCGCCTCACCGAGCAGTACTACCGTCCTGCCGTCGTGCTCACCCGCTCCGAAGGCTACGCCACAGGTTCGGCTCGCTCCGTCACGGGTTTCGACGTCTACAAAGCCGTGCAAAGTTGCGCGGACCTGCTCGAAAACTTCGGCGGCCACACCTACGCTGCAGGCCTCACCCTCAAGGTGGAACACATAGAAGAGTTCAGTCGGCGCTTTGAGCAGTACGTCACCGACCACATCCTCGACGCACAGACGCAGGCGAGCATAGACATCGACGCCGAAATAGACTTTAAGGACGTCACCTTCAACTTCTACAAGCAGCTCAAGCGCTTCGCCCCCTTCGGACCGCTCAATCCCAAGCCCGTCTTCTGCACCCACCGCGTCTACGACTACGGAACCAGCAAGGTTGTGGGGCGCGGACAGGAGCACATCAAGCTCGAACTCGTGGACAACAAGTCGAACAACGTGATGAACGGCATTGCCTTCGGCCAGAGTTCGCAAGCACGCTACATCAAGACCCGCGGCGCCTTCGACATCTGCTACACCATAGAAGAAAACACCCACAAGCGCGGAGAGGTGCAACTCCAAATCGACGACATCAGGCCGTTAAAGACCAACTAAAATATAAAATACGCAGAACCTTCCCCCGTTCATGGACAAATACAGGAAAATACTCCGCGAATATTGGGGCTACGACGACTTCCGCGGCATACAGGCCGACATCATCCGCAGCATAGGCGAGGGTCACGACACCCTTGGCCTCATGCCCACCGGAGGCGGAAAGAGCATAGCCTTTCAAGTGCCCGCACTCGCTCGCGACGGCATGTGTCTCGTGGTTTCGCCCCTCATTGCCCTCATGAAAGACCAGGTGGAACACCTCTGCCAGCGCGGCATACGCGCCGCAGCCATCTATTCCGGCATGAGCCGCGAGGAAATAGCACGTCACCTCGACAACGCCGTCTTCGGCGCCTACAAATTTCTCTACGTCTCGCCCGAGCGACTCACCACCGACATTTTTCGCGCCAAAGTGCGCCGCATGCCCGTCACGCTCCTCGCCATAGACGAAGCGCACTGCATTTCGCAGTGGGGCTACGACTTCCGTCCGCCCTACCTCGAGATAGCAAAAATACGCCAGTTCATGCCCGAGGTCCCCATGCTCGCACTCACCGCCACCGCCACGCCCGCCGTGGCCGACGACATCATGCTGCGCCTCGACTTCCGCGAGAAACGCGTGTTCCGCATGAGCTTCTCGCGCCACAACCTGCGCTACATTGTGCTCCAGACCACCGACAAGTTCAGCGCCCTCCTCAGCATTCTCAACCACATACCCGGAAGTTCCATCGCCTACACACGCAACCGCGAAGACACCGTAGAGTTTGCCAAACAGCTCAACCAAGCAGGCATCTCAGCCCTTCACTTCCACGCCCTCGTGGGCAGCGCCGACAAAGACGCGCGCCAACGCGCCTGGCAAAGTGGCGACACGCGTGTCATGGTGGCCACCAACGCCTTCGGCATGGGCATTGACAAACCCGACGTGCGCACCGTGGTCCACATGAACGTGCCCGACTCCGTCGAAGCCTACTTCCAAGAGGCCGGACGCGCCGGACGCGACGGACAGCCCGCCTGGTGCGTGCTCCTCGTAAGCCCCACCGACGCCGCCAACCTCAGCCGCCGCCTCGCCTCGTCCTTCCCGGACCGAACGTACATCAAGAAAGTCTATCAGGACCTCAGCAACTTTTTCCAAGTGGCGGAAGGCGCCGGCGAAGGCCACACCTACACCATAGACCTCTTCCGCTTCTGCAAAGTGTTTCACCACTTCGACATACAGTTGCGCAGCGCCTTCAGCCTACTCGAGCAGTCGGGCTACATCCACTTCACCGAGGGCGTAGAAGAGGACCCGCGCATACGCTTTCTCTGCCGCCGCGACGACCTCTACCACTACAACGACCTCTCCCCGCAGGAAGAAGCCGCGCTCAACGGCCTGCTCCGCAACTACGGCGGCCTCTTCGCCGACTACGAATATGTGGACTACTCCGTTGTGGCCCGCGACAGCTCTCTCTCGCGCGACCAGCTCCACGAAGCACTGCGCACCCTCGGCCGCCGACGCATCATCAGCTACATTCCCCCGCGCGACATGCCCCGCATCACCTATCTCCTCCCGCGCCTCGACGCCGAACGC
This sequence comes from Prevotellamassilia timonensis, assembly GCA_963589615.1. Taxonomy (GTDB): domain Bacteria; phylum Bacteroidota; class Bacteroidia; order Bacteroidales; family Bacteroidaceae; genus Alloprevotella; species Alloprevotella timonensis_A. The sequence continues at coordinate 11,343 of CAVALA010000051.1, forward strand.
ATCATTATCCCCGAGCGAGTTTACGAAACGCGCCGCGACAGTTATGCCCACCGCGTCAATTCCATGATTCACTACGTCACGCAGAAGAAGATATGCCGCGCACGTACCCTCCTCCACTATTTCGCCGACGAAGACGACGACTGCGGCCACTGCGACATCTGCATGGCCCAAGCCGGCACACCTCCAACGACCGACGAAGTGGAAGAACTCGCACAGCGCTACCTCCACATCCTCGCCGACGGCCGTCCACACACCGAACGCGAACTCGTCCACACCGACTTTTCCAGCCGCGTGCACCACGCCGCCCTTGAGCACTTGAATCAAGAGAAGAACGTGAAGCACCATGGCGACTGCTACGTGTTGGAGAAAGCCGAAAGCGCACCGGCCGAAACTGACATTCAAGACCCTTCCCAAGGAAAAACCGCGCGGTAGCCTTTGCCCGTCACGCTCCTTGCAGTAATTTTGCACACGAAATTAACAAACAACACCATATGATGACAGCCAACGAAATCCGCGACTCGTACAAACAATTCTTTGAGTCGAAAGGACACACCATCGTGCCTTCCGCACCGATGGTCATCAAGGATGACCCCACCCTCATGTTCACCAACGCAGGCATGAACCAGTGGAAGGACATCATACTCGGCCAGCGCGACCCCGAACCCCGTCGTCGCGCCGACTCTCAGAAATGTCTCCGCGTCAGCGGTAAGCACAACGACCTCGAAGAAGTAGGTCACGACACCTACCACCACACCATGTTCGAAATGCTCGGCAACTGGAGCTTCGGCGACTACTTCAAGGAAGGCGCCATCGACTACGCATGGGAATATCTTGTTGACGTGCTTCACCTCAACCCCGCCGACCTTTACGTCACCGTGTTTGAAGGTTCGGAAGAAGAAAACCTCACACGCGACGACGAAGCCGCCTCTTACTGGCTCAAGCACGTGCCCGCCGACCACATCATCAACGGCAACAAGCACGACAACTTCTGGGAAATGGGCGACACCGGCCCCTGCGGACCTTGCTCCGAGATTCACCTCGACAGCCGCTCGGCAGAAGAGAAAGCCAAAGTGCCCGGACGCGAACTCGTAAACAAAGACGATCCCCAGGTCATCGAAATCTGGAACATCGTGTTCATGCAGTTCAACCGCAAGGCCAATGGTTCGCTCGAGCCACTGTCCATGAATGTCATCGACACCGGCATGGGCTTCGAGCGCCTCGTGCGCGCCATCCAAGGCAAGACATCCAACTACGACACCGACATTTTCCAGCCCATCATCCGTAAGATTGGCGAACTCTCCGGCTACGAATACGGCAAAGAAGAGAAAGTCGACGTCGCCATGCGCGTCATTGCCGACCACCTTCGTGCCATCTCCTTCAGCATAGCCGACGGTCAGCTTCCCTCTAATGCCAAGGCCGGCTACGTCATCCGCCGCATCCTCCGCCGCGCCGTTCGCTACGCCTACACCTTCCTTGGCCAGCGCGAAGCCTTCCTTTGCCGCCTCGTGCCCACGCTCGTGAGCGAGATGGGCGATGCTTATCCCGAACTCCGCGCTCAGCAGACGCTCATCGGCCGCGTCATGCAGGAAGAGGAAGAAAGCTTCCTCCGCACCCTCTCCACCGGCATCAGCATGCTCGAAGGCGTCATTGCCGAAACCCTCAAAGCCGGCAGCAAGACGGTTAACGGCGAAAAGGCTTTCACCCTCTTCGACACCTACGGCTTCCCCCTCGACCTCACCGAACTCATCTGTCACGAGAACGGCCTCGAAGTGGACGAAGATGCCTTCAACGCCGAAATGCAGAAGCAGAAGGAACGCGCACGCAACGCCGCAGCCGTTTCGGCAGGCGACTGGGTAGTACTCGCTGAGGGCGAAACGAAATTCCTCGGCTGGGACGAAACAGCTTGCGACTGCCACATTCTCCGCTATCGTCGCGTGGAACAAAAGAAGCAGACGTTCTACGAACTCGTGCTCGACCAAACTCCTTTCTATGCCGAAATGGGTGGACAGGTTGGCGACAAGGGCCAACTCGTCGACGGCGAAGAGCGCGTGGAAATCTTCGATACCAAGCGCGAGAACAATCTCCCCATCCACCTCACCAAGAAACTTCCCGCTCATCCCGAACACGCCTTCCACGCTGAAGTGAACGAGAAGCTCCGTCGCGGCAGCGAGGCCAACCACACCGCCACGCACCTCCTCGACCAGGCTCTCCGCGAAGTGCTCGGTACGCACGTCGAACAGAAAGGCTCGCTCTGCACCCCCGACTATCTGCGCTTCGACTTCTCTCACTTCCAAAAGGTCACTCCCGAAGAGCTTCGCGAGGTAGAACGCATTGTAAACCGTCGCATCCGCGAGGACATTCCTCTCCAGGACCACCGCGACGTGCCTATGGAAGAAGCCAAGAAGCTCGGTGCCATTGCCCTCTTCGGCGAAAAGTATGGCGACAAAGTGCGCGTCGTACAGTTCGGCAAGAGCGTTGAGTTCTGCGGCGGTTGCCACGCTCAGAGCACAGGTCGCATCGGACTCTTCCGCATCGTCAGCGAAAGCAGCGTAGCAGCCGGAGTACGCCGCGTCGAAGCCATCACCGGCGAGGCCGCTGAAGAAAGCGTATACGCGCAGCAGCAGGTTCTCACCGACTTGAAGAGTTTCTTCAACAATGCCAAGGACCTCACCGCCGTCATTCGCAAGACCATCGAAGAGAACGACGGACTCAAGAAGCAAGTTGAAGCTCACGTCAAGCAGCAGCTCGCTTCGCTTCGCGACAAGCTCGTTGCCAACGCTCAGGAAACCAACGGCGTGCGCCTCGTGAAGTGCGTCATTCCCACGGCCATCGCACCCGATGCCGTCAAGGACCTCGCCTTCCAGGTGAGCGGTATGCTCCCCAACGACACGCTCTGCGTGTTTGGCTCCACCCACGAAGGCAAGCCCCTCCTCACCGTCATGATCAGCAAGAACCTCGTGGAGACTCGCTCGCTCAACGCCGGTGCTCTCGTTCGCGAGGCTGCCAAGCTCATCAAGGGCGGCGGCGGCGGCGCTCCCCACTTCGCCACCGCAGGCGGAAAGGACGCTTCGGGCCTCGAAGCAGCCGTCGAAAAGGTTGTTGCCACTGCTTTGGCATAACAAAACGCATAAATCCACAAAGTGCCCCGACTCTTCGAAGAGCCGGGGCACTTTGCTTTACATTCTCAGCCAGAGGCGGAAGGGTTTATTTCAGTTTTGCTGACGTTTTCACGAGGCGCTCGCCAAGGCCAATGGTGTAGCCTTGAGAGGTGAACACCACGCGGTTGAACGTGTCGGCAAGCACCACCATGGGCATTTCCTCCGACTTCGTCAGCGTGCCACCGAAGAGGTCGGCTTTCACCTGGCCTTCCGTGTCGACACCGAAGGAGAGCGTGGAGGGAAGGTTGGTGAACTCTGCACTGTTCTTCTGGAAACGCTCATATTCGTCCTGCGAGGGGAAGACCACGAGGATGGGACGGCCCCACGCTTCGAGTTGCGTGCGCACCTTCTCCATGTCGTGGAGCACGTGGTTCGTAGGTTCGTGGTTGGCGCGAGCCAGCGCCAGGGCGTAGTAGCCACGGCCGGTGGTCGAAAGCACGCTCTTCGTCTTGCCCGAAGCGCAGTCGGTGTAGAGGTTCTCGGCGTTGAACGAGCCAATCACGGTGGGCGCTTCCTTGTCCTCACGCATCACGAGTTTTTGGCTGGTGGTCGTTCCCGCCGCCACGGGGAACACGCTCACGTTGGCAAGCACAGTGCCGTCGGCAAGGCGCGTGCCGGAAGTCAGCACGTAGTCGCCGGCGTCGACCTGTGTGCCATTCTTGAAAGTAGACGTCCAAGTGGCGGTCTCGGGGTAGTTCTGGAGCACGGGCTGCGCTCCCGCGAGGCGGCTCAGCGTGAAGTGGTAGTAGTAGCCCGGGTTCTCCATGTGCTCGCGCGGCGTGTAGTCGAGCTTCAGCGTGGCGGTTGCATCGGCGTTGCGGCTCTCTTCCTTCTCGTCGGCGAAGCGCACCGTCTGCCATTGTACGGATTTTTCAGTGGGCATGGTCTGTGCGGCGTCCATCTTGGCAAACTGCACCTTGCCCGTCACTTCGTCGATGCGTGCGGGCACACCGATGGAGCGCATGGCTGCAACGAAGAGTATGCCCTTGTTGCGCACGTCGGCGAGGCGCGTTTCCATGGCCTGCGAGGGTGAGAGGCAGTAGCCTTGCGGGTTGCGCTCGGGATTGCTGGTGATGTTCTTGTCAATCCACTTGACAAATTTTGTGGGATCCTTGTGGTAGTCTTTCAGTTCGCTGGGTTTGAAAGCGCCGGAGAAGTAGGAGCGCCAACCGGTGAGCATTTCGTTGGCAATGCGCGGACACTGCACGTAACGGATTTGGAACTCGCGCTGCTCGGCGGTGAGGTCGGCGGCCTTGGACTGCGTGGTGGTTTCGGTGGCTTCGCCGCCGTCGATGGGATTGCCGTTCTCGTCGAGTTCGCCTTCTACGATGTCGCCGCCGTCGCCGTCCTCAGAGATGACAAACTGCAGGTGGTCCTGAATCACTTCGGGGGCGAAGTCGCGCAGATCTTTGTCGGTGAGCGACTCGAGCAGGTCGAGCGTCTCGGTGCGGGGGAAACTCTCCACGACGTCGTAGACGCTCTGCCAGTTGCCGCAAGCTTTCTTCACGAGGGCGTGAACGCGTGCTGCGTCGTCTACGCCAAGCTCAGCGCAGACGCTGTCCGTCATTTCCTGTGTGGCAAAGGTGTGGACGTAGGCCGTGCGGATGGAGTCTTCCTGGGCAAGGCGCACCTTGTTGCGGGCAGCAGCTTCGGGGGAGACGGCAGGCACATTGTCGGTCGCTGCAGGGGGCACGAGCGTCAGTTCCTGCGAGAACGCATCGCCCGCTTTGTATTTGAGTGGGAGGCTCACGTCGGCGTTGCGTCCGCCGGTAAATTGGGCTACGCCGTAGTGGCCGTCTTTCGAGGCCCACACCACCATGTCGCCAAGTCCGGTGAGGATGGAAGCCTTGCCGGAGTTATCGGCCTTGGCGTGCTGCACGGTGTAGAGTTCGCCGTAGTTGTAAATCTTGAAAGCCACGTCGGCGCCGGCAGCGGGCTTGCCCGAGGCATCACAGACGGTGACTGTGGTGCGTGCGGTGCGTGCGTAGTTGGCGGTGACGTTAATTTCGGTGTAGCAGTCGGTGCGGTCTATCACGTCTTCGGGACCGTCGTAGCGACCGAACACCTTGGTGTGCATCAACATGCCGCGCGAAGCCGGCTGATTGAACCAGCCGAGGTCGAGAACGGCTTCGGGCTCGCAAGCTCCGAGGAAATGCCACTTTCCGTCCACCCAGGCTTCCACCCAGGCGTGGTTGTCGTCGGTGTGTGCCCAACGGGGCGTGTAGACTTGGCGTGCCGGGATGCCCACGGCGCGGAGGGCGGCTACGGTAAAGGTGGACTCTTCGCCGCAACGGCCCGTGGCGGTCTTCATGCTCGCCAAGGGCGAAGAGGTGCGGGCGTCGGAGGGTTTGTAGGTGACGTGTTCGTGGCACCAGTGGTTCACTTCCATCACGGCTTCGGCCATTGAAAGCCCTTTGACGCGCTCTTTGAGTTCGTCGTAACAAGTGGTGCGGAATTCGTCGAGATTTTCGTTGTTCACGCGAAGGGGGAGCACGAAGTGGAGCCATTCGCGGTCGGGCACCTTAGCGCCCCACGTCATTTCCTTGCGGGCTTGCAGGGCACATTGGACCTGTGCGGTGTAGAAGTCGGTGGAGTAGTCGGCCACGTCGGGCCAGGGCATGTAGGCGTAGAGAAATTCCAAGGCGTTGCGACACTCTGCGCTCAACTCCGTTTGGCTGAGCTGGTCTTCGATGCCGGCCGATTTCATTTCCACCTGTCGCGCGGTGAAATCCTGGTGTATCTGCGCCGACGTTTGTGCCACGGCGCCCGTGGTAGCCATGGCAAGGGCCACGGCGAGGAGGTATCTGTTCATCTTTCGGTAAGTTTTCGGTGTGTGAGGAGGTAGACGCATTATTATATATAGGAGCCGATAGACGGTGTATATATAATAATGTGTGGCAGCGCGGCAGGACGTATGTCGCGCATCGTTGCAAAAGTAGATAATCTTTGGGGAAATGTGAGCCAATCGTTGTGGTTTTCTCCCTTGGGAAGGAGAAATGTGGGAAAAAAAAGGCGAAAAATGGGAGCGAAGGTGCTGTGCGTCAGAAAAAAGGTGTACATTTGCAGCCGATTTAGAGTCCGTTGGGGCCAGACAAGTATCCGCCGTTGCGGTTCGCCTCCCGGAAAAACCCGTTTATACAATTTATTTAAATGTACGCAATCGTAGAGATTAACGGTCAGCAGTTCAAAGCAGAAGAAGGCAAGAAGCTCTTCGTAAACCACATCTGCGGCGCCGAAAACGGCCAGACTGTTGAATTTGAGAACGTGTTGTTGGTTGACAACAACGGCGAAGTGAAAGTGGGTGCTCCCACGGTTGACGGCGCCAAGGTCGTATGCGAGGTAGTTTCCTCACTCGTAAAGGGCGACAAGGTGCTTGTGTTCCACAAGAAGCGTCGTAAGGGCTATCGCAAGCTCAACGGCTATCGTCATCAGT